>CAMNSD010000011.1 GCA_946554445.1 uncultured Lachnospiraceae bacterium | reverse complement strand
CGTATTATGTATACTCCATGCCTCATATGTCCCTATTATACTGTCCTCTATCTAATAGTCGTCTTTGACACAATGTAACTTTGCCCCGAACCTTTTAATTTTACCTCTTACTTTTTAATTTTGGCCTCAAGGGGTGTACACGGCACAAAAACTTATATTTTTAAAGAACACTATTGAAAATCTGTTTTATAATGTTACAATATTTATTTATATGATTACGAACATTTCAATCAGATTATATATTAAAACTTTAATCTGGAGGAAAACAAACATGGAATATGGAAATTTTCTGTTTATCGGAGCAAATGCTCTTCCCGATGCTATGCAAGTAGATTTTTTAAACTACCTTGAATGGTTAATGAATGATAATTTTGCTCCTCTTGAAAATGAACTTAAAAATCGCCTTGAAATAAAAAATTTACCGAAACGTAGTAATGAGCAACTTATCGAAGGAATAATTGTTACATCACAAAAAGAATTTAATAAAAAGACGCAAGACAAAAATTTTTATGTTTGCCACGCGCTTTCCGTTCTTTATGTCATGAGACGAATCTTTACTCATGATTTTTTTGACACACTGAAAATTGCTGCAGCAGACAAACATACTAAATTTTTAACAAATGAGTACGAACAAATTTTAAGACGCATTTTACTGGATGTTGAAGACTTATGTAGTCTGTATTCGTGGACAATCAAAAAAGATCCAAAATATAAAAGCTATATTCGAAGAAGATATATTTGATGTCATTAAAAAGTATAAAAGTGACATTATCTTTCCTATAAAACTGGAAAACATTATTCGTATTTACAGATGGGCAAATTCTTTTGTACATAGTGGGTTAGGAGATTATAACTGGATTCCGTTCTTTATTGAATTTATGCTACGTAATTTTTCCTTTGGTGAAGAAAGGGACTATGGGTGGAACATTAACAATGGAATCTCAATGTCACAGAAAATAATTGATACAATCCAAAACGATTTGATAAAATTACGCAATTCGGAATCAGATAATATTATAAAATTAAAATTATTGGTATGTACTCCGGAATGCGAAATAATTAATCAAAATATTTAATTTCCAAGTTACTGTATTTCTCCCACATTGACCTTTTTCTTCTTGGAAAGGAAATCCACCGTGTAGACCTTCTGGCGCAGGGCGTTGCCTTTGTATTTTTCGTTTGTGAACAGCCCTTTCTTCTCATACGGCTCACTGCTTACGGATACGACATCGTATCCTGCCTTTGCCACCACATTTTTCAGTTTCTGCTCCGGGATGGCAGGCGCCATTCATAGCACAGCCTGCACATCCGCAGCCGCAAGAAGAATTTCCCTTTCTCTTATTTCGTATCATACCGGTAACGACAGCCGCCACCACGATAATCAGAACTATACTGATGATGATTGTTGCCATATTTTCCATAACCCATATAAGCATCGAAATCTCCCTGTCCTTATCATTCCTATTTTATATAACAACTCGGCTAAAGCATTCTCCTGCTCTCGCTGTTATCTCGCCATTTTCACCTTCATATTTGTGGTCAGCTTTGTCGCCTCTTTATAAGGTCTGAACAGCATATAGATCATACTGCCAAGGATGACGATGGCTGCAAGTAAACCAATAACATTCAGATTTCCCGTAAATGCCGAACCAATCTGGTAAACCATCAATGCCACTGCGTAAGCTAACCCACACTGATAACTGATCGCGAACCACGTCCACTTCGCATTGTTCATCTCCCGCTTGATGGCGCCAATCGCCGCAAAGCAAGGCGCGCACAGAAGGTTGAACACAAGGAAGGAATAGCCCGCTACCATACTGAAATTCACCGCAATCTCAGGCCATCCGCCAGGATAGAGAATACCCATTGTGCCGACGATATTCTCCTTCGCCACAAGACCTGTGATAGATGCTACTGCCGCCTGCCAAATACCCCAACCAAGTGGTATAAAAATCCAAGAAATTGCGCCACCGATCGCAGCAAGGAGCGACTGATCCATTTCCTCCTCGCCAAGCATCCGGAACCCTTCCGAAGTAAATCCAAAGTAAGTCGTAAACCAGATTATGATGGTAGAGAGCAGAATGATCGTACCCGCCTTCTTGATGAAGGACCATCCACGTTCCCACATGGAGCGCAGCACATTGCCTGCCGTTGGCATATGATAAGCCGGAAGTTCCATAACGAAGGGCGCCGGATCTCCTGAAAACATTCTGGTCTTTTTTAACATAATACCGGAAATAATGATTGCTGCCATACCAACGAAATACGCGCTGGTCGCCACCCATGCGGAGCCACCGAAAATCGCCCCTGCAACCATGGAGATAAACGGAACCTTTGCGCCGCAGGGGATAAAGGTAGTCGTCATAATGGTCATACGACGGTCACGTTCGTTTTCAATCGTCCTTGACGCCATGATTCCCGGAATGCCGCAGCCGGTACCGATGAGCATCGGGATAAAGGATTTACCAGACAATCCAAACTTACGGAAAATACGGTCGAGCACAAAGGCGATACGCGCCATATAGCCGCATGCTTCAAGGAAAGCAAGAAGCAGGAACAAAACAAGCATCTGCGGCACAAATCCAAGCACCGCACCCACACCAGCTACAATACCATCATTAATCAATCCTGCAAGCCACTCTGCCGCACCCACAGCTTCTAGTCCGCCACCTATTACTGCAGGGATACCGGGAACCCATACTCCGTAAGCCGCCGGATCAGGCTCGTCACCGTACTGCTCCATCACCGCAAGCGCGCCTTCGTAATCGGCAAGAAATGCTGTTTCCACCGTTATTTCCAGTGTTTCATCATCCGCCACCTCGTAAGGGAAATCACCCGTAGGAACTGCGCCGTTCTCTTCCGCATAAGCGTCATAACCGTCCACAATCAGTGCCGCGTTTCCGTATTCTTCAGCTGCCTCCCCATATGCAGAGGAACCGATGCCGAACAAATGGAAACCATCACCGAACAGTCCATCGTTTGCCCAATCCGTAGCTGCGCTTCCTACCGTCACCATGGAAATGTAATAAACCAGATACATAATAACTGCAAAAATCGGAAGTCCCAGAAAGCGGTTTGTGACAATCCTGTCAATTTTATCGGAGGTGGTCAACTTTCCCGCAGATTTTTTCTTCAAACATCCTTTGATAATGCTACCAATATAAATATACCGCTCGTTGGTGATAATGGATTCTGCATCATCGTCCATCTCTTTCTCAACCATCTTGATGTCCATCTCAATATGGGAAACCACAGACTCGGCCAGTTTCAACTGCTCCAGAACCTTGTCGTCCCGCTCAAACAACTTGATTGCATACCACCGCTGCTGTTCCTCCGGAAGTCCATGTACCGCAGCCTCCTCGATATGAGCAAGGGCATGTTCCACCGTCCCCGAAAAAGTGTGCATCGGAACGGTCTTGCCATTCTTTGCCGCATCGATTGCAGCCTCCGCTGCCTCCATAATCCCGTTACCCTTCAAGGCGGAAATCTCGATTACCTTGCATCCCAAAGCCCTCGACAACTCCGCCGTGTTAATCTTGTCGCCGTTTTTCTCCACCACATCCATCATATTAATGGCAATAACAACGGGAATGCCAAGTTCAGTGAGTTGTGTGGTCAAATACAGGTTTCTCTCTAAATTTGTGCCGTCAACGATATTCAATATCGCATCAGGACGTTCACTGATCAAGTAATTTCTTGCCACCACTTCCTCCAACGTATAAGGAGAAAGGGAATAAATACCCGGAAGGTCGGTGATTGTCACACCGTCATGCTTCTTTAATTTTCCTTCTTTTTTTTCCACCGTAACACCCGGCCAGTTTCCAACAAACTGATTGGAACCGGTCAGAGCATTGAACAGCGTTGTTTTTCCACAGTTGGGGTTACCCGCAAGGGCAATGCGCATACTCATAATTTTTTCCTCTCCTTCTTGTTAGTTATACCTAACCATTTTGTGAAAAACAAAGGGGATTATCCCCTATTTCTTTGAAGAATGCCATCTTTTTAGGCATTCTTCCGTGTGAGATTTAGTGTTTCTCCGCGAAACAGCCCTTGCTGTGAGCGGTTAGAAACTCTTCTCACACATCGACTTCAATCATCTCCGCATCTGCTTTCCTGATGGAAAGTTCATAACCGCGGACAGTCACTTCAATCGGATCTCCCAAAGGCGCAACTTTCCGAATCTGCACATCTACGCCTTTCGTCAATCCCATGTCCATGATCCGGCGTTTCACTGCGCCCTCGCCGTGAAGCTTCACAACCCGTACAGTATCGCCGACTTTTGATTCTTTCAGTGTTTTCATTTGCATTATCCTCCTCATCCCTTAATACTAAGTTTCTCGTTTTTAAACCATTATTTTCTGTGCCATTTCTTTGCTGACTGCGACACGGGAATCTTTCACGTTCACAATGACATTACCCCCGATGGCACTGACTACCGTGACCATCCCTCCCACAACAAAACCAAGGTTCTCCAGATGTGCTCTGACTTCCTGTTTTCCCCCGATTTTCCTGATAATATTTTCCTCTCCTGCTTCAACCAATGTAAGCGGCATCATAGATTCCTCCATTCCGAAACATTTTACACTGTATATGTATTAGTTTTAACTAACCCTATGTGTAAAATAACGGATGTCAGACTTCATCAGACACCCCTATGTTTTGCACGAGTTAGTTCTCACTAACTATTTATTATAATATGACGATACATAGCCTTTGTCAATGCTATTTTTGCCACTAATTACAGTTTCATCATATTAACCAGTATGTTAGAGAAAACTAACTCATTGTTTTGTGCAAAATTTCCATAATCTTTCAGGTTTCATGATACACAGCACAGTTCACCAGTTTCTCCGATGTATTTTCCTTATGCCGTATTTTCCTTTTCAGCCAATCTTGAAACCCGGCCCCTAACATGTTAGGATAGATAAAAGAATTATTCCAGCACAAATAACGGCCTCTATTGATACGCAATTCCTATCATAAGATTCTATTTGGAAAGGAGACAGTGATACAATGAGTTACATCCAGCACAAATCCGAGGAATCTCTTGAAGATTACCTTGAAACTATACTCATCTTGGGCAAACGTCTTTCCGTTGTACGCTCTATTGATGTGGCAACTGAACTGAATTTTTCCAAGCCCAGTGTGAGCGTTGCTGTGAAAAATCTGAAAAATCGTGGATACATCACTGTTTCAGAAGACGGATATCTCCATCTGACGGACGAAGGGCGCAAAATCGCAGAAAGTGTCTATGAACGCCATACCCTGCTGACAGACTGGCTGGTTCATCTCGGTGTCAACCCCAAAGTGGCAGCAAACGATGCCTGTAAGATGGAACATGACATCACCCCCGAAAGCTATGAGGCAATGAAAAAATGCATTCTGACTATTTTAGGGCGTGATTAATCCCACCAAAAAAGGACGAGTAAGAAGCAACCGCTTCTTACCCGTCCTTTATAATAACTTCTTATTTTGCTCTCTGATGCTGTAATCCTACCTGACAGCCAGCAAGAATTGCTACGCAATTCTTGGGACGCAGACTGCTGAGTCTGCGTCACTTACATCATCCCCATGCCGCCAGCGCCGCCTGCGGGCATCGGAGGTTCGGGCTCTTTGATGTTGGCCACAACTGACTCTGTGGTAAGCAGGGTGGATGCCACACTGTTAGCATTCTGCAGTGCGCTTCTGGTCACCTTCGCAGGATCCAGGATACCAGCTTCTACCATGTTCACATACTCTTCTTTCAGCGCATCAAATCCTACGCCTACCTCGGACTCTCTCACCTTATTGATGATCACGGAACCCTCTAAGCCGGCATTAGCAACGATATGATACAAAGGAGCCTCCAGTGCTTTCAGCACGATCTGGGCACCTGTCTTCTCATCGCCTTCCAGTGTATCCGCCAATTTGGTCACTTCCTTGGAAGCGTGTACGTATGCAGAACCGCCGCCTGCGATAATACCTTCTTCCACTGCTGCCCTTGTAGCTGCCAACGCATCTTCCAGACGCAGCTTCGCTTCTTTCATCTCTGTCTCTGTGGCAGCGCCCACACGGATCACAGCTACGCCGCCTGCCAGTTTTGCAAGGCGTTCCTGCAGTTTTTCTTTATCGAAATCGGAAGTGGTCTCCTCAATCTGTTTCTTAATCTGGCCGATTCTTGCCTGGATAGCTTCCTTATCGCCCTCGCCATCCACGATAACGGTGTTCTCTTTCTGAACTTTCACGGATTTAGCGCGTCCAAGCTGCTCTAAAGTAGCATCCTTCAGTTCCAGACCAAGTTCGGAACTGATCACTTCGCCGCCTGTCAAAATAGCGATATCCTCAAGCATTGCTTTTCTTCTGTCACCATAGCCGGGTGCCTTAACAGCTACCACGTTGAAAGTACCGCGCAGTTTGTTGACGATCAATGTGGTGAGCGCCTCACCTTCCACATCCTCAGCGATGATCAGAAGTTTCGCACCTGTCTGTACGATCTGCTCCAATAACGGCAGAATCTCCTGAATATTGGAAATCTTCTTATCTGTGATCAGGATGTAGGGATTGTCAAGAATCGCCTCCATCTTATCCATATCTGTTGCCATGTAAGCAGAGATATAACCTCTGTCAAACTGCATACCTTCTACCAGGTCAAGTTCTGTGAGCATGGTCTTGCTCTCCTCGATGGTGATGACACCGTCGCCGGAAACTTTCTCCATCGCATCTGCTACCAGCTGTCCTACTTCGTCATCCCCTGCGGAAATAGCCGCTACCCTGGCAATATGCTCCTTGCCTTTTACCTTGGAACTCATCTTTGCGATCGCTTCCACTGCTACATCGGTAGCTTTTCTCATACCTTTTCTTAAGATGATCGGGTTAGCGCCCGCTGCCAGGTTCTTCATACCTGCATTGACCATAGCCTGTGCCAGCACGGTAGCTGTTGTGGTACCGTCACCAGCCACATCGTTGGTCTTGGTAGCCACTTCCTTGACAAGCTGCGCACCCATGTTCTCAAAGGGATCTGCCAGTTCAATCTCTTTGGCAATGGTCACACCGTCATTGGTGATGAGGGGTGCCCCATAAGATTTGTCTAACACTACGTTTCTGCCCTTCGGTCCAAGGGTTACTCTGACTGTATCGGTCAACTGATTTACTCCTGACTCCAAAGCCGCTCTGGCTTCTGCGCCATATTTGATTTCTTTTGCCATGATTTATGTCCTCCTGCTTTTTCTATATTACTTTGCTAATCATTTCTAATTTACACAACCGAGTGCGCTAAGCACTCAAGATTAAATGCGACAACATTTAATCTGTTACAACTGCCAAAATGTCATTCTGTCTCACGATGATGTACTCTTCCTCATCGAGTTTGACCTCTGTCCCCGAATATTTGGAGAAGATAACCTGATCGCCAACCTTTACTTCCATCTTCACTTCTTTACCGTCCACAACGCCGCCAGGACCTACTGCGATCACTTCTGCCTGCTGCGGTTTCTCTTTACCCTGTCCCGGCAGAACAATACCGGACTTGGTGGTCTCCTCTGCTACTAACTGTTTTAAAACAACTCTGTCGCCAAGTGGTGTTAACTTCATGATGATTGCCTCCTTATATAAAAATTATTTTTGCCTGATTATCTTGTTAGCACTCTATCTTCTTGAGTGCTAATCACTAGAACATATATTAGCTATATATGCATCTGTTTGCAAATTGTTTTACATCCATATTTATTTTATTTTCTCTTGTTTTCTCTTATTTTTTTTAGTTTTCTCTTAATATCTCGTTTTTAACCAGAAAAAGGGATTTAATATTTATTTTAGAATTGCTTTATACATATATAAAAAAGAAAGCAGTACCGCCACCGTACTGCTCTCCCAATCACTTCCATATCAATACCCTATCAGCTTACCTGCTGTCAACATCCCCTATAACCTCTGCTCCTCCACTCAGGCCACGGATTTTCCATACCGCCTCAGCCGTTCAGCCCATGCTCCAGACGTTCCCGGTATCCCGGTGCGTTCTTGATCTCAAACTTATTGTTGAACATCTCATATTCCGCATCCGGCAGCTTATCGCGCAGAAGTTCTTCTACATTCGTCTTATAGACCAACCCACATGCCACGGACGGCGCCAGGATTTTATCTTCATATTGAAGACATGCCTCCTGTACTCTCTTACAATAGTCTTCCGCCTCCCCGTCTTCCGCCATGGGAATCAGCACGATAAAGACGTCCCCATCCACGCGCCCGATCTCATAATCCGGTTTCTTTTCCTGTTTCAAGATATCAGCGATGGTCTTGATCAGCCTGTCGCTCTCCTCATCCCCGTAGTTATCGTTTACAAACTTCCAGTCATTGATATTCACATTGATAACCGCCACCGGCACCACTTCCGCCCGGTCTATGACCTTCATACGCTCCTCAAAATAAAGCTTATGGTGTACGCCGGTCAGTGCGTCCTCATTCTCGCCCCTGGCTGTCTGCACATGCTGCACACCCACCTGCTCTTCCAGTTCATCCATATAAATAGAAGACTCCGTATGTAAATACGCCTCTTCCCCCCAGTGGGAAAGCATCTGTGTCAGGCTGTCCAGAAGATGATCTGTCGCCTCCTTCTTTTCTGCAGGCACCTTATCCGTCTTGGCATACAGATGGGCGATGGTCCGGCCATATACCCTGACCTTGCGGCCGGGATTTCCCACCACATCCGGCGTAAATCCGGCAAAATTACCCACGGAGATCACTTTTTCCCCATGCCGTTCTGTCAAAAGAATCTCCACGTCCGCCAGCGCGCACAGCGCTTTGCAGTACTCCGCCAGCGCGTCCATATGATAGAGATTATCCAGCGCATAATTCTTCACATTGTCTTTGATTCTCTTATCAAAAGGAATCGACTTATAATTCATATTTTGCAACCTCTCTTATCCCCAGTTTTCAAGAACAAAAATACATGTTCAGTATACCTTTTTTTGTAGGATTTGTCTAGATGACCGCTTCTTTTTCACGATTATCTGTTCCTTATTTCACATTCTCATGGAAAATTTTGCCCCAAAATGATATAATAACATATAAAATTAAGAAATTTTATGATTCTTTTGATTTCGGAAAGAATTAAGAAAGTGAGGCGCCTATGAAAATATTTGAAAAGTTTAAGAAAAAAGAAAACCCGGCTTCTTCTATGTCTCCTATGTATCTTTATACCGAGGAGGATCTGGACCAATACGAGAAATATATTGCGGAGAATTTCGGAGAATACAAGGAGGTCTTCCATGAGATTGTTTCTCCGGACATTCATCTGGATGTCATCATTGTGCCGCCCACGGAAGAAAATCCTTATTATAAGCTTATTACCATGGGTATGGGGGCTTATCAGATGAATGTACCGGATAATTTAAAGCAATATGAACTGGAACATGCCGAACTGATCCTGTATCTGCCGCCCGACTGGGATATCAAATCCAGCAAGGAGCAGGATTACTGGCCCATCCGTTACTTAAAAGTCCTGGCCAGACTTCCCCTGCAGTGCGATACCTGGCTGGGATTCGGGCATACTGTCTCATCGGATGAGAACAATACGCCCTATGCCGACAATACCGGATTCTGCAGCATGATGCTCTTAAGCGGCGTCAACAATCAATACCAGCGACTGGATCTGCGGCTGAAAGATAAAGGAAAGATAAATTTCTACCAGCTGTTTCCCCTTTACCGGGAAGAACTGGAATACAAATTTGATCATGATGCCGAAACCCTGTTGGATCTGTTCGACGATGACGATATCATGCCCGTTATCAACATCAACCGCAAAAACTATTGTAAGGTCTCTCCGCAAAACGACTGAGCGCCTTACACTTTCTCAAACACCGGCATATAATCAATGGGGGCGTCCACATGGACCACACGGCCGCCTTCATGGATTTCCCCGGTAGATGTCAGCTTCCAGCTTCCGGCCGGCAGATACACATCCCGTGAAAATTCATGCAGGTGCAGGATCGGAGCCGCCAGGTATTTGTCACCAAACATATACTGGTCCTCTATCTCCCAGCACCTTACATCCTCCGGGAACTCATAGAACATCGTCCGCAGCAGGGGAGAGCCGTTCTCATGGGCCTCCTCATATAATCTGCGGATATAATCATGCATCTCGATGCGGATATCATAATACTTCTTCATGATAGCATAATTATCCTCGCCATAACTCCACAATTCATTGGGCTGGCCGGTGTGCAGATAACCGCCGCCCCAGTCCCTGTCATCCAAAGGTGGAATATTGTAAGGCCCTCTGTCCCCATGCATACGAAGCACCGGGGAATAGACCGCAAACTGATACCAGCGAATCAGAAGTTCCCTGAAATCCTCATCATTCACGTCATCTGTCATAAATCCGCCAATGTCTGTCGTCCACCAGGGAATCCCCGCAAGCCCCATATTGAGCCCGCACTGCAACTGATCCGCAAAGGCCTCAAAAGTACTAGGCACATCCCCCGACCAGACCACGTTGCCATACTTCTGGGAACCCGCCCAGGCACAGCGCAGAAGATTCACTACCGTCCCTCTGCCCGCTTTCTTCATCTCGTCAAAGAAGATACGGCTGTACATCTGCGGGTACAGATTGCTGACAGCCAGAGCAGGACCATCGCTGTAACGGTAATTCTCAAAATCATAAACCCCGTAATCCGGCTCGGAATTGTCCAGCCAGAAGGCGTCTATGCCGTAATCATAATAATTTTTCTTACAGACTTCCCATACATATTTCCTGGTTTCAGGATTGAAAGGATCGATTTCCACGCAGTCTCCCTGATAATCGTATGTCTGCGCCGCGCCCCGTTCTGTCCTAATCAACAGCCCCTTCTCCATCATCGGGCCAAAATTCTCACTCTTACGATCCACTGACGGCCACACGGATACGATGACCTTGATGCCCATCTCATGCAATTCGTCCACCATCGCTTTGGGATCCGGCCAGTACTTCTCATCGAATTTCCAGTCTCCCTGCAGTGTCCAGTGGAAAAAGTCGATCACAATCTGATCGATCTTGATCCCTTCCTTCTGATACTGCCTAGCCACACTCAGTACTTCCTCCTGGGTTCTGTAACGCAGCTTGCACTGCCACAATCCCATCAGATCTTCGGGGAATATTTCCGCACGACCGGTCACCGCTGTATAATTTTCCAGAATCTGCTTCGGCGTATCCGCTGCGGTAATCCAGTAATCCATCTCTCTCGTGGACCTGGCCACCCACTCGTAATAATTCTTACCGAAAGTCACACGCCCCACCGCCGGATTGTTCCACAGGAATCCATACCCCAGGGAGGAGACCGCAAAAGGCACGGAAATCTGGGAATTGCGCTGCGCCAGTTCCAGCACGCAGCCCTTTAAATCCATACAGGCCTGTTGATACTGTCCCATGCCGAAAATCTTCTCGTCCCGGTTGCTCTCAAACTTCAGATTCAAAGAATATTCACTGCCGCCAATAATCCCCTTCCATTCCCGGTTCAACAGTTTCAGACATCTACTCTCCTTAGAAATCGTCCCGTCATAAAACCGGAAATACTCCTGCAGAATCTGCTTGTCATCCTTATAAAAAGTAATCACACCCGCAAAGTTGACAATTGCTTTCATTCGTCCATTGACAATCGTGGCCTTCTCCCGCTTGTCAATCGTGCCATCCCCAACCCAGTGATCCACCTCTTCCACCGTAATCTGAGTGTTACATGCGTTGACCTTTTCAGTCAACGCCCAATCCCTTCCCGTAAATCCATAGTCCATCGTAGCGCGCACCCGAAAAGAATCTACGCCCCAAGCCTCAATCCTCAAAATCTCCCCCTGGTGGTAACACACCAACGCCCCGTTCTCATTCTCAAATCTCATACCAAACCCTCCATTCACAAATTAAAATTCAGTAACAATTGCCGGCCAAGCACAAGCACAGAAAAACTGCTATCTTAAGGAACCCCTTTGAGGGCATCGGCACTTAGCGAGGTCTTTCACGAGCTTAGTGTCCGTTATGCCCGAAACGGAGCGAAAGCGCGGTGACGAAGATAGCAGTTTTTCTGTGCTGTCCTGTACCGCCCTGTGCTGTCCTGTTCTTCCCTATACTATCCTGTCCGGCTCCATTACAACAATATAATACTACCCAAACTTTTCATTTTCTATTGAAATCCTACCACATTATGATACTATACTATTATACTTATCAAACATATCCCTTACCATGCCTGTCAAACCCATGAAATCATACACACAAAAGGAGCCTCACACAATGCTTCCAGGAAAAGACACCAAAGAAAAACGCCAGCACAGCACTCCCTACATTCCCTACAGCCACTATGAATGCCGTCTACCCGAATCCTTTATGAACGTGCCTATGCACTGGCACGACGAATTTGAACTCAACTATATTACCAGCGGCAAGGGCGAATTTATCTGCGGCGTCCAGAAATTTGAGGCTCATGAAGGCGACATCCTGGTTCTGCCGCCCAATATGCTGCACTCTGCCTATCCCTGCAAAGACAATGAACTGATCTATCATGCATTCGTTTTTCATCCCATCCTTCTCGGTAACACCGGCAGCGACCGTTGCAGCGTAGAGCTTATACGCCCTATCGTAAATGGAACCATACAGATGAATGTGCGTATCCATCCGAATACCAAGAATTATGACCATATAAAAGTCACAGCAGAGCAGATCCTTGCCTGTGTTTGGTCTGACTGTGCCCAGATGGATCTGCTTTTAAAGAGCGAACTATTGAAATTGTTCTGGTTATTGCAGGACAATGGAAATATCTTTTTACAAAAAAACAGCGGGACAAGATCCAACGAACTGATCCGCCCCGCCCTTGAGTATATGGCCGCAAACTATCAGGAAGAAATCACCGTGGAGCGGCTTGCCAGCCTGGTTCACCTGAGCAAAAGCTATTTTATGAGATGCTTCAAACAAACCGTAGGCGTTGGCGCTATGGAACACCTCACACAGCTTCGGATTACCGCCGCCTGCGAGGCGCTCACCACTACCCGTGATAAAGTCTCTGCCATTTCCTATCGCTGCGGTTATGACAATCTTTCCAACTTCAACAGACAATTCCTGAAGAAAGTGGGCTGCTCCCCGAACGAATACCGGAAACGAAATCTTTAAAAAAGCCCTGTCTTACAGTACTTTGCCCCGGAGTATCACCTGCCTAAGTGACAGATCCTCCTTGTCAAGCAGTACAACATCCGCTGTCTTGCCTGCGGTGATACTTCCACAGGTATCATAAATACCCACGCACTTCGCCGGATTGACCGCCGCACATTTCACTGCGGATTCCAACGGAATCCCCATCTTCAACACCGCCGTCCTCATACAGTCCAGCAAATTGGTTACGGAGCCGGCAATCGTCCCGTCCTTCAATGTGGCAAGACTGCCTGTCACTTTCACATCCTGGCCGCCAAGCGTGTAATCGCCATCCTCTAATCCAGTCGCACGCATACTGTCACTGATCAGGATAATGCGGTCATCTCCAAATATCTTAAAAGTTGTCCTGACTGCAGCCGGATGAATATGCACGCCATCGCAGATCAGTTCCACCTCAACCTTTTCCTCATCCGCCGCTGCGCCAATCAGCCCCGGCGCCCTGTGCGTGTAGGGATTCATGGCATTATACAGATGCGTTACATGACTGGCGCCCCTCTGAAACGCTTCTATAGCCGTATCATAATCAGCACAGGTATGGGCCAACGATATCACCACACGGTCATGCCATTTGTCGATCAACTCCATGCCGCCTTCCTCTTCCGGTGCAATATCCAACAGCTTAACACAATTTCCGGATGCCTCATTTAACCGAGCAAACATCTCTGCATCCGGCTTATAGATATAGGCAGCATTCTGAGCACCCTTCTTAGCAACAGACACAAAAGGCCCTTCCATATTGATACCCTGGAAATGCGCCCGCTTCTCCTGCAAGCCCTCTTCTTTGTATGCCTTTGCCGTACTGCAGATTCCGAGAAGCATCTCCTCCGAAAGCGTCATGGAAGCCGGCACTATATTGGTGACACCGACACTCGCCTCATAGGCCGCCATGGCATCGACCGCTTCTCTCGTTCCATCACAGAAATCATGCCCCATACAGCCGTGAAAATGGATATCCGTAAGCCCCGGTATCGCCACACAGCCAGACGCATCTATGGCCTGTCCATCTTCTGCCTCCTTCGCAGAATTTGTAAAAAGAGCATCTTTAATATAGATATCCCGTTTTTCAAACTTTCCTTCTTCCGTATAGACACTGACATTCGTGATAATCATGACTCTTGTCTCCTTTCCTATATCTATCAATAATATATTAATAATAGCAGAGGCCCGAGGGCCTCCGCTATGCCAGGGATTTTGATACTATGATACGAAACAATACCTATAACATTTTCTTCATCTCGTCAGCTACAAACTGTACCTTGGTTCCTACGATAACCTGTACCGATGACTTGCCAGGTCTCATAACACCGGCAACGCCTGCTGACTTAATCTTCTTCTCATCAACCAATGTGTAATCCTTGATCTCCATACGAAGTCTTGTGATACAATTATCAAGAGATGTCACATTGTCTTTACCGCCGAGACCTTCCAGAATGATAGATGCCACTTCTGTATAGTCACTGTTGGAAAGTACTGCCTTCTTCTCTTCTTCTACATCATCATCTTCTCTACCCGGTGTTTTCAGGTCAAATTTAACAATCGCGAACCGGAATACAACATAGAATACTGCGAATGCTGCAATACCCAGAGGGATGATCATCCATGTGTTCTGTGCCGCCGGAAGCGATGCTGAAAATACAAGGTCTGTCGCGCCAGCTGAGAAACTGAAACCTGCACGGAATCCAATCAGTGTAACGATAACAGTAAAGATACCATATAACAATGCATAAATCAGATATAACACAGGTGCCAAGAACATGAAACCAAACTCGAAAGGCTCTGTAACACCACAGACAAAGGAACAAACTGCTGCGGAAGCTACCAGACCAATTGCAACTTTCTTCTTGTTATCTTTCGCTGTATGAATCATCGCCAGTGCCGCACCAGGAATACCGAACATCATACAAGGGAAGAAACCGGACATGTACATACCAAGGCTCCATGTCACATCTGCGCTGGTCTCACCTGCCCAGAAATGACTGAGGTCACCCAAGCCAATGGTGTCAAACCAGAATACATTGTTAAGTGCATGATGCAGACCTGTCGGAATCAGCAATCTGTTCAGGAATGCATAGATACCTGCGCCAACTGCTCCCATACCAACGATGCCTTCACCAACTGCGATCAGTGCGCCGAAGATGATCGGCCATACAACCAACAGAATTGCCGCTACAACGATGGATACCACACCTGAAATAATAGCTACGCAACGTTTGCCGCTAAAGAATGACAGCCAATCCGGCAATTTCGTTGATTTGAATTTATTATAGCAGGTTGCGCCGATAATACCAGCCAGAATACCGATAAACGGATTCGCAATCTTATTGAATGCAAGTGTCTTATTCGCACTTTCTGCGATAGAAGGCATCATTGCTGTCACTGTACCTGTAGCAAGCAGATTCGTCATCATCAGCCAAGATGCGAATGCCGCAAGACCTGCCGTACCGTCGTGATCGTCAGCCATGCCGACACCGACGCCGATAACAAACAGAAGCGCCATATTATCAATCAGTGCGCCGCCTGCCTTCACCAGGAAGAATCCCAGCAGATTCAGGAAGCCATGCATCTCACCACCCTGCATGGTAGACGGACATAAAGCATATCCGATACCCATCAGAATACCACATATCGGCAGACATGCCACGGGAAGCATCAATGCCTTACCCAGTTTCTGTAAATATTTCATCATAAAGTGTAACCCCCTTCTTAATTTATTTTACGGTTCTGCCCTAGCACAAAACCTAAGATTAACTTGGTTTAAACTTATAGATTCTCCTGGAAAAACTTCTGCAGCGCTTCCGCCGCCGTCTCTTCATCTTCGCCTTCGATTTTACAGGTGACTTCCATACCCTGTTTGATGCCAAGACTCATGAGCATGATCAGCTTTCTGGCATCGGCGCTTTTACCGTTGCACTCTACCGTGACCTTACTCTGAAAACCTCCTGCCTGTTTCACCAGCAGACCTGCCGGTCTCGCATGCAGACCAACGGGATCCTGAATTACATATTGGAACTCTTTCACATTTTCACCCCCTCGTCAGTTTCATGTGATATCTCTCACTGCCTTGCGCACCTTCAATACGGATGAGGCGGATACACTCAATTCGTCTACGCCCATATCTAAGAACGTCTCCGTCAGATCCGTATCTGCTGCCAGTTCCCCGCAGATACCTACCCATATGCCTGCCTTATGCCCGTTCTTTACCGTCATCTCGATCAGCTTAAGCACAGCCGGGTGATGGGTATTACAGGTGCTTTCCAGTTTCTGGTTCTGGCGGTCTACTGCCAGCGTATATTGCGTCAGGTCATTGGTACCGATGCTGAAAAAGTCTACCTCTTTGGCGAGTTCCTCGGAGAGCAGGGCCGCCGCCGGTGTTTCCACCATAATGCCCAGTTCCACTTCTCCCATGGGATACCCTTCCACCCGAAGTTCCTCCCTGACCTGTTCCACAATCTCTTTAATCCGTTTCACTTCCTCCACCGACACGATCATCGGGAACATAATCGAAGCCCTGCCGTATGCGGAAGCACGATATATTGCCCGCAGCTGTGTAATAAAGATTTCCGGCCGGTCAAGACAAATCCTGATAGCCCGGTAACCCAACGCCGGATTCTCTTCCGGATCCAGATGGAAATAATCCACCTTCTTATCCGCCCCGATATCCAGGGTACGAATGACCACTTTCTTTCCTTCCATCTTCTCAAGCACAGCCTTATAACTAGCGAACTGTTCCTCCTCTGTGGGGAATGTATCCCGCCCAAGATAGAGAAATTCACTGCGGAATAATCCAATGCCGCCGGCGTCTGCCTCCAGAGCCGGATCCGCATCGCTCACCTTTCCAATATTGGCAAAGATGTCGATCCGTCTTCCATCGCCAGTAACATTATCCTTGCCCTTCAGTTCCTCCAGCATCTCCAGATCGGCTACCCACTGGTTCTTACGCCGGACCATCTCATCCAACACATCTTTCTCCGGATCCAAGATGAACTCGCCGTTAAATCCGTCCACCACACCGACTTTGCCGTTCCAATCCTCCGCCGGTTCCATTTTAGTATTGACTAATGCCGGAAGATTCATGCTTCTGGCCAGAATTGCGGTATGGGAATTGGAAGAACCCCGCACCGTCACAAAGGCAAGAATCTTATTCTTATCCATCTTTACGGTCTCACTCGGCGTCAAATCATCTGCGATCAGAATCACCGGTTCATCCGTGGGCACCCCGTCTTCCGATATCCCTAACAGAATCCTGATAACCCGCTGCGAAATATCCTTGATATCAACCGCTCTCGCCTTCATATACTCATCATCCATGGAGGCGAACAATTCGGAAAACTGATCCTGTGCCATCTCCACAGCATACTCGGCGTTGGTGCCTTCCTTGATCGCTCCCTCTATGGCTTCCAAGTAATCATCGTCTTCCAACATCATGCGATGTATATCAAAAATCATCGCATGGTCTTCGCCCACATTGGCAAGCGCCGCGTCATAGAGTGCGGTCAACTGTTCCTTCGCTTTCCCCACCGCTTTCTGAAACCGGGACAGTTCCGCTTCCACATCCTGGACCTTTGTCTGTTCGATGTGAATTTCCTGCTTCTGATAACAGAAAACCCGGCCCACGGCAACACCTTTTAATACACTTTTGCCGACATATCGATTCATGCAAGCCTCCTTCTATTATTTACGCAGTTTCATGACATCATCTCCCGGCGCCACCGTCTTAGGCTCCTCCGGCTGTATCTCCGTAAACTCATCAGTATTGCAGATTACAATCGGCGTGATGATATCATATCCGGCCGCCTTAATCTGCTCTAAATCCGCTTCCAGAAGCAGGTCTCCTTTCTTAACCTCCTGCCCTTCCTCCGCATGAATCGTGAAATGCTCTCCGTTCAGCTTCACCGTATCGAGTCCCACATGGATCAAAATCTCCATGCCGTCATTCCCGACAACTGCCACAGCATGACCGGTAGGGAACACCGTTGCCACCTTGCCGTCTACCGGCGCATAAATCCGATTGTCCGAGGGAATGATCGCAACGCCTTTGCCAAGGATTTCCTCGCCAAAAGTCGGATCGCTGACATCCTTGATGCTGACCAGGCTTCCTGCCACCGGCGCACCGACCACAATTCCACCCTTTGCGAATAAGTTTTGAAGTATTTTCATTTCCCTCCCCTCCTTTCCCTTTTTGATTATAGTATTAACAGGTATATAGATCTCTCATTCGTTTAATATTCAACACCAGATGAATTTTCTCTTCCTCCGTCATATTGCATTCGTATTCTTTCTCTATGTATTCACCAACACTGTTGATGATCTGGTATTCCTCCTGGTAATGTTCCCTCACAAATTCATAGAGCGCTTCGTCTGTCCGTCCGTGCATCGGTTCCTCTGTGACCAGCCTGTTGCAAAGCTGCTTCAAATCCGCAATCAATCCTTCTTTGGGATAAGTCCTTCCACTCGGAATCGGAATCTCCTTCTCAATCCACTCCATCATCTCACGCATCATCTTGACCATGAAAAAAGTTGTGCCCATAGCGGAACCCACTTCTCCGTTAATCAAATGGAGTGCAATACTAGCCGCTTCGTCTTCATTCAAACGGCATTGTGTTCTCTCTTCAATCAATTCGAGTGCATACCTGCCTACCGAATACTCCAACGGATAGAAAAGTCTGACCTCATCATACAGCACATTGTTAAATGCCATGCCATCATGAAATTTATTTAAAATAAACCCGATATGGTCTGTCAGCGTCAGATACACATTCTGACTCAGTACCAGTCCCAG
The DNA here is from genome assembly GCA_946554445.1 of uncultured Lachnospiraceae bacterium. GTDB lineage: Bacteria > Bacillota > Clostridia > Lachnospirales > Lachnospiraceae > UBA3282. Next base: position 101,444 of record CAMNSD010000011.1, on the reverse strand, counting down.
GCTTTCCTTCGCATAAGTAATAATGTCTGCTGATAGCCTGATATGTTCCAATGGGAGCGATGCCAGTAGTTCTTTAAAGTGTTCCTTGTCGTTCATATTATTCAGTCTAAAAGTTTTCTCAACTACTTTATCATCAATCTCGTCTCCAGGTCTTCTTCCAAAACCTATCCCTCTCCCCATGGCGACCATCTCTACCCCGTGATAATCCCTAACAGAAACGATATTGTTGTTGATAATCTTGTCAATACGCATTTTAAACCCTCTTGTCCACCACACATAAAATAATGATTTCGCAGGTCCAAATAAGCGGAAAACTTCCCCTATCATAAAAAAAAGCCAAATCTTATAATCCGACTTCCCGGAGTCAAATTATAAAACTTGGTTTTGCCTGCTTTTGTGCAGTAACAATCCAAATACCTATTTATTTTTCTACATTATAGCAAATGTGTACAATATAAGTCAACAAAAATTATTTCAATTTTGACAATCTGCATATTTTGTATAGTAATTACCTTAAAAATAGGGTAAATTTGCCGAAAACACGAAAACAGCCCCGGAATATGCATCCCGAAGCTGCCCCGTCATTTATATCATATGTTTTATAATTTCCGTTTATTCCGGAAGCGCCGTTGTGTCGCCAAAGGTTGCTTTCCACTTTTCAGCGCGCTCGTCCATGATAGCCTGACCGCCGGAACTTAAGTAATCAGCGATACCAGCATCCCAAACCTTATCGAAATCCTCAACAGATGCGGAAACTGCCGTATCATATACAACATCTCTCTTGCTGGCAAGTGTCGGGCCCTGGCCTTCCTCTGCCGCAATAGCGCCTACGTTAACGTTCTTCGCCGGTCTTGTATCGGTGTTGCAGACTTTGTGCGCAACCTCTACCAGTTCGGGATCGATGCCGCTGTAGGAATATGCCATGGATTTCAATGTCAGTTCATCATCCACCAGATGCAGTCCATTACAGGTAATCGTATAGTCGATATTGAAACCGGAGTTCTGGATATCGTCACCGGTAGCAGCCTGAATCTCAATCGTGCCGTCCTCCAGCTTGTTGTGGGTAACGCCTTCCTCACCAATCTGCAGATACTGGATCACTTCCGGAGAACTGATGAAATCCAGATACAGCATGGAAGCCAGAGGCTCTGTGTTGGTGGTCGGGAAGAAGATCTTACGGTCGCCAGCAGAACTGGTGATAAATTTGTTATGGCCGCCCTTGATATCTTCAAAGCAGTCCACTACCACGAATTTCGCATCCGGTCCTACCATTCTCTGCAGGTTCGTCTGGATACTGTTCTCACCATCTCTGTAAGGATAATCCCAGTTGTGCATAAATGCGCCCACATAACCGGCCTTGATCATGTCATCCTCTGTGGAATCACCGCTGCTGTACAGTGCAAAGTCATCCCAGAGAAGGCCATCGTTATACCATTTGTTCAATACACGGATTGCTTCCTTGGTGCCGTTCTGTGTCAGGGCTCTGTCATCAAAACCATTGACATAGTACTCATAATCGGAAACATCAGGATCGATAAAGGACTCGATCAAAAGCGCTGCTCTCCAGCCCACATCAAAACTTACGGAATAAGGAATCATCTTGTCAGCATCAGCGCCCAGCAGAAGGTCTGCATTGTCCCTGAATGCGATGATCATATCCTCAAACTCCTGACGGGTGGTAGGCTCTTTAAGCCCCAGCTTGTCAAGCCAGTCTTTACGGACAAAGGTGTTGATACGGTTTGTCACCGCACGTTTTCCTTCGATTGCCCAGAGAGTACCGTCTACAGGATCCTTATCCCAATAGATATTGGTCTCGCCAAGCCAGTTCCAGAGATTCGGAAGAAGATCCCTGTAATCATCCACGTAAGAACTTAAATCCAACACACCGCCCATGTTCGCATAGGTCTGCACGGTAGGATAGTCATAAGTAAGGCAGATATCCGGCGCATCGCCTGCCGCCAGAAGGTTATTGATCTGCTCTACCTCTGTCCAACGAGGAACAGCCACAAACTCTACTTCCACATTATGCTGTGCCAGCATCTGTTCTTTGATGTACTTGGTATAATTGTTGTTGGTAGGATCGGAACCGTCATCATTACCACGGTCATATACCTCTACCGTGATCTTTCTTGTCTCCGCAAACTTTCCGTCCACCAGTTCTCCATTGGTCGGATCCGCCGCTGCCTCATCCCCTGATGCGTCAGACTTCTCGGTGGTATCCTGCGCAGCCGATGTATCCTGCTGTGTCGTCTGTGTCCCGGATGAATCCTGCGCGGTACTGCCGCCATCATCCGAGCCGCAGGCCACTAAGGACAATACCATACAGCCTGTCAATAATACGGATAATAATCTTTTTTTCACTGTCTTTTTACCTCCCTTTGTTATATAAAAATAATTATGAATAAACGGACTGTCGCTTCCCACTGGCTTTTCAAATCTATTCCCCGGCAGCGGCTGTCCGAAAATTCCTTCTGATACCTACCGCCTACTCTTTCACGGCTCCCATGGTCACGCCATGAATAAAGTACTTCTGCAGCCATGGGTAAATACATAAGATTGGAATCGTTGAAAACATGACAATCGCCGCCTTCAAAGATTCTGTCAGTCCTGGCGAGGAAAAGCCCTCCTGCGTCGCCACTTCCACACTGTTGATGTTGTTTAGGATGTTATACAAGAACAACTGCAGTGGATAAAAAATCTCTTTGTTGACATACATCAAGGCATCCGAATAACCATTCCAACGGCCTACCGCATAGAAAAGGGCCAAGGTTGCAAACACCGGTTTAGATAAAGGTAAATAGATGCTGACCAATATTCGGAAATAGCTGGCGCCGTCAATCTCTGCCGACTCCCGCAGGCTGTCCGGAATCCCGTAGAAGAAACTCCGCATGATGATCATATTGTACACGCTCATACAGCTGGGGATAATCAGCACTAGCGGATTATTTAACAGGTTTAGGCTCTTCATCAGCAGGTAATTGGGAATCGTACCTGCATTGAAAAACATCGTAATCGTAATAAATATATTGATAACGGAACGTCCCCGCAGATTTTCAAAAATCAACGGATAAGCACACAATGTTGTCATGGTCAATGATACCAATGTACAGATCATGGTCAAAAAAACAGTCCAGAAAAACGCCCTGACATATTTCATATCGCTCAGCACTGTGGAATATGCCTCAAAATTCCATCCCTTGGGCCACAGATACACCTGATGCTTGATCAGCGCTTCCGTGGAACTAAGAGACCGCGCCAAAAGATTTAACATCGGCACCACACAGATAACACTGACCAAAATACAGACAATAACAAAACACCAGTCCCCTACCTTTGCAGATTTTGATTTGATCATACCTTTTTCCTCCTATCCTTCTTCTACCAGATTCCACGTTCGCCGAGTTTTCTGGAAATCCAGTTGGCCAACAGCAGGAAAATGACGCATACTATAGACTGGAAGAATCCCACGGCAGTCGTCAGTGAGAACTGCAGTCCCTTAATACCGTTCTTATACACGAAGGTTGCAAGCACTTCCGCAGAATCCATGACAAGGTTATTCTGCAATGCAAAAGGTCTGTCAAAGCTGCTCCCCAGAATATTACCGAGGTTCATGACTAACAGCACCACGATGGTAGGCTTGATGCCCGGCAGCGTAATATGCCACATCTTTTTAAAGCGCCCCGCGCCGTCCACGGAAGCCGCTTCATATAGTTCAGAATTAATGCCCGCAATAGCCGCCAGATACACAATGGAATTCCAACCGAAACTCTGCCAGATTCCCAAGAATATGTAGGTGCCGACCCAATGGGCAGAATCGTTCAGAAAGGGAATGGATTCAAATCCAAGCCCTGTAAGAATCATATTTAAGAAACCGGTGCTGGGCGCAAAAATCTGTAACGCCAGACCGTAGATAATAACCCAAGAAAGGAAGTGGGGCATATAAGCGATCGTCTGCACCACCCTCTTAAAGCGTTTGAATACCAATTCATTTAAAACCAGTGCAAAAATGATCGGCACCGGGAAACCGAGTACCAGATCCAACAGATTCAGTACCAGAGTATTTCTGAGGGCATTGATAAAGTCCCTGTTCTTAAATGCTTTGATGAAATACTCAAAACCGTGATTGGCCGCCAGCGGCATCTCCCACACGCTCTGCACGATACTGTATTTCTTAAAGGCAATCTGGATATAGATCATGGGCACATATTTGAATATGAGCAAATACAACATCGGCAGCGCCAACAGGACATACAACTGCCAGTAACGCTTCATGTACACTCCGAAACTCTGCTTTTTCTGTGCCACAGGAGCCTTCTTCCCCTCTTTTTTCATCCCCACACCTCCATAAGCTAAAGTAAAAATACCTTTCTTATCTATTATAGGTTCTTAAGGCTCCCTTTTCTGTTCAGATATTGCTATTCCCGCTTCATATTTTGCTTATTTTTGTGCATATGCACGAAGGAATCAGTACACATCCCTCCCTTTTTCATCCAAAATGCCGGATTTTCTATGAAAATAGGCATTGATTTGGTCACGCCATTCCCTGGCATGTTCTTTTTGCTCTAGAAGCCGTCCGATCATACGCTCATACGCCGCTTCCGGCAGTCTTCCCTGTAACGCCTTAAACTGTTCTACCATTTCATCCACAACCTCTACCCCTTCAAAGTGGGAATCGTAGATATGCTGTATCACCGTCTTGCCCGACCGCAGCTTCCAGGTATAAGGAATATGATGGAAGAACAACAGCAGTTCATCCGGACATTTTTCTTTGTCATCATAAATGGAAGCGTTAGGCTCTCTGTACAGCATGGCATACCCCGTCCCCTCATGACTCCTGTCCACGCCGATACCCTGATGGTCCGCCCGGTGATATGTTCCCCATCTGCTGTACTCATACCCGTCCACACTGGGACCATAATGATTGTTGGGAGTGACCATCCAGCCGATGCCCAGGGGCGAGGTATAACTCTCATAAGCCGGCCAGGAAGACATTAACAAAAACATCATTGTCTCCTCCACCTGCTCGTCATTGCCGTATGTCACCCGAATCCACTCCCTGGCAATTTCCCCCGCCGTCAGTTCCGGTTCAAAGGCAAGTCTGCCGAAACCGTACCAGTTGGCCGCCGCCATATCATGTCCTGTCCAGTTGTCGTCATTCCCTGTATTGGCCACCGCAGCCATGCCACAGTTATGCTGTCCAAAAGTCCGGCCAGACACAATATCCATGACAGTGTCGTTTTCCGGCTGCACATAAGTCCTGAATTTTAATATCTCCTTAAACATCGGAATCAGATAACACAGATGTCGCTGTTGTCCTGTATACTCTTGGGCAATCTGTACCTCCAGCATCTGGTTGGTCCTGGTCAGCCCGCCAAAGAGCGGATGCACAGGTTCCCGTACCTGAAAGTCCATGGGCCCGTTCTTGATCTGCAGGATGACATTGTCCATAAACTGTCCGTCTAATCCCACGAAATTGTCATACCCGGACCTGGCCCGGTCCGTCTTATAATCCCGCCAGTCCTGCATACAATTATAGACAAAGCATCTCCAGATAATAATCCCGCCATAAGGAGCCACGGCTTCCGCCAGCATGTTGGCGCCATCTGCATGTGTCCTGCCATAGGTAAAAGGGCCGGGACGCCCCTCCGAGTCCGCCTTGATCAGAAAACCACCCAAACCCGGGACTGCGCCAAACACCTTCTGCATCCTTTCACGCCACCAACCTCGCACCTTTTCGGAGAGCGGATCGGCGCTGTCCAATTCTCCCAGTTCCATGGGCGCCGCATAGTTCAAACTCATATATAGCCTGATACCATATCCGGCGAACACTTCCGACAACTCTTTCACCTGCTCCAGATAGCGGTCCGTGATCAGCCAGGTGGCCGCATCCTTGACATTGACATTATTGATCACTACGGCGTTGATTCCCACACTAGCCGCCAACCTCGCGTAATCCCTGGTCCTGTCATTGATCACGATTTGGTCTTTCACAAAGAAAAAGGACTCCCCGGAATATCCCCGCTCAATACTGCCGTCCATATTGTCCCAGTGATCCAGCATACGCATGGGCATGAGGGGCGCATTAGTCCGATCCAGCGTATGTAACGGGTTTTCCATCTTCACCTGACGGATCAGATCGAAAGCACCGTATAAAATGCCTCTGGAATCGGACGCGTCTATCACAATATCCCCTTTTTCACAATAGAGATGATAGGACTCCGCCTTCATCCCTTCTCTGTGTACGAGACGGATTTCCCTTCCCTCCGCTGTACACGCCTGCGCCGCCCCCGTACCTGCACTGCTATCCTGCCGCAGCGTAAGTCCTCTGCCGACCATGCCCGCAAAAGCCTCCTGCAGTTCTTTTACGCTGTTTTGAATCAGCGCATCCTGCTCTGCGTCCGGTATCCTGACGCAGATATATAAAACCCCCTCAGCTTCCCTGCTGGAAACTTTCCTGGTATAGTCAAGCCATAATTGTTCGTATCCCATCTCCTCAATCTCCTTAAAACTATAGTATAAAAGACTCCTTGACCTCTGCCGCCAACGAAAGGACTTTCTGTCCTGTCAGCTTTTCACTGCGCCGATCGGGCTGTGCGCCTCCCACATAGACCACATAGCTCCCTGCTTCCACCCGGTTGATTCCCTGTGCGTCATAGAGAGCAAAAGCGCTCGCTGGAAGGTCTATGATAATTTCCCGGCTCTCCCCCGCATGTAAAAACACTTTGCGGATGCCTTTTAACTGCGCGTTAGGCGTTCCTGTCCGATTTGCTTTGACATAGACCTGTACCGTCTCCGTACCGTCCAGGCCGCCAGTATTTGTCACCATCATCCGTACCGTGACACCCTCTACTCCCACAACGACTGAAGAAAGCGACGCATCCCCATATGTAAACGTAGTATAGGACAGACCGTATCCAAAAGGAAAGAGCGCTTCCGTGTGCATATAACGATAAGTCCGTCCCTCCATGGAATAATCCGTGAAATCAGGCAGTTCTTCCGTGGTCCGGTAAAAGGTGACCGGTAGTCTTCCCTCTGGATTCTTGTCGCCAAATAACACCCTGGCCACGGCTCTTCCGCCCTGGGCGCCGGGATACCACCCCTGCACAATGGCCGGCACATGTTCCGCCGCCCAGCCAACTGCCAGCGCACTTCCGGAAAGAAGCACCAGTACCACGGGTTTCCCGCTGGCACAGGCAATCTCCATAATCTCCTGCTGACGGCCGGGCAGGTTCAGATTGGGCTTATCGCCACTGGCATACTGGTTGCCCTGGTCGCCCTCTTCGCCTTCCAGCCCAGAATCCAGTCCCAGACAAAGAATCACCACGTCGCTAGCCTCACAAACGGCCTTTACTTCCGAATCCCGATCCCTGCCCCGGCTCAAGTTGCTGATCTGTTCCCGGTACAAATGACACCCCTCTGAAAAAAGCACCCTCACATCGTCCCCCACATATTCCTGGATTCCCTCGGCGATCGTGTAATAGCGGGAAGCCGTTCCCTCATAGTTGCCCACTAACGCCTTGCGGTTATTGGCATTGGGACCGATAATGCCCAATGTCCTAATCCGGGATTTATCCAGAGGGAGAAGTCCTCTCTCATTTTTTAACAGAACAATGCATTCCTGAGCAGCTTCCAGATTCAGTTTCTGCATCTGTCTGGAGTCCACTGCCGTATACGGAATATCATCATAGGGCGTATGCTCCTTCTCCCCGAACATTCCCAGTTTCATCCTGGTCGTAAACAAATGCACTAAGGCCTCGTCCACCCGCTCTTCCGGGATGCTTCCCTTGCGCACCGCATCCGCCACATAAAGAAAAAGTTCCCCACAATTTAAATCGCAGCCGTTGCTGACCGCCATGACAACGGACTCTTCCGGCCCAGCCGTCACGCCATGTCCCTCATGGAAGTCTTTAATGGCCCAACAGTCAGACACCACATGCCCTTGAAAGCCCCATTCGTCCCGCAGAATATCCTGCAAAAGCGTCTTGCTGCCACAGCAGGGTTCCCCGTTAGTACGGTTGTAGGCACCCATGACCGCCTCCACCCCCGCTTCCTGCACACAAGCCTTAAACGCCGGCAGATATGTCTCACGCATATCCTGTAAACTTGCCTTTGCATTGAACTCATGGCGCAGATCCTCCGGGCCGCTGTGCACCGCAAAATGCTTGGCACAGGCTGCCGCCTTTAAATAATTCTCATCATGCCCCTGCAGTCCTTCCACAAACCTCACACCCAGCCGGGAACTCAAATAAGGATCTTCCCCAAAAGTCTCATGTCCCCTGCCCCATCTAGGATCCCTGAATATATTGACATTGGGAGACCAGAAGGTCAGCCCCTTATAGATATCAAAATCATCGTATTTCTGCTGGGCGTTAAACTTTGCCCTGCCTTCCGTGGAGATGGCATCCGCCACTCTTTCCACCAAATCCTCATCAAAAGAAGCCGCCAGGGAGATGGCCTGTGGGAACACCGTCGCCGTCCCTGCCCTGGCCACACCATGGAGCGCTTCATTCCACCAGTTGTAAGCCTTAACCCCCAGCCGCTCTATGGCCGGCGCACTGTTCACCATCTGAAAAGCCTTCTCCTCCAATGTCATCTGCGCCACCAATTCACGGGCCTTCTCTTCATATACAGTATGCTTTGCTCTGTCCTTTGCGATCTCCATCGTCTTCCCTTCCTCTCCCCAATAATGCTTTTTATATGACCAAATTTTCCTTTTACTCCCCAATACAAAAACAGTATACATCCGCGGAACCGAATTATCTCTTTATATCTTGCTCTTACACTACCAATTATTGCGAATACTTCTGCTGAAATATAAACAGTTTATCATCTGCCCGCCGAATTTTTCTTCTTTTCCTGTTCACTTTCCCCAGAATCTTCTACTTTTTATGACATTTATTGAACAGTGAATCGCAATATCTGGTTAGATTGCTTAATCAACTTATGCTAACAATATATAATAAGATAAAGAAAGGCTTGTGAAATAATATGATCAAGATTTTGGACGGCATCCGCGAAACGGTGGACTATGATCTTTTTTCCAGCATAAAACTCTATCACAACATGCAGGCGGAAGACTACCCCCTGCACTGGCATACCGCCATGGAAATCATTATGCCCATCCATGACAGTTACACCGTTGTCATAGACGAAACGTCCCACACCTTCGGACCTGATGATATCTTCATCATCCCGCCCGGCACACTGCACCATCTGATCGCCCCTCCCTCGGAAAATCAGGGTGAACGGCTTATCATGCTGTTTGATTATGGTCTGATCTGCAGTCTGAACGGAACGGATTCCCTAATTCAATCCCTTCACCCCTATGCCCTGATCAGCCATGACGAATACCCGGAACTGAGCAAACAGCTCTGCTCCTATCTACTTGAGATCAGCCGTGAATATGACAATAAAATGCCTTTTACCGAAGCCTTGATCTATTCCTTGATGATCCGCTTCTTCGTGACCATAGGGCGCACCAATTTTGATGCCAGCGAGAGATTTCCCGGTATCACTTCCAGCAAGCAGCATGAATATATCGAGAAATTTATGGATGTCTGCAAATATATCACCAATCACTGTACCGAAAACATCAACATCGATGATCTTGCAGACCTGGCCGGCTTTTCCAAATTTCATTTTTCCAGGCTCTTCAAACAGTTTTCCGGCGTATCCTGCTATGAGTATCTAATGCAGAAACGGATCGCCCATGCGGAAACCCTGCTGATCCAGCCCAACATCTCCATCACCGAGGTAGCCATGCGCTCCGGCTTTCAGAGTCTGTCCACCTTCAACCGCATCTTCAAAGCCACCAAACACTGCACACCCACCGAATACAAGATGCTAAATCGTCCCAAAAACTAGAGCTTTCCTATACATAAAAGAATGACAGGCGCTATGGCCTGTCATTTATTTGTATTCGGAAAGGCGTCATCGGGAATCCCTCCTGATTATAAAGCATCGCGCCCCTGTTCGTATTATAATAGCAATATCTGACTTCCTGCACTGCTTCCATCTGCTCTGTACAAGTAAGAAGCACCCGGTTCTTCACAATCCTGGCGGACGCCGTATGAACCATACCCTTTTCATCCACCAGTTCAAAATCCCTGATCTCTGACAGCTTCTGTCTCTTCTCTGCTGTCGTTCCCTCCAGATTAGCCTGCGGATCTGCATACATACCTGTTGCCTGTCGGAACGTGAGCGTCAGTTTCCATAAGCATCCTTCTGCTTTCTCCGCATGCACATCCTCAATCTGTGGTCCCTCGCACTCGGATTCCTTCCCGTAAAGCAGTTTCATGGCCTGCATGGCAAGGCGCCATCCTATGCCTTCCTTATTTAGCGGATGCAGGTCGTTATCCTCGCCCAGATCTATGGCAGTGACCATCCCGGTGCCCGGAATCTTAAGCGCCTTTCTCTGTTCTTCCCTGACAAAGGGCCAGTCGTTAACGACATCATCCCGGTCCGCACCATAGCGCTCTATCCGGAAGTTTGGAAGCTGCACATAGATAAAAGGCAGTTCTTCTCCCCATTTGGCTCGGTATCCCGCAACCATCCTCTCCGTCAGATCCAGATACCTGTCTGCCGTCTCATGGGTATTGGACTCTCCCTGATACCAGAGAATACCGGCGCAGACATATTTATGACAAGGCGCCGTCATTCCATTATAAAGAGCCGTGGGCTTCCAACTTACGAAATCCGTAGCCTCAATGATGTCGCAGGCAGCGCCGATTCGATACAGCCATTTCCCTGACAGATCGATTCTGTCATCTCCCCGGAAGATTGCATACGTTTTCTCATCCGTAAATCTTCCTTGTCCAATCTCCACCTCCACACGGATTACGATGCTGTTCTTTCCCTCTTTCAAAAGACCTTCCGGTACGGTATACTTTCTGGGCGGATACTGATAATCCGTATGTCCCACCTGCACGCCATTGACATATACCGTATCACTGTCAACGATGGTGCCAAGCCAGAGACTGGCTTCCTTACCTGCCAGCTGTTCTCCCACCGTAAATTCCCGATAGAACCACACACTCCCGATAAACCCTTTTAAGGGCGTGTCCCCAAAAAAGAAAGGAATCTCTATCTCCTGCCAGGCGGAAAGTTCAAACGAAGCCCTAGGCCAATCTTCCTGTAACCCAATGTCCAAACTGTCCAGACGGCTATGCCACTGCTGTGCCAGACGCTGATTCTCATTCAGACGTTCCTGCACAAAAGTCTCATCCCTGTAACGATCCGCCAATGCCAGGAAATCATCATACCCCGCCAGCATATCACGGCTCATCCAGGTCTCAATCCTGGAACCGCCCAGACTGGCGTCAATTAATCCGATGGGCACACCTGCCATATGGTACATATGTTTAGCAAAAAAGTAGGCCGTGGCGGAGAACTCCGGAAACGTTTCCTCTGACACTGCTTTCCACACACCACTCTTATGATCTTTTAACAACTCGTGAAATTCCGGGTTTTCTGTGATCTTAAAAGTACGGATATCCTTGTTGGCACAGTGTCCGATTTCCTCCGGATAGCGGTCCATCACTCTCTCTATATGCAGTTCCATGTTGGACTGCCCGGAACAGAAAAAGACGTCCCCGATAGCAACATCGCAAATCACCCTCTCCTCCCCCGCATCGTCCCGGATTTCTATCTGATATCCGCTTCCGGCATCGGCCTGGTCAGTGAAGATTTCCCATTCACCTGTCTCACTTACCTTCCCTTTATATTCCGTCTCCAGAAACATGACTGTGACTGTTCTTCCCGGCTCATCCTCGCCCCAGATGCGCACAGGTTTCTTCTGCTGCAATACCATGCCATCACTTATCAGTCTTGGCAGCTTTAACTTTCCCATAATAATTCCACCTTCTTTATCCTTCTGCCAGGGTAAACTGATCTACCAGCTGTTTCAGGCAAGCCGCCTCGGCAGAAAGCTCCTCGCTGGCCGCCGCGCTCTCCTGCGCATTCGCACTGTTGCTTTGCACCACCACGGAAATCTGATTGATTCCCTCAGAAACCTGTTCTACCGCATCGGACTGCTCATTGGATACCGCAGCGATCTGATCGATAGCCTCCACTACGGTCTGGATGCTCTCTACCACCCCAAGCAGGACATCCGCCGTATTCTGTGCGATGCCCGTACCCATATGTACTGCTTCTGTGGAATTGCTGATGAGTTCCGAGGTATTCTGTGCCGCTTTGGCAGATTTTCCAGCCAGATTACGCACTTCTTCCGCCACCACAGCAAATCCTTTTCCTGCGCTGCCGGCCCTGGCCGCTTCCACAGCCGCGTTTAAAGCCAGTATATTGGTCTGGAAGGCAATGTCATCGATGGTTTTAAGAATTTTCTCTATCTCATCGGAACTGGTCTGAATCCGCTCCATAGCCTCCACCAGATTCTGCATCTTCTGATTGCACAGGGACACTTCCCTGCCGGCCTCATGCGTCTTACTGCGGACATCCAACGCCCCGCTGGCCGTTCTCTTGGCCTGTTCGGCTATTTCACTGACACGTGCCGCCAGTTCCTGCACGGAGCTTGCCTGCTGCGTAGTGCCCTGACTGAGCGACTGGGCGCTTGCCGACAGATGATCGCTGGCCATCGCCACTTCCTGGGAAGAATGATTGACCTGTGTCATAGCCTTGCTCAATTCCTCTTTCATATGACGCATGGACAGCAGAATATTGCGGAAACTGCCCACATACACATCCTCATGCTCAGTACGGACATTCAGATTCTGATTGGCCATTTCATTTAACAGAAAATCTATGTCGTTGATAACAGTCTTTAAGCCCTCCACCAGAGAAGCCGTGGATCTTGCGAGCACACCTGACTCGTCCTTACTCTTAATCTGGGGCATCGGCGTATCCAGATCCCCCTCCACCAACAGCTTCATCCGATTCACACAGGCCTTCATCGGCCCGCTGATATTGCCCGCCAGCACCAGGGCGATTACAACGGAAAGCAGTATGGAAAGAATGATCACCGCAATATTTACGACCATGGCGTTGCGTGTCGCCTCCAGATAATTTAACTGCGGCGCGGTAACAGCAATGCTCCATCCGTCCGTATCGTTTACAGGCGCATAGGCCGCAAACATCTCATCTGTCCCGCTCGTATAACTGCCAAACCCATTCTGCCCCTGACGCATGGATTCATGAATTGCCGCCAATTCTGCCAGAGACGGATCGTTTTGCGCCTCAGCCTCTATATTCTGCACCGTGATCGTTTCCAGGGTAATATCTGCGATCGTGTCACCGGTCTTGTTAATCATATAAGCCCTGCTGTTCTCACCAATCTGAATCGCAGATACGATATCGTTGAGAAACGTTTCCTTGGGCACAAAATAAATCACGCCGACAATGCTGGAACCATAGGTTTCCTCCGCATAGAGAGGCGCCGCCACCATAATGGACAGCTGCCCGGTAATCTTACTGATCAACGGCTCCGACACATAAACACTACCTTTCATGGCCTGCTGCACATATTCCCGGTCGGAATAATCCTTGCCGTCAAAAATGCTGATACCGTCCATCCCGATAATATTTCCCCGCTGGAAATTATGCATGGCCGCCCGTTCGCTGATGATCGCCTGCTTTTCCTCTACAGGCACATCCGGATCTGCCAACTGTTGATCATAGCCAGCATCCATGACTACGTTTTTATAAGCGTCCAGTTCCTGCTCCACACGTCCCGCGGCCAGAACTGCCGTCTCTCTCATCATCTGCTCTACGGTGGACATGGTGCTGTTGTAATTGGGTATAATGCTGGCGATGCCAGATGCGACCTGTCCAATAAGAACGGTTAAGATGAGACATAAAGTGATTTTTGTCCGAATACTTTTCATTTTCTCTTCCCCCTGCCTGATATAATATGATAGTTTTCAGAAATCACGAATATGAGAGTTTTAGTAATCTCTTATTTCTGAATATTATGATATCTATTTCTGAGAGTTTGGTCAACTACCAAAAGTAAAAAAGAGGTATCAAAGAAATCCTTTTCTTTGATACCCCTTTTACTGTCTTAATAAACCCTCAAATCATTACGCCAAAAACGCTGTGCTCCCACCAACACATCATCTTATGCGTTTACAATCTGCCCGAAATCAGGCTTTAAGGACGCGCCGCCGATCAGGCCGCCGTCGATGTCGGGCTTTGCCAGAAGCTCAGCCGCGTTAGACGCGTTCATGGAGCCGCCGTACTGGATGCGTACAGCCTCTGCGGTAGCCTCATCATACATCTCAGCGATGCAGTCGCGGATACCCTTACATACTTCCTGCGCCTGATCAGAAGTAGCAGTCTTGCCAGTTCCAATCGCCCAGATCGGCTCATAAGCGATAACCATGCCTTTTACCTGATCCGCGGTAACGCCTGCCAGATCGGATTTGATCTGCAGTCTGATCCAATCCATGGTCACATTCATCTCTCTCTGCTCTAAGGACTCGCCGCAGCAAAGAATCGGCACAAGACCTGCCTCCAACGCCTTAAGCACTTTCTTGTTCAGGAAAGCATCGTCCTCTTTAAAATATTCTCTTCTCTCGGAGTGTCCGATGATCACGTACTCAACGCCCGCATCCTTTAACATGGGAGCGGAAATCTCACCTGTGTATGCGCCCTTGTCCTCAATATAAAAGTTCTCGGCGCCCACATGTACATTAGTGCCTTTGACTGCCTCAGCCACAGGTACAATGTCAATCGCAGGTACGCAGTAAACCACGTCAACCGCATCGTTTACTACCAGATCCTTTAAAGTCGCGCAAAGCGCAACAGCCTCGCTGGGAGTCATGTTCATCTTCCAGTTACCGGCGATAATTCTTCTTCTAGCCATTTTGTAATCTCCTTATTTTCAATAATTTAATATATATACACCGCAGAGCCTCGTAATTGCTGCGCAATTCCTCGGGTGCGTTGCACCCTCAAACGCCCGAATCCGAAAGAGGCTTTGTGCATTCTCTCTGTCCTTCGCATCGCCTCGCAATTGCTGCGCAATTCCTCGGGTGCGTTGCACCCTCAAATCATCATATCCGAGAGAGAACTCGTGCAAGCACGTTCTCTCTCAGCTATGATGATTCTCGCTCTGCTCATCGCATCACTTGTCGTCTGCTGCTACCACGCCGGGAAGTTCTTTGCCCTCTAAGAACTCAAGGGAAGCGCCGCCGCCTGTGGAAATGTGGGACATCTTATCTGCAAAACCAAGCTGGTTGCAGGCTGCTGCAGAGTCGCCGCCGCCGATGATGGTGGTAGCATCTGTCTCTGCCAGGGCCTTCGCCACAGCGATGGTGCCTTTTGCCAGGGTAGGATTCTCAAACACGCCCATAGGTCCGTTCCATACAACAGTCTTTGCAGACTTCACTGCATTGGCAAACAATTCCTGTGTCTTAGGACCGATATCCAGACCTTCCTTGTCAGCCGGAATCTTGTCAGCGTCAACATACTCTACGTCAACAGGACCGTCAATAGGGTTCGGGAACGCCGAAGCTACACCAGTGTCGATAGGCAGTAAAAGCTGCTTGCCGAGCTTCTCAGCTTTCTCTGTCATCTCTTTACAATAATCAAGCTTCTCATCATCTACCAGGGAGTTGCCAATCTCATAGCCCTTCGCCTTTAAGAAGGTGAATGCCATGCCGCCGCCGATGATAAGGGTGTCGCACTTCTCTAACAGGTTATTGATTACGTTCAACTTATCCGCAACCTTCGCACCGCCAAGAATTGCCACAAAAGGTCTTACCGGATTCTCCACTGCGTTGCCGAGGAAGTCGATTTCTTTCTGCATCAGATAACCAACTGCACACTCGCCGCCCTTTGCGCGTACAACATCTGTCACACCTGCTACGGAAGCATGTGCCCTATGGGAAGAACCAAAAGCGTCACATACATAAACGTCACACAGATCAGCCAGTTCCTTGCTGAACTCTTCGCCGTTCTTGGTCTCCTCTTTGCCACGGAAACGGGTATTCTGCAGAAGAACCACGTCACCCTCCTGCATCTCAGCAACTGCCTTGGAAGCTGCCTCACCGGTTACGTTATAATCAGATACGAAATTGACGGGCTTGCCCAGTTTCTCGGAAAGTCTCTCTGCCACAGGCGCCAAGGACTCACCCTCATTGGGGCCATTCTTTACCTTGCCAAGATGGGAGCAAAGAATCACTTTGCCGCCGTCAGCAAGCAGTTTCTGGATTGTGGGAAGCGCTGCCACGATACGGGTTTCATCAGTAATCTTGCCTTCCTTCAAAGGTACGTTAAAGTCGCATCTCACGAGAACGCGTTTCCCTTTAACGTTAAGATCATCTACAGATTTTTTGTTTAATGACATGTCTTAATCCTCCTATTAGATTATTAAAAGAGACTCGGCCCAACGGCCGAGCCTCTCAACAAACCATAAATAATTTTGCCAATTCCCGAAGAAATTTTCTTCTTCTCATGCCGAGCCTGCGAAGCAGTGCCCGTGCAGTTAATCTCTTCAAAATTACTTTCTCACGCCGAGCCTGCGAAGCAGTGCTCGCAAAGTTAATTCCGAAGGAATTTACTTTTGTTTATCTCGCAGAGATTTACTGTAATTCTGAGAAGTACTTAATTGTACGAACCATCTGAGATGTGTAGCTGTTCTCATTGTCGTACCAGGAAACTACCTGTACCAGGTTGTCTGCGCCTACCATAGTCTGGGTAGCGTCGAAGATGGAACCATAGGTGCTGCCTACGATATCGGAAGAAACGATTTCATCCTCGTTGTAGCCGAAGGACTCTGTAGCAGCTGCCTTCATTGCTGCGTTGATCTCTTCCTTGGTAACGGACTTCTCTACGGTTGCAACCAGGATTGTGGTGGAACCTGTAGGAGTAGGAACACGCTGTGCGGAACCGATCAGCTTACCATTTAACTCAGGGATAACAAGGCCGATAGCCTTTGCTGCGCCTGTGCTGTTAGGAACGATGTTCACTGCGCCTGCGCGGGATCTTCTTAAGTCACCCTTTCTCTGCGGGCCGTCAAGGATCATCTGATCGCCTGTGTAAGCGTGGATGGTGCTCATGATACCGGACTTGATGCCAGCCAAATCATTCAGAGCCTTTGCCATAGGAGCAAGGCAGTTTGTTGTACAGGAAGCTGCTGAAATGATGGTATCGGAAGCTTTCAGTGTCTCATGGTTAACATTGTATACGATAGTCGGAAGATCGTTACCTGCAGGAGCAGAGATAACAACTTTTCTAGCGCCGGCATTGATGTGTGCCTGAGCTTTCTCCTTGCTGGTATAGAAACCGGAGCACTCCAGAACAACGTCAACCTTAAGTTCACCCCAAGGACAATTGTTTGCGTCGGGCTCTTTGTAGATCTTTAATGTCTTACCATCAACTGTGATTGTGTCCTCACCAGCGGATACGGTATCAGCTAAAGCGTACTTACCCTGGGAAGAATCATACTTTAACAGGTGTGCCAACATCTTCGGGCTTGTCAAATCGTTGATTGCCACTACTTCATATCCTTCTGCCCCGAACATCTGTCTGAATGCAAGACGACCGATACGGCCAAAACCATTGATTGCTACTCTTACTGCCATTTTTTAGTCCCTCCTAAATAATGTTTTTTATATAATTTTACCCCGCCGCATACGTAACATACGCACAGCATTGGTAAAATTTAGTCAGCAAATTTATTTTACCCAATTTGTCCTAAAAATTCAAGATGTAAATCAAAAATTATAGGAAAATGATACGAAAACTTTTTAGTAACAGCCCTGTAAATACGCAAATTCCTCCTCCGGAGACAAGCCGAAAAATCTGTGCGTTCCGTCAAACCAGACTAAGAATCCATCGCTGTAATCCCTGATGGTAATCTGCGCCCCTCTGCCCTGCAGAAAATAGTAGGCACTGCCCACTGTCATAAAACGGGTGGGCGGCGATCCGGGCTCCTCATGATCTTCCACATATTCATAGGTAGAAACATAAACCCGGCAGAGGTATTCTCCCGTACCCGGATCATACACCTCATGCCATTCCCCCTGGTCATCCGCCCATTCTTCGCAGTATCTTTCATATTCCGCGCCCCACTCTCTGTACTGTTGTGATGTAATATTCCAGGGTTCATATTGGAACATATACCGCACATGGGCTTCCCTGACTGCCGCGGCAAGGGACGCTGCCTCTATATGTCGGGGATCATAAATCTGCTGTTTTGAAAACGGACAATGCTCCACCCCACCTTGAAACAGGACCTCCGGATATACAATCTTCTCCGAACAGAGGGCGATTGCAGATATCCCGCCAAGTTCCTCCTGCTCCCGGAACATCCGCTCCACACGTTCACAAAAAGCATCTATCTCCCCGATATCCGGATACAACAATACGTTGTATTCTGTTGTCGCATGGTACTGCCCATCTTCACAGTCCACCGGTAAAAACCACACATTGTAAGCCACCCCTCCCCAACTTGTCTCGGAGTCGTATTTTTCTACCCGGGCGCATTCCATGCCATACTGATCCGCATAGTGTTCCAGCAGCAACTGCCTGTAATCCTCCTCCACCAGGTAATTGCGTTTTCCACCGATATACTGATACCCTACACTGGCGCTGACCAACAGTTCCGGATGCGCCGCCGAGTGCATCGAATAGACGATACTGCCGTTGTTCAGCGTTTTCAGGAGCTCCGGCTCGGAAAAAGTGGTGTCCGGATATTCCTTAGCCATATACGAAATCAGGTAGAGGCGCTGGTTCTCTCTCTGTTGGCGGACAATAATAGGATAGCATATACAGATCAGCAAAATAAGAGCACTCAGAACGCCGATAGCGATCCGCAGAATCTTCTCATTTCTTCTCTGCCGGATCATATTTTGGGCATTTTCCTGCCGCTTCACATAGGCTGAGTACAGATACCGCCGCAGCATCTGCTTTTCTCCCTGATAGGTCTCCTCATCACCATCCTGGAAACCATAGGCATCCCAAAGCAGCAGCTTAACTTCATTCAACCCAAAGAAAAACTTATGATCCATTTCGAGCAGTTCCTGCAGGATGCGGGGATGATCCTTGATATCCTGAAATGCTTCCGAAGCCAGATACTCTTTCCACCAGACTTCCGCCTCCGGATTCCGGTACAAACCCTTAAATTCCTTCCAGTACCTGATAAAAGCATCAATTTTCTGCTGGTGCTTCTCCTGGTAATCGGTAAAATAAGTGAGGAGTTCCGCTTTCGCTCCATCTTCCTCCTCTTTCTGCGCCCCTTCATGATCCCCATCATCTGCAGGAGGAGACTCCATGCCGCCTCCGCCTGTCTGCATTCTTTCCTTGAAAAGATCCGCATAAGCGAGCGCCGCCTGATATGCCTCATAGAGTTGTTTAAATGCTTCCGGATTCTCCTCCGGATGGGTTACCTTCGTCCGGGCCGCATATGCTTTCTTGATTGCCTTTTTGTCTATGGTTGGTTTTATCCCCAGTATTTCCCAGATATCCATACTTTTCTTCCCATCTGAATCCCTCTGCCCCTTTGGCTTAAGATTCCTCTAACCGGTCAAAAATTTCCTTCGCCTCTTTCAAGGCTTTGCTGATCTGCTGGTCATTGCGGCTCTTAACGGCCCATTCAATCTGCTGCATCGCTATCGCAACCTGCTGGCGTCTGGCTCCCAGAAGCTGGGCAAATAACCGCTCTCCCCTGGCCATGATCATTTTGGTCCTGATTCCGCCGCAGGGCATCAGCTTATAGGCCTGCAACTCTTCCAACCGGCGGTTTATCTCCTCCTCTGACATCCGCAGCTTTTCGCTGGTCAGCACTTTCCTCTTCCTCTGATTCAGCTGATGGTCTGTCACCTCAACTTCCAGGATCCCATTGATATCATACGTAAAACTCACTTCCAGGCAGGCTTCCCCCTTTTTACAGGGAAGAATCTCCATCTCAATGTTACCCAGTTTCAGATTCTCCTTGCAATAATAGGCTTCCCCCTGGTAAATCCCAATATCAATCTTGGCCTGATAGTCATAAGAATTGGTATAGTAACCGGTCTTGGAGCAGGGAAGCACACTGTTGCGCTCTATCACCGTGGACATGATCGGATTGCCGCCATCCACATAATTAACTACGTTAGTGCCTAGGCTGAAAGGGCAGATATCCGTCAACACCAGATCCCGGATATCCTGCCTGCGCTCCTTGATGCCGGCATAGACACCCGCTCCCATAGCCACTATCTCATCCGGCGAAGCCGCCATGGTCGGTCTGCGCTTTAAAAGCGTCTGCAGATACAGGGCAACCACCGGCATCTTGGAAGAACCACCCGCCAGAACGATCTCGTCTATCTCTTCCATAGACCGGCCGCTGTCATGCAGTGCCCGGTCAATGACTTGACTGATTCGGTCAAACAACTTCTGCCCCAGTCCTGCCAAAACAAGATTATTAAGGGGCATTCTCTTATCCTCCGCCTCCCATACGAGTTCCGTCTCATCCTGTCTGGTCAGTTCCCGCTTGCACTTTTCGGACAGCCTGAGAAGTGCCAGCTTCGCCTGCCTGTCCAGTGTATCAAATTCCATCTGATGATGGGCGCAGAAACTGCGGGCAATCACTTCGTCAAAATCATCGCCGCCCAGACGATTATCACCACTTACGGCAATAATCTCAATGATATTGTCAAAATAATCCACCAACGACACGTCCAGCGTACCGCCTCCAAAATCAAATACCAGATAACTTCCCTCGTCCTCCCCGCTGATGCGGCTGGCTGCCAGTGCTGCGGCAGAAGGTTCATTGACTAGCCGTTCCACATGAATCCCCGCCAGCCTGCCGGCTTCTTTGGTAGCATACCTCTGGTTATCATTAAAATAGGCTGGTACACTGATCACGGCTTCCGTCACTTCCTCTCCCAGAAACCGTTCCGCGTCCTCCTTTAGCTGGCGCAGGACAAAAGAAGACAGTTCCTGCGGTGTGAACTTTTCCCCCGCCAGGGTAAACACTTTATTCGTTCCCATATATCGCTTGAAAGAAGCCGCAGATGCCTCCGGATGGGAGATCAGCCGCTCTTTGGCCACGGCTCCCACACAGATTTCCCCATTCTCATCCACACTCACAACACTGGGCGTCAGCGTCTCCCCCAGGGAATTGGGAATCAGGATTGGTTTCCCCTCCCGGCAGACACAGGCCAGACTGTTGGTTGTTCCCAGATCAATTCCGATAATCGCCATAGTAATCCCCCATTGTCTTACACTTAAAATATAGCATCTTATCACCATAAAAACCTTTTTCACCATTATATATATTTTAAAAACATTAGTCAAAAAGTAACAACCATTGTATTTCCCTGCCGCATCTACTATACTGAAGATGGAACGATTATTCCTGCGAATCGCAAATGCCTAAATATGGATGATTTCTGAAAGGAGACGCCTCATGCCGATCACAGCCGATTACCACTTACATTCCTCTTTCTCCGGGGATTCCGATTCCCCCATGGAAGAGATGATCTTACAGGGAATAAACCTGGGCCTTAGCCAGATGTGCTTTACAGAACATAACGACTTTGATTACCCCGCCAATGAAAAGGATACCGAAGACACCTTCCTGCTCAATGCGGATTCCTATCTCTATGATCTAGTGCACTTACAGGAAAAATATGCCCATCAAATCAAGATTTTGTTCGGTGTAGAGATCGGTCTGCAACCCCACCTGTCCAAACGAAACGCCGCCTTTGCCAAAGCCCATGCTTATGACTTTATCATCGGCTCTTCCCATATCTGCAATGGCAAGGATCCCTACTATCCCGACTTTTTTGCCGACCGTACACCGGCCGACGCTTTTACGGAGTATTTCGAGTCCATCCTCGATAACCTGAATAACTTCAGCAACTTTGACGTCTATGGACACCTGGATTATGTGGTGCGCTACAGCCCCGCAAAAGACCAAGGATACTCTTATGAAGCCTTCCGCACTCTATTTGATAAAATCTTAACAAAGTTGATCGATATGGAGAAGGGTATTGAGATCAATACCTCCGGCCTGTCCAAAGGGCTGCGAGACGCCAATCCCTGCCGTGGCGTCATCAAACGTTATCGCGAACTGGGCGGTGAGATCATCACAGTCGGTTCTGACGCCCACGCGCCGGGACAGATTGCCTGTTCTTTTGACCGAGCAGCAGAAATACTAAAGGACTGCGGTTTTCGGTATTACACTACCTTTGAAAAACGCAGCCCCTCTTTCCATAAAATTTAATCACTACATCTTTAATAAATTATATTATGTCAACTGGGAGATCATCTCCCAGAAAGGCATTTTATCCACACTGTCTTTCTGTTCCTCCCCCAAGAATTTGACCTTATCACCATGATCCGGCACCACCCGCATAATGGATCTGCGAGCCAGTTCCTCCTGGCTTAGGTTCACACAGATGATATACCTGCCCTCTTTTGTCTCCGGAAACATGGTCCGCTCCCCGGAAATTTCCTCTCCCGCCAGATTCACCGCAGCCAGTCCGGCCATCTGGAATTTCTTGCGGAATTTGATAAAAAAGGAGATTCCCTCCCGGAAAAACACTTTCTTGATCCGTTCTTTTGTGACATTGTCATATACTTCACACAGTTCTATCTCATTATTTACTTTTACCTTCGTCAGTTTCGATTCTACCATATCTATAATGATACTCCTTTCACGGCATACAAGCTTTCAGCCTTTCCCCTCAGATAAGAGTTTCTGCAACCTTTCCCTGTTCATTAAAACCTATCCTATCACAGTGCCTGTGAAAATGTCGTGAACAAAACCGGTAGAATTTCTTAAGATTTTCTTAGTCTACAGGATGGTCCCCCCGCCAAGCACATAACCATCCTCATAAAAAACCACTGCCTGACCGGGCGTGATGGCACGGACCGGTTGGGCAAAAGTGCATTTAATTCTATCTTCGCCCGCCTTCTCGATCAGGCACTCCTCGCCCTTGTGAGCATAGCGGATTTTTGCCGTCACCCGTCTTATTTCCGGCAGGTCCGCCATCCCCATGTAATTAATATGATGGCAATAAAGCGTATCTGAAAAGACATCCTGCGCCTCCCCGATCACCACTTCGTCCGTCTGCGGCCTGATCTCAGTCACAAACACTGGACGCCCCATGGCCAGATTCAGTCCTTTGCGCTGTCCCACTGTATAATGCGTGATACCAAGGTGTTCTCCCAGGATCTCGCCCTTGGCCGTCACAAAATGTCCCCGCCCAGGCACTCTTCCCCCTGCCTGCCTGTCAATAAAGGCGGCATAATCATGATCCGGAATAAAACAGATTTCCTGACTGTCCGGCTTATAGGCTGTCTCCAATCCCGCCTCCTGTGCGATCTGCCGTATCTGCTCCTTGGTATAATCCCCCACCGGCATAAGTGTATGCACCAGCTGTTCTTGTGTCAAACCATAGAGTGCATAGGTCTGGTCCTTTTGGGCTGTGACAGAGTTCTGTACGGCATATCTGCCGTTTTCCAGCTTGACAATTCTGGCATAATGCCCGGTAGCGATATAATCCGCCCCCATTTCTATACTTCTTTGCAGCATAGCCTCCCACTTCACATATCGGTTACAGGCGGCGCAGGGGTTGGGCGTCCGCCCGGCCAGATATTCTGCCACAAAATAATCTACTACTTTCTCCTTAAATTCTGCTGCAAAAGGGATCACATAATGAGGGATATCCAGTTTGTCCGCTACTTTCCTGGCGTCTTCCGCCACACTGAGATCACAACATCCTCCCTGGTTCTCCCTCGCTTCGGCCGAATCCTCCTGCCACATCTGCATGGTCACGCCGATCACATCAAATCCCTGTTTTTTCAAAAGATAGGCCGCCACCGAGGAATCCACGCCGCCGGACATACCTACCACTACCTTCTTAGCCATCTGTCTAATCCCTTCTTCTATACTATATAAGACTTCTGCCGCATAAACTGTAACCATATCGAATCCTTATGTGGTGCTTATGACGACGAAATGGAAAAATCCTTTGATCACCGGAACGGCCATCCTCACGCTGACCGGACTTATCAGCCGCTTGATCGGCTTCTTTTACCGTATCTTTCTGTCCAACGTATTCGGCGCGGAGGGCATGGGAATCTATCAGCTGATCTCCCCTGTGCTTGCCCTTTCCTTTGCGCTCACTGTCTCCGGTATCCAGACAGCCATCTCCAAATACGTGGCAAGCGAAAACAGCACGCACGACTATAAAACTTCCTTCCGCACACTATGGGCAGGGTTCCTCATGTCTTTTTCCCTTTCCCTCACATGCGCGGTCCTAATCTATCATTGGTCGGAAGCGATTGCCGTCACCTGCCTGATGGAAGCGCGCACGGCGCCGCTTTTACGCATCATAGCGCTCTCCATCCCTATGGCCTGCGTACACTCCTGTATCAATGGCTACTTTTATGGTATCCGCAAGACTGCGATTCCCGCCATCTCTCAGCTGTCCGAACAGATCTGCCGTGTGGGCAGTGTGTATCTGATCTATTATGCCTGCCAAAAACACCAGATGGAACCAACTATCAGCTTTGCCGTAGTGGGCCTCGTCATTGGAGAAAGCGCCTCCATGATCGTATCCATCCTGGCCATCTTATCCCGGGCCCACAAGGTCTTTCCCTATCGGCCCTTCCTCTCGGTCAGGACCGAAAAGATCAAAACCCACTATATTGCCATTTACAGCCGCATCATGGGACAGCTTCTTACGCTGGCGGTACCTTTATCGGCCAATCGTCTGGTGATTAACCTGCTGCAGAGTATCGAGGCCATCTATATCCCCAACCGGCTGATGGCCTATGGTCTTAATAACACGGATGCCCTGGGAGTATACGGTGTGCTGACCGGCATGAGTCTGCCGCTCATCCTCTTTCCTTCCGCCATCACCAACTCCATCTCTGTCCTGCTTCTGCCCATCGTGGCTGAAGCCGACGCTAACGGCAATCGGGCGGCCGTCAGACGGGCAGTCCTGACTTCCATCCGCTACTGCCTGCTTCTCGGATTTGGCTGCACCGCCCTTTTCCTGTTGTGCGGCCGCTTTGCGGGACGTGTCCTTTTTCACTCACAGTTAGCCGGCAGCTTTATCCTGACGCTCAGTTTCATCTGCCCTTTCATGTACATTGCCAGTACACTTGGCAGTATCCTAAACGGATTGGGCAAAACCGCGCAAACCTTCTGCTACAGTGTGGCAAGTCTATTATTGCGTCTTGGGTTCGTCTTCTTTGCCATCCCCCGCTATGGCATCCGGGGCTATCTCTGGGGGATGCTGGCAAGCCAGATCCTGCAGACTACGCTGTGTACCATTTCCGCCCTGCATATTTCCCGCAAGGGTTGCGATTCTTAAAACAATATACTATAATGTAGGTGTTTTTGCCAGTAAAAAGTGTAAAGGAGAAAAAAGATGTCTTTTCAATATGTTGCAAAACTCCCCACTCCTGAGGAAATCAGGGAACAATTTCCCATGCCGGCAGCCGCCACGGAAATCAAAAGACAGCGCGATGCCCAAATCAAGGACGTGCTCACAGGTAAGAGCAATAAATTCCTAGTCATCATCGGCCCTTGTTCTGCCGATAATGAGGAAGCCGTCTGCGACTATGTCAACAGACTTTCCAAGGTCAACGAAAAAGTAAAGGACAAGTTGATCCTGATCCCCCGAATCTATACCAACAAACCTCGGACCACCGGGGAAGGTTATAAAGGCATTGTCAGCCAGCCGGATCCTGAAAAAAAACCGGATTTTACCGCTGGACTGATTGCCATGCGCAAAATGCACATCAGGGCTATTGAGGAATCCGGATTGACTGCCGCGGATGAGATGCTCTATCCTGACAACTGGGGCTATGTGGAAGACATCCTCTCCTATGTGGCCATCGGCGCCCGTTCTGTGGAAGATCAACACCACCGCATGACCGTCAGCGGTTTTGACGTTCCTGCTGGCATGAAAAACCCTACCAGCGGAACCCTTTCCGTCATGCTTAACTCCATCTATGCGGCACAGCATCCCCACTCTTTCATCTATCGGGGCATGGAAGTGGCCACTGACGGAAATCCTCTGGCCCATGCAGTGCTTCGCGGTTCTGTCAATAAACACGGTAGAAGCCTGCCCAACTATCATTACGAGGATCTAAATACGCTCTACACCCTGTACCAGGATTACGACCTGATGAATCCGGCCTGTGTCATCGACGCAAACCATAACAACTCTGACAAGCAGTTCGAACAACAGATTCGTATTGTCAAGGAAGTCATGCACAGCCGTAAGCTGAATCGGGATATCCACAGTATGGTCAAGGGTGTCATGATCGAGAGTTATATCGAAGAAGGCAGTCAGAAGATCGGTGAAGGTGTCTATGGCAAATCTATCACCGATCCCTGTCTGGGCTGGGAAGCGTCCGAACAATTGATTTATGATATTGCCGACTACGACTAATCTCCTATGGCATAAAAATTCCTGCGGATACTCACCGAAGTAAAATCCGCAGGAATTTTTTATAGGATAAGAAAAAATGATATCTATCATCCACGGGGATGTGCCTTGGCATACACTTCCCGGATATGATTATGATTTAAATTTGCATAAATCTGCGTCGTGGAAATATCGGAATGTCCCAGCATTTCCTGAACACTCCTTAAATCGGCGCCGTTCTCTACCAGATGTGCCGCAAAAGAATGTCTCAATGTATGCGGCGTGATATCCGCTTGGATATCCGCCTTTTTCGCATAGTGCTTGATCAGCTTCCAGAATCCCTGCCGGCTCATAGGCTGTCCGGAACAATTGGCAAAGAGAACATCTGAGGATTTATTCTCAAGCATCTCCTCTCTCGTACCATTCAAATACCTTGTCATGGCACTTTTGGCCGCCGCGCCAAAGGGAATAATCCTTTCCTTATTTCGGTCACGACATAAAATAAAACTCATCTGCATATTCACATCCGAAACCTTTAAGGTAATCAGTTCCGTCACCCTGATCCCAGTCGCATAGAGAAGTTCCAACATGGCTTTATCACGGATCTCCTTGGGAGAGTCTCCGGAAGGCTGCTCTAATAGACGCACGACCTCATCGGGAGACATAATCTCCGGCGCCTTCTTTTCGATTTTAGGCGCTTTGAGTTTGTCCGCAATATCCTCCGCTGCCATTCCTTCCTGCACCATAAAATGATAAAAAGCCTTGAGGGACGCAATATTCCTGGATACTGTGGCCGCTGCAAACTTGTTATTTTCCAAATATTGTACATAATCACTTAAGTCCTGTGCCGTCACCT
Organism: uncultured Lachnospiraceae bacterium; assembly: GCA_946554445.1. GTDB lineage: Bacteria > Bacillota > Clostridia > Lachnospirales > Lachnospiraceae > UBA3282. Next base: position 74,258 of record CAMNSD010000011.1, on the reverse strand, counting down.
CTCTCGTTTTCTCGATACCGCGTGATGCTAAAAAGTGCTGCACCTTCTCCAGATCTCTTTTATAGGACAACTCCGTATTCGTAGAGGTGTTCTTCACATTATGTAAATAGGTGATAAATGCACTGATCTCTTTTTCCATGTATTCGGAAATCCTTCCCCTCAAGATTCTTTTATGTAAATCAAATTGCCGTCTGCCTTACATTATAATCAGATTTTTGGAGAAAAGCAAATGGATTTTTCCCAGATTTTACGGGCATTTGCGCGGTTTTTCCGACAAAGTACAAGATATCGTCAGATGGAGAATTTATGTCTACTATATCTTGGAAAAACATACAAAAAAATTTTTTTCAGAAAATTTTTAGAATAAAATGTAGAATCTTAGGATTGACATAACTCTCTAATAAACATCCCATTATGACAACTGCTGCTACCGCAACAATTTGTGTTCCTTTTTTCAAATAAAACTGCTTGCTATAGCGTTCATATCCATCCAGATATGTCCTTGGTGCATACAAGGTCCTATTGAGGCTTACCGCCCAGATAAAAAGACCAATATAGGCCGGTATCAGACAAAAAGCCTGTGGCAGCAGACCTGCCGCCACAAGTAAAAGTCCCCGGATACCGTAACGGATAACCGCCACAGATAGGAGACACCCTGCCGAAAGTCCCATATAGCAGATATAGACACATACCACCGGCAGCCCGATCATGGTGGTGGACAATAATGCCAGCATACACAGCGTAAACAGCCGGTGTCTCAACACATAACCAAACAATCCTTCTCCCGCCGGAACACTGTTTTTCAGGCGCAGGATCATCTCCGTCCCCAAAAGATCACTGTCAACAATCCAGGTATCATGTCCCGCATTCACTATCAGGATTCCAATAAAAAGACCAATCATAAACAGATAGACCATATAATAGCCGTTTTTTGACCATGACTGCTGCCGCACACACATCCCTCTCTGATCATACCTTGCGTTCGGTATATATCCATATATATAGCAATCCTCATCTATCTATATCCTTAACGATAGATATGCTTAACTATATATATGTCCTGTCAGGTCCGTCCATGCATGAAAAGCCATCTATTCATGATAATTGTCCTATCTGTCAAACACATTTCCAGTTGGTTTGAAGTTAGCCCAATCATCCGGGCTTCCTTCCAATTCATATTCGATCATATGGTCTTCCGCCCGATACTCATACCAGATAATCTTTCTTTTTCTACTGCTTCCCTGCTCAATATCGTCAAACACCTCTGAACCATTTTTCCCATCCAGAAGATCCATATAGGCATCCATCAAGTCTATATGCGAAACAGGAATATCGGATTCCTGCAACTCATGTTCTTCCCCAAATCCTTTTATCAACAAGATTGGATGGTAGCGGGCAAAAACCTCGTCGCCAAGACTGTCATGATCCACATCGTAATACCCATGATCAGCCATGATTATAATAATGGAATTATCATACGCATCATTGTTTTTAAGTCTGGTAAGATAAGCGTCCATAACCTTGATCGACGCTTCTATCTTCTGCGTATAAGTCCCTTTTTCTATCTCATTCAAATTCTCATCCAGCTTAAAGGGCAGATGCGCGCCCTCAATATGAATGAACTGGAACATATTACGATCTGTCTTGTTCAGCTCCGGGTAACTGCAGATATTTTCGTATACGTCCTCATCATAATACTCATATTGTTCCAACGCCCGCTTGAAATCCATCCCCTCAATCTGTGCATACTGTTTGTATGCATAAGGCAGGTACTTAAACAGGACATATTTTAATTCCTGTCTAAAATACATATAAAGATCCATACTTTCATAAGGAGACGTAATGCTGTTTTTAATATCGTTTATAACGTCATACCGATGTTCTCCATACCAGACCAGAGCGTCCATATAGAGACTGATATCATAGGATTCTTCCGTCAATCTGGCAAACAACTCAGACTCGTTATACGCATCGCTGGAATACTCCTCAAAGGTCTTTTCATTTTGATTCACCTTACCGGACAATATCAACGGCATACTGTCTCTTGTAAACGGATACACAGATGTCGTATCCGTATAAAATGTAAAATCGCAAAACACATCCCTGTACGCCTCATTCTGCTGTAAAAGTTGTTGAAAATCCTTCGCATTGACCGCATCCACTACAAAAATGATAAAATTTTTATTGGAAGAAATATCATTGATATGAGCATTGGTTGTAAGAATCGCATCTTTACTTTTCAAGGCATCATTGGCAATCACCTGCACAGTCAGGCCGACAAGAAGCATTGCCATGACAGCCATGGAAATTCTGCTGCTCCATTTGACAACGCGTTCCGGACGAAACCGGACGACGGCTACGATTGCCAAAATTTCCAGGATTATCCATATCACTATGGTAAGCAGATCCTCCTTCAGATACTGATCCCAGGCAATCTCCTCACCTGTCAATCCGGGTAACGAGACCGCCAAGAAATTCCCTTGGATGTACGTTGCCACAAACACTACAAACAATGCAACCAGAGTATACTGATATATCACATCCGCCCTTTCCTTTGCAAAAGCGAATCTAAGAAGGAAATACCATACTGTAACCGCTATCAGCCCTCCTGCCAAAAAAATAAGAAAGAGCATGAAAGTCGGAAAAAGCATGATACCAAAATCAAACCAAAAATCATTTTTGTTTGTACTGTACATCAATATTGGTTCATAAATAAAAAGCATGAAGCAGAACACAAAGCTAATGATGTAGGCGGGTTTTAATTGCTTCCAAAAACCCTTTCCGCTAGTCTTTTTCATCTCACTCATATGATTATAGTTCTCCCTTGGCATCCCTGTTTATACAATTAATCTGCCGCCTGTCTATATTTTTTCTGATATGCCAAAATAGAAGCTACCGTCTTACCATCCTGAATCTTGCAGTCAAAAATCATCTGCAGCAATTCCTCCAGATCATGACTTTCCACATTCAAAAACTCATCTTCATCCAAATGCTGTTTACTGGGTGTCAGATCTGTAGCCACATAGACATCAATTCTCTCGTTACAAAAAGCAACCGTCGTTTTAAGCGAGATCAAAAGTTCCAATTTGCCAGCCTTATAGCCGGTCTCCTCCTCCAGTTCCCTGGCTGCAGCCACCTGCGTGGGCTCCTCAGACGTATCCAACGCGCCGGCAGGAATCTCCAATGTCTCCCTATCAAGCGCATTACGGTATTGTCTCACCATCAAAAGTTTACCGTCATCCTTTACCGCCACCACCGCAGCAGCACCTTTATGCGTAATCAAATCCCATTTCACGATATTACCATTCGGCACTTTGATCGTATCCTGATAATAATCTATAATCGCACCTTTGTGTATCAGTTCTCTTCCCAGTCTCTCATAATGTTCCATAACCTTACTCCTCCCTTTTCCTGACTGTCTGCCAAACAACGGATACCCTCTTCATAAGATATCCTGTTATGAAAGCAAAATATGGTTTCCGTACTATATTCTACACCGGAAACCATATCTGTCACAATACTTTTTGTTTACTTTCTGATCGATTCTTCTGTTGCACTGCCTTATCTATATTATGCCTGCAAAAGCTTCTCCACACTGACCAGTTTCACACAGAGGACAAAAATATCCGTAGCCTTCGCCATATCTTCCGATGTGGGGAAAGTGGGTGCTATACGGATGTTACTGTCTTTCGGATCCTTTCCATACGGGAAAGTTGCACCCGCCCCGGTGAGAACCACCCCGGCTTCCTTACACTTTCCTACGATTGCCTTTGCACAGCCCTCCATGGCGTCAAAGGAGATAAAATAGCCGCCAAGCGGTCTGGTCCATTCTCCGATGCCGAGGCCACCCAGTTCCTTGTCCAGTACAGACAATACCGCTTCAAATTTAGGACGTAAAATGTCTGCATGTTTTTTCATGTGCGTCATCATGCCTTCCACATTCTTAAAATACCTGGTGTGGCGCAGCTGATTCACTTTATCGTGTCCGATGGTCTGTAAGGTAAGCGCCTTCTTGACATCTGCCAGGTTAGCCGGAGAAGAAGCCATGGCCGCCATACCGCTTCCGGAGAAAGTAATCTTGGACGTGGAACAGAACTCATAAACCATATCCGGATTCCCCGCCTTCTCACACTCACTTAAGATTTCCAAAATCTGATCTTGTTTATCTTCATAGAGATGATGGATGGCATATGCGTTATCCCAGTATATCCTGAAATCTTTCGCCGCAGGCTTTAACGCCGCAAATCTTCTCACCGTCTCATCCGAATAAGAAATCCCCTGAGGATTAGAATATTTCGGTACGCACCAGATACCTTTGACCGCAGGATCCTCATTCACATATTTCTCCACCAGATCCATATCCGGTCCTTCCGGTGTCATGGGAATCAGTATCATCTCGATTCCAAAATGCTCCGTGATGGCAAAATGTCTGTCATAACCCGGCACAGGGCATAAGAACTTCACCTGATCTAATTTACACCAGGGAGTGGAACCCATAACGCCATGTGTCATGGAACGGGAAATGGAATCATACATAATCGAAAGACTCGAGTTACCGTACACAATCACATTCTCCGCCGGAACACTCATCACATCCGCCATCAAATGCTTGGCTTCTATAATACCATCCATCAGGCCATAGTTTCTGGTATCGACGCCATCCATGGACATCATATCAGAATCGGAATTTAAGACGTCCATCAAGCCCATAGTCATATCCAGCTGTGCTGAGGTTGGCTTGCCTCTGGACATATCCAGTTTTAATCCCATTGCCTTGGCATCTTCAAATTGTTTGGTCAGTTCTGCTTTCTGCTGTGCGAGTTCATCCTTGCTCATCTCTCTGTACGGTTTCATGTTGTCCTCCATAATAATTGAATTATTGTATACAATCATACACCGTTAATCATTTTACTACAGAATACCCGATTTCACAAGTATACAGAAGAGATAATTTTTCTTCGAAAGTATCAACGTTTCTGGTAAAACTGTACAGAAAAAATCACTGCGTTCACAGACTCTTTATAGGTGCAAAAAAAGCCCTATAGATTTCTCTACAGGGCTTTCCATCACTATTTGGCGTAATCAACGACACGACTCTCACGGATTACATTCACTTTAATCTGTCCAGGATATTCCAATTCTGCCTCAATCTGTTTGGAAATATCTCTTGCAAGTAATACCATGTCAGAATCGCTGATCTGTTCCGGAACTACCATAACACGAATCTCTCTACCCGCCTGAATAGCAAAAGATTTGTCAACACCTTTGAAATTGTTTGTAATGTCTTCTAATTGTTTTAGTCTTGTTGTATATGTTTCTAATGTCTCTCTTCTCGCACCCGGTCTCGCCGCAGAGATTGTATCTGCCGCCTGTACGATACACGCGATCAGCGTCTGCGCTTCCACATCGCCGTGATGCGATTCTACCGCATTGATAACAATCGGACCTTCTTTATATTTCCGGCAGAGTTCAACACCCAGCTGGATATGTGATCCTTCCATTTCATGGTCTACAGCCTTGCCGATATCGTGCAGTAATCCTGCGCGCTTCGCCATTCTGACATCCAAGCCCATCTCTGCCGCAAGCAGACCGGACAGTTGTGCCACTTCAATAGAATGTTTTAATGCGTTCTGACCATAACTGGTTCTGAACTTCATCTTACCAAGCAGTCTGACAAGTTCAGGATGGATGCCATGTACACCGACCTCAAGAGTAGCGGCTTCACCTTCCTCTTTGATCATGACTTCCACTTCTTTCTGTGCCTTCTCGACCATCTCTTCAATTCTTGCCGGATGAATCCGTCCATCCACAATCAGTTTCTCAAGCGCAATCCTTGCCACTTCTCTGCGAATCGGATCAAATCCGGATAAGATGACTGCTTCCGGTGTATCATCAATAATCAGATCCACACCAGTCATTGTTTCAAGCGTCCTGATGTTACGACCTTCCCTACCGATAATCCGGCCTTTCATCTCATCATTTGGAAGCTGTACCACGGATATGGTGGTCTCGGATACATGGTCAGCCGCACATTTCTGAATTGCCGTAACCACATATTCCTTTGCCTTCTTGTCCGCTTCTTCCTTTGCCCTGCTCTCCATCTCTTTGATCATGACAGCAGTTTCATGTTTCACTTCATCTTCAACAATTTTCAACAAATAATCTTTTGCCTGTTCGGAGGTTAAACCTGAGATTCGTTCTAGTTCCTGTAATCTTTGCTCGTTCAGCTTGGAAATCTCTTCGCGCTGTTTGGCAAGAGCTTCTTCCCTCTGTGCCAGACTTGCTTCCTTTTTCTCAATAGCATCCGCTTTCTTGTCGATGTTCTCTTCCTTCTGCTGGATACGACGCTCATAGCGTTGTGCCTCGGCACGACGTTCCTTGATTTCCTTGTCCAATTCATTTTTGGTACGAATGGACTCTTCCTTGACCTCAAGCAACGATTCACGCTTCTTCGTCTCAGCAGTTTTGAGAGCTTCATCAATGATTTCCCTGGCCTTTTCGTCCGCATTACCCAGCTTCGCCTCCACAACTTTCTTGCGATAGTTAACGGCTGTCAAAGCAGAAACAGGAATGGCGACCACCAGTGTGATGACTACTGCTAACACAACTTGCCACATTACAGGAGCACCTCCTTATTAAATTTTCATTGTACATCATCTAATCTATTGTCGGACATTTCCATCGTGCAAATGACAACATCCCGATAGTTAGCAAAATTACAACATATTAATTCTATAATGAATTTGATGTTATGTCAAGCAAAAGTGCTCTACTGATTGCATCCGCATGAAACCCCTTCCGGTAAAGGAAACCGTACATTCTCTGCCTGTCCTGCATAGTGGCTGTCCGGACATCATATTTTTTCTTTTCCAGAAGACGCCTGATCATTGCCATCTCATCCTGGCGAGCTCCTGTCTGCTCCAATTGGTCAAAAGCGGCACAAATCGTATCTTTGGCGATTCCCTTCCGCATCAAATCCTGTTCCATGCGCGTCCTGCTCTTGTCTTCCAAATGGTAAGTGATATAATCCTTGGCGTAACGCAGGTCGTCCACATAACCGTAGGACTCCACATAGGCTACGGCCTCGTCAATACAGGCGTCAGGATATGATGCCTGCCGCAGTTTCTCACGAAGCTGCCCGCTGGTATAGTCTTTCGACACCAAGAGATTCATCGCCCGCTTCTTGGCACGCTTGGGAAGCAGTTCTGTCATGACCTGTCGATAACACGCTTCCGAAATTTCTTTTCCTTCTTCGATGGCAAGTTCGCGCGCTTCCCCTCTGTAGAGGATAAAGGCAAACTGTCCATCCACATAGATTTTATAACGCGACCTGGACAAGCCTGCCATCTGCGTTACGATCATTTCGTATCATCCTTCTGCGCTTTGCCAGCCGCTGGCGCTTCCACGGCGTCTGTCTCCATATTAAACAGTTCCCTTACCTTCCGCTCCACCTCAGCGCACATTTCCGGGTTATCCCTTAGATACTGTTTCGCATTTTCCCTGCCCTGGCCGATTTTGTTGCCCTCATAGGCATACCATGCGCCGCTCTTATTGATGATATTGTTCTCCGCTGCCAAGTCGAGAATATCCCCCACCGTGGAGATTCCTTCCCCAAACATAATGTCAAACTCTGCTTCCTTGAAGGGCGGGGCAATCTTATTCTTGACTACCTTCACCCTGGTTCTGTTACCAATCACTTCCCCACCCTGTTTCAGGGATTCAATTCTTCTGACATCAAGGCGCACCGAGGAATAGAATTTCAGTGCACGTCCGCCTGTTGTGGTCTCCGGATTCCCGAACATGACACCCACTTTCTCACGCAGCTGGTTAATAAAAATAACCGTACAATTGGACTTGCTGATAACCGCCGTCAACTTACGAAGGGCCTGGGACATCAATCTTGCCTGTAAACCCACATGACTGTCTCCCATATCACCATCAATCTCCGCCTTGGGCACCAATGCCGCAACCGAATCCACTACAATAATATCTACGGCTCCGGAACGAACCATGGTCTCTGTAATCTCCAGCGCCTGCTCCCCGCAGTCTGGCTGAGAAATATAGAGATTGTCGATATCCACGCCAATATTCTTTGCATAGACAGGATCAAGCGCATGTTCTGCATCGATAAAGCCGGCAATACCGCCTCTCTTCTGCACCTCCGCTATCATATGTAAGGTAACGGTCGTCTTACCGCTGGATTCCGGTCCATATATCTCCACGATCCTGCCCTTGGGAATACCACCCAGCCCCAGTGCAATATCCAGGCTCAAAGATCCCGTAGGAATTGTCTCCACATTCATCTGTACGGAAGGATCGCCCAGTTTCATGACTGCTCCCTTTCCGAACTGTCTCTCTATCTGGCTTAAAGCCGCATCCAATGCTTTTAATTTGTCATCTCTTTCCATGTTCTGTTCTCCTTTTCTTTTAGAACATTTGTTCTTGTATTAGAATAAAACAAATGTTCGATTTTGTCAACCTCATTTTGATAAACACCTGGTTTTCTATTTGTTTCCCTTGTATTTACCCTGAATTAATATTACCTTATCACATTTAATGTCCAATAAACGACACTCTACCCTCCTTTCCCAAAAAATAAGATAATGGAAATCGTGGCGAAATGCCGGATATGCACAACAGATTCCATTTCTATAGACATTCCTAGTCTAACAGAAAACCTGCCTCCATGCAATATATCTTCTCGTTAAATTTTATTGTAAAGTAACATCATCCCTTGCTTTACAATCTCAAATAACCAGAAAAAAGGACGGCAACCTCTATCGTTACCGTCCCTGTCATAACTCTAAAATACTTTCAAGTACTGTTCGTACTCCTCATAGGTGACTGTCACCCAGCCCTCCTCATAGTTAAAACCAATCTCCATACCCAGCGGCGTATAGAATGCAATCACATCCGGAGAATTGAAATAGCCCGTGATCTCCTGGTCTGTCATGTTTGTCAACGTATAAATCTCGCCGTTCTGCTCATCGCTCCTGGTCCTGAAATCCACAGAGAACTCATCGTCGATATCCAACATTTCCTCATTATCAAGGACCACTCCGTTCTCCATGTCTATATTGATGCATTCCAGATAAGCCAGATCATAGGTATCCGCATATATCCGCTCCTGATATACCACACTGAGTTTATCTTCGTCCATATAAGTCACATAACAGATTGCCGTTGCAGAGAAATAACTATCCTCGTTTTTCTCCATATAAGGCGCATAGTCTTCCTCAAAATACTCTGTGATTATCTCGACTTCTGAATAGATGGTATCATTCAGCTTCTCCCGATTCGGCACATCCTCGCCTGTTATAATCGGATAAGACACCATAATGTTGACGTCCTCATTATCCGTATCATACTCAAAGAATTCAAAATCTATTCCATAGGAAAGATCATACTTAATGTCATCCTGCAAGGAATAATATCCATCGTCCTCATAGTCATAATCGTAGTCGTAATCATCATCATAAAAGAAATCATCATCGTCGTCATAGCCATAAAAATCATCGTCGTGATGATATTCATAGTCATCATCAAAACGGTATTTGTCGTCGTCAATGATCTCATCCATACTGTCATGCGCTAACTGCACCGCCCGGTATGCCAGCGCACAGATCGCCACGATAAACAGAAGAATGACAATGGCCACGATCGCTATGATCAGCCCGGTATGCCCCTTTTTCTGCGGCACCGCATAAGGGCTGTAGGGATTATTGTCGAAGGGTGGTGTCCCGTAGGGCGGCTGATTACCGTAAGCGCCGGCCTGTTGCCCACCGTAAGGATTCGCTCCGTTATAAGCATTGCCATAACCGGCTCCCCCGTAAGTATTCCCGCCGTAAGGACTGCCTGCACCATAAGGAGTGCTGCCATAGGCATTATCACCATTATAAGTATTATTTCCGTATGTGTTGTCCCCACTATAAGTACCGTTGCCGTATGCATTACCGCCACCATAGGTATTGTTGCCGTATGCATTGCCATCACTATAGGTATTGTTGCCGTATGCATTGCCATCACTATAGGTATTGTTACCGTATGTATTGCCATCACTATAGGTATTGTTGCCGTATGCATTGCCATCACTATAGGTATTGTTACCGTATGTATTGCCATCACTATAGGCACTGTTGCCGTATGCATTGCCATCACTATAGGTATTGTTACCGTATGCATTGCCATCACTATAGGCACTGTTGCCGTATGTATTGCCATCACTGTAGGTACTGTTGTTATAGTGTCCGCCACCCTGATAGGTGTTATTATAATATGGATTATGATTCGTCCCCTCATAAGCGCCATTATAAGTCTGGCCGCCATAGGGATTTGCTGCCTGACCACCGTAAGGATTGACCGCTTGATCGTCATAAGGAACACCAGGCTGAACGTTGTAAGCATCATTCGACTGGCCGCTGCCGGAAAAAAGTCCGTGGGTATCCGCAACCGGCGCAGATGACGATGTCTCTTCCACCACCGTGCCTGTGCTATCCAGTGTCACTTCCGGCGTTGCATAAATGTCCGCACTGCTCTCGGTTGTATAGGGATCCACCGGTGTATCCATCCGGCCTGCTCCTTCTCTCATATCATCAAAATTGCCCGGTTCACTCATTTGTTTCCCTCCATTTTCCTAAAAAACTCCCTCTCGCCCTCTACTTTTCCTTACCGCCAAACGTTACTTCACTGTAATACGCTAAGATACACTCCCTCATCAGCGATAATGCCGCTGAAACAGCGCTCTCCCTAATCTTGGAACGGCTGCCGCTGAAATGGCATTCCTTCACAGTAATCTTGCCACACACATTGCATCCGATATAAACAAGTCCCACCGGCTTCTCCGGGGAACCGCCGTCAGGACCAGCGATGCCCGTGGTAGAGATACACACATCTGTCTTGGCAAGCGCTGCGGCGCTTCTAGCCATCTCTCTGGCAATCTGCTCGCTGACCGCTCCGTGTTTCAGCAGAATATTCTTCTTGATTCCTAACAGTCTGCGTTTGGATTTATTCGAATAGGTGACATAGCCGGATTTAAAAACATCCGAAACACCCGGCACATTAATCAGTCTTGCGGACAGCATCCCGCCTGTACAGGATTCCACCGTACAAGCTGTCAGACCGTTAGCCGCAAGCAGATCCACCACCGCTTTCTCCAACGTCACCTCATCGTCCGTCGTATAAACATGGTTGCCGAAACGCCCCTTTAAATCCTTGATCATAGGCTTTATCAGTTTCTTGGCTTCCTTCTCATCCTCCGCCCTGGCCGTCACCCGCAGATGCACCTCCCCGGTCTTGGCATAAGTGGCAATCGTTGGATTGTCCTGCGCCTCGATCAGATCCGCCACCATACTTTCCGCCTTACTCTCTCCCACACCGCAGATTTTCACGGTCTGCGAATAGATTACGCAGGACTGTAGCTTGGACAGGTAGGGCATGACGGATGTCTCAAACATGGGAATCATCTCATTGGGCGGCCCCGGCATCAGCACCACATGTTTGTTATCCTGCGCCATGATAATACCCGGCGCCGTACCGTTGGGGTTATCCAACACGATACAGCCTTCCGGAACCATGGCCTGTTTCCAATTATTTTCCGTAATCTCTATCCCTCTCTCCTCAAAGAACTTCCGGATTGCCTCCTTCGACTCCTCATGGAGATATAGTTCTTTATCAAGGACTTTCGCGGCCACCTCCTTGGTCAGATCATCCTGGGTGGGACCAAGACCGCCTGACAAGAGCAGGATATCCGCCCTGGACAAAGCCAGTTTGATGGTCTCAAAAAGTCTCTCCTCGTTATCCCCGACCACATCCTGATAATAGCAGGACAAACCGAGCCCCGCACATTTTTCCGACAGGTATGCGGCGTTGGTATTCACAATATTACCTAACAAAATTTCTGTTCCAACCGAAATAATCTCTACTGTCATAACGCTCCGTTTCTTTGCAATCAATCTGTCGTTCTATTTGCCGCTCTCTTTCATCACGTCCTTATTTTTAACCAGATAATCTACCAATGAGATTACCGTCAATAATAACGCTGCCCACATCACAATCTGCGTGACCAAACGCAAAGCCTCCAGATCCGCGATCATCAGACAGATCATGACCATCTGGAAAGTCGTCTTGAATTTGCCCCAGTAACTGGCCGCAATGACTACCCCATTATCGGAAGCCACCAGACGAAATCCGCTGATGATAAACTCCCTGGCAATAATAACAATCACGATCCAAGCCGGAATCTTTGAAAGCGCCACCAGACAGATCAGCGCAGAACAGACTAAGAGTTTATCCGCCAGAGGATCCATGAACTTTCCAAAGTTCGTCACCAGATTATACTTCCTTGCGATATGACCGTCCAGAAGATCCGTCAGGCTTGCAATAATGAAGACAGCCAGTGCAATCCATTTGTCAAAGGCAGTCACATCCGCCAGCATGAACACTACAAAAAAGGGGATCAGTATCACGCGGAATGTTGTTAACTTATTCGGTAAATTCATCTTCCAATTCTCCAATCAGATCATATTCATAAGAACCAGTAATCCTCACACGCACAAAATCACCGGTCATCAATTCCCGGTCCGTATTAACAAATAAAAAGCCGTCCACATTCGGCGCGTCCTTATAGGTCCTGGCCACATAGGCAACCTCTTCGGCCACCCTGCCCTCGATCATGGCAGTAACTACCCGGCCTGTCATGGCAGCTGCCTCTTCAAAGGCGATTTCCTGCTGCAATGCCATCAGTTCCCCATATCGTTCTTCTTTGACATCTTCCGGTATCTGACCGTCCATGATTGCCGCTGGCGTATCCTCTTCCTGGGAATATGGAAATACCCCCAGCCTGTCAAACGCCATTTCGTCCACAAAATCCATCATAATTTCATGGTCTTCTTCGGTCTCCCCGGGAAAGCCCGTAATCAGGGTGGTACGCAGACAAATATCCGGGATCTGTTCTCGCAGGTGATTGACTATATAAGTCAATTCTTTTCGGTCTGTCCGACGTCCCATCCGTTTCAAAATCCTATCACTGGCATGCTGCACCGGCAAATCCAGATAATGACAAATCTTTTTTTGCTCTTTTATAACCTGTATCAATTCCTGGTCTATCTCTTCCGGGTAGCAGTATAAAATTCGAATCCAATACAAATCGTCTATCTCGCATAACTTACGAAGCAATTCTGGAAGCGCCTTATGCCCATAAAGATCCATCCCGTACAGGGTTGTTTCCTGCGCCACCAGAATCAGTTCCTTCACGCCCCCTGCCGCCAGTTCCCGCGCCTCTTTGAGCAGACTGTCCATGGGCACGCTCCTGTATCCGCCGCGGATTCGCGGAATAATACAGTAAGTGCAGCGCTTATCACAGCCCTCCGCAATTTTCAGATAAGCAAAATGACCGCCTGTAGTCACCACACGGCGTAATCCTGCAAGCGGCTTTCTGTCCAGACTCTGATAATGATTCTCCCGCTTTCCGGCCAGCACATCCTGGAGCGTTCTTACGATCTCATCGATGGCCATGGTGCCAATGACAGCATCCACTTCCTCAATCTCTTTCTGGATTTCCTCCCGGTAACGCTCTGCCAGACATCCTGCCACGATCAAAGCTTCAATATCCCCACTCTTTCTGAGTTCGGCCATCTCCAGGATCGTATCGATACTCTCCTGCTTGGCATCGTTGATAAAACAACAGGTGTTGATCACTACCGCGTCCGCTTCCCGCTCATCATCGGTAAAGGTATACCCGCTCTCAGCAAGCAATCCTAGCATCTGTTCCGAATCCACCAGATTCTTATCGCATCCCAGGGAGATAAACATGATTTTTTCATTCATATAATACGACCTTACTGCTCTATTTCAGCCGCCGGCTCCGCCTGCGCAGTTTCTTCTGCCGAAGCCTCCTCCTGCGCTGTCTCCTCCGCCAAAACTTCCTCTTCCAACGCATCCTCATTTAATATCTTAATCTTACCCTGGCTTAATTCCTCCACTGCCACGGAGAGCGGTTTCTTTCCCTTGCAGTCTACCAGTTCATCATCGCCGGCGATAATCTGTCTCGCCCGCTTGGAAGTTGCCATCACGATAGAATATCTGCTGGTTACTACGGGATCTTCCCCCTCCTCCACTTCACTGTTCACTACCTTGATCAAATCTGCATAAGATGGATGTAACATTACTCTTCTCCTTCCAGTTCCATTCTCATTTTTTCTATAAACTCCTCATTCCTTAGCGGCGTATTATGCGCCGCAGTGATGATCCCATGAAGTTCCTCCACACAGGTATCCAGATCATCATTGATCACAATGTAATCATACTTCTCAATACCCTGTGCTTCCTGAACGGCACGATGAAGTCTCTGCTCTATCACTTCCTTCGTCTCCGTGCCCCTGCCGGATAACCTGCGATGAAGTTCCGCCGCACTCGGCGGCATCACGAACAACAGCAGCGCATCCGGATATTTCCCTTTGATCTTAAGGGCTCCCTGTATCTCAATCTCCAGGATTACATCATGTCCCTGCTCAAGATGCTGCTCCACGTAATCCCTGGGTGTCCCATAGTAATTGTCGCAGTAGCAGGCATATTCCACCAGTGCATCATCAGCAATCCGTTTTTCAAACTCTTCCCTTGTCACAAAGAAATATTCCCTGCCATTCTCTTCGCCCGGTCTGGGGGTTCTGGTGGTAGCGGAAATGGACAACGCATAGTTATCGTATTCCTGTACCAGTTTTTTCATCAGGGTGCCCTTACCGGCTCCGGAAAATCCGGAAACAACAACCAAAATTCCTTTACGATTCATCTGTCTGCCCGCCCTCTGTCTGTGCTCTTCCTGATATGGTCTCCGGGAGAAGCGCCGACAGGACGATCTGGCTGTTCTCCATCACCAGCACCGCCTTCGTCTTGCGTCCCTGTGTGGCGTCGATCGCCATCCCTGTCTCCTTTGCCTTCTGCACCATACGTTTGACCGGCGCAGAATCGGGACTCACAATGGCGATGATTTTTCCCGTATTGACCACATTACCGAATCCTATATGAATCAGTCTGCCCATCTGTAACCTCTATTCAATATTCTGTATCTGCTCCCTGACTTTCTCAATCTCTGTCTTAAGTTCGATCGCACGATTGGAAATTTCCAGGTCACTGGCTTTCGAGAGAATGGTATTGGCCTCCCGGTTCATCTCCTGGGCCAGGAAATCCAGCTTACGCCCCACGCTGCCTCCCTGTACGAGATTCTCTCTGGTGGTGGCGATATGGCTGCGCAGACGCACCAGTTCCTCATCCACACACACCTTATCGGCAAACAGAGTCACTTCCGTCAGAAGTCTGCCCTCCTCAATCTGCGTATCTTCTAAAAGCTCCCTTACTTTATCTTTCAGTTTCTGCTTATACTCTGCAATAATCTGCGGAGAACGGGACTCGATGAAATCCACATGGGAAAGCATGGCGTCCAGCTTTGCAACCAGATCGTCCCGGATATTCTCTCCCTCTTTGATCCTGGTCTCCACAAAAGACTCTGCCGCTCCCTTGACCGCCTTGTCTAAAAACAGCCAGAGCTCTTCCTCGTCAATGGTCTGTTCCTCCATGGTCAGCACTTCCGGATATCTGGAAAGAATGGATACACGGATATCATTGTCCAGGGAAAAATCTTCCGCCATCTGAGACAGATATCTGACATATTCCTTCGCAAGGTCTTTGTTGTACTTCACACACACATTGGACTCCGAAAGATCCTCATAGCTGATAAAGATATCTACCTTGCCCCTCTGGATATAGTTCTTTAACTCACTGCGAATTGCTGCCTCAAAAAAATTCAGTTTCTTGGGCATCTTAACATTGACATCCAAATATCTGTGATTGACGGATTTCATCTCCACCGTAATCTTCCGTTCCCCTTCCGCCACTTCACATCTCCCGAACCCGGTCATGCTTTTTATCATTATCGTCTTCTTCCTTTTCTGTTGTAGGTATACGTACAGATAGACCCACGCGTACATTTTTTATTATAGAGGAATCCCCGCATATAGTCAAGAAATAGAGAAAAAGCATCCACGATTGAAAAATATGCCCGCTTATTGTACAATAACAAAAGTAAATTTGCTTCGCAAATTAACTTTGCGAGATCCGCTTCGCGGACTCGACACCTTCCTATACCATAAGAAAAGGACGAAACCATCATGGCTTTTGACGGCATTACCATAGCAGGTATCACAAGTGAACTGCAGCAAACCCTTTTAGGCGGACGAATCTATAAGATTGCCCAGCCGGAGAGCGACGAATTGCTCTTAACCATCAAAAATCACAGCACCCAGTACAGGCTCTTTTTGTCTGCAGACGCTTCCCTCCCTCTGGTCTATCTGACGGAGACCAACAAGCCCAGTCCCATGACTGCGCCGGGATTCTGCATGTTGCTGCGCAAGCATCTACAGAACGCCAAAATCGTAGGTATCACCCAGCCCGGCCTGGAGCGCATCATTCATCTGGAACTGGAACACCTGAACGAACTGGGCGACGTCTGCCGTAAGAAACTGATCATTGAAATCATGGGTAAGCACAGCAACATCATCTTCTGTGACATGGATGATAAAATCATCGACAGCATCAAACATATCTCTGGCATGATCAGTTCCGTGCGCGAAGTGCTGCCGGGAAGGACCTATTTTATTCCTAAAACCCAGGAAAAGGAAAATCCCCTGGATGATGCCCTTTTGTCTTATGAGACTTTTCGGGCGAATATGCAGACCAAACCAATGCCTTTATATAAGGCGCTGTATACCTCTTACACCGGCCTTTCTCCTGTGATTGCGCAGGAAATCTGCTACCGTGCCGGAGTGGACGCCGATCTGCCTGCCAATGTACTGGCCGCAGATAGCGGAGCGGATGTGCCCGCAAGCCTTTTGCCTGATGGGCCTGCTCTGCCTGCCGTTCATACTGTGTTCTGCGATATAATGGCCAGCGTTAAAGCGCAAGACTTTGCCCCCGTCATCATCTATGAGGGGCCAAAGCCCATTGAATTTGCAGCGCTTCCCCTGACACTTTATGCGGACAAGCAGACACAGGAGTTCGATTCCATCAGTACCCTGCTAGAACACTATTACGCCCAGCGCAATATCATAACCCGGATTCGTCAAAAGTCCGTGGATCTGCGCAAGATCGTGCAGACCGCTCTAGAGCGCAATGTGAAGAAATACGATCTGCAGATGAAACAGATGCAGGATACCGAAAAAAAGGACAAATACAAAGTTTACGGCGAACTGTTGAATACTTACGGATACAACGTGGAACCGGGCGCCAAATCTCTGCAGGCGCTTAATTACTATACAAATGAGATGATTGACATTCCCCTGGACACAACGCTCTCCCCCCAGGAAAATGCCAAAGTATATTTTGATAAATACGGAAAACTCAAACGAACATATGAAGCCCTGTCTGAATTGACCATACAAGTCAAACAAGAAATCACGCATCTGGAATCCATTTTGGCAGCCCTGGATATCGCCATGCAAGAGGAAGATTTAGTCCAGATTAAAGAAGAACTAATCGAGAGCGGATACATCCGCCGCAAGGGCGGCACGAAAAAGGTGAAGATCACCAGCAAACCCTTCCACTACTTAAGCAGTGATGGTTTCCATCTGTATGTGGGTAAGAACAATTATCAGAACGATGACCTGACCTTTAAATTCGCTTCCGGCGGCGACTGGTGGTTCCATGCCAAGCAGATCCCCGGCTCCCATGTGATTTTAAAAACAGATGGGAAGGAAGTCCCCGACCGCGCTTTCGAGGAAGCCGCAAAACTCGCCGCTTACTACTCCAAAGGCCGCGAGCAGGATAAGGTAGAAATTGACTATATCCAGAAAAAACATGTGAAAAAACCGGCCGGGGCCAAACCCGGATTCGTAGTCTATTACACCAACTATTCCATGGTGATCGACGCAGACATATCAGGACTACAGGAGATTCCCTAATCTTTTGATTTTATTGCATCACCGTCACGGTTCTGCCATCTGACAGAGCCGTGACAGTTCCCTCATCTGTATAAAACACCTGACAGCCGGACTGTCCCAAAAGTTCGATGGTCTTATCTTCCACCCTAGCCCGCTCTTCACCCGCCGTCAGGACCACATATTCCGGCCTGGCAAGCGCAAACAGTTCCGGCAGTTTTTTATTATAATCTCCGTGATGCGGCATTTTGATCAAATCATACTGCTCCTCACCAGCTTCAGAATCTAAAAATTCACCCGTCCGCTTCTTCAATGCATCCCCCATCAGCAAAAACCTCGTTTCCCCGCAGGATATTGTAGTAATCAAGGAATAATTGTTATCATCATCATAGGAATCCTCATCCGGCGCATCTATGGTAAATGCAACGCCTTCCAGGGTAAAACTGCAGTCCTCCACAAGCCGTCTTTGTTCCGCGCCCGACTGCGCGAGAGCCTGTGTCATCATAAGATAGGGTTCCGAATCCTCCTCGTGATCCGGCATCAGCACACATCCCACCTCATACTCCGACAAAAGCACCGCCGCACTGCCGATGTGGTCCTTATCAAAATGGCTCAAGATCAGATACTCAATCCGCTCTACATCCTGTTCATCCAAATAAGCGCAGATGGCCGCCGCATCATCGGCGTCCGCCGTATCGTTGACCACGACGAAATCTCCCATTTCCATAATGATACAGTCGGATTTCCCGGTATCCAGAAACGTTACCTTAAGTGCCCAGTCTTCCTGCCGTGAACCTGCCTCCCCGGCACACCCAGATATGATCAGAAGCACCATTATGATCAACATACAAAACTGCCCCTTTTTTTTCATACAGACCTCCACAATCCCGTATTATAAAATTCCCAAAGATAAATAAACGCAGCCTTTGCCGCCGAGTTCTAGAAGAAGTACTTCTCACACCATACTAATACAAAACCCAGGCAGATTCAAACCCAAAAACAGACAGACTCACATCGAGCCTGCCTGTTTCTCTTTCATCTTCTATTATAATATTGTCATAATACAGGTTTACATAAATAATTGCATCGCTCTTACAAAGTCTTAGAAGAGAACAAATCCTTCACATGATCGATCTCCGCCTGGGTGGCCTTAGCCGCCGGTACATAATAGGACTTCTCCCGTGCAATCTGGTAAAGTTCTTCCTGTGACTGCTCACAGGCATTTCTAAACTGCTTCAAAGTCTGTTTCAGTTCTTTATTTTCCGTCTGTGCGATCATCTCTCCGAAACGCACCAGTTCTCCATTGATACCTGTCAGGGTATCCGCTACCATTGTCTTTTCGTTCAACTGCATGATAGGCTCCTTTCTTGTGATCATCATTATCCGGTTACTGTAAAAATTCCATCAACTGCTGCTTGTTCTGCATTGCCGACTGTGCGCCTTTCTCAAAAAACTGCTTTACCTTCGTGTCGGATGCGCACTCGGCATACTCTTTCATCTTGCAGTGTGTCACATCATAGCCGCCCATAAGATGACGAAGGTTCTGTAAATCAAGCTCTGATAAGTTTGCCATAATCTTCCCTCCTAAAAAATAAATGATTGTCCCTAACAGTATGCGCGCAAGGACAATCATTTATTCTCTCTTTCAGGATTTCTTTTTGACTGAGGCTTCTTACCTTTCTTCTTTTTTTTGCGTCTGCGCTTTTTTTTCTTTTTCACACGCTGACGTTTCTTTCCATCCGGCAAAAGATGCATCTTATGCGCCAGTCGGACCAGCAATTCTCCCTTGGGGAAGGCCGATAACTCCTCCTCACTCACACCGCCAATCAAAAGCAGAATGGCGAAATAAACACAGGCTCCCACGCCGATTGCCACAAGCAATACAATCCTGCTGACCGGTATCAGAAGTATCAGACCGTGATAAACCCCAAAAGCCACTGCTCCCATCACACCAGCTGAAAAAAGGGGCTTTAAAAAGATTTTGACAATATCCAGCCGATAATCAAGATTTCTTCTGACCGACCACTGGTTGAGCACGCACATCACCAGCGAATAGATGATGTTGGCACAGGCGAGGGCATAAAGGTCCAGTTCCGTCTTAAAAAGAAGCAGGACCAGTCCCGCTACCTGTATCACCAAGGCGATTGCCGCGTGAAACACCGGCGTATTGACTTTGCCGATTCCCTGCAGCACCGCATTGGTCAACGTGGAAAGACCATATAGTACGATCGTTGCCGCCAAAGCCATCAGAAGTCCGGATGCCACATCCAGAGACTCCTTCTGTGGAAAAATAAACTGCATGATCGGCTTGGGCAGCACCGCCATCCCAACCATGGCCGGTATGGATATTAACATCGTCATCTGAATTGCCTTGGAAACCTGTCTGCGCGTCTGCTCAAACCCGCCCCTGGCATAAGAAGCCGAAACGCCGGGAATCATGGCGGAAGACATGGCAGAAGCAATGGCAATAGGTATATTAACTACCGCAATCGCCTGGGTGGCAAAAATCCCATAGTTGTTGGATGCAATCACATCATCCACATGCTTAAAATCCATGATATCGTAATAAATCGTCATATTGATAACGGTAGAACAATTGTAAATAAAAGTACTGAGAATAAAAGGTGTTACAATCGTAAAAATGACTTTAAATATCTCCCGATAACTCTCCTCATGCCAACTCTGATCCCGCTCCACCCGCCTGTGGATGATCTTGCGGTTCAGCTGGTACATGGCAAACATAAAGAGGAGTCCCGTCACCACGCCTGCTCCGGTTCCGACCGCACTGCCGGCTGAACCATAAATTGCCTTGGTCGTGCTGTCCTCGTCTATCACCATATTAATCAGAAGACGAGCCGCCAGAATACTGATGGCCGCATTCATAATCTGTTCCAGTACCTGGGAGATGGAAGTGTGCAGCATGGAACTATGGGCCTGGAAATACCCCCGCAAAACGCCTAGAAACCCGGAGAAAAAAATAGTGGGAGACAAAACCCGAAGCGCCACTACCGCATTGGGATTCTCTTTCACCAGAAATGGTGCGCCCACAAAGGTCAGGATAGAAGCTGTCCCGCCTACGATCAGCACATAAAGAAGCGCACAGACAAAGACGCGCTGCGCATTGCGGTATTCTTTAAAAGCCAGCCGCTGGGCAATCACCTTGGAGATTGCCGAAGGAATACTATAGGAAGAAATGAGCAAAATGATCGTATAGATATTGATTGCCGCGCTATAATAGCCGTTACCTTCGATACCAATGATACTCAGGAGCGGACTTCTATAAATCAGGCTGATCACCTTGACAAGCATACCGGCTGCCGCCAGAATACCTGCCTGGAACACAAACGTATTTTTTTTCTTTGACTGTTCCACCTGCTCCCCGCTCCTTTCTTTTTTCTAATCTACGCTACTCAGTCATCTACATATTCCACATGACCATCTGAATATGTGATCACCCAATATCCGCTGTCGGATCCACAATCTTCCATATAAATACGGCTCACCTCCGTAACTGCCTGTTGTTCCTGCGGTTGGACCGCCGTCTGTGCCTGCGGTTCTGCCTCTTCCTTGGCCGCTGCCTCTGCCGCCTGACTTTCTGATACCGTCTGACCTTGCACTGGCTGCGTCTCCGTCTGGCCTGGTACAGCCTGTGTATCCGTCGGAGTCTGAACTTTCGCTGGCTGTTTCCCTGCATTTGTCTGGCCCTTCGCCGGTGTCTTATTTCTTTCTGTATTTATATTCTTTTCTGTTGTTTCTTCTGAGCCTGATATGTTCTCTTCCAGCGCCGTTCCACTCTCCAAGTCATTTCCCGGCTGTTTTTCTTCCAAGGCGTTTCCTTCCCTTACATCCTCCACCGCTTCTTCTGTCTTATTTTCCTCGGTGGATTCTTCTGTCTCATTTTCCCCGGCTTCTTCTGTCCCGGTGTCCTCATCTATTTCCTTATTATCGCTTCCATCGCTGTTTTCTTTAACAGCTTCCTCTCCGTCTTTTCCTTCTCCTGCCTCCCAATCCGACTTCACCGCACCATCAACTGAGCCGTTCTGTATGACGTACATTTTTCCTTCCACCAGAACTAACATTGCCTCTTCCTGCTCTGTCATTACCCGGATCTGAAACATATCTCCGGACACCTGTGTTTCCGAAACATACAGAATATATCCATACTCATTCGAAACGCCGTCCTTAATATCTACCCCGCTGACACAGAAGGCCTCATACAGTTTTGGTCCGCTGCCATCATCTATCTCCACATAAATACGGCTGTCCGTATCCATGCAGACCGGATCCGCATGTCCTTCCAGTTTCCAATAGCTGCCCTCTTTGGATAAATGTACCGTCGCCGCCGTGCTCTTTGCCAAAACAACTGCCTTGTCCGTTTCCCGGACCGGCGCGCTCATGATGGGCGGCACTTTGCCCAGTGTGGGAAGCTGTCTCTCCACCTTTTCCACAATCAGAATATCCGGCTCATAAGTCACAAGATCACTCATGGCATAAGGCACCTGCCTAGAAAAAACGGTCTGGGAAAACGTCTGGGCCATATAGGGAAGCAGGGAATTTCCAAAAGAATCCCGATACATCAAAAGATTCCCTTCTCCCTTTTCATTTTCCGTGCGGATAAACTGGTCCTCCGCCTTTTCTCCCTCCACATAACGCCAGGTATCCCCCACAGGATATTGCAAACGCACTTCCGGGCTTCCACCCACCGGGAACAGCATCACTCCCAGATCCCCGAAATAATCTTCGCTCTGTACCGGTCTTGCCTTTTCGTATGTCTCATGGGGTTTTCCACAGACATCTAAAAGAGCATTATACACCATAACCGCGCCCTTTTCATTCCAGTGGGAATCCCGCGCATAATACAGCGTCTCCTCCTGTTCCCCAAACAAGGCAAACAAATCTACATAATTAACATTCTCCCTGACAAGCCATGGCAGAAGTCTCTGCGCATCGCTCTTTTCCGCCACCTGATACCGCAGCTGCCCCGGCATATTCCCGCCATAAAGAGAGTTTTTATTAGGGGCAATGGTAAAAACGAATGTCTTTCCCTGCCCTTCGGTATATTCCTGCATCAGCGCCGTGTTGTGTGCTATATTAAATAACATACGTTCCGAAACACTGTTTTTATGCTGATAATCGTCCAGTGTCGCCGCATAGTACAGCCACCCGTTCTCTCCCACAATCACATCTTCCACCGGGGATACGCCGAAAATTTCCGACCGAATCCCCGCATTGATCGACACCATTTCCTGCCGCAGGAAAAAATGGTCCGTAAAATAGGTTCCTGTCTCCGACAGAATATTCCAATTAAATCCTTCCGCTGTCCAAATTTCAGGCAGGGCCGCCATTGTACGGTTCTCTGCTGTGGTTTCCGTTGATCTGAGCCCAAACAGCAATAAGGGCACGATGCAGATTCCCAGCACCAGCAGAAGATACAGGATGCTTCCTACCGCCCTCGCTGGTTTTTTCGTCTGTCTCTCTGATATCTCCTGTACAGTCTCTTGATTCTTTTTCTTGGCTGTCTCTTGATTTTCTTCTTTGCCTGTCTTCTGATTTTTTTCTTTGGCTGTCTCTTGGTCTTTTTCTTTGTCTATCTTTTGATTTTCTTCTGCCAGTTTCTGGGTTTCTTGCTCCTGCCCGTCTTCCTGCGTCTCAATCTCCGGCAGCGAAAAGTCGGTCAAATCCTCAACCGGCTCGTCTTTCTGTTTCGAACGAAGAAAAGCCAGAATCGCAGCGCCGATTCCCACAAGGCACAGTACACCCATCAAGAGCCATATGTATAACTTTTTATTCTTTTTATTCTTTTTATTCTTGGCAATTCTTTTATTTCGGTTAATTTTTTTGGGGTGAAAGCCTATTTTCTTCTTAACCTTTATATTCCTTGTTTTCACGTTTCTCTCCCGCCCATATGCATCAATTTCTACATTTTTCTGTCCGTGTTAATGTCCTCCGTCAAAATCTGAAATAAATAAACGGATTATAAGTTCCGCCTGCAAGACTCACCATACAGGCCAACAAAAGCGGAATTGAAATAAGATAGGATACCCCCTCCAACAACGGTTTCATCCGATGTGTGTTCTTGATCCGTTCCAATACAGGCATGGAACAGACAACCGCTACCGGCAGCGTCACCAGGAACAACCGATTACATACGCTCGCCGCAGCCGCTTCTATGGCCGGTGTCCATACAGTTTTGGTAAACATGACTTCCAGCATCATCCACGCCTGTCCTATGGAATCCGCCCGGAAAATCACAAAACCCGTACAGACCACCAACAACACGTAAAGATGACGAAATACGCCCAGCTTTTTGGTCAATTTCGGGAAAATGGTCTCCAATGTCAAGAACATGCCGTGAAACAATCCCCACACCACAAAAGTCCAGCTGGCTCCATGCCACAATCCTGTGAAGAAAAAAACAACCAGCCTGTTGAGCCAGGTTCTTGTCTTTCCTTTCCTGTTTCCGCCCAGAGGAATATAAAGATATTCCCTAAACCAACTGGTAAGGGAGATATGCCACCTTCTCCAAAACTCCTGGATGCTCCCGGCCACATAGGGATAACGAAAGTTTTCCATAAAATGAAATCCGAACATTTTACCCATGCCAATGGCCATATCACTATAACCGCTGAAATCAAAATAAATCTGGAACAAATATGCGATTGCACCAACCCATGCCAAAAACATCCCCAGTTCATGATATTGCAGGGAAAACACATAATCCGCCGTCAATCCCATGGTATTGGCTATCAACACCTTCTTGGATAATCCGACAATAAACCGCCTAAGGCCCTGACAACTCTGCGATAAGGATACTTCCCTTCTGTCAAGTTGTCCCGCGATATCATGATATTTGATAATCGGTCCGGCAATCAACTGTGGAAAAAAAGAAATATAAAGCAGGATCCTGATCAAGCTTTTATCCGCTTTGACTCTGCCCCGGTATACATCCACCACATAAGAAAGCGCCTGAAATATAAAGAACGAAATTCCTATCGGCAGATGGAACGCCGGCACGGAAATCTCCGAACCGGCAACCCGATTTACTGTTGCTATGATCATACCGGCATACTTATAGGCAGCAAGTATGCCCAGATTCAATACAATTGCCAAAACAAGCAATATTTTTTTCCCTTTTTTACTGCGCTCGATCAGTCTGGCCGTCAGATAATTATAACAGACGCAGACAAGCATCAGTAAAACATATATTCCTTCTCCATAAGCGTAAAACAGAAGACTTACAATGATCAAAAAGAAGTTCTTTAGCTTTGCAAAAGGTATCAGGTAATACAAGATAATGACAGCCGGAAAAAAAGCGCACAAAAAGGGAATTGAACTAAACGCCATCTATCCTCTTCTCCCTGTCACTTAAAAATATACCGGCCAGTCAGCCTCTTTCTTGAGTGGCTTACTTGGATATGTCTCATAAGTCTTGAAAAAATAATTCTTTTTACCGTTTTTGGCATCATGCATTTCCGTGTCAAAAATATACCAGGTGTCACCGATGCGCACTTCCGTCCAGCCATGCGGGGAAAGACCGCCTTTTCTGTTACCAATATATCCTGTGGCTACCCTTGCATCATATCCTAAACCCTTTGCCAGACTAGCATAAGCTGCCGCATAACGGAAACAGTTGCCTTCTCCCGATGACAGGATTTCCCAGGCAAACTGACCTGTCCAGTCTGCTGTCGGCGTCTCATAGGTTCTTTTATAACCGCTGGCATTGACCACGTAATTATAACATGCCAGCAGTTTCTCCTCCTCTGTCATGCCCGGTGTGACGGTAGATGCCAGTATCCCTGCCACCAGATCTGTCTGCTTTGCCTTCCCTTCTTCATCCAGCGTCTTCTGCAGCTTTCCATTGCCGCCTACCGTACAGCCGTTTACCACTGTATTCTGCGCCAATACGCCGTTGGCATCAAAGTAATAGCAGTCCGCTCCCAATGTTGTCCAGCCGGTAGCCGCTTCCCCTGTATTATAAAAATAATAGATTTGCTCGTCTATCTTGATCAATCCTGTTTGAAGCACTCCGTTCTCACCTGTATGGTACTTATGTCCGTTCGCTTCAATCCAGGTATTGATTGCCCAAGTTCCATCACTGTTCTGCCATTTAGTACCCTCTTCCGTCGCCACAAATCCACCTTTGGGCGCCGCCTGTACAGGCATGGCCACAGTGCCAAAAACCAAACACATACATAAAATGGCTGCTAAAATTCGATTCTTCTTCATGTCGTTTTCTCCTTTGTTTTTCAGAATCTACTTTTCAACCAGATAGCCCCCCTCATTGAAAGTACATTCTTTATTATCTATCATAACCGTAACGGCATAATAGTAACTGCCATCCGCCAGGCGGTATTTCCAGCCCAGCGCATCCTTTTTCCAGCCTTCTGGAGAAACTCCTTTCTCCAGATAACCCAACTGCAGTCGATTCCTAGTCTCATCATCCTGAAAATGCCACCACTCCGATGAAAGACCATGATATCCTTCCCCTTCCATATAAGATGCCAGAAGGTCGGCATTCTCATTGTTTTGTGCGGGAATGGAATACCAGCTTAGATCATGCATATCGGACTGCATCAAAAGCTCTTCTTCCGAATCAGCCCTGACCAGTGTCAGATCCAGAGCAATTCCTCTGTTATGGGTGGATACCGCCTGCGCCAGAAAACTGCCCAGCCGGAACCGGTTATCCGTCATCACCCCGCGATAGGTCATGGTATTGTCCAGATACCATTTCAAAACCAGCACCTCTTCCCAGGGCATTTCCTTTAAAACCGGAATATCCTCTGCCGCCATCCCCTGGAGCAGAAGCAGATCCTCCGGCGTCAAAAGCGATACCACAGACGCGCTGTCCGTGGCAGCACCATCCGCAACGATGCCGTACTCATCCTGATTTCCTGGCATCGCACTGCCTATGGCCGCCAGGGATTCCTGCGGGAAAACATAGAATATCGTCAATCCTTCTTCGGACAATCCTCTTATGCTCTCTATGGATTCCGGCGCAAGTTCTTCCAGTGACAGCATCACCTTTTCCATCATCTCTTCCGTTACTTCCAGATCGGACAGGGTGATCGTGCTGCCATCTGCATTGTCCATTCCGGACTCTTTTTCCTGAATCTCTACCTTATCTTCTACAATCTTCTCCTGTACATCCTTTTGGCTTTGTGCAGTCTTTTCTGTTCCGTCAGTTTCTTTGTCCGCCACAGTCTCTTCGCCTGCATCGTCTTCCTCGTCCTCTATCTCCGGAACCGGCTGGTCCAATATGACTTCTGTGGCATCATAGAGATATCTGGTCGCCTCATTCGGCCGAAAGGCGTCATAGATACACAGGACGTAACCGTCCTCTTCCGCCCGAAGCGCCGCCTGATACAGTCTCTGCGCGCAGGGATATAAATAAGGCACCAGCATCCTGCCGTCTTTCATATGGATATTTTCATAGCCCGCTATCACGCTGTCAGTCACCTCCGGGATTTCATATCCATGCACCCGGAAAATGGAGGAATAGCTGTTCGTGATATTATATTGACAAAGATTCCCCAAGTATTCTGCAAGATCGATCAGACAATACTGGGAATCGATATAACCGTATTGCTCTTCGTATCGTACAAGGAAGCGCCCTTCCGCCTCCTCCAGCACACACAATGTTGTCCCGGCTGGCACCTGCCCCGTCACGTTCTCCCCGGCGGGATCCTCAGAAACCGCCAGCGCCGTCAACGGCCAGATTGTACAGTAGATGGGCGAAATTGGTGGCCGAAATATAACCTCAGAAGGTTCCGTCGTATACTCTCCCCGGTCACGTTCCCCGGTATCATCATATGTGATCACCCGAAACCGCACTTTGCTACCGGAAGGCAGCCTCCCCGTATCATAGGACAGGGAATCCGACCACTGATATACCTGTCTGCTGATCCATTCCTGATCCTCAAAAGACCATTCCTGCAGTTCATACCAGTCGCTCTTGCTTTCCCGCCAGTTTAGGTTATACTGCAGTTCTCCATTTTCTTCATAGGACAGGTACACCTCGTCATCCATCAAATCCACGCGGTTTATCACAATCGGATCGGAGAGGGAACTGTAGAGCATATAATCACCCGTATGTCGCACTGTGCGTACCGCAACGCCTATTTCCTGTTCTCTCCCGGCTAATTCCGCATGATCCTCCATGCTGAATACGATTTCCCCCGCTTCGCTCTCTGCATACAATTCCGAAGCTCCCGCTCCGTTCATGCGGTAGATTTCATACTTGTCACCCGGCTCTGTATCCCATGTAATCGTTACGCACTGCTTCTCTAAATCCGCCGTTTTGGTCAGTACAGGACAGGCAATCTTCTCCGGCATTACCGTGAGTATACGTGCCTTCCCCATTATCTCCCGGTCATACCCGAATATATGGAGTGTGCGTACCCCCTGCATCTTTAATGTCAGTTCCTGCCCCGGCGTGATATCTGTCAATTCCGCCCTGCCACCAGCATACTCACCACAAAAAATATATTCTCCCGATTCTTCCTCATATCTTGAAAAGCGGTATCTATTCTTGTCAGATATCGTCTGCCATGAAACCAACAGCTTTTCATCCTGCATACAATACCCAATACTTCCCTGGTTAATGCCTATACTGACCCTGACATAAAACAAAGCGCCAACAATGATCAGTACTGTTAAGATAAAAAGAACTATCATTGGAAAAAATATTTTTTTACGCTGATTTTTTTTTGTTTCATGATTCATCTTTTCATCTTCTTTACCAGGACTTTCCAAGACAGAAAGTATGCCTTATTATACTCTTCCAGAAACGGAAAGTCAAACTATGCGCACAAAACGGAAACAATCCATCTACATGGATCATTTCCGTTTCCTGAATATCTTTTTTACTCTTTTATCCAATCAGCCAATCATACATTTCCTGATATTTTCTCGCTGATACCTGCCAAGAGAAATCCGCTGCCATGCCTCTGTCAACAATCTTATTCCACTCGCGCTTCTTGTCATAGTAGATATGCTCCGCATAACGGATTGTTCCCAACATTTCATGGGCATTGTAATTGGTGAAGCTGAAGCCTGTACCTTTTCCCTCATACTCATTGTATGGCTGCACCGTATCTTTCAGACCGCCGGTCTCACGCACAATCGGCACCGTGCCGTAACGCAGAGACATCAGCTGGCTCAAACCGCAGGGCTCAAACAAAGACGGCATTAAGAATGCATCGCTGGCCGCATAAATTTTATGGGAAAGGGCATCTGAATAATAAATATTCGCAGACACCTTGCCGTGATATTTCCAGTCAAAATGGCGGAACATATTTTCATACTGTTCTTCACCCGTACCTAACACCACAATCTGCACATTATCCCGGCACAGTTCGTCCATCACATAGGCGATCAGATCGAAGCCCTTCTGCCCCGTAAGCCTTGACACGATACCGATGAGCATCGTCTTGTCGTCCTGATTTAATCCCAGTTCCGCCTGCAGAGCACGTTTATTCTTGATCTTCTCCTTGCGGAAATTGATTGCATTATATTTAAACTCAATATTTTTATCCGTCTCCGGATTAAATTCCTCGTAGTCGATACCGTTGACGATACCGCGAAGATCTCCCGACCTTGCACACAACAGACCGTTTAATCCTTCACCATAAAAAGCCGTCTTGATCTCTTCCGCATAGGTATCGCTGACTGTGGTAATCGCGTCCGCATACACCAAACCGCCCTTTAAGAGATTGGCATCCTTATAGGCTTCCAGTTTGTCCGCCGTAAAGAAATACCCGGGAAGTCCCGTAATCTCCTTGACCTCCTTCACACTCCACTTACCCTGGAATTTCAGGTTGTGGATGGTCATGACCGTCTTGATTCCCCTGTAGAACTCCCCGCCTTGGAAACGTTCCTTCAAATATACCGGAATCAGACCTGTCTGCCAGTCATGACAATGAATCAGGTCCGGCCTGAAATCAATCACCGGCAGAATACACAACGCCGCCTTACAGAAGAATGAATACTTCTCTATCTCAAACAGCGCGTTGTCGCTGTACGGCTGAAAACCGTTGAAGTAACTTTCATTATCAATGAAATAGTACTTCACGCCGTCTACCTCAGCCTCCAAAATCCCCACGTACTCCTCTTTCCAGTGGAAATCCATGTAAAAATGTGTCTTGTATGTGAGTTTATCCTTCATCTCCTGCTTCATACAGGTATACTTGGGAAGAATGACTCTCACATCAAAATATTCCTTATCAATACATTTCGGCAGAGATCCGACCACATCCGCCAGCCCGCCTGTCTTGATAAAAGGTACGCCCTCCGATGCAACAAATAAGATTTTTTTCATGATAACCCTCCAGTTATAAATTGCCACCCCATATAGGTAAGCACAAAATCTTTCATACCATAGTATACAATATTTTACGTGGCAATAAAAGGATTATTTTGAAATTTAACGGCGATATTGTAATCTGATTTTATCCGCAATCAGGGCAATAAATTCCGAGTTGGTCGGCTTTCCCTTTCCTGTGTTGATCGTATAGCCAAAAAGCGCATCAAGCGTCTCCATCCTGCCCCTGGACCAGGCCACTTCTATGGCATGCCGTATAGCGCGCTCCACCCGGCTGGGCGTGGTCTGGTACTTCTTCGCAATGGTAGGATAGAGAATCTTGGTGATCGAACCGAGCATCTCCACATCCGTCACCGACATCATGATGGCCTCCCGCAAATACTGATACCCTTTGATATGCGCCGGGACGCCGATCTCATGGATCATGTCTGTCACATCTTTCTCCAGATCCCTTGCCGCGGTCTCTGTCACTGCGGGCACCACCACCGCCTCCTGATCCGCCTCACCTGACGGAACCGTGATCATGATCTGGAACTCCTTATTCGTGCTTATCAGATTATTTATGATCCTGTAAAACTGCTCCTGATCCCGCGTTGCTGTCACATTTAAAGTCTCCATTTGTTTCCTCCGTTTTCCCCTTTTACTATACTGTGTCCACACGAATCACTCGGATGTCTTTGTATCACATCTGAAATCTACGCGCGGAGAATGCCTGTTTTCAGGCATTCTCTGGAACATTTAGAAACTCTCAAGCAGCATCTTTTGCTGCTCTAGAGTTCCTTGATGTTCATCTTACAATTATTATAGAACAACAGTATACGTCTGGGAAACATTTAGGCATCGCATTACTGTGAATCAGGAGACCGCCTTCCATAGCCTGTGACAATGGCAATCACCAGTATCACAAGCATACAGATAGAATAATAGTTCACAAAGGGAATCTGGGCCGGCGCCACCGAGAATGCCTCCCCGAACTGCGCTGCCTGCTGTGCCGGGATCACACAATGCACTGTCCAGGGCGCCAGGAAACAGAACACACATCCCGTACAGTCCAAAAGATTGGCCCTGCGGTAACGGTCCACGCCCGCCTGTTCCCCAATCTCATTTACCAGATCTCCCAAGGCCACAATCGCCACAGAAATAACACCTGTAATCATACTGAGGATTCCCGTGGAAAGCACAATTGTCGCCTCTGTACTCCGCTCGTTTTTGGCAAAACGCTGCAAAATCGCACCCACATCCTCAAACAGACCACTCTTTTCCATCACTCCCAGCAGGGCAAATACTGCAATCAGCATCGCCACCGTGCCTGCCGTCCCGCCGATGGCCTCCGTCACCAGACCGGTCACGGTAAACCCGCCCGGAAAGGCCACCAGATCCGCCACCTTATAAATCCCGCTTACCAGTCCCGCTGCAATTCCTGCCAGAATGCCATAAGAGAGGGCCGCGATCAAATGCCTGCGCATCAGGCAGAAAGCCACAATGGTAACCGGCACCACCAGCATCACCAGACTCAAAGGACGCACGGCCGTCTCCCCCGTTCCCTCCAAAACAAGTCCTATATGCCCCGTCTTCGTAAAGAGAAGGAAAAGCACAAGCGCCCCCAGCGCCGCCGGGATACTGTAGCGCATCCTGGTCCTGACTACTGTTCCCAAATCTGCGTGCTGGGTGGAAGAGGACGCAATCGTTGTATCGGAAATTGGCCCCAGATTATCCCCAAAAGCCGCCCCTGATACAATGGCTCCGATCATATACTGGGGCTCTACCCCCGCCATAACGCCCACAGGAAACAAGATTGGGATCACCACAAAATAAGTACCCACCGACGTGCCCGTGGAAAAGGCCAAAAGACAGGTGATCAGAAAAGCCGCCGCCACGAACAATCTGCCCGTAAAACCGATTGCCACCACATACCCTGCAATCGTCTGTACCATACCGCTTGCCGAGATCAGCTTGCCGGAAATCGCTGCCAGCATCACCGCCAGCACAATCACCGCAAACATTGGTTTACATAATCCATATACAATAGCCTCTCCATAACGCTTGTCATCTTTTGCGAAAAGCACTCCCACAACCAGCGCTGCAAAGAAAGCTATCACATAACCGTTCACATTAGACTGACTGCAGGCCGCCCACAAGATCACGCCGGCCGCCGTGAGCAGCGGTATGATTCTTCCAAAAGTCCCCAGCCTAAATTCTAATCGTTCTGTGTTGTTATTCATAATCGTCCCCCTGTTATGTATCTTTTCTTTCATGTTCTCTCCCCGCCTTCTAGCAATATACTGTCCTATTATTTTATAATACCATAAAATACTGTTTTATATCTAAAAGCATCGAATGATTTTTTACAATCATCCGATGCTGTAAATTAATGCGTCAACATTTCCTCAATAAAAATTCCATACCCCCTAGTGGAATCATTTACCAGCACATGTGTCACTGCTCCCACCAGTTTTCCATTCTGGATAATGGGACTGCCGCTCATCCCTTGGATGATACCCCCGGTGAGCGTCAGAAGTTTCTCGTCCGCCACCCGGATGACAATTCCCCGATTTACATTTTCGTGTTCCAGATTGACTTCCACAATCTCCACATCATAAAACTCCGGTTCACCGGAAACAGAGCAGATAATCTGTGCGGGCCCCAGTTCTATTTCCTGCTTCAGGGCAATAGGAATGGGTTCATAACCTGACTTCTCCATGCGGCTCTCATCGCAGATTCCAAAAATACCTTCCGCCGTATTCTCGGTGATCTCCCCAATCACATTATCGCTGTCATATTCGATGTAACCCGTCAACTCCCCCGGCGCGCCATTGGAGCCTCTGGTGATGCCCACAATCTCTGTCTTATACAACACCCCTTCTTCCAGGTTCATCAGGATAGAAGTATCCACATCGTTAATGCCATGTCCCAGCGCCCCAAAGGTATGATCTGTTCCTTCATAGGTCATGGTTCCAATTCCCTGGGCATTGTCCCGTATCCATATTCCAAGTTTCCACTCTCTGCTCTTATTGATATCCGGCTCTATCATAACATCAGTTATTTCATCATTTCTCTTAATGGTGAGCACCATATCTTTCCCTTCTGATTCCTCTACCAGCCTAATCAACTGCTTCTTGTTCTCCACCTTTTCCCCGTCAATCTCCAGAATATAATCTCCCTTTTGCAGCGCATATTTAGCCGGTGATACCGTCTCCCCGCTGCTGTTTTCAAACTCCCCGACGCCTACCACCAACACCCCGTTGGTCTTGACATAAATACCGATAGGAATGCCGGAAGGGATCAGCATTTTATCCTGGATTACCTGGATATCCACATTTTTATAAGGAAGGACACCGAACAGTTTCAGATCCATCTGGTAAGTATCAATCGCATTTGCCCTGACTTTGACCGTATGTGCAAAATCCACGTGAATACTTCTTGCCGCATCCTCCGCTTCCAGGACTTCGGAATCCGCCAATTCCGTCACGGAAGACACCTGCGCCGCCTCTTCTGGAACCCGGTAAATCTCCCCCGATACAGGCACCCGGAAGTTCAGCTCCTGTTCTACGCCAGCACGAATCTTGATGGTAGAAGGAATCTTATTCCAATAGGTAAAATAAATTGTCACGATCAGTGCCGCCACCCCGGCAAAGAGCAAAATATATAAAAAGCTTCTGTATTTTTTCTCCTGTTGTTTGGTCATATCTATCAAATCGCTCAATTTTCCATTCCTCGTCTTTCCTATTTTCTTAACAGAAAAAGGACACACATTACAGTATGTCCTTTCTAGTATATGAAAAATCCGATTTTTTAATTTAATATTGTTTTGTTTTTCTTGCCAATTCTTTCATTTCCTCAGCGTTTTTCAAAACATTCTCCGTAATCTGCGCGCCGCCGAGCATCCTGGCAAGTTCCTCCACGCTCTCCCGCTCTTCCAGCTTTCGGATATCCGTGATGGATCTGTCATTCGCCACCTGTTTTTCTATATAAAAATGGGTGTCCGCCATTGCCGCGATCTGCGGTAGATGGGTGATGCAGATCAGCTGATGTCCTCTTCCTAAAATTCCCATTTTTTCAGATACCTTCCAGGCCGTCCTGCCGCTGATTCCGGTGTCAATCTCATCAAATATCAATGTCTCGATCTCGTCCTTATCAGCCAACACCGTCTTTAATGCCAGCATGATACGTGAAAGTTCACCGCCGCTGGCCACCTGCGTCAGTTCCTTTAATGCTTCCCCAGTATTCGTGGATATCAAAAAAGTTACTTGGTCATAACCGTTTTCTCCCAGCCGCTCCTCATTGGGCGAAACCTGAATCTGAAAGGCCACATGGTCAAAATTCAAATCCGTAAGCGCTCCTCGCATTTCTTCCGATAAGGTGTCGGCACTTTTGACGCGGAGCTTTGAAACTTCCCTGCACAGCGCCAAAACCTCCTGATACAAAGCATCCGCCTTTTCTGACAATTCTATTCGGTAAGCATCATAATCCTGATATTTGGCAATGGTCTCCTGTGCCTTTTCATAATAGGCAAGAACCTCCTCCACCGTATTTCCATATTTTGACTTTAAATGATTGAGCAAATTGAGTCTTCTCTCCGTCTCATCAAAAAGCTGCGCGTCAAATTCCAGATTGGAAAGATACTCCGCCATCGCCCTATTGTAGTCATTGAGCAGGCTGTCCATGTCCAAAAGCTGCTGTTCAAATTCCTGCAGGGCAGCGTCATAAGCAGATACGCTGCGGATTTCTTTGAGGGCGCGTCCCATCAGGCTTCCCATGCCGTTATCCTCATAACCGCACAGACCATGGACATTCACTGCTGCTTCCCTAATTTTCTGAGCGTAGAGCATTTTCTGATAGGCTTTCTCTACCTCCTCATCCTCTCCTACGGTGAGAGCCGCCTCCGCAATCTCTTTACATTCGAACTCGGCCAGGGATATCTCCCGCCTGCGGGTTTCCTCATCCACCTCGCTTGAAAGTAATTCTTCCCTCACCTTTTTATACTGTCCATAACGCTCTTTGAGCGCCATCTTCTGCACTTCCAGTTCCTCTCCCGCATAGGCATCCAAGATCTCCATCTGCCTGGCGGCCTGCAGCAGGGACTGATGCTCATGCTGTCCATGGATGTCAATCAGTATCTCCGCCAGCTGCTTAAGCTGTCTGGCTGTCACAGTCTCTCCACACACTTTGCACACGCTGCGATTGGGCATAATCTTCCTCTGTATGATCACCTGTCCTTCCTCTATGGGAAGTTCCAGTTCCTGTATCGCCCGACACTGCCTTTCCTTCTCCACTTCAAAAACCAATTCCACCAAGGCGTATTCCGCGCCGGATCGTATCATTTCTTTATCCGCCTTGGCGCCCAACGCCAGGTTAATGGAACCGATAATGACGGATTTGCCAGCGCCGGTCTCGCCTGTCAGTATATTAAGGCCCTCCGTGAACGAAACTTCCGTCTCATCAATCAGAGCCAGATTTTTCACATGTAAACTCTGTAACATTTTATCCCCGTCTCCTAGAATATTTTCTAAGTCGTCCATACCTGATACGCCATGATATGCATCGCAGGCAACGATTTTCCTATAACCGCCATGCCGGATACACCCTGACCGACACGATAGTCAACGAGCTACCAATCGGCCAATCTTTTCCATAACGGCTTCTGCGTCCTTCTCATTTCTCATAGCCATCATGATCGTATTGTCTCCTGCAATACAGCCCACAACTTCCTCGATTTTCAAAGCGTCCACAGCGGCGGCTACAGCCATCGCCATACCGGACACCGTCTTTAAAATCAAAAAATTCTGGGCAAGCGCCATGGATACATACCCCTCCTTGAGCACCCGGCTGTACTTATCCCCCAGATGAGGCTCCTCCTGGGTAAAAGCCACATATTTCTGCTGTCCTTTTCCGTTGGGAATTTTGGAGAGTTTCAGTTCTCTGATATCCCTGGAAACAGTGGCCTGCGTGACTTCATATCCGCTCTCCCGCAGCCGTTCCACCAACTCCTCCTGGGTTTCTATCTCATGTGCAGAGATCAACTCTATGATTTTTTCATGTCTTGCCTTTTTCATCGCTTTGCCTGTATCCTTTATCATCCTTCTCCAATTTTCTTATGGAGTACCGACAGGAAACTCTCCGTATTCAACTTTAAGATCCCTGTGGTCTTATCCGCCCTGCGTGCTATGATCCTGTCACCAGTATGCAGCGCCACCTTATGACTGCCGTCAAAATTTGCTTCCATACTCTGCCGGCTGCCATCCTTTCCCTGTGGAATCTCAATCGTAATCTCATCCTCAGGTGCAAACACAATACTTCTGGTATTCAACGTATGCGGACAGATCGGTGTCAGAAGGATCATCTTCGCTCCGGGCTTCACGATCGGGCCGCCTGCTGAAAGATTATAGGCGGTGGAACCGGTAGGAGTCGCCACGATCATACCGTCCGCACAATAGGTCGTTAAAAACTGGCCGTTCACAAAAATATGGAAGGTCAATATCTGCAAGGAACCACATCGGGAGATCACAATGTCATTTAAGGCGTAATCTTCCTCTCCCCCCTCCAGATTCTCTACCCTGCCGGAAAGCATCATACGGTTTTCCCTAATAAATTCATCCCGCAGCAATTTATCCAGGGCCTCCTCCACACGGGCGCTCTCCACCTCCGCCAGATAGCCCAGCGTGCCGAGATTAATCCCCAAAAGCGGAATATCGCTGCCCATCATATTGCGGGCCGCACGGAGCATAGTACCGTCTCCGCCCAACACCAACGCGCAGCCTATCTCCCTGCCGCAATCCATGAGAGCCTGCTTCTCGTTTTTGACACAAAACGTCTCTCCACCATGACGCGCAATGTAATCAACTATTCTTTTCGTTGTATCACCCTGAGGATCCTTCCCCTCATTGGTAATCAGATAAAACTTTTTCATCAATTATCTGGCCTCATCCAACTTATCGTGCGCTTCCGCAACCACCTGCCGGATACGCTCTGTCATTTCCTGTCCATGGGATATACCGCTCTCCTGTGTCAGAATTGTATGCAGGGCCCCCAGCGCCTCCGCCTCCGTCATGGCGTTTACTGTTTCCGAAATCGCCGCTCTCTTTTCTATCCACAAAAGATACTCTATATTTCCCTCCGGACCTTTCACGGGGGAATAGGTAACCCCCCTCACTGTAAATCCAATCATATCGGCATAGTCAACTACTTTGTGTACCACCTCTGCGTGTACTTCTGGCTCCCGCACCACGCCCTTTTTGCCCACTTTATCCCTGCCGGCCTCAAACTGAGGTTTGATCAGACATACCATTTGCCCATTTTCACAAAGCAAATTTCTAGCTGGAATCAATATTTTAGTCAGGGATATAAAGGAGACATCCACCGAAGCAAAATCTACCGCTTCCGTGATGTCCTGATCCGTCACATACCTGAAATTTGTCTTCTCCATGCAAACTACGCGGGCATCGCTTCTCAATTTCCAGTCTAACTGCCCATGTCCCACATCAATGGCGTAGACTTTCGCCGCCCCATTTTGCAGCATACAATCTGTAAAACCGCCTGTGGAAGCGCCGATATCCATACATACCATGTCCTGCAGGGTGATGGGAAACTGCCGGAGCGCCCGCTCTAATTTCAACCCGCCGCGGCTCACATAGGGCAGCGGATTTCCTTTCACCTCAATCCGTATCTTACTCTCGTCAAACGTGGTGCCAGCCTTATCCTCCCGCTGACCGTCCACAAAGACATTGCCCGTCATAAGAAGCGCCTTGGCCTTCTCTCTGGACTGGGCAAAGCCCTGTCTGACCAGAATTACATCCAATCTTTCCTTCATAGGTCCCTACTAATCCATAACAGATTTATACTTTTTGCTGACTTTTTCCACAATGGATCGGGCATCAATCCCGATTTCCTGTTTTAATAGTTCCACATTACCATGCTCCACATATTCGTCCGGTATTGAGATACTGAGTACCTGGGTGGAAACGCCTAAGCTGTCCACATACTCTCTCACCTTTTCTCCGTAACCGCCGCTGGCCACATTTTCCTCCATCGTCACAATCAGACGGTGTCCCTTGCAGGCATCACGGATCGTCTCCTCATCTATGGGCTTCACAAATCTAGCGTTCACAAGTGAGCAGGCATACCCCTGTTCTATCAACTGTTCCCGCACGGTTAACGCTACTTTCACCATACTGCCCACCGCCAAGAGCATGATATCTTTCTCCTGATAAATGGACTCACTTTTCCCGTAAACAATAGGCTCCCGATAATTTTTCAAACCGTCAAAAGCCTCTCCCCTGGGATAGCGGACAGCCACCGGTCCTCCAAAAGCAAGTGCAAATTTTATCATATCGGAAAGTTCCCATTTATTTTTGGGCGCCATAATATGCATATTCGGTATGGAGGACAGATAAGACAGGTCAAAGATACCCTGATGCGTCTCGCCGTCGCTGCCCACCAAGCCTGCCCGATCTATACAAAACACCACCGGCAGATTCTGGATACATACATCGTGCAGGATCTGATCATAAGCCCGCTGCAGAAAGGATGAATAGATGGCTACTATAGGTTTCAGGCCCCCCGCCGCAAGTCCCGCCGCAAAAGTCACCGCATGTTCCTCCGCAATTCCTACATCGAAAAACCGCTCCGGATACATATTGCGGAAGCGCTTCAACCCTGTGCCGTCCGGCATGGCTGCCGTGATTGCCACCACCTTTTCATCCCGCTGACCGAGTTTGCACATGACGGTGGAAAAAATATCCGTATAGTTTGCCTTCATCCTGGGCGAACTGGGGATCCCGGTCTCTATATCGAAAGGCTCCGCTCCATGAAACCTGGCGGGATGCCGCTCCGCTGGCACATATCCCCTGCCCTTCTGGGTAATGACATGCACCATCACCGCTTTTTTGACTTTGCGGGCCTCTTTCAACATATGTACCATCTCGGGAATATTATGACCGTCCACCGGTCCCAGATACGTGATTCCCATATCCTCAAACAGCATTCCCGGCACCACCAGATGCTTGAAACTGCTCTTGGCACGCCTAATCTGGGATACGACCTTATCTCCGTATTTGGATTTACCATGCAGGGAATTGTAGACTCCCTCTTTCAAGCCCAGATAGGTATCCGCTGTACGGATATTATTCAGATATTTCGAGACGCCGCCCACGTTCTCGGAAATAGACATATTATTGTCATTCAGAACAATAATAAAATTGGTCTCCAGACGAGAAGCGTTATTCAAAGCCTCATAAGCCATGCCTCCCGTAAGAGAACCATCACCGATTACAGATACAATTGTCTGGCTGCCGCCCTGGATATCTCTGGCTTTCACCATACCCAGCCCCGCCGATATGGAAGTGGAACTGTGGCCCGTGTCAAAACAATCACATTCACTCTCCTTGCGCTTGGGGAAGCCGCTCATACCGCCAAATTTGCGCAGATTAACAAAGCCATCTCTTCTGCCCGTCAGAATCTTGTGCGTGTAAGATTGGTGTCCCACATCCCAGATCAGTTTATCCTCCGGCAGATTTAAGAATAAATGCAGGGCCATTGTCAGTTCCACCGCCCCCAAATTGGATCCCAGATGACCTCCCGTCACACTGATGGTCTGAATCAAAAACTGCCTGATTTCCTCCGCCAGAACACCGTAATCCTCCGGTGCAATCTGCTTGATATCATTTGCCTGTTCAATCTTTTCTAATAACATGGTATGCCCCTTATTTTTCTCTGTAGATCAACTGCTCCACCAACGCTTCTAAAAAGAGATTTCTCTGTCTGAATGACTGCAGAATCTGGATTGCCTCCTTGGAAAGTTCCTTTACCTGTTCCTTAGACTCCTCCAAACCATGCATGGACACATAGGTAAGCTTATTATTTTTCTCGTCGCTTCCCACTGGTTTACCCAATACTTCCAGACTGCTTGTCACATCCAAGATATCATCCTGAATTTGAAAGGCTATACCGATATTGTAAGCACACTTCTCAATCTGTAAAACTTCCATATCGTCTGCCCCTGCCAAGACTGCGCCGATCATCATCGCCGCCTGAATCAAAGCTGCCGTCTTATGTTCATGAATATAGAGAAGCATATCTTTGGTCACATTCTCCCCCAATTCCTCTGCCTTAAGATCCGCACATTGTCCGCCAATCATACCATAGATGCCGGCCTTGCCTGCCAGTATCTGCATTGCCTTTGCAATCTTCCGATAGTCCTGTAACTCTGATACACCGTCAAAAGCTGCCGCCGCCGTCTCAAAAGCATAATTCAACAGCGCATCTCCTGCCAACACCGCCATGCCTTCTCCATAGACGATATGTGTGGTCTTACGTCCCCTGCGATAATCGTCGTCATCCATCGCCGGCAGATCATCATGTACCAGGGAATACGTGTGAATACACTCCAAAGCCATCATAAAGAATGTCAGCCGATCATCTGCACCACCAAACAGGGCCGCAGTCTCTGCCATCAACATAGGACGCAGTCTCTTTCCTCCGCCCAAGGCAGCATAATTCATGGCTTCCGCCACAGTACGTTGATATCCTTCCTCCTCGGGCAGACGGCTCTTGATCATCTCCTCAATCTGCGCCGTCTTCTGTTGCATTTCTTCCCTAAAATTCATCTAAGCCACCCTCTTCGTTGATCTGCAGTACCCTTTTTTCTACCTGATCGATTGTTGTATTGCAGTGCTGTAACAGCTTCATTCCTCTGTTATACTCTTGAAAGGACTCCTCCAGCGTAATCTCCTCCGCCTCCAGACGAGCGATCACTTCCTCAATCTGTTCAAAAGTCTCCTCTAAAGATAACGACCGTTCTTTCTCATCTTCCTGTCTGACAGCTTCCTTCTCCATCATATCTGCTCCTCCATGTCAAAACAATGCCCTACATTGTCCCTCTTAGTCCATCGCTGTGACATCCTCTGCATTTCCAGTAAATTCCATCGTTTCTTTCTCTGTCACGGACGCTCTCATCCGCCCATCTTTTACATAAACCATAATCTGATCTCCGATGGCAGCCTGCTGCACGCTGGACAAGGTCCTGCCCTCTGCATCCGCCACATAGGAGTATCCCTGGCACAACTTGTCCAAGGGCGACAATCCTTTCATCTGCTTTGCATAGAGCGCAAGCCTATGCTTTCTGTCAACTAACTGCTTTTCCATGCCCTTTTGCAGTCTTTCCTCTAAGGATAACGCCTGTGTTCTTTTCATGCGGATCATATTCACCGGGCTAACGTATTTTAATCTCATCCGATACTGTTCCGCTTCCCTGCGCACCCGTTGAATCACCACCCCCAAATGATGTCTCATGCTGTAAGCGTATTCGTCCATTTTATCTTGCAGCTGCCCCATATCATAAACCGCAAGTTCAGCCGCCGCCGAAGGCGTTGGCGCCCTGAGGTCCGCCACAAAGTCCGCTATAGTCGTGTCTGTCTCATGCCCGACAGCCGAAATAATGGGAACACTACAGTCAAAAATAGCCTGTGCTACCGCCTCCTCATTGAAGGCCCAGAGGTCTTCGATAGAACCCCCGCCTCTGCCCACAATAATCGTATCCACACCCTGTCTCTCCAGTGCATGGATACCGTTAATAATACTGGGCACCGCGGCCTCTCCCTGCACAATTGCCGGATAGAGAATAATCTGCACATAAGGGTTTCTTCTGCTGGCAATATTGATAATATCCCGCACTGCTGCCCCTGTGGACGCCGTCACCACACCGAGCGTCCTGATATAGCGCGGGATCGGTTGTTTATACTGGGCCGCAAACATCCCCCTCTCTTCCAGTTCCCGTTTCAGTCGCTCATACTGTTCGTAGAGTGCGCCTGCACCATCCAGAGAGATCTCTTTGGCATAGAGCTGATACCTGCCATCCCGTTCATAGACATCCACGCTGCCGTTTACCACCACCTGCTGACCTTCCATCATCCGAAAGGTCAGCCCTTTGCGATAGGAAGCAAACATAACACATGCTATGGATCCTTTTATATCCTTTAATGTAAAATAAATATGTCCAGAAGGGTGATATTTGCAGTTGCTGACTTCTCCTTTAACCCGAATCGACTGCAACATAAAATCCTGCGTGAACATATTTTTAATATAAGAATTGACTTGTGCAACTGTATAGACATTCTGCATAACAGTACCTGCCTTATGCGAATTTGGCCAGAATACCATTTACAAATCCCGGTGAGGCATCCTGCCCAAATTTTTTGGCAAGTTCCACGGCCTCGTTGATTGCTACACCCGTAGGCACATCCTCATCATAACAAATTTCATAGACGCCCAGCCGTAAGATCGTCAAATCCACCTTGCTCATCCTGGTAGTATCCCACCCCTGCGTCCTCTCATTTAACTGGCTGTCAATCTCCGAAAGCTTCTCAGAAATTTTCCGGAACTTATCAGAGACATAGGCAGCGTCTTCCTCCTTCGCCGCATGTTCATCCTCAAAAAAGAGCTGTTCCTGCTCCGGCATATCCTCCATTCTGTTAAATTCCACACGAAACAGCAGCATAAAAATCTGCTCCCGCAACTCTCTTCTGCTCATATCTTTTTAGCTCCGCCTTATTTGTCTTTGGTCACATTAATTCCTGCAATACGGATATTC
Organism: uncultured Lachnospiraceae bacterium; assembly: GCA_946554445.1. Lineage (GTDB taxonomy): Bacteria > Bacillota > Clostridia > Lachnospirales > Lachnospiraceae > UBA3282. The sequence continues at coordinate 31,432 of CAMNSD010000011.1, read as the reverse complement.
ACATCCAACACTTCCAAACCAGTCATGTTCTCTATGGCCGTCTTTACCCTGTTCTGAACACGCTGGCAGGTAGCCGGGATATTATATCCGTACTCCATACTGATAGCAAGTTCCACCTTAACTTTCTTGTTTGTTACATCCACTCTGGCGCCTTTAGAAAGGCTCCTGACGCCTACTCTGCTAAGCAGTTCATTAGTCATATTGCCTGCCATAGACGCCACCCCATCCACCTCTGTGGCCGCCAGGGCAGCAATCATAGCCACTACATCATCGGCGATCTTAACCGTTCCGAATTTTTCATCTTCATTCAACACATACGAATTTTTGGTTGTTTCCTGTTCCATAAGCAATAACCATACCTTTCTCTCATTTGGATTAAGTATATCAAAATTTCTGTTTTTTGCCTAGCCCTATTCCGTTTAAAGCCAGAAGCTCATACTGTACTGCTTCTCATTGTCAGTATAGGATACTGCGCCATCCGGGCAATCCAGATACTGAAAAATCCCCTGCTCTAAAATAAGCGCTGTCTGCATCTGCCGATACGTCTCATAATCGGCACATTTTAATGTCACATAAGTGTTTCCCTTCTCATAACCATCGGCAAAAATCTGCTCCAGCCGTTCCTCATCCCACTCTGTAAAATAAACGCCCTCCCGCACATAATAATTGGCTTCCAAAGCAGTACACTCCGGCAATTCCACCACATTATCCAGCGTATGTGTCAATTCCAGCTGTTTTGTGGTCACGCACAGATAATCATAATTAATGGTCGGTATCTTCTCCTCCGGATAACTTTCCCTGCCCCCGACCGCCTGATAGGAAGCATCACCCCAGGTAGCGTCCACATAATAGTACTCCCCGTCAATCCTCACCAGATTCCAGGCATGCCCCTCTCCGCCAATCACCCGGCCGAGCACCAATGTGGCAAAAATATCCGCCTGATTCAACAGATACTGTGTAGCCTTGGCGTAACCCTGACAGACAGATTTCCCCTCAATAAACACAGAGCAGATATTCTGATTGTCCTGTGCCGCAGCATCATAATCTGTATGATGGATTAAATATTCATATATATATTTCACTTTCTCATACTCATCCGCATCTTCCGGCATACCCGACAGGCATCGGTTTACATAACTATCTATCTGTGCCTGTTTTTCAATCACTTCACTTTGCGTAAAATGATATGTCCCGGTAAAGGTCACTTTTTTCAACACATCTCCCAATGTGTATTCCGTGTAACTGTACCCATCCACATAAAAAATTTCCGGATGATCATTTAACACACACTGAAAAACATGAGCAATCTTTTCTTTATCAAAAATGGACAGCTTTACCTCCTGCCGGAAGTTGACCAGCGCGTCCAGAATCTCCAGATAAACCGTCTGCTCTTCCTCGGAAAGCATCTGATAAGCGTAGCAATTCTCCAATGACACCTGAATCTGCGTATCATCCTGACGGATTACCTGTTCCGATCCCTCATACTCTGTCTGCTCCGCCCCCAGATCAGCCTGTCGGTACAAATCGCTCTCCTCACGGGGCAGCCTATGCCAGGCATAGGCCAATGTACCGGTTAAGGTCAGCATACCTATCAATAGTACCCCTGCTCTTTTCATCAGCCTATGTCCTCCTTCCACAATTTCTCCCTATCTGTCAGTTAATTTCTTCCAAATTCTGATAAGACCAAACCTTCATTCCGATCCAGCGTCATACCGATACTCCATGAATTGACAAACAGTAAGAGCGGATTCCCTTTCAAATCCTTGATTTTCTTCATATCGGATGTTCCCGTCAGCTTGTCCAAGTCAATCTCCTTGTTTTCAATCCACCTGATATGTTCATAGGGCAAATTTTCCAACTTGATCTCCACATTATATTCATTTTCCAAGCGGTATTTGAGGACATCAAACTGCAAAACACCGACTACACCCACGATTATTTCTTCCATACCAGTATTAAACTCTTGAAAAATCTGGATGGCGCCTTCCTGGGCAATCTGTGTAATTCCTTTGACGAACTGCTTCCTCTTCATGGTGTCCATCTGTCTGACTCTGGCAAAATGCTCCGGCGCGAACGTCGGAATCCCCTCATAGGCAAACTCTTCCTTGGGCATACAAATGGTATCCCCGATGGCGAATATGCCCGGATCAAACACTCCGATGATATCTCCCGCATAAGCCTCGCTTAAAATCTTTCTCTCATCCGCCATAATCTGCTGCGGCTGGGACAGACGCAGCACCTTTCCTCCCTGCACATGCCGCACTTCCTCAGTCACGTCAAACTTTCCGGAACATATCCTCATAAAGGCTATCCTGTCGCGGTGTGCCTTATTCATGTTAGCCTGAATCTTAAAGACAAAAGCGGAAAAATCATGTTCCACCGGATCGATCAGCCCAATATCCGCCTTGCGCGCAAGGGGCGTGGTCGTCATTTTCAGAAAATGCTGTAAAAAAATTTCCACACCAAAGTTCGTCAGCGCTGAGCCAAAAAATACAGGAGTCAGATCACCGGCCTGTATCTGCGAAAGATCGTAGGGCGCGCTGGCACCATCTAAAAGTTCAATCTCCTCCAGAAGCTGCACCATGTTCTCTTCCCCGATCTGTGCTTTTAACGCTTCTTCCTCCGTGACCGGAATCCTGGTGGCATGTCCCTCTTTCGTTCCTTTCTCCGTATCCGAATAAGTAATGACGCATTTACTCTCTCTCTCATAGACACCCTGAAAGTTCTTTCCGGAACCGATGGGCCAATTGATCGGACAGGTGGCAATCCCCAGTTCTTTCTCAATATCGTCCAAAAGTTCAAATGTATCGTTGGCATCCCTGTCCATTTTATTGATGAATGTAAAGATGGGAATATGACGCATCACACACACCTTAAAAAGCTTGCGCGTCTGCGCCTCCACCCCCTTGGACGCGTCTATGACCATCACCGCCGAATCCGCCGCCATCAGCGTTCTATACGTATCCTCCGAAAAATCCTGATGCCCCGGCGTATCGAGAATATTAATGCAAAAACCACCGTACTCAAACTGTAACACTGAAGAAGTGACGGAGATACCTCTCTCCTTCTCTATCTCCATCCAGTCCGAAACCGCGTGTCTGGCTGTAGCCTTTCCTTTGACGCTGCCCGCCAGATTAATGGCGCCTCCATATAATAAAAACTTCTCGGTGAGGGTTGTCTTACCCGCATCCGGATGCGATATAATCGCAAAAGTCCTTCTTTTGTTAATTTCATCCGCATAATTACCCACGTTTTTATCCTCCAGACTATGCTTACAGCATAGATGTTCCGACAAATTTCGGTTCTATCCCAAAACAGGCAAGTACCGTTGCCCCGATATCCGCAAAAGTCTCCCTGGTGCCCAGATTACCCGGCTCCACCTTCTTACCATACATCAGAAACGGCGTATGTTCCCTGGAATGATCTGTAGACACCGTATATCCCGGATCACACCCATGATCCGCCGTAATCATCAGAATGTCATCTTCCCGCAGCCTGCGAAGCATTTCCGGAAGCTGTTGATCAAAATAAGTAAGCGCCTTAGCGTAACCGTCAATATCATTCCGATGCCCATAAAGCATATCATAGTCTACCAGATTGACAAAGCATAGCCCTTCAAAATCCCGTTCCAAATATTCCAGGGTTCTCATAATTCCTTCCTCGTTCCCCTTTGTGTAAACAGCTTCCGTAATCCCTCGACCTGCAAAAATATCCTTGATTTTCCCAACGGATATCACATTTTTCCCAGCGTTCTTGAGTTGATCCAGCATCGTCACTGCCGGCGGTTCCAGAGAAAAATCATGCCTTCTGGGGGTTCTTGTATAATCACCGTTTGCTCCTGTGAAAGGCCTTGCAATCACCCTTCCCACTCCATGTCTGCCTTGGAGAATTTCCCTTGCCATTCTACAATACATATACAGGGTTTCCACCGGCACCACGTCCTCATGCGCCGCAATCTGGAACACACTATCCGCCGAAGTATATACAATCAAATCTCCTGTTCTCACATGTTCATCGCCATAGTCCCGGATTACTTCCGTGCCGGAATAAGGTCGGTTACACAAAACGCCTCTTCCCGTGGCCTGCCTGAATGCTGCCAGAACCTCCTCCGGGAAACCCTCCGGATAAGTGGGGAGCGGCTGAGAAGATAAAATTCCCGCGATCTCCCAATGCCCAATGGTAGTATCCTTTCCTTTGGATGCCTCCTTCATACGGGCAATCCGTGCCTGTGGCTCCTGCACGCCTTCCCGGCAGGTAACGCCGTCTATATTAAAAAGTCCCAACGCCGCCATATTGGGCATGGAAAAAGCAGAGCTTGAGGACACAGACCGCAGGGTATTCGTTCCTTTATCCCCGTACGCCTCTGCATCCTCCATCTCTCCAATTCCAAAGCTATCCAATACAATCAAAAAAACTCTCTTCATCTTTTGCCTCCATACGCTATAATCTCACAGTACGATAAGAGCCGTAAAACGCCATACGAATATATAGTACCATAAAATCATTTACAATGCACCTACTTGTTATCGCACTAGCACGCCGCCGTTTTTGGCACCCTTAATCTGTATCTACTGTGCTGATGATGATCGCATCCGCACTGACGCCAGTCTTACGGATCACAATATCTTCAATCTGTGCGCGCTGCGCCTCCGTGAGTTCCTCCGTATTGACCACCACATCCACACTTTCACCATCGATGCTGACTACGGCATCGCTGAATCCCTTAGCTTCCAGTAGAATTTCTGCCGCCGTCTCCTTTTCCGCCACATCTGTCATAGAAATCATATTGTTGACGGCCTCCTGCTTCTGTGTTTCACTAATATTCGCATTGTTGATAATCTCTAACAGCGTTTCCTTATTCTGTGCCCGTGTCTGCTCCTTCTGCAGTTTAGCACCTGATAATTCAGAATTCATACCCGCCGAAGTGAATACTGCCTCTCCCGGCACTTCATCCATCTGCTCTTCCGCCAACGCCTCGGCCAGTTCCTCATCCACACTGCCGCTGTCCACCATGGTAACATCCTCGTCAAGACTCTCAATGTCTCCGGAAGCCTGCTCAATATCTTCCTCCGACAGATCCATCAGCGCAGCATAATCCGACTCTTCCTCCGCCCTTGTAAGACCGGAACCGCCGCTCGATGTAACAGTCCCGCTCACAGACATAATCTCCTCATCTGTCACCTTCGTGCCTGCAAAATTCAAATAGCCTGCTACTGCAATCATGATTGCAAGCGCTGTGATCATCATTTGGTTCTTCTTGATCATATTTTTCAATTTCTTCTCCCCTTCACTGATTATTGTTTTTCATCTTAACTATTGTTATTTTATTCATGTCTATATCAAATAATACCTGAATTGCTTCGATTATATTCTGACGTACCTCGGGCTGATCTGCCCCTTGGGCAATCACCACCACGCCCTCCACCACCGGCGTTATGGTCTTGACCACATAGGGGACTTCCTGACCTCTTTCATCTACCGTATAAATTGTTTTCTTCTCTATCCTGTTCTGCGTTGTCCGACGGCTGCCGCCCGCTGCGTCGGCTTCTGCTGTCTCCGACATATCCTCTGTACCGTCCTTTGCCAATATTTTCTGTTCTGACTCTTTCAAGGTAATCAAAACTTTTACCTGACCAGCGCCTTCTATATATAGAAGGGATTCCTCCAGTTTCTCTTCCCATATCTCTACATAATCCAAACTCTGCCCGTCTGTAACAAACTTTTTTTGTTCGCTCATCTTATCATTTTCATTGTCCGATATACCGGACTTTGTTGTACTTTTTTCAACAGGAAGGGAAATCACGCACAAAAGAATACCCAGAAGGATTACAATCAGGCATTGGTCTTTGCGCGGCTTCTTTCCTTTCATTAATCTATCAATCAGCTTTTTACCATCCTCCAACACAGGTCACCTCCACGCCTTCTGGCTCTATACCAAGCATTTCAGCAAAAATCTCCTGATACCGCAAAGCCTTCTCTGCATTCTCCTGTCCGCTTACCTCCCCGACCACAATATCCTCCACTATGACAGATGTTATTGCATCCTCTCCTTTTGAGGTCATCACCACATCTACTTTCTGAATCTTCGGAACATTCTCCTCACTACCTGTTGGAGATATGATGACCTTCCCAAAATCTAAAGATACCGAATCCACATAATATTCTTCCTCTGCAATGGCTTGATTTAATCTAGATTTTATTTCTATTTCCAATTGTTCCACAGCCATATCCTCTACATGCCTATCCGTTTCCTGCCAAAGATCTTCCTCCTCATATTTCTGCATAATCTGTTCCATCTTTGTCTGCCATTCCTGTTCCCATTCTCCCTGAGCAGAAAGAAAGGGCCGTATAAACAAAAACAATATAATAACGCTAGATATCAATTTGATGTACTTTTCATATTGTCTACCAGGCGCAAAATGAATGACTGCCTGTGCCGCAACCATGAAAATTCCTATTTCCTTAATAGATTCAAGCATCACAACACTCCTCTCTCCACGCCTGTTCTTTTCATCTTTGCCCTCTATCCTGCATATCGTCGCTTATTCACATCATATATCTGCCCGTCGTATAAGTGATAATCGCTATCTGAATGATAAACATTCCCACGGATGCAAGAACAATCTTTAACAGCATCAAATTACCATCGCCTACCCGATTAGCACAAGCCGTCATACGTTTATCACTGACAATACCAATCAATGCAGCGCTCAATTTGACCACGCAGGACAATAGGGTTAATTTCAAAATCGGTATACCGCATAGTACAACCAATACCAGCATAATATAGATACCGATACTATTTTTGACAAGCACCGCCGAACCAACCACCATTTCAAACATTCCCTCCGTCAATCCTCCGATACCGGGCAGTGCAGACATCGCTTTCTTAAGCGCCGTTGACTGCAAAGAATCTATAACAGGTGATATCATAGCTTGTAAGAGACTGAAACCCGTAATAATTCCCAAGGTCACTTTAATGCTGCCGCTTATCACCTTCTCAATCAACTCCAGCAAAAGTCCCAGTTTTTCTTCCATCCAAATACCATTTATGACCGTTAACAGTACATAACCGTACACCAACGGTAAAAGAATCGACAAATATCCCCACTCTATAAAATAAACTACGGTCAGCAGCAAATGATAGTATGCAGAAGCAGAGACAATACCAGAGGTACTGCCCACCACAATCATATAGGTAGGAATATACAGACGGATGAACGTCGTGACACCGTGCAAAATCTCCTGTACCGTACCAGCCGCCATCGTAAAAAATTTAAGAAGCACCGCAATCAACAATAAATATACAAAATAAAAGGCCAGGTCAGATACCTGATGATCCTTGAAAAGATCCGCAAAGTTAGAGAAGAGCGCCGCTGCAATTCCCAGAATAATAATGGTTAGAAACAGAATCCTCAATTCTTCTTTCTGATATTCTATTGTACTTGTTATTCCATTTCCCAGCATCTTAATAGCTTCCCACAGCTCTCCCTGCATGACATGAGCAAACACTTCCCTGCCATCAAATGTAAATTCAGGAAACAGTTGTCTAAAATCCATGGAAACCGCATCCATTTCCAGTTCGTCCCACACAACGCCTCCCTCCGCCATATGCTTTTACCTCCTTATCCAGCAAGTGCCTGTATATTTTCCATCAAAGTCAAAAGCACCGGCATCCCTACCGTGAGAATATAGAGTTTCCCCAACATCTCAACTTGTCCAGCAACACCGCCATACCCTGCGTCTTTACAGATACCTGCACAAAATTCACAGGCATAAGTAGCGCCTACAGCTTTTAAAAGGAGCGCAAGAAACTGATAATTTTCATTCAAATATCCCCGAATCTGCTCCATACCTGTCAACACGGTCATAAAATAACGAATGATATATTCCAGGATGATAAGACAGACGGCGACAGCGACATAGATTCCATACTCTGCTTTGTAACTTTTTATCGACACCGCAAATAAGACGCCCACAATACCTACCAATCCAATCTTAACCATATCCATACCGTTTTCCGCCTTTCTCTTTTTCCTATAGGGCAAACAATTCCTGGATCATCAGAAACAGATCATAAATATAAGGAATAATCCATGTTAAAACAAGAATTAATCCTGCCAAGCTAATCAGGAAGGCATGTTCCTCTCTACCACTATATTTTAAAACTTGATTTAATATTGTCACCAAAATACCTACCGCCGCAATCTTAAAAATCAAACTTATATTCATGAACCCTCCTCACCTGCCTTTTCACAATAACAGAATCGATAAAAGCAATCCTGCCAGTATACTGACGCTGTGTATCATTTTCGATCTATTCTCATAAGCTTCCTCTGCTTTTTGACATTTTCCGGATAACAATATGGCCGCCTGCTCAAATCCCAGCGCCTGACGCTTTTCCTCCTGCAATCCCAAACAGGCTGGCAGCTGTCGGATGATATCCTTCTCTTCTTCCTGTAACGGCAGATTTTCTAGACATGCCGTCATCTGTTTTTCCCAGACTTCCTTCAGGCCTGTACCATCTCCTTGCAGCATCTGCCTGTGAATCTCTATGAAATAAGGCGCATACCAGCTGTCCACATTGTCAGCAAGTATCAGACAGATTTCCGGCAATGTATGTTTCCCATAACTGATCTCGTCCTGCATCCTGTGTATCATGCGTATCAATTCCCGTAAATGTAGGATTCTCTCCCGCTCCTGCCCCACTTTCAATCTGCCAAGTCCCATACAGCCCGCCAGAATACAGAAACATCCCATTATCTTATACATGGTTTCCCTTCTCTGTCATAGACTCCTTCGACAACACAATTTCCATTTACACGTTTTAATATCACATATCTTTCAAACAACCCTTCTTTAATTACATAACGCATGTATTTTTTGTTCTGTATCTCCGAAAGGGAACTTCCATGAATCGTTACTATCAGCTTGCAGCCACATCCACTTGCCATCTGTAATGCTTCCATATCCTTATCGCTTCCTAGTTCATCCACGGCAATTACCTGCGGCGCCATCGATCGCACCAACATCATCATACCTTCCACCTTAGGACACCCATCCAGCACATCTGTCCGGCTCCCCACATCATTCTGCGGGACGCCCATATAACTTCCTGCAATCTCTGATCGTTCATCCACAACTCCCACATTCATGCCCTGTCCGTACATACTCCCATCCGATATCTGTCTAATCATATCCCGCAGCATGGTCGTTTTACCGCACCCTGGCGGCGAAATTAGAAGTGTATTGCATAATCTGTCCTTTTCATATAGAAAGGGAAGTATTGAATCTGCCGCACCTTTTATCTGATGAGCTATACGAATATTTAAATAACGTATGTATTTTATATTCCTGACTCGTCCCGTATCCTCCAGGATAACCTGTCCCGCCATTCCCACGCGATGTCCACCCTGTATTGTGAGAAATCCCTGTCTGATTTCATCAGCAAAAGCATAGAGAGAATACTGACACAAATGCTGGATAATCTCCTCTATTTCCCGCTCTGTAATCCTAGCGCCTGCCTCCTGCCTGTCCACGATCCGCCCTTCGATATCTACAAATCTTTCCCCTGACACAGTAATGACTGTCACTGGTCTTCCCACCCGAAGCCTGATCTCCTGCAGGTTCCCACACAAATCTGCCGTCTCCTGCCACCTACCGCGCATCCTTTCAGGAAACATCCGTAAAATCTCTTCCCTGTGCATCCGCATTCCCCCTTATCTCAATATATGAACCTTTGTCCAGGTTATGACATAAAAATCATGCCGTTCTTTTTCCCAAAAACGGTTGCACAGGAAAAAAGATACAAAAAAAATCTGTAGCATTTTCTTGTAAAAGAGGGTAAAATATGTAGAGAGAATCTAGAATAAAAGAGGGATTTTATGAAACTGGACATGCATTGCCACACAAAAGAAGGCTCACCCGACGGCAAGCTGGAATTGTTGGAAAATATTGCTATCTTAAAAGAAAAAGGCTATCAGGGTATGTTGATTACAGACCACAACTCCTATAAAGCCTATCGCTATTATAAAAAACTGGCTGAAAAGCCTGATGATTTCGTTGTATTAAAGGGAATTGAGTATGATACCATCAATGCCGGTCACATGCTGATCATCATGCCGACAGGCGCAAAACTTCCCATTTTGGAATTAAGAGGACTACCCTTGCTGCTTCTCATAGAGATTGTACATCTCTACGGCGGCATCTTGGGCCCGGCCCATCCCTGCGGTGAGAAATTCTTAAGTATCAAAAACACGCTCCGCGGCAATATATCAGAAGAAATTTATCGCAAATTTGACTTTATAGAGGGATATAACGCCTGCGAAGACGCGGATTCCAACATGCGCGCCATGACATTGGCAGCCCGTTTTGACCTGCCCTGTTTTGGCGGCAGCGACTCTCACAAACCGGACTGTGCCGGATTCGGTTATACTGTTTTACAAGAAAATATTACCTCGGAAACGGAATTGATAGAATATATCCGAGCGAAAAAACCTACTATGATTGGTGGTCTTCACTATACCCATACCACGAAATCCAAACTTGGAAAAGTCAACAATATACTGGTCTATTCTTTCTGGGTATACAATAAGTTTCTGGCGCTTTTCCGCCGGAAAGCCCGCAATCTGGAACTAATGGAAGATCAGATCCTTGATTCCATCCGCGCTGTCAAGCATAAGAAAGCACGTTATATTCCACTTGGAGAGGACTAATCATTTGGCGCAAAAACCGTCTTCCAGACGGTCTCCGATTAACGTACTCCTATCCAGCATTTCTTTGTAGCAGGTTGCGGGAAAAACAGCCATCTATTTTTTCCCTTTATCCTTCCGTTTCTTATCGTCCGCTATCTTCTTTAATTCCTCAAACGCCTCTTTATATTCTCTGGACCCCATTGTCGGATTATTCCGAATCATATCCCTTTTATAAAAATCCAACAGCCTGGTTTCATTTTTCTGCCGTTCCAGATACTCGCTGAATCTGCCGCGCAGTTCTGCAATTTCTTCTTTCACGCTTTCTCCATAGGCAGTAGGCACGCTCAATACCGTCTCCTTAATCGCAGCAAAACGTTGCTCCAAAGCATCCGTTATCTCGTTCAGCCAAAGTTCCCTGCGTTCTTCCCGCTCCTGCCGCTTCCATTCCTTCTCTTCGTTGTTGAAAGCCGCAATCACATCCAGACGGCGCCTCATACGTTCCAGTTCCTCCTTCGCCCTCTCGATCTTGACCAGGATATCCCGCAAATCCAGAGCTGCCTTGAAGGAAAGCGTAAAGTCCGCCACAATATAGATCGTAAGAAGGACCGTTGCCCAGGAAAGCACCCGTCCCGGTATCGACAATACCATCCTCTCGATGGGCGCATGTATCACCCTCGTCATCAAAATGGTAAAAAATCCCCATGCAATGGAAGAACTCAGACAGATATGTCCTTGAAAATTAAATGGTTTTCTAGAATAATCCCAGTATCTAACCTTAAAGAGCGCTTCCATCACCACGCCCGTCACATATTCTAACGCCGTCGCACCAATAACACCCGCTATATATGTAAGAACCACATTGTCCCGAAATGGCATGGAAACCACAAGCATCATAATTGCACCGCTCCCATAAAGCGGCAAAAAAGGCCCTCTCATAAATCCCCTGTTTATTAACTTCCTGGATTTTAACGATACATAGGCAGATTCAAAACACCACCCTAAAAAACAATACATATAAAAAAAGAACAACCATTGAAATCCATTGTAGCAAAACATCAAATCATACTCCTAACACTAAATACTCTCCTAGCGATAAACTTCCACACAGATCCTGCGCTTTCCTTTGCGGGTTTCTCCCTGCTCTCCCGTATAAATAAATCTACCAAAGCCCCGCGCTGTCACCGCATCACCCGGCTTTAACAGATAACTGCCATTCTCCGTCAATCTGCCATTGATAAATATTTTGCCAGTTCTAAATAATTCCTGGCTTTGGCTTCTCGCCATATTGTAGAGTTTGGAAATCACCCCGTCGATCCGCGGGGAAGCCACCGATACCGTCACGCTCTCCAACGAAGGCGTCACAAGATGTTCCGGTATATCGCTAATGACACATTTCACCCTAGTCCGCCGCACCTGTTCAAGATGCTCGGTCAAATAAGGGGCAATTGCATCCTGACAAAACAAATACGCCATCTTATCCTGCACAAAAATATCTCCTACGGTATCCCTCTCAATCCCCAAATTCATGATTGCACCCAGAAAATCCCTGTGCGACAAGATTTCTGCAAATTTGGAATTTAGAGGTTCAATCCGCAGACAAAGAATGGGGTAGTCCTCCGTATAACCCAGACTTTCCTCATTCCCAAACCGAATCATCTTACGTTCACAAAGAGGACAGCCGCCCTCCATCCCGCAGCCGGCATAGGACAACTGTCCGCTGATTTCATGATAAGCCTGTTGCTCGGAAAGCCCCAGAAAGGGGGTAAAAGTATAAACATTCTGGCTGTAAGAACGCTTGGCCAGTTCCAACAGCCGCTTTTTCATCTGCTGTATATCCTTATCCGCTTCCATCACACGAAACTTATGACCTCTTCTTTCGGGGCTTTGGTCTTTTCTACACTGACCGCATGTAATATTGGTCCTTCCCCCTGATAGTCCGCAAAGTATTCCTTCTCCACCCTGGCTGTCACCTGCACCCACTGCTGATTCTGCAGAGAATCCGCTTTCTCATACTCACAGGCATATCCCAGAAAGGCCATATCTTCCGCACAACAGGTCATCGCCATGCGCCCCGGCACAAAATACCCCTTTGGAAACTGTTCCGGCTTTAAAACCATCGCCACAAAACGAATCGTCTTGCCCTCATAACGCTCTAAATGATCTAGGGAATCCAGATACCAGATTCCATAACCCTCGTTATCTAATTCAATGACCGGCGCTTTTAAATCATAAGGCAGGTCCTCTTCCATAATCTCATTGATTTCTCCGTTGGCATCCTCAAAGACAATCTCCGCCTTCGGGTTGATGGCCTTGATATTACGCTTATAACTGCCAAGATCCTGTATCCCGTCACAGCGATTAAAAATAATCAGTTCCGACTTACGAATCTGCTCTGCCAGCAGGGATTTCATATTGGTAAAATACATCGGGAACGTGGAAGCATCAATGGTGGTGATCTGCTGCTCTATCTTCCAGTGCCAGGGCAGTTTCATCTCCTTATAGTTCCACATCCCGTTATATTCGATGAGGATACGCTCCGGCTTATATTTCTTCTCCAGTTCAATCAGCCTGTTTGGCGTAAAATCCGCCTCCTCCTCTATCAACACCAGTTCCGTATGGCTCTGTTTCAAAAGGTCAGCCTCATATTCGTTTTCTCCCTCCTCGCAGAGAAGCAGCAACGTCTTCCCCCGTATCTGAAAATAAGGCTGTGCCAGTGTATAAGTGATAAATTCTGTTTTACCGCTCTCCAAAAATCCGTTGATCACATAGACCGGTTTCATACGATTACTTCCTTCCCGCTATTTCTGAAATAATGTCGCCAGTTTGTCCTCTTTCAGCTTTGAGCCGATGACACAGAATTTACCTGTCACATCCGGCTTACCGCTCCTGACGTTTCTCTCCTCCGGCACATAGTCAAAGTAAATCCATCCGCCGTCCGTGGAAGGCACCATACCTTTCGCCCGAAGCACCAGACCATACTCTTCCTCCTTGTCCAATTCTTCCAGAATATGCTCGATTTCTTCTTTGCTATAGACCGAAGGTGTCTCAAGCCCCCAGCTCGTGAAAATCTCATCCGCGTGATGATGGTGATGATGGTGACCTTCATGTTCATGGTCGTGATGATGCTCATGACCTTCCCCATGCTCATGATCGTGATGGTGCTCGTGTTCTCCGTGTTCATGATCATAATGATGCTCGTGGCCTTCATGTCCATCCTTGTGGTTGTGATGATGCTCATGGTCGTGATGGTGCTCGTGGCCTTCATGTCCATCCTCGTGATCGTGGTGATGCTCGTGACCTTCCTCATGCTCATGATCGTGGTGGTGCTCGTGATCTTCCTCGTGCTCATGATCGTGGTGATGCTCCTCATGCATCTCCATCACTTCCCGCATCAACTCCGCCTCCAGATCCTTGGCTCCTTCAATGGTTTCCAGGATGTCCTTACCGTCCAACGCATCCCAGGGAGTGGTGATAATGGTCGCTTTCGCATTATGCTCCCGCACCATTTCCACACAGGCCGCCAGTTTCTCCTCACTCAGTTTATCTGTCCTGCTTAAGACTATGGTGCCAGCATGTTCAATCTGATTGACAAAGAACTCGCCAAAGTTCTTGATATACATCTTACATTTGCAGGCATCCACCACAGCTACCGCACTGTTTAACGCCACATTCCTATCCGCCATGGCATCCTGCACCGCTTTCATGACATCGGAAAGCTTCCCCACACCTGAGGGCTCGATCAAAATCCGCTCCGGCGTATAGGTATCTAATACCTCTCTGAGAGAAGTGCCAAAATCCCCCACCAAGGAACAACAGATACAGCCCGAATTCATCTCCTTAATCTCGATGCCGGCCTCCTTTAGGAAACCGCCGTCAATGCCAATCTCACCAAATTCATTCTCGATCAGCACCACTTTCGTATCCGCCAGTGCTTCCTGTAACAGTTTTTTGATCAATGTGGTTTTGCCGGCTCCCAGAAATCCGGAGACGATATCAATTTTTGTCATGATTACACCTTGCCTTTCTTACCTTTTTCAAATCTCAGAAGATTCATCTAAAAATCCTTAAGCATCATGTTACGTTCAATGGCAACGCAGCATCTTACTCCAAATTCAACTTCTTATCCATCACATACCAAGTGATCAGATAGAACACCACACTATATATGATGCCCGAAACCAACATGCTCTCCCAGCCGTACATATCCATCTCATAGCTGTCATTCTTAATCATCGCAACTGTAAAGACAAAATAAAACCCCGTAAAGATTTTCTGTACCACATAGATGCCAAAATAATACAACACTGAGAACAACAGCTTATGGTTCGCAGAAAGCTGTCCCAGGGAGATACATGCGGTCACCTTCAACAGTTTTGCGAACAGACTAAACAACAGCGCGATAAAAGTCATAACTATCGCAAATCCCTTCAGCTGTACATCTTCGGCAATCGCCAGGGATATGATCACGTCCATACTGTCCGTTATTGTTTCAAGCAATTCACCATTCGATGCGATCAACACAACCACCGACAGGTACATCACCGCCTCGCACAGAATAATCCACAGCGCGCTCACCAGCACTTTGGCAATAATGATATGGTGCTTATCTACCGGCAGTGTATGTAAGAGATATCCCTGATCGCTGTAGGTGGATGTATAAAAGCGATACACCAGAAAGATTGCCACGCCTACCACCATTGCAAACATACTCAACACATAAGTCATCATCACCATCATTGCTATGAACTGCAGCATGGTGTCTTTGTCATAAGCAAAAAAGTCCAGTTTTACAGTGATATCCGCAATAATCGTCATCACCACGATCATCAAGTTCGCTATACACAAAAACTTCCAGGTGGCCTTCCACTCATATTTCATCAATTTTCCTAACATGCGAACACCTCCCTGAAGAAACGATCTATGGACTTGTGTTCGTTCTGCCTGATCTGTTCTGCGCCGGCCTGCAGTACGATACTTCCATATTTGATAAACACCACCTCATCCAGTATGTTCTCCACATCCGAAATCAGATGCGTAGACAGCAGGATGGAAGCGTTCCTGTTATAGTTGCTGACAATGGTGTGCAGGATATAATCCCTGGAAGCCGGATCCACACCGGCAATGGGCTCATCCAGAATATACAGATCCGCATCCCTGCTCATGACCAGGATCAGCTGCACCTTTTCTTTCGTACCCTTGGAAAGGTTTTTCAGCCGCTCATTAGGCTGGATCTGTAACCGCGACAACATATCATAGGCCCTGTCCATCCGAAAATCCGGATAAAAGTCCTGAAAATACTGAACCACTTCGATCACTTTCATGCTCGGATTCAGATAAGTCCGCTCCGGCAGATAGGATATCCGGAATTTCGTGTCAATACCCGGTCTTTGTCCATTGATCAATACATCACCGGCCGTTGGCTTAAGCAATCCATTCATAATCTTAATGAGGGTGGTCTTTCCGCTCCCATTAGGCCCCAGCAGCCCGATGATCCTGCTGCGTTCCAGATTTAAATAAATCTGATTGAGGGCTATCTTTCGCCCATAGGTCTTAGTCAGCCCCATACACTGTACTATCGGTGCCATATACTCCCTCCTTCGTCTCTCATGAGATTGTAATCTTATACCCTGCGGTAAATTCAGCGCCTGCCAAAAGTTCCTGTCCCCACTCGCGTTCTTTTAATTCTCCTGCAAAGTTCGTGCTGTCGCACCGGCCATACCAGGGTTCGATGCAGATAAAAGGCGCGTTCTTTCCCGGCGGGGACCAGACACCGAATAACGGTGCATCAAATTCCACCGTCAAATATGCCTTTTCATCGGGACCTGCCAACGCCACGCTTTGCGCCTGATGATTCTCGATGACCAATGCATCGCCGTCAAACAGATGCTCCGTGATGGGCAGTTTTCCCTCTTGCAACTTATATATGTTTGTCTGGCCATTTACCAATCCATTCTCAATACAGGAGGTTACCACCTGGTCCTTCCTGTCAAACAAAATCTGATACTCCGTCTGCTGTCTGTCCACATCAATGGGACACAGAAATCCCGGATGCCCGCCGATGGAAAAATACATGGTTTCCTGTCCCGGATTCTTTACCCGCCATTTTACCACGACCGTACAGTCTGCGAGTTCATAGCCAATCTCCAATACGAAAGGATAAGGATATTTTGCCAGTGTCTCCTCATTGGATTCCAGTCGGAACCAAATCTCCGTGGCCACCTGGCTTTTTAACTGAAACTCCATATCCCTGGCAAATCCATGCTGACACATGGAAAATTCCCCGCCTTTTGCTCGATAGACGCCATTCTTCAAGCCGCCTACGAAAGGAAATAAAATCGGTGAAGTTCTCTTCCAATAAGCAGGATCAGCCTGCCACATATACTCTCTGCCTTGTGCCACACTTTTCAGTGACTTTAGTTCCGCTCCCAGGCTATCCACCTGTATGGTTATCTTTTCATTACTAATCTGAAACAATGCCATGGCAATCCCCTTTCTCTCTCATCTGCTATAACCGCTTAAAAATACCCATCCTGTTTATTTTACCACATTTTATTACAAAGGTATATCCTCGATTTTACATTCCCTCACTTGTCTTTTTCTTATTTCTATCATGTCTTCGAAAGTTCCCCTGCTTTTTTCTGCAGTTTATGACCGAAAGTAAGTGCCTGCATATGATAGGAATGTCTGGGAAGTTCCTCCGCCATCAGCCGAAGACGGATTGCCAGACGTTCCAGCAAATAGGTCTCATCCATCTTACGGATTCTCCTGCTTTCCCCGATCTGATAGGATTGATTCTGCCAGATATAGGGAATGACAAATCCTGTCACAAATCCCTTTCGGTTCATAACATACTCTTCCCCTCTCTTTAAATAGGCCTCCACAATACAAATATAGTCCTCCGGCAATTCATCTTCCTTATTTGCCTGCACTGTGCTCTCCCACTGCCACATATCCTTCTGGGCTGTGATCTCCTCCTGCGCATATTCTACAAATCCAAACTCCCAGTGCGCGTCAAATCGCTGATATTGCTTCTCCCAGTCGCTGAAAACCGGACTGATCATTTCATAAAATGCCTCCGTATGCCTGCCAATCTCCTCCCGGCAGACTGTCTTTACCATAAGTTCCGGCTCCCTGACACTGAGAGGTTCTTTTCCAGCTTCCGCCCATTCTATCTTAACCTGATTATCCAACAGATACTGCAGGAACTTCCGGGCGCCCGTCATATTCATTTCGAGTTTACATAACTTCTTTCCCATCAAATCATAGACTATGATAGACTCCGCATGCGGTTCCTTCTTATTCCCAGATAATCCCAACTTACAATATCCGATATCATTCAAGGAAAATTCCTTTTTCTTTCCACGAAAGTTAACATAATATATTCTCATTTCCTCCACTATCAAGCGGCGGTGAAAATACATGACGCACACCAGAATCCCACAAGCCAGCATAGCAGCCAAGGTTGTAACAAACACCGGCCGGTTCCCGCCTGCCGATGGATAACGAAGTCCCATCACCAAGATAAACAGAACAAATCCGATCACAAAAATCCCACCAGCCAACACGATTCCATGTTCCTTTACCTGAAAACTGATCTTATCTTCCCGTTCCATCCCCATCCTCATTCCAAAGCCGTGCTCCCTGACACTTCCTCCCAGGCATCCACCACAAAAGGAAGCGGCACTGCCGCAATCTCGTTTCTCAGTGTTCCACCGGTGAGCATACCGATAAAGTGCCCATAACCGTCAAAAACACCACCGCCTGACATTCCTGCCCTGGCATAGCTGTTTCCATACAACATTTCGTTGTTAAAGTCATCTATATATATCATTTTATCCTCTATCGTACCCTCATGATATTCCACATCGCCAATCTCCCTGCCCGCTCCCACACAGAACATATCATCGCCCGCCGACAGGTTCTCAAAAGCCGTCTCATCCTTATTCACATGACATAGCGACTCCAATGCCTCATATCCAAGTTCTTCCCTGTCCACTACAAGGAAGCCCACATCATAAACATCGGAAATGCCAAGCACCCTGGCATTGACAAAATATCCTTCGGAAAAATAAATAAATCCCAGCATATCATCCCAATATTCTAACACATGTTCATTGGTAGCAATGATCACAGAATCATTTGTGAAC
The DNA here is from genome assembly GCA_946554445.1 of uncultured Lachnospiraceae bacterium. Lineage (GTDB taxonomy): Bacteria > Bacillota > Clostridia > Lachnospirales > Lachnospiraceae > UBA3282. The sequence goes on along the minus strand of CAMNSD010000011.1, from coordinate 12,591 downwards.
TGCCATATCACGCCGCTGCCATAAGCGTTCCCCATATTTACCCGCACTACACAATCTTTCACGATTTCATAAGCCCTGGGCAGATCTTCTTCCTCAAGCGTCTCACACTCCAGAAAACCTAGCGCCACTAATCCCTCATAAATATCCTGATCATTCACAGCCTGGATCAGATGTGGCGGCAGGGAAGTCTCTTTTGCCTGCACCGGCTGCGGTATACAGAACAGATACAGCGCAAATATAATAACATATATTATTTTATTTTTCACGCCGCTTTTACTCCACATACTGCAGCCGTACCTCCACTAAACTCACGATCATTTCTTTCCATTGCAAGGGGCACAAGAAACACCCGTTTTCTCCTCTTTTCAGGAGAAGAACTTTTTGCTTCCTGTGCCCTGTGCCTTTGATTTCCTATATCTGTCTGAAAATAAGCAGAACGATAAGCCGGGTTATGTCGCGAATGATCATCTATCTAGGATCTTCGTTGCCGAAGACCTCAAGCGACCTACCTGAAAGCAGACCGGGCCGGCCTATCGCTTTCTATTTGGTCTTGCTTCGGATGGGGTTTACACAGCCTGCCCCGTTACCGGGGCAGCGGTAGTCTCTTACACTGCCATTCCACCATAACCGTGGACTTCCACATTCGTGGAAGTCCCAAAGCCGCTTCACGGCTTCACCACAGCCTTGCCTGAGCAAAAACTGCGGGGCTGTTTCTTTTCTGTTGCACTGGCCTTGGAGTCGCCTCCACCGGACGTTATCCGGCATCCTGCCCTATGAAGCCCGGACTTTCCTCACCTGCACCCTTTCGTCTGTGCAGCCGCGATCATTTGTTCTACTTATTAAACGTCAAAGCAGCTTCCACCCACAAATTCCCTACACAAGGAATTTTTAGGCAGTTCCTCACTGCTGACACCTAGGAAATACTCGAGGAATTTTAAAAGTCTCTTGGCTTCATAATACCCCGGTTCCCCTTTCTTTATACTGAAAAGCAAGGGTTCCGCATACTGTTTGAGCACAGCCAGTTCATAAAGCATCGCGGAATTAAACATGGCATCCGCCTCTTCCTGGAAGGGGAATATGTATTTTTCCTCACCCCGTCTGACCGATGACCACATGGCAATCGTTCTCTGCGCCGAAGTTCCCCTTGTCCTGGCATCCCGCACCATCCGGCGCAAAAGCCTGTTGTCTGTGGTAGGAATCCTGTTATGTTCATCCACATTCAATGTCGTGAGCGCACTGATATAAATCTTATACTTACTCTCCACCGGCAGGGAATAGGACATCTTTTCGTTGAGTCCATGTATCCCCTCGATCACAAGAATATCTTCCTTGCCAAGAACCGTCTCCTTACCGCTGTACTCCCTCTTACCCGTCTTAAAATTAAAGGTAGGCAGCTGTACCGTCTTACCCATAAGAAGATCTGTCATATCCTTATTAAATTGCTCCACATCCAGGGCTTCCAAACACTCAAAGTCTGGATTGCCTGCATCATCCAAGGGCGTTTTATCGTGATCCAAATAATAGTTATCCAATCCAATGGGATGCGGCCTTAAGCCATACGTGCGCAGCTGGACAGACAATCTATGGGAAAAGGTGGTCTTGCCCGATGAAGAAGGACCAGCTATCATCACAAATTTCACACCTTCCCGCCTTGCAATATCCCTGGCGATCTCGCTGATGCGCCTTTCCTGCAGCGCTTCCTGCACATGAATCATTTCGGAGATGCTGCCTTGACAGATCTGATCGTTCAAATCACCCACCGTATCAATCCCGATGTCTTTGCCCCACTCCCCTGTGGTCATCAGTGTCTGGAACAATTTCTTCCTGGGCACGAACTCTGGCAACGTCTCCGGATCTTCTTTTTCCGGCAAAAGTAAGATAATGCCCTCCTCATAGGCAAAGAGGTCAAAACTCTTGATATAACCGGTACTGGGCATCATATAACCATAGAAATAATCATAATAATCACCCATACAATAAACATTGATATTGGAACTTCTACGGTAACGGAACAAAGACACCTTATCCATCATGCCGTTCTCCTTAAAAAGCGCCACCGCCTCATCCGCCGGATAAGCCTTCTTGGTCACCAAAAGATCCATATCCACCAATTCGCCCATACGTTCTTTCACTCTCTCGATGGTCTTCTCGTCCATCTGCAGACCGTTTCTAAACGCACAGTAATAGCCAGCACCAATGGCAAACTCCACCTTCACATTGGCGGCCGCTTCCATACCGGCCACATCTTTAATAGCTTTTAACATCAACATAATTGCCGTTCTTACATAAGTCTTATGACCGATCTGATCCGAACAGGTAATAAATTCCAGTTCGCAATCCCTGTCCACACGCTTCATCAGTTCCCGGATCTTGCCGTTCACCGTCACCAGGGCAATCTGACTCACGTACTCATTCTGATGCTCCTCCGCTATGATCTCATACTTGATACCATCCTCATAGAGCCTCTCTTTCCCATTGATTTTGATCGTAACCATTGGCAAGTCCTCCTTCCGCGTTTGAAAAATATTATGTTAACTAACAACATCCAAAATGATATAAACCGAATGGCAAAGAATAATTTCATCCATATAGTAAAGCCAATACTTTCCGGCAATCTCGCAGTAATGCTTTCACCTGCGCAAACCTTGTCTTTCTCCTCTCATCTGACAAACCGTTCTGTCGCAGATTCTCAAGGATTTCCATGTAAATCTGTTCTTCGCGAGACAAATAGGATAAAAGAACACTCGTTTTTTTATTAAGATTCACAGGGCCATAACGATTCTCAAGTTTACATAACTTATCTTCTGGCAATACCTGCTGCCCTGTAGTCCATCTAATCCTTGTAACCGTTTCGTTCCCACTGCACACCGTACCAGGCTCTCCGACAGTCTGCTTTTCCAACATCATTGCCTCAAATGCTGCTGTCTGCCTTCCCGCCAGCACTGTCTCAGCTCCGGCCTTCTGCCTTTCCGCCGGCACTGCCCGCATCACCTGATAGAATTTCCCATCTTCCTCAAGAATCTCTTCATCCTGAATCAGATAAGCATTCTCCCGCAGGAAACACCGAAACTCTTCTATCTCAGACTGAGGCTGTAGGATCAGTTCCCGGAAAGAATCTGCCTTGTCTTTCTCCTCTTCCAGAATCTGCCGCATCAATCTGCCGCCCATACCGGCGCAAATGAGAGACTGGGCTTCTCCAATATTATAGTTATGTAAACCATCTGACAATCTTGTCTCAATCAGATCCGACAAATCCTGCTCAGCCACATGTTCTTTTGCGGCGCTAAGCGGGCCCTTTCGCACATCCATGGCCAGAACGCCCGGACTGATGCCCTGCTTTACCAGATAGATGGAAACATATCCGTGATCACATCCCACATCACAGACACGGTTTCCCCTGGTCACCATATCGGCCACCGTCTGCAATCTCTTCGATAACATCTCTGGCCGCATCAGTCCAGATAATCCTTTAATTTACGGCTTCGACTGGGGTGACGCAGTTTCCGCAGCGCCTTGGCCTCAATCTGCCTGATTCTCTCACGGGTTACATTAAATTCTTTCCCCACTTCCTCAAGCGTCCGCGCCCGTCCGTCATCCAACCCGAACCTTAGCCTCAATACCTTCTGTTCCCGTTCCGTCAGGGTGCCTAGCACCTCCACCAGCTGTTCCTTTAATAAGGTAAAAGCGGCAGCGTCCGCGGGCACCGGCACATTGTCATCCTGAATAAAATCGCCCAGATGGCTGTCTTCCTCCTCACCGATGGGTGTCTCTAAGGATACCGGTTCCTGAGAAATCTTCAGAATCTCGCGCACCCGTTCCACCGGCATATTCATCTGTTCCGCAATCTCTTCTGGGGTAGGTTCCCTTCCAAGTTCCTGCAAAAGCTGTCTGCTCACACGGATCAGCTTGTTGATGGTCTCCACCATATGCACGGGAATACGAATGGTCCTCGCCTGGTCGGCAATAGCCCTGGTGATGGCCTGCCTGATCCACCAGGTAGCGTAAGTAGAGAACTTATATCCCTTGCGGTAGTCAAACTTTTCTACCGCCTTGATCAATCCCAGATTTCCCTCCTGGATCAGATCCAAAAAGAGCATGCCGCGCCCCACATAGCGCTTCGCAATGCTGACCACCAGACGTAAGTTAGCCTCCGCAAGACGCTGCTTGGACTCCAGATCGCCCATCTCCATCTTCTTGGCCAGTTCAATCTCTTCCTCCGCACTCAAAAGCGGCACCTTACCGATCTCTTTCAGATACATCCTGACCGGATCCTCGATGCTGATGCCATCCGGCACAGACAAATCGAGATTTTCCACGTCCACATCGTCCTCTTCCGTCAGAATGATCTCCTCATCGTCCACATCATCATCCTCGGTAATGCGCAGGATATCCACACTATTCTGTTCCAGTGTCTCCAAAATCTTGTCGAACTGCTCTTCCTCCAAAGACATGTCCGCAAAAAAATCATTGATCTCCTGATATTCCAGAATGTTCTTTTTCTTCTTTGCAATAGCCAGGAGTTCTTTTAAACGCTCCTCAAACTTTGCCTGTACGTTTTCGTCCATTAATTGGTCCATCCTTCCTATGTTTCAAATACTGTCACTCTCTGAACTTACGCCTTTTTTCGATTATCTTACCCTTATTGCAGGGAAATATGCGTTTTGCTAAGTTCTTCCAGTTCTTTTTTGCCCTGAATCACCTGGTTTAACGCCTCCATATCCGAGCCCATTCTGGCGGAATAATAATCAAAACTGTTCTTCTTCACCGCATATACGATATCACGGAAAGCCTTCTCCCGCTCCTGATCCGTGGTAAGTTCTGACAGTTTCGTATTGAACAGTTCTGCTACCGCCCGCTGCTCCTCTTCCTCCTCAAAGGCGCTGATGATAGATGCCGGGTTAAATTCCCCCTGCTCCAGTCCCGCAAACAGCCTGTCCGCCACCTGCCTGTAAAGTTCCTCGGTGAAATCCTGCGCCCGGATATAAGGCTTTATCTTCGGATACACCTTGGGTTCTTCCACAATCCAGGTCAATAACAGCCGCTGCGACTTTTTGATATTATCCTGTGGTTTGGGTTTGGAAGAGACCGTACTCTTTGGCCTCTCCACCGGTTTGACTAACCCGGTACGGGCCGCATAACTGCTCACCAGTTTTCGCAGGTTCTCATAACCGATATGATAATGTCTCGCCACAGATTCTATATAATTCTCCCGTTCCACCTCTTCCTCGAAACCGCACAACTTCTTGGCGATCTCCCGGTGAAACGCTGTCTTGGACTCCGGATCGTCCATCTGATAATCCCGCTCCAGAATCTTTAATTCAAAGAAGAAGCTGTTCTGCGCCTGGTCCAACCTCTCCTGAAATGCCTCTGCACCCAAGTTTTTGACAAATTCATCCGGATCCTTGTAAGGCTGCATGTCTATGACGCGCCCCCGCAGTCCTGCCTCCCGCAATATCCCAATCGCCCGAAGCGCTGCATTGGTACCGGCACCATCACTGTCGTATGCCAGAAGCACCTCATCCGCATAACGTTTTAAAAGTGTAGCCTGTCCTGCCGTGAAAGCCGTTCCCAGAGAAGCCACCGCCTGGGTGAACCCCGCCTGATGCATGGCTATCACGTCCATATACCCCTCGCACAGGATCATATTACCCTTTCTGGAAGTCCTGGCAAAATTCAACCCGTACAGATTACGGCTTTTATCAAAAATCGCTGTCTCCGGCGAATTTAAGTACTTGGGCTTGGCGTCCCCCATAACACGGCCGCCAAATCCTATGACTCTGTGGTTAGCGTCCTGTATTGGGAACATCACGCGATTCCAAAACTTATCGTGAACGCCCCGTTTCTCATCAAAGCCTGTAAGTCCCGACTCCGTGATCAGGTCATCCGCGTATCCCTTTGACTTTAAATAGGCCGTCAGGTCGGAGCCCGCACCGTCCGCATAACCTAAGCCAAACTTTTTCATGGTCTCATCCGAAAGCGCCCTGCCTGCCAAATAACGATAGCCTATTTTCCCTCTGTCGGAACGCAGCAGATAATAGTAATATCTAGCCGCCTCCTTATTGACCTCCAAAAGCTTAGTCCGCCTGCTTTCCTTACGCCGCATCTCCTCCGAGTATTCCACTTCCGGCAAAGACACGCCAGCCCGGTCCGCCAGCATTTTAACTGCTTCCTGAAAGGTTGCGTTTTCATATTCCATTAGAAAAGTGATCACATTACCGCCCGCGCCACATCCAAAGCAATAATACATCTGCTTGCCCGGAGATACGGAAAAAGAGGGAGACTTTTCATTATGAAACGGGCACAGCCCGAAATAACTGCTTCCCTTCTTCTGCATCCGTACATAGCCCGAAATCACTTCCACAATATCGTTTTTCATTCTGATCTCTTCGATCAGTTCATCCGGATAACGCATCTTATCCCTTCCTATATATAAATATCCATCAGCCATGCCACGTTTTCGGAATAAATATCCTCTCATACTGCGCAATGGCAAACCGATCCGTCATGGAACTGATGTAGTCGCATACAATCTTTTCCAGCGGTTCTCCCGCGTCCAAAAGCCGGAACAGGAAATTGGGGAGTTTCTCCGTATGCACCAAATAATATTCATACAGAGTGATGATCAAATTCTCCGCCTTCCCTTCCTCGCTCTTGGCGACGGGATTCTTATAGACATTCCGAAACATAAATTCCCGCATCTTCTGCATCGCCTTCGCCACTTCCGGCGACATACAGATATCGTCCTTATCCCGACTGTTCGTCACAATATTATGAATAAAAAAGTCTAGGCGCTGCCCACAGCTGTAGCCAATCACAGAACCTATCTCCCTGGGCACATCCGCCTCCTTCAAAATCCCCGCCCGAACAGCATCATCCATGTCATGATGAATATACGCAATCTTGTCGGCCAGCCGGACAATTTTTCCCTCTAAAGTCGCAGGCATCCCAGAAGTCTGATGATTCAGGATTCCGTCCCGTACCTCATGCGTCAGATTGATGCCTCTTCCATCCTTTTCCAACATATCCACTGTCCGCACGCTCTGTTCATTGTGCTTAAATCCATAGGGACATACCCGGTCAAGCGCCCGTTCCCCTGCATGTCCAAAAGGTGTATGTCCTAGATCATGACCAAGGGCGATCGCTTCCACCAGATCCTCATTCAGCTGCAAAGCCTTGGCAATGGTCCTGGCTGTCTGACTGACTTCCAGCGTATGCGTCAGACGGGTTCTGTAATGATCCCCCTCCGGCGTCAAAAACACCTGCGTCTTATCTTTCAGACGCCGGAACGACTTACTATGTATGATCCGATCCCTGTCCCTTTGAAACACCGGCCGGATATCGCACTGTTCTTCCTCCTTAAGCCTCCCCTTGGAATTCATACTGAGCATGGCATAGGGACTTAGATACTCTTTCTCCCACTGTTCCAAACTTTCCCGTATATTCATAGGTATGCCTTTCTTTTCTATCAAAAAACAACCGTCTACTACTATTATTCTCCCTAAAACGCCGGAATCCTTTTCCTATTCCAAAAAAAAGGTAAATTCCCCTCTTCCGCATATCACGAGGATGCAAAGCATTCCTCGAGAGGCAAATTCCCCTCCACCGCATGTCACGAGGATGCAAAGCATTCCTCGAGAGGCAAATTCCCCTGCCGCACATTCCGAGGCTGCGTAGCAGTCCTCGAGTAGCTAATTCCGAAGGAATTTGCTACATATCATCGGCAGATATCATAGATAAATTCCGCATTCTTATCCATGGCCTCATAAGCCGTCTTAAAGGGAGACATCTGGAACACATGCCACATCCCCCGGAACGTATCCAGCTTCACCGAAACATTGGATTTCAACAGCTTTTTATAGAGCATGACCGCATCATCCTGTAAAATTTCGTTGCTCCCCACTTGAATATAAGTAGGCGGAAATCCCTCATAATCACCAAAAAGCGGTGAAATCATAGGATCGGTAAGATCCTGTCCATCCGCATAGTTGACAATCATCCGTTCCAGATACTCTGCGTTCAAAACCGGATCGATCTCCGCCTTCGTGACATGAGATTTCCCAGAAACCGTAAGGTCTGTCCAAGGCGACATCAGCACCAGACCACGGGGCATAAGACGTCCCTCCTTCTTTAACTGCAAAGCCAGACAAAGCGCTAAGTTGCCGCCTGCGGAATCCCCTGCCAGGATAATGTCCCTTGCCCCGTATCCTAAGAGCATCAGATAATTCCACACCTGCATGGCGTCCTTCACTGCCGCCGGATAAGGATGTTCCGGCGCAAGCCTATAATCGAAACAGAGCACATCCATGGAAGTAGAAGTGGCCAGTTTGGTCGTCAGCGTTCTTGCATAGAGACTGCTGCCCGTAGAGTAACCGCCCCCATGACAATAGAGAATCACATATTTTTTCATATGCGCTCGGTTTACATAAGTCCACTCTCCATGCAGAATCCTTCCTTCCTCCGCCTCTATGACAATCTCCAAATCCTCCACGATTACTTCCTTCTTGTTGCCAAGAAGCGCCCCAAAGTAATCCTGTGATTGACGATGTCTCTCAATATCCACATTTTCTACCACGCCATGCATTCTTTTGATCAGATTCATAAGATTCGCATTTTTCTTATCTGCCCTGCCCATAGTACCTCCGTGACTTCTTCCTATTTTACGTTCTTCCTAAAATGGCAAATATTATAAAAAAATAAAATATTATTAATTCTGCTTACATTTTACCATAAATATCTTGATATGTGTTATACTTTAAGTGTTACTGTTGAAAATGTTGGAAAATGGAATCCTAAGCACAAACCGACATAAAATATCATGTAAATATTTCTTCCCATAGTGTAAATTATGACGCGAAACAAACATCTAAATAAACAAATCAATCTACCATCCAATAAGCAATCTGCCAGACAGTCCAGCCGAAACAAAAAGGACATCTGGTACAAGTTGGATTTATCCGCTATTGTCTATCCCACTTTACAGCGGCGGGATTTTTCCTCCGTCTATCGTCTGTCTGTTGTATTAAAGGAAGAAATCGATCCTGTTCTCCTGCAAAAAGCCCTAGACAAGACGCTGACGCGTTTTCCCACTTACAAGGTTGCTATCAGGAAGGGACTATTCTGGCGTTATTTAGAGCCCAACAACAAACCCGGACCATATGTGCGGGAAGATATTAAAAACCCATGTATGCCCATGCATTTTAAAGGTAACAATCGTTATCTTATTAGAGTATACTATTATGGCAGGCGTATTGCCCTGGAAGCACACCACTGTCTTGGCGACGGCACAGGCGGTATGTGCCTGCTGCAGACGCTGACAGCCGTATATCTCGGTATGCAGGGACACTCCATCACGCCTTCCGGTTTCGTTCTGGATCTTAAGGAAACGCCTGATCCCGGGGAATTGGAAGACGCTTATATGCGTTATGCTACCGCAAAAGTGAAACCGCCCCGGCCCGCCGAAAAAACCTATCGTGTACGGGGCACGAAAGAACCCTTTTACACGTTGAACATCATAGACGGCGTTCTGTCAGTGCAGGAGGTTATGACTGTCGCCAAACGATACGGCGCCACCATCACAGAATATTTAAATGCCGTACTACTCTACGCCCTGCTGCTAAAACAGAATGAGGAATTCCATTTAAAGCTGCGCCCGGTGCGTATCGCCATGCCGGTGAACCTGCGCCGTTTCTTTCCTTCCAAAACCCTGCGCAACTTTATCACCATGGTATATCCTTCCATCGATCCCCGCCTGGGCGAATACTCCTTTGAGGAGATTGTGACACAGGTTCATAATTTCATGCGTTATTATATCAACGATAAATTCCTGTGCGGCGATATCACCACCAACGCCGCCACCCAGCATAATCTTCTAATACGCGTGGTGCCGCTTTTTATCAAGGATATCGTCGTAAAAACTTTCTACACCAGGGTGCAGGATAAAAATTCCTCCGCCGGCCTTACCAATATGGGCGCCTTACAGGTGCCTGAGGATATGAAACCTTATATTGAGCGCTTCGATATTTATATGGGACAGCCTTTTTCCTCCCGTACCAACTGTGCCATCATCAGTTTTGAAGATATCCTGACCATCAACTTTGCCAGCAGCATCATCGAGGCCGATGTGGAACGGCACTTTTTCCGCAAATTGGTACAAGACGGCATCCACGTTAAGATCGAAAGCAACCGTACCCACGATTTATCATGATACATCATCCAAAACCGTTTTGTCTGCAAATTCAGTAAATACAATAAAGGAAACCGTTTTGCGGACACGGCTTTAACGCAGCACCAATATCAGAAAGGAATCAGCCATGTCATACTGTGTAAACTGCGGCGTAGAATTGGAAGCCTCCCTGAGGGAGTGCCCACTGTGCCACACACCCGTTATCAATCCCAGAACCCTAGGACAGGATATCCCTCCCTCCCCCTATCCGGTCAAGAAAGGCCAGGTAGAGGTTGTCAAGAGAAAGGATCTGGGCATCTTACTATCGGTTGTCCTGATTGCCACCAGCGTTACCTGCTTGCTGTTAAATCTGCTGGCATTCAACAATTCGCTGTGGTCCCTTTTGGTAATCGGCATCTGTATCTGCCTGTTTGTCTTCACCTTTCCAGCCGTATACTACAGTAAAACGCCGGTCTATATTTCCCTGCTGGCGGACGGCGTAGCCGTGGCCGTCTATCTGTATATGATCGGATACCTGACTCCTACCAACCGATGGTTCTGGCAGCTAGGTTTTCCCATTATTGCCCTCATCACCGTACTGATGGAGATCTTCACGCTTTTGGCGCGCAAATTTCCTTTTACGATCCTGTCAGGGGCTCTCTGCCTGTTTATCGAAATACCCTTATTCTGTGTGGCCCTGGAACTTTTGATCCGTCACATGCTCCTTGCGCCTATGTACATCACTTGGTCGGCCGTGGTGCTGACCGTATGTACCATCATCGACTTTGCCCTAATCACGATTCTCGTCAAAAAACGCCTGCGCAACGAAGTGCGCAGACGCCTGCATTTCTGATATCTAATATACAATGATGCTGACAGCCCCGCACAGCGGTGCCCTTTTCTTCACGCCGGCAATCATGATTTACCTTTCGGCATATCTGGCCTCAGCTGCCTCTAAAGACTGGTAACCATAAAAGAGCGTCTCATTGGCGATGGTCTGTTTCAACAGACTCTCTCCCCTGTCATAAGCATCTTTGGTCTCCGCCCAGACCAATTCCAATGTCTTTCTGGAATAGGTCAAAAGTTCTCCCCGCAGATAGCTTTCCATAGAAGAACCCGCCATCACGCCATCCTCCGCCGTAGTGGCTACCCTGCCCCGCCTGCGAAGATTGGGATACTTCTCCATCATTTCCGCATCCCATTCCAGATTGATCTTCACAATCTTCTCCACAATGTCCAACTTATCCGTTACATCTGGCAGATGTTCCTTGATTCCCTCATATTCTTCCGGGAAGGTACTCTCCATCATCCTGCCATACTTTTCAAAAATAACATTTCGCCCTTCCTTACAGGCGTTCTCACAATCTTTCTGATAACTTCGCAGCACTTCGTCCGAATATACCATCCACTGGCTCATCCTCATCTTAAAGAAGGTATCCGGATCGTCCTGGCAGGAAGCCCTGCCGCCGGTATTATATACCTGTTGAAACAACTCCCACTCTGTCTGCGCAACATCAAATATCAACTGTTCCCGTTCACTGATCGTATCCACAACCACACTTCCTTTCTATTATGCTTCATTCAATGTCACAGAACGATGCAGAGGCTTTCCCCCAACCTGAATCTGGATGATATCTGCCTGATAATTCTCCAAAAACGTACTGGCAATAGAATCTATGATGATATCTTTTGCCTCCCTGGTCATCGTCTCCAGATAATGATTCATTCCGGTGGAAAGATCCAGATATATCGCTTTTCCCTCCTCCTTCTCTTCCTCACTGAAAGAAAGCACTTTTGTGTCAAGCGACACGATATTATGCCTTGCCAGAGCAGCGATCAGCACATCCGGCGTCACTTCCTCCGCCTGCTCTATCTGGGAATCCAAACCGTCACAGGCCGCATTGCTATAATATACGACAATCTCTACTGACGCTTTATTCCCTGCTTTGGCATCATCTGCCAAAGCTTCCATTCCCTGCATATCTTCTCCTTGCTTTTCCTCATCCTGTAATAAATATTCCAAAGAATCTACCAGCAAGTCTTCTGAAGACATCTCAGGCACAACCATTTCCCCTGTTGTCACAGTACTGTCCAACCGTTGACCGCACGCCGTCAACAAAAAAACTGACGCAAGCACGAGTACAGCCCATTTCCCTTTTTTCATAATTTCCCCTCCCAGATCATCTCTGTCACAGATCATCTAAATCGGGTTTATTCTACCATACAATATCTGAAAAGTAAATTCTTTCGGAACGGTTTACAAAAAAGTAATTTTCTCCGCAAAATATCCAAACAACAGATTCCCGGATTCGCCAGATATCTTTAGATTAACGTAAGAGGACACCGCATTTGCGATGTCCTCCTAATTGTATCATGCAGGAAAAGGGACTTGAACCCTCATGATATTGCTATCACACGGACCTGAACCG
>CAMNSD010000010.1 GCA_946554445.1 uncultured Lachnospiraceae bacterium | reverse complement strand
TTAAAAATATATCGGGAGATATATTGACAAATTTCAAATATTGAGATAGGAGATATAAAAATATGAAAAAGGCATTCATTGCAGCAGTTTGTATAGCAGGTATTATCGCAGTACGTATGATACTGTCAATCTCTTTTAGCGATCAGGCAGCGGAAATTTTTTACAAGATATCCATCCGTTTTTTATTTTATTTTTCTCTCTGTATGTTAGTTAAAAACAGACAAAAATCAAACCCGCATACTATATCCAACAATATATAAAAACAACGCATCAACAGCGGCGCAAAGGATAGCATCCCTTGCGCCTCCCAGCATTTATGGGATTGGGAAAATCCTGCCTACACCCCCAGCTGTCCCTTAATTACTTTTACAGTAGAGCGATATACGGCATAAATCACACCGCCAATCAACGCAATGATGCATAAGCATACTCCCATAGCCGCCCATTCGGCCTTGAGAATCCGGCCATCGTTTGCATACAGTATCATGGTAAACAGAAAGAACATGGCAAACATGCCCACGAGCGACGGTACTTTAAAGACATTGCTGCATTGAATGCGCACCTCTTTATCCAGGAAGGCAGGCGAGGCACCTAACTTTTTTAAATCATCAAAGATGTAACGGTTATTCAGTGCGATACTCTGGCAACGGGTATAGCACACTACCAACGCTGTGATCATGCATACGATAAAGACAAAGAGGAACATCATGAACAACACCGCCACATTCCGCAGATAATCATTTTGACTCAAAATCCGAAAATCCGGTTGGTACACCCAAAATTGTCGGAACATGAAGGAATCCGGGAACTCATAGCTGATCGTGACCATGTCATCTGTATCCACCCAGTATTCCATTCCAGCCTCATTTTCTCTGATTTTTTGTACTCTGTCATAATAAAAGGGACGCGCACAGTTTTCATCAAAAGACGACACAAAGAGGTGGTAAAAGGCATTGGCAAACGGATAGGAATCCTTGCCATCCACATTAAACTCCACAAATTGCCCCCTCCACTCATCTGTCAATCCCTCGGAAATCCCAGCATAGTCTTCATTATCAAGAATGCAGCATGGGATTTCTTTTGCCAGAAGGTCATAGTGCAGGTATCCGGCAAACGTTGTCGCAATCTGCTTACGTGTCACCATATTGGTAAATTCCCTGGCCGCCTCATTGGTATACAGCGCACTCTCTTCCTGATTCGTAATGTTTAAGTAAGTGCCAGGTTTAACGTCAACTTCCTGCCCGGTAAGTATCCTATAAGCATCCTCGGAAAGCACTCTAGTTTCGCCCTGCATCGGTACATATTCGACATGATAACGCACGTCGTCTTCCTCATAAATTTTACTCAGTCCGCCTATCCCCAGTGTGATATATTCACACTCGTTCCAATCCCGAAAGGTAAGTCCATAATCCTTTCCGAGAGCCTCCACCGTCTCCCTGTCCGGCACAGCCTGGTCCGCCTGATATTGATAAAAATAATCATAGGACTGCGATGCGTAGCGAAGCAGTGCGGAGATACTGTTGGTGGGCAGATAAAAGATTGCAAAACATCCCCCTGCAATCAACAGCGTGATCACCAGCAGATTATTGACGGTCTGTTTCCCCTGGAACTTCATCATGCTTCGAGAAATAATATTCTTATAGGGATTCTTCTTATGGCTTTTCCAACCGTATACCACAGTATGCAGCATAACCATATAAAGCCCCACAAATACAGGCGCATACAGTATGCTCACCCATTCCGGGACAGAAATGAAAAACCACGCGTCACAGGCCACAGGCGCTCCATATCCCAACACAGCGCCAGCCAGGATCAAAAGGAGTCCCACCGGACCGCACCATCTGCCTAATTCCTTCACCGGCTCATTGATATGTTCCTCTCTGATCACTTCCATAATATTGGTTTTCTTCAAATACCGCCACGCTGTCAGGCAGGCAAATCCCACCACCAAAAGCAGGAACAGCAGAGAGATAAACAAGCACCTAAAATCAAAAGACAACACCATATCCGAACTGTCCACCAGAATCAGTCGAAAAATCTGCCAGATCATCCACACAAAAGGAAATCCGGCAATCGTGCCCACAACGGCGGATATACCGCTTAAGACAATCACCTCTCGAAACAGACCGGGGGCCAGACGCCTCCTGGATGCCCCAAGCGCCATTAGAATACCAAGTTGACCAGCCTTGTGCCGGAAAAACAATCCCAGGGCATAGATGGTAAAAATCACACATCCCACCAATGTCATCACAAAAATCATATACATCTGCTTACGGCTGTCACCACCCTCCGGGAACACTCTCTGTACCGTAGGGGAAAGCATCAATGCAGAATACGCCGAAATAATCATCAATGCCATAAAATTACAGAACAGATAAAGCCGAGACTGTCTCCTGTCCGCCCTCTGTAGCTTCTGTTCCATTTGTCTTATATTCTTTATCTGATTCATAATAGATTCTCCTGCTATTTTTATTCCTGGATTATCATCCTTTGTTAGCTTTCCGTTTCTTAATGTTCTTTCATGGCATCCAACAGCTGCTCGTGAAACACGCTGCGGTTTTCCCATTTTTCCAGTTGACGATAGATAGTCCCGTCCTTTAATAGAATCACTCTATCACAGAAAGACGCCGCAAAACTGTCGTGTGTTACCATAAAGATCGTCGCATTCATCTGCTCTTTGGCATTGTTAAAAGTTTCGATCACAGCCCGGCTCGATTTGGAATCTAAGTTGCCGGTAGGCTCATCGGCCAGAATGATCAGTGGATTATTGATCAGGCTGCGAGCCACTGCCGCGCGCTGCTTCTCACCGCCTGATATTTCTGCCGGATATTTGTTGAGAATATGGCTTATCCCAAACATGGCCGCCAGCTGGTCCGCCAGTTTCTCGGCCTCCGCTTCCACTTCTCCCTGCACAATGCGGGGGACCAGGATATTTTCCCGGATGGTCAGCCCGTCTAAAAGCATAAAATCCTGAAAGACAAAACCAATCTTCGTATTCCTGACCTTGGCCAGATCATCTTCGTTCATGCCCGCCAGTTCCATACCGCCCAACTTGATATTTCCTTTATCAAAGGGAATATAGCAGGAAATGCAATTTAACAAAGTTGTCTTACCGGAACCGGAAGGCCCCATGACCGCCACAAACTCTCCCTGCGCCACATGAAAATCAACTCCCTTTAATACTTCATACTTGTTCTTACCCGCCTCATAAGATTTGTAAAGTTCTTTTACATACAACATAACTGCTTCCTCCTTTTACCGCCGGCATCAGAAAACACATTTTCTCTGCCAAAGTTCCCTGCATCTTTATCTGTTATGACCATAACATAAATACTTCGCTGCAAAAGAAAAGCTGTCATTCCTGACAGACCAGATGTAATCTTTGGAGGGATTTTGCACAAGATGTAAAGTTTAGACAGGATGAATGTAACATTTGACACGCTCACACAGAATTAGAACCAAATAAAAAGGAAATGTGTGATATAATGTCCACGAAGGCAATGAGCAGTGCGCAGACATAAGATGAAAAAATGGCAGCTTGCTGACAATTTTTTCAGATTATGGATGCATAGGGGTGCTAAGCGCCAGTGGCGCTTGTTAAGCACGGACCGAAGCGGAGCGAAGACAGCCCGTGAGCGAGAAAACCGCAGGTTTTTCGAGCGCACACTGCGGTCATGATACAATACCCACGAAAACCGCAAGCTTTTCCAAGCGCACACTGCCAAACTAAAAAGGAGTTCCACACACACCCATGTTACGAATTGCAATCTGTGATGATGAAATTGACGCAAGGGATGCCCTGCGCATCCAGCTGGAAAAGTTATTGATTGAAGATTCCGAAGAAATTGTCTATGAATTTTCTTCCGGCACAAACGCCGCCTCCTGGCTGCAAAACCACCCCGGAGAGATAGATCTTCTTTTTCTGGACGTGGAAATGAAAGGATTAAATGGCATGATAACTGCCGAAAAGATCAGGTCTTTTGATTCGCAGATCGTCATCGTTTTTGTCACCGGCTATGCCGACTATGTCTTTGACGGCTACCGGGTAGGGGCGCTGGATTATCTGATGAAGCCCGTCACCGAAGAGAAACTGCGGACGTTGCTTGGACGGGTGCGCGCTAAAACCACCCAGGAAGAAACTTACACTATTAAAAATATAGACGGCACATGGCGCTTTCGCCTGACAGACATACTCTATTTTTACTCTGACAAGCGCAAAGTCTTTTTGGTGACCACCAAAGGGCAGTACCCATTTTATGCCAGACTGGATGAAATCGAAGCGCATCTTTCCCCACATTTCATACGGATTCACCAGCGTTATCTGATCAATCCGAACTGTGTTGACTATCTTGGTGGTGAATCTGTCACCATCCATGGAACCGTGCTTTCCTGCAGCAGAAAATACCGGGAAACCGCGCTTCACAGAATTGCACGGGCGATGATGGGAGGTAACTTTACGTGATAATCCTGTTAAGAATCTTACTCTTGGCTATCCACCTGGTCTCTGCATGGCTGATTATGCAAACCATCGCATATCTGATTGAAATTCCCCGGAAATGGTGGCAGCAGCTTCTGCTGTTTGCGGGATGTTATGTGCTCGATGTCACCGTTATTTTTATTGAGGATCCCATTAATATTCTGGCCGTCACCCCGGTCTTTTTGATTATCGTCCTGTTTTTATGCAGGGGCAGTTTCTGGCAGAAAATCACGATTGGATTGTTGTTTTCCAGCACGATTTTTTCTTTCAATGCCCTTCGGGACAATTATATCCCCGGTCTTCTTCCCGCAGCACTACAACAGGTAGATCACGGCTTTCCCTTTTCCCGCCTGTTCAGTCTGCCATTTGCGCTTGCGCTATACCTGAGTACCAGAAAATTTGCCCCCGATAAAGACTATACGCTTTCAGACAGCATGTGGCGGTTACTGCTTTTGCTCACCATCACGCCTCTTGGCATTGTGTTGGATGTCGTCACTCTGTTTCACCCTTCCGACGGTCACCTCATGATTCAGTCGCACCGGGAGTATGCCATTTTACTGCTCATATCCCTATTGGCTTTTATCAGTCTGCTCTGGTGTATCACGGTTTTAGCCAGACAGCAGAAACTGGAACAGCAGAATATATTCACGGAAATCAACCGCAAGTATTATGAAGCCATGGAACAACAGCATTTTGAAGTCCGGCGCTTGAAACACGATTTGGCCAACCACATCCAGGTATTATCGGCCCTGCCGGAAGACAAGCGGAAATCTTACGCTAGAGAACTTGCCAATAACGCCGCCTTTTCCCAGCCTTTTGCCTACTGTGGGGATGCCACGGTCAACGCCGTGCTGACAGTCAAGAAAAGCGTTATGGAACGATGTCGCATCCATATGGAAACAGACATAGAGATTCCTCATCAGCTTCCCTACGATAAGACAGATATCTGCGCCCTGTACGCCAACGCTCTGGACAATGCCATGGAGGCCTGCATGAAACTGGACGAAACACAGAGGATAATTTCCCTGAAAAGTAAAGCAGGCAGAGGTGTATTCTGCCTGGAAATAACGAATCCTGTGCAAGATGCCCAAATCTATCTCCAAAAGACATCGGAATCTCTCTTCGCTTTTCCCACCTCCAAACCGGATAAAACAAATCATGGTTTCGGACTGAAAAGTATTCAAGAGATTGTAAAACGATATCAGGGCCACATGGAAATCAAGACAAATAACGGAATTTTTGACCTGTTTCTGTATCTTCCGCTGTCAAACATTTAAACTGCCTCATACACAATTTTGTTACGCCCGCTGTTTTTTCCCATGTATAATCTTGTATCCGCCTCTCGGATAATATGCTCGACCGCCATGCCGTTGCCCTCTGCAAGACCGAATGTCATCGTAATACCGAACGTAACATCCCCATACATAATACGCTGGGAACGGATTTCTTCCATCAGTTCCTTCATACAATCCGCCGCCTCATCCAGTTTCATATTATCATATACAAGCAATAGTTCTTCACCGCCCCATCTGGCAACGAATCCTCGATCCTTCATATGTTCTTCTATCCATCTGGAAATCTCTATCAGCGCTATATCGCCGCACTCATGTCCATAGGTATCATTGACATTCTTAAAATGATCTATATCTCCGATTGCGACACAAAAAGGGGTACCTTCCCGCTGATAATTTTCACTGGCCATTTTTAACAAAATTTCACCGCTTCTCCGATTGTATAATCCCGTGAGAATATCCTGTTCTACCAACTCTCGAAGCGACTTCTGCATTTTGATCAAATCACGGCCCATATCCCCCAGTTCATCTTTCCGCTTTAGGACATCGGCATCCAATTCCGTGTGGAGTTCCCCCTTTGCGATCATGGCCAAAAACTCTTCCGTTGTGCGGATTGCAGTGACAAGCTTACCGGAAAACTGACTCGTCACAAAACACACGATGAGCATCGTAAGCATACCGAATACAATGATTGGGTTCAGGGAATCAAAAACCAGTTTTTCCACTTCCGCAGAGGGCTTACCAACAAAGATCATGCCAATACAGGTGCCGTCATTTGTATAAAGCGGTTCATAATAAGAGAAATATTTAACGCCTTCTACCATCGTACTGGAATAAAATTGCGGATGACCACCTTTTAATACATCTTCGATTACCGTATTATTTGCTTTTGTCCCAATCGCCCTGACATTATCACTTTTTTGAATCGTTGTGATCACACGGGTATCCTCACAAAAAATCGTGATATCCACGCCCGTCTTCTCCTTAATGGAATCGACGATTGTGCAATCCCCGTTTAACACCTGTTCGCCCTTCATCAGGGTAACCGTATCGCCCTCATTCTCCACATGATAGTCGCCCTTATAAACAGTATCATATAAAGTAACGATCGTCTGGCTTAGATTCACCAAGCCGTTTTGCGCTTCCACACTCATGGAAGTGGCAAACCGAGCCGCACTGAATGTCGTAATGACCAATGTCAATATGACAACCGGAAGCATATTCATTTTGAGCAAAACCCAGAAAAACCCATTTCTTCTTAACTTTGCTTTCATATACCTATTCCTTCTTAAATTTGCTTTCATTACAAGATTGAAAACCAAAAGATATGTATTGTATTTAGCTGCAAAATCACAATACAATATATTTATTATAGCTGAAAAAAGACAAAAGTGCATCCCTGAGAATACATCGCACTTTTTTAGGTATATTTTGTACTCTTCGTTCCCCCTGGACGGGAATCTAGGATTACAATTGAGAAAAAGGCTATTGCTAAAGCAAATCAATCATCTACCTTAACAACAGCCTTTTCTTGCCTTATAATCATATGTTTATAATTATATATTTTCCCTTTTACAACTCCGTTTACAGGCTGCAATGACAAGTTCGCCAAAAAACCATCTTCCTCAGGTAAAAATGATCACCCCATTGCATTGGCAATCACCTGAAGTCCTTCCAGCATACTCCGCATTGCTTCATTAAATTCCTCTGCATCTTCTTCCGTAAGGGACGACTGCTCTATGTTCCCCATCTCCTCGATAATTGCGGCCGCTTCTGTCAATGCGTCTTCAATCTCTGCATTAGCCTCGATTTCATCACTGTTATACACCTCTGCTATCGCATTATAAACCTCTGTCAATGATTGATAATTTTCCTGTAAAATCGCGAATGTTTCATCCGATACCATTTCTCCCTCTGCACCATCCGCAATCTCCATGCCGTCTACCAGATCAGAGAGTCCGTCCAGAATATCGATCATTGCCTGATTCAACGTCTCTGCATCTTCTTCCGTAATACTATCCTGCGTGATCTCTCCCATCTCATCGATCACCTCAGCCGCCAAAAGCATTGCTTCCTCAATATCAGCATTTGCCGCAATTTCATCACTGCTGTATAAATCCAATACCATATCATAGCATTCTGACATAAGCTGGAAATTATCCTGCAATTCTGCGAATGTCTCATCCGACACCATTTCTGCATTGGTCTCCGGTTCTGCTTCTTCTACAGACGCTTCCTCCTTTGCTGGAGCAGGTGTTTCTACCGGAGCAGATGTTTCTACTGGTGCCGCCGTCTCTGTTGGCGCCGTTGTCTCCCTACTCTTGTCTGTGCCGCATGCCGTTAATAAAGATACTGCAGTTGTCACTGCCAAAACAGTTGACAAAATTTTCTTTTTCATACCTCTTCTCCTTTTCCTTCATTGTTAGTCCACACTTATGAAAATCTTCTTTCATAACCTGTCATTGCTGTTTATGTAGTGTATCGTAACAATTCATAAAAAAGAATGCATTGTCATAAATCGTCCCTGAACTTCAATGAATCGCCCGTATCTTCCATTGAGGGGGCTCAAAGTAACATTCGTAAGATAAATTTATTATCATTAACCCAAAAGGAATACATTCCGTTATATTTTTCCACAACAGCACAAATGCTGCGTACCCCCATTCCATGTCCCGGTTTATCCGTAATCGGAATACCATGATAAAATTTTATCCTCTCTTCACAGGAATTTATAAACTGTAAGAAGCACTTACCGTTTTTTTCATACGCCAATACCTCGATTGAGGCTGCTAATCCTTTTTCCTTACAGTTCTGGCAGGCATGTAGTGCATTTTCCAATGCATTGGATAAAAGCACACATAGATCACTATCGGCTATCGGGATGTCCTGCGGAATTCCGGTCTCAATCCTGATCGGAATACCATAATCCCCGGCTCGCCTGGCAAATGCGGAGAATACCAGATTCGCCGCTTCATTTGCACAAAAATGCATGATTCGATTCGACTCGATTTCCGAATAAATTTCATGAATATATTCCTGTGCCCGGTCTAACTGCCCGTTTTCTATGCAGGATGAAAGATATTGTAGATGATGACGTAAATCATGCCGATAGGTTTTTGTCATTTGCCAAGACTCCCGCAACATCTCAATCTCACGGATTGCCTGCGTCACCTGCAGGTTTAAGATTTGCTGTGTCTGTTCCAAATAAGTGCGTATCCCCCTCTCCCTGGAAGTCTGAACCACAAATATGATGTACGCCACACTGCACACAAAAGGCATAAATTCTACCACCGCCAAAACACCCTTTGAGAGCAGGTTCGTATAGATGCGCGTCAAATAATCAAACACATAATAGAGCGCCGGCACCAGACCAAATTGCAGCTGTACGGATTTTGTATAATGAGATACGGTACGCACAGACGGCGCAGCAAAATGTAATATAAGCAACAGTATAGGCAATGTCACAAGCAATTCGATGGTATCCTGCATAACGGAGTCGCCGACAAATACGGCCACAATCAGCAGGGCCAGCCATCTCCTGGTCTGACAGCAAAGATAAGCAATCATAACCGAAATTGCAGACCAGAGACACTTTTTGCTGAGCATACTCAGCACCACGATCAGCGGCAAGTGCGTAATGAGTGGATAAATGTATTCTACGATAGCAGGATCCATTCCAAAATAAAAAATTCCCTGCATGATAAAAACTGCAGCCATACTGCCTGCCATGAGCAGAACCTTTGTCCTTGTCCATTGGATATCGCAGAATGCTATGGATAAGATCATGCCAAAGGCACCCACAGTAAAAAGATTGATCAGATATATATTACTCACAACATCAATACCTGCTTTCGTTTAGATGCATACGCAAGAAACTGGTTTTTAATCTGGGTACACCTGCCATGTGGAATCGGTATCTCCGCCTGATTATCCATCTTGATCGTCTTATTCGAAATACTGCTGATATACTCCATGTTTACCAAAAACGAACGATGTGGCCGCACAAAATTTTCGTATGCTACAAGTTTCTTACATAACTCATCCATACATCCGACACTTTCCAATACTTTTTCATTTTCCAGATGAAACATTAAGGTCCGTCCTATCACTTCGCAATAGATCAGCTTTTCCAATTGAATTCTCGTAACCCCATTTTTACGCCGCAAGACCAGACTGCAGTGCTGCGCTTCCTCGCATTCTGCAATAACGGAATCCAGCAATTGGAAAAAGGTTGCCGTACAAATAGGTTTCATCTGATAAAAATATGCTCCTACCGTGTAAGATTCCACCGCAAACTCGGGCGATGTCGTCAGAAAAATTATTTTAACAGCCTCGTTATACTGCCGAATCTCTTTGGCCACACTAATGCCATCTTCCCCAGGCATAATAATATCCAAGAACAAAATATCAGGACGCAGTCCCTTTTCTATTTCAGCCAATAATTCCAATGGACTGTAAAAAACCACGCTTACCATTTCTACCTGGTGTTCCAAACGGTATAAATCCAATAGACCGTTAATTTCATTTAACGTACATAAATCATCATCACAGAACGCTATCTTTATCATAACAGCAATCACTCCCCCTTTTCTTACACGGAATCATACCCCCCCCCCTTGACGCAATAGCATCTTTTCACTAAAATAGACCATATATTATTGGGGAAAGTGCATTTCCATGTATTTGAATACTGTACCGAAAAAAATCTCCTAAAACCATCAGCGGCGCAAAATGCAATTCAAAATGCGCGAATAGTAGTCTAATGACCCAAGAATTTTATATGTTTATAAAATTTTAAAATTATTAAGTCAGATCATTTAACGAACCCTAAAATAAATCTGCAAAAACGGAGCGTTCTCATATATGAAATTACACCGAATATTTGCTTTTCTACTGGCCGCTATACTGGTCATGTCATACAACTTCCCGATATCTATCGTAAATGCAGGAGCACCATCAGAAACACCGGAAATGGAAGAAAACGCTGATGAATTGACGAATGACGATTCAGCACCAGAAGAGAATTCTGACAAATTGTCCGATGAAGACTCTACGCCAAAACCTGACTCTGCATCGGAAGAAACCTCCGACAATTTGTCTGATGAAGACTCTACGCAGAGACCTGACTCTGCATCGGAAGAAACCTCCGACAATTTGCCTGATGAAGACTCCATACCAAAAACAATTTCCATATCAGAAAACACACTGAATCAATCGCCGGTTATGGCTGTACCCGCCGCATTATCCGACATACAGATACCGGACGAAAAACCAGCGTTCAACGCTTCTATCGAAAAAATTTACTGCGGATACGTAGTAAGAGGATGTTTTACGGAATTTTTACCAGATACAATCTCTGTCCGGCCGCAGTCCTCACTGGATGGGCAAACCTGGCAAGATTGTGATGGCGAATGGGATCTACACTTCCTTGGAGATTCCGATTGTTTGGATTTACTACAAAACCAGATCTGTCTCTATGACAATTTTGAACCTCTGAAAAGCTATCTTGCAGGAGACATAGACCATTTCTACCTGCGGCTTTCCATCACCAGGGAAAACGGCATTACATACGAAACACAGGCCGCACTCATTGAACGCGGAGAATCCATGCCTATCCCTGCGGAAATCACTTACACTGCCTTCTTTGCACCCACGATGATGTTTCGTAAGACGGAAACTTCCGGCGGCCATTTTTATTGTGGAAAATATCAGCTCACGGTAAACGCTTCTGCTTCTTCTGCGGATATCGCTGCCCTTTTACCGGATACACTCCCTATCCAAGTGGAACTCCATAAGGAAGGAGAGCCCTTTGCCGACTGTACCATAGACTGCCCCGTCACCTGGAAGCCTCTATCCTTATCCGACCTCACTGCCGGTGAAAGCATAACCTTGCAGGACGCCGTCGAAGAGATAATGATCCCCGCCGGCACACCACTAAATACGCCAATGGGCACTTTCACACTGGAGGAACCAATCGGCATTGCATCGGAGTGGTGGATGTCTGACAAAGTCGTGCTGGTCCTAAATGTTGTCCCTGATAATGAAAATCCTACTGGGGTATTGACAGGCAGTATACATGGCCTGGAAATAGCCTTTGATCAAAAGCCCACCGGGGCCACCGCTATTCGAGTCTATACCTTGACGAATGGTGATTCTGAATGGACGGAACTTTCGGGACTCTCCCTGTTGGATGCAATCGATGCCCAGCCCTCCACTGCCAACAGCGGATATACCACCATACTAAACAGGAATCAGGAACCATTTCGCTCCTATCTGGCCGCTGAATATGCTGGTGAAGAGCCTACGCCTTTTCTTGTAGGGCTGAAAATAGAGGGCGGCGTATACAACGGCTGTCAGCTTATTCTCTCATATCCGGATACCTATGATTTTCCGCCAGATCTGCGTGTGGGCGGCGCTGGTGGTAATCAGGGCAATGCCGGAATCGGCAGCCGGGATGACAGCACGGAAGAGGGACAGCGTCCTCATCTGCCGCAGGATTCTACGGATGAGACAGAAGAACAGTCTGAGACTTTCCTGGATGAAATAGACAACTCCGGGAGTCCAGCAGACAATAACGGAAATGTACAAACAGATGCATCCCCGACATCAACAGACAACACTGGAAATGTACAGGCCGGTACATCCTTGATTCCGGCTGGCACTGAAGGAAACAGGCAGACAGATACAGCAACCAATTTGATAGGCAATGTTGGGGACAGGCAGACTAAAGATTTGCAGACAGATAGCTTAGACATTCAGACGGACAGCGCCAAGAGCCACCACGCACAGTCTGCCGCAATTACACAATCTGCGGCAGATAATTCAGGGAAAAACCCGCTAAAGCCACTCCTCCCTGCAGCGGCGGCTTCTGCAGCAGGCATTTATCTTACCATAACGGCCACAAAGGTACTAGGCGGCATCAAAGCTGGCAGAATCACAATCAAAAATCATAAACATTTATAAACTCTTTGGAAAACGCATCATAAACGTTGTTCCCTTGCCAACAACAGACTGCACTCCTATGGCGCCGCCCAGTTCCGTCACAATGCTCTGTACAATGTACAGTCCCAGGCCGGTGCCATTACCCCTGTTATTGGTTCCTACATAAAACCGCCGAAAGATTAACGGCAGTTCCGCTTCCGCGATACCGCAGCCGGTATCCTCCACGGTCACACATATTTCTCCGCCCTCTGTTCTGGCAGCCACTGTAATACTGCCGTCAGGGGGTGTCACTCGCAGCGCATTATAGATAAGATTTTCAAAAAGCATATTGAGTTTTTCCGGCTGCGCCATCAAAAACCCATCCTCCTCAGGGAGTTCTACCCTGAAATACACAGAACGGACCGCAGCCTCCTCGCGATAGACGGCATCCAGTTCCGCCAGTAATTCTCGAATGGATATTTTCGTCCTTTCCTCCGTTATTTTATCAAAGGCATTGAGGGTAGAAAGCCCCTGAAGACGTCTGGCCATTTCCTGTTGTTTAGCCTGTGCCTGATCCAGATATCCCTGCAGTTCCTTATCCACGCCAATCCCACTCCTGCGGATAGCTTCAATAAAAGACTGGGTGGCAAATACCGGCGCCTTTAGATCATGCGCCATATCAGAGAAAAACGCTTTACGTTCTTCCAATAACTGTGTGACTTCCGCCGTGCGCTTTTGTACCTGTTCTTCCAGATGATTGGTAAGCGCATCATTTTCCCGGATAATACGGCGGTTGCGCAATACCATCATCACACCAAACAGCACCACCAGCAAAAGACCACACCACTCAAACTGCCAGTAAAAATAGATAGGTTCAAAGCGATTGGCTGACAAAAGATTGGAGACAAGCCCCACCCCAAATATGAGACAGCCTGCCAACGTATACTTGTTCTCCCATTCCTTTGCCCCGATGCTCTTCATTGCAAAAAAGACCGTACAGGCAAATGTATACATGTAATAGGCGTCCGTCAAACCACTATGGATATAGACTGCCCAGGACACAGTGGGCATGAGCAGGCATAACAGCAGCAGGATTACTGGCAGCGCTGCCAATATCCTCCGCATCCACCGCCACGCCATACTGTCATCCGCGCCGGAAGTCAAAGCGGTAAGCTGCACCACGCAAAGGCACAGACCATACAACGCCAGACTTTGCGGTATAAACCAATAGGAAGCTATCGGCAGAGAAAATAAAAACACAAAATAACGAAACATATAGAGTGCATAACAGCAGCATAACAGCGCAAAAAAGCGACTGATCCTTCCCCCAGTCCGCCACAAAAACAGCGTAAACAGAGCCAGCGCCAGGGGAAGAAGGAATGCCAATGCGTAGGCAAATCCCTGCACGTTTCTCACCCGTGAGAGTGTCTGCTCCGTACCCAGCGCGGGTGGAAAATACATGCCACTGTAATATCCTTGTTCTGAAAAGGTATCCACACATAGAAGATGATCGCCCTCTGTCAGTAAAAAGGTAATCTGCGCGTTTCCTGCCCCTTGTGCCAGGCAGGTATCATCCACGGAAATGGAATACCATGAAGAGAGCTGTGGAAAGTCTATCGACACAATCCTGGACTTTCCCTCATAACGAAGCGTCATCTGGTAATGCGCCTGCCCGTGTGGTGACACCCTGGGATTTCCTCTCTGCAGATTGGAATATTCTCCTATATATGTAGGTTTGTTCGTCACACGCGCATCTGTAAGCAGCCAGCCATCTATCAGATAAATGGGCATACTGCGCGACAACGTTTCCTCCTGCAGGGACAAAACACCCGCTCTCCCATAAGGAGGCGGCGTTTGATATTTATTATCCATATAAAAAAGAGAGAGGTAAAAAACAACCAACGCAGTCAGGACAGCTAATGGCTGCCACCCTATGATATGCTGCTTCATGACCCTCTCCCTCCTCCTTTTTATGTAGATTATCTGCTCACCGGAACAAAGCGATACCCCTGTCCCCAGACAGACTCAATAAAATGATGGCCGTCCCAAGCCTTTTCCAGTTTCCGGCGAAGCTTGGACATATGCGTCTGCACCATCTGCCCGCCATCCCAAAGCTGGCCGCCCCAAATCCTGTTAAAGATTTCTTCCGGCGTATAAATATGCCCTGTCTGTTCCGACAAATACCATAGGATATCAAACTCAACCGGCGAAAGATTCAGTTCCTCCTCATTCATCAGTACCCGGCGTCCTGTCAAATCCAGCAAAAGTGGGCCAAAGCACAACTGTGTACGCTCCGACAATGCCAGCTTCATGCGTGTCTCCATCTTCGCCCAGAAAAGTGAGATTGGGGTATCTTTGGTAATATAATCAATACCGCCGGCGGTAAAGCCTTTTATCTGGCTGTCTGCTTCCGTCAAACAGCTTAGGAAGATAACCGGCACATCCGTCTGCTCGTGGATCTTTTCACAAATAGAAAAACCGTCTTCTCCCGGAATCAGCACATCCAACAGCACACAGTCGAACTCTTCCTCTCGCATCATCTGCAGCGCTTCCCGGCCATTTTGGGCAGGCTTTACCACACAGCCGTGGTCCTGCAGGATTTTCGCCCAGAAAGTATATTCCGCCAAGTCATCATCCACCAACAGGATTCTCCAGGGTGCCTGTACATTTTCTTTGTCCTCATCCATCCCCTCTGCCTGATAGGTATCAGCTGCCGCATCAGTCAACTCTGCCTGATGCACAAAATGCATATAGGTATCCCGCACCTGCTTACGCCGCGGCCGCGATACCGGAATACGATGTCCGTTCTTTGTCACAACAAAATTCGCGTCAATGGACTGGATACAGCCTAAATTGACAAGATAAGCCCGATGCGTCTTGACGAAGTCCGTCCGATCTGAGAATTTCTCCTCAAAATCCGTGAGGGAGCCATTCACCTCATGGACAACGCCGTCTGTCAAATAAAAGAAAACCGTTTTGTTTATGACTTCCACATACTCAAGTCTTGTAAAAGCAATCTTGAAAACGCCCTCCCGGTTCTTCAGGAGAAATACCTGTTCATCCTGCACCGCCAGTTCGTCTTCCACTTTATCCAACAGTTGAAATAATACCTTTGAATCCGTGGGTTTCAACAGATAATGATATGCCCCCACACTGTAGCTCTCCACCGCAAATTCCGGAGTGGCTGACAAGAGAATAATCCTGACATTCTGGTCCCGTTCCCTTAATTCCCGTGCAACCTGTAATCCGTTGATTCCCGGCATAAGTATGTCCAGTAAAACAAGATCGTACTCTCCGCCCCGCATCTCGCACAAAAAGTCCGTGCCATTGCAATATGTACGCCAGTCAATGCTTCCCCTACGGTCTAACTGATATTCTGTAAGCAGTTCCGAAAGATGACGCAATTCTCTCTCATCATCGTCACAAATTGCTATCCGCATGGTTCAACCTCCAACTTGATACAAAGTAATCTTAAAATCGACTTTCAGGTTATAGTATATCTGTTTTGCCTGTGAAAAGCAATTTCTATCAGCAGTACCACTAAAACTGCCGCGGCTCCGCCGCTTAACTTCGCCCCGATCAAAGCGCCCAAAAGCTGCGGTTCCGTACTAAATGTAAACCCCATATGGGCGGCCAGCATACTGGCCGCGCTCACCAGAAAAGCTGCGTTGACTGTCTTTCCCCGCTCATCCATGTCATGATACATGGAAAGAGCAGGAATGGCGCTGACCGCTCCCACCAATAATCCCGTCATCCCTGTCGGATTGATGCCCACGCGTTTTCCTAAGATTTCAAAGGGCTCCCTCAAAATCCGCTGCAAAAATTCCGTGACAGGCAGACTGCCCAGCATCACGATTCCAATCGCCGCAACCACTCCCATAGCCTCCGTGAGCGGTGTCATTCCTTCCACCACCTCTACGCCGCACAGGTATTCCACGGCACCCAGTACCAGCCCGATTGTAATGATAAAATGGATTCCTTTGGCAAAGATGCAAAATCCCCGAATCATCCGTTCCGGTATCTTCCACAATCCGAGCAGCAAAAACAGCGCCATTGCAAATACCGGCAGATTCTGCCAGATACAAACTGACAAGGAAAGTCCCGCAAGTATACCGCCCACAGTCAGTCCGACCGGCATCGCAATAAACCCCAGCATAATGCCTCTGGCAAAGCATCCTCTGTCCTCTTCCCGAATCATGCCCATACCCACCGGAATCGTGAACACCACCGTACAGCCAAAGATGGAAGATACCACAATCCCTGCATAACTGCCAATCTGTGCATCCACTGCCAGTTCTTTGGCAAGCTGATAACCGCCCATATCAATCGCTAACAAACTGCCGAACATGCCCGGATCCACACCAATCATCCGATAGAAAGGGATCACGGCTTTTCCCAGAATATCAGCAAGTACCGGCGCCAGACAGATCATTCCTGCCATGGACAGGGCGGTGCTGCCAAGCAGCTGAAAGCCCTCCTCGAATTTCGCTCCATATCCCCAGCGGTTACCCCGTATCCGGTCGAAACCGCCAACGATCGCCCCGACTGCCATAATCAACATAAATATCCGGTTCATCTATTGCTATCCCTTCTAAATCTTATAATATCTATTTCTTTGCCGCCGTCTTACCTAATTTCCCGGCCATAAACTGCTGCTTCATTTTACTCACTTTCGCTTGAGGTGTCAAATTATCTCGTGTTTTGCCTTGCGAAACTTTGGAGAGAAACCTATAATAAAAGTAATTTGCTTCGCAGAATAACAAATCGAGCCAGCTCGATTGCGAGATCCGCTTCGCGGACTCGGATAAAAACAAAGGATAAAATAAATATGCAACAGAATAAAAAGGCCTTGATGATACTGGTATCGGCGGTAAGTTTGTTATTACTTGTGCTGCTGGGATATCCTGCGTTGGATGGGCATATACATGGAAATCTTTATGACGATATTTTTCTGGACCAATCACTCGAAAACGCTTCCCCTAATCCTTCCACTTCCTATAACGGGACAGGAACTCAGGCGCTGGATACCGATCCCGGGGAACCGCTTCCAGAAATTATCCTCTCTCTAGAAGACGGACACCCGGAATTTCAAGTTACCTTATGGCAGAGTAATGCCGGCACATGTTATTTCTTTCTTCCAGGATTTGCCAAGGACATGGGGCTTATCCTAAAAGACCGTGATAATAACAATATCTATATCAATGACGTGCAGATTGCGGAAACAGACATTTTACGCGGTATTTCCGATGAAATGCCCTATGAACTTTCTGTGGTGGATACGGAAGGTAATGCTCTCCTGCACAAATCAGTCATTTTTATGTACTCCTCGTCCCTGCCCGTGATGTCGCTTACCACCAGATCCGGTAACATGGACTATATCAATGCAGACAAGAGCAACGAGGAGACCGGCTCCGCCGCCCTGTTTGACGAAGAAGGACAGTCTCTTTATACGGGCAATGTAAAATCTATTTGCGGGCGGGGAAATTCCACCTGGGGACTCTCCAAAAAACCTTATCAGATCAAACTGCAAGAAGCGGCGGATTTCTTTGGATTCGGTTCGTCCAATTCATGGAATCTGATTGCTAATGGCTACGACCAGACGAAGCTGCGCAATCAGATAGTGTCCGAACTGGCTATGGCGCTTGACATGGATTATGTGCCAGAGGGACAAATGATAGACCTGTATATCAACCATACTTACTACGGAAATTATTATTTGACAGAAAAAGTACGGGTAGCCGAGGAAGGTGTAGCCATTAAGGATATGGATAATTATGTGGATGATGCCTATGACTCCCGGGAACTGGATAAGCTGGGGCGTTATGAAAATGAAAACGGCACCAGGAAGTGGGTGGCAACCGATATTGCCCTAGAGGACATCAGCGGGGGTTATCTTCTGGAGCGCGAACTGACTAACCGCTTTGAGAAGGAAATCAGCGGTTTTATCACTAGCCAGGGGGATTGCTATACCCTGAAAAGCCCTGCCTATGCTTCGGAAGAACAGGTAAATTATATTGCAGACCTGATGCAGGAATTTCAGGATGCCGCAGCCGCACCGGACGGTATCCATCCTACCATCGGCAGACATTATTCTGAATACATTGACCTGGATTCCTTTGCTCAGAAATACCTGGTGGAAGAAATCTCCAAGAATTATGATGGCGGTGTCACAAGCAGTTTTTTTTATAAACCGGACGACAGCGTGAGCAAAAAGATTTTTGCAGGCCCCATCTGGGACTACGATGTGGCTTTCGGAAACTGTAATCTGGACAGGATTGCCAGCAACCCTATCGGTATCACCAAACTTCAAGATCATATATATGCCACGGAACTATTTGCACAGCTCTACGCCCAGGATGATTTTTATGATCATGTGGTGACCATGTACAGGGAGCAGGCCCTTCCCTATCTCGATGACCTGTTAGATCACAGATTAGACGAATTGGTTGCCCAGAGCCGCGACTCCATCGCCATGGATCGGGCCAGATGGGAAAACCCGGAAAACCGGTATCAATATTATATGGAATATGACAATAGCGTCAGATTTTTAAGATATTTTATAGAACAGAGACGTAATTTCCTAAACGAAGTCTGGTTAGACGGAACCAGCTACCACAATCTGTCTTTTGTGGTGGACGGCGAGATATGGCAGCGCTACTGCATCAAGGACGGGGAACTGCCAGGTGATGAGCCAGTACCAATCCGTTATATTTCCAGTTCCCTGTTTCTGGGTTGGATCACCGAAAACGGCGTCCCCTATGATATGTATAAACCAATCTACGAGGATGCTACCTTCTATGCCACCTGGCAGGAGTTGACACCGGAAGAAGCATCTTCTGCAGAATCTGTTGAAAATCCCGAAAACGGCAGCGCAAATTAAATGCACTGCCGTTTTATTATGTATCTCTTTCTTTATCATATTTCTGCACGTAGATATATCACATTTCTGCTACTCAAGCCTGATATTTAAATCTACCTACCAGCTCCTTCAAGAGATCAGCCTGACTCGACAGTTCCTCGGAAGCTGCCGCGCTCTCCTGGGATGTCGCTGAGTTGGACTCCACAACGCCGGCGATCTGGTTGATGCCCTCTGTAATCTGTCCAGTGGCTTCCGCCTGGGTATCAGATGCTTCCGCAATCTCAGCAACCGCTTCGCTCACTACCTTCGCATTATCCACTACCAACAGTAAGGATTCGGCTGTCGAATTTGCCAGCTTGGTTCCATCCTCCACAGCTGTAATCGCATTTTGTATCAGGTTCTTTGTATTCTTAGCTGCCTCGCTGCTCTGCTCGGACAGAATGCCCACCTGTGTCGCAACCACTGCAAAGCCCTTTCCTGCCTCGCCGGCCCTTGCAGCCTCGATAGATGCGTTCAAAGCAAGCAGATTGGTCTGGGATGCAATCTCTTCAATACTGCTGATGATCTCGGCAATCTTATCGGAAGCTTCCCTGATCCTTAACATGGCTTCCGTGCTCTGCTTCATCTGTTCATTGCTTTCAATAACCTGATCGTTCATGCCTGAAACGATCACCCGGACTTTCTCCGCATTTTCCGCATTGACCTGAATCTTTTCAGAAATATCCGTCATAGTCGCCGTCAGTTCCTGAATCGCGCTGGCCTGATCGGTCGCGCCTTCCGCCAGTACCTGGGATGCTCCCGCCAGATCCATGGCCCCCTTACGGACACTCTCCGCATTGTTGTCAATATCCCGCATGGCAACACTGAGCGCTTCGACAATCCCTCTGAAAGATTCGCTGATCTGGATGAAATCACCTTTGTAATTCTCATCCACATCAATCAAGAAATTACCGTCAGCCAATTCCGCCATATTGTTGCTGATATCCTGAATGACCGTATTCAGATCCTGAATGGTTTCCGCCACACAATCCAAGAGGATTGCCGTCTCATCATTTTCCGTAGGAGCCGGCACTTCCGAATGAATATCGCCTGCCGCCAGAAGTTTCAGCCTGTCCACCGCAGTACTGAGCGGTTTTGCAACTGCTCTTCCTAATTTAATACCATTTTTAACGCCCAGAAGCGTAAATACAACAACAAAAACAAGCGTAAAGACTAAGGAAAGATAAAATTTACCCAAAAATTCATTTCTCACCGCCGCAACACCGATACTCCATCCGTCTGTATCCGGAACTGGCGAATAAGCCACTACCTTGGTCTTACCATTATAGCTGTATGTACCGGTGCCGTCTTCCCCGGCAACCATATGCTCACAAATTTGGCTGTATTTCTTAAGTTTCCGGTTCGTCTTACCAAGCGCCAAGCTGTCCTCCACGCCTACCAGTGTCGAATCTATATCTGCAATCGTAATGCCGTTTCCGTCCAGCATAAACGCCGTACCACCTTCTCCTACCTTTATGGAACGCATGATATCATTCAGAAACTCTCCATTAGGTACGTAAGCAATAACGCCGACCGGGGTTGTCCCCGGTATGCCGCCCTCCCACAAAGGCGCTGCCACCACATAGGACACACTCTTGGTCACCTCGCTGTAGGCCGGTGTCGAAATAAAGGTATTTCCCTTCATGCCTTCTTTAAAATAGTTTCTGTCAGAAAGATTCACGCCTGTGATCACATCGACGCCATTGCTGTCAATGATATACCCACCGTCCAGTTCATGGTCTTTAATCTTCTGGTTCAGAATCTCCGCCTTTTCTTCCGCTGGCTTATCAGGATCGGCCAGACGCGCGATGCTGCCTGTCTCATACGCAATCGCCACATACTGCTGCAACGCCGAGGAAACATAGTTAGCTGCTACGTCCGAAGTATTGTTGATGGTCTCCGACACCGCACTGACAGAAGAAATATAGCTTAATACAGCGGTGACGACTCCCAATATGATACAGCATAGCATGACAATCTGTCCAAAGCGCCATGAAATCTTTTTCTCAATACTGACAAACTCTCCATCTTTTTGTTTTTTCCCAAACCTACCTTTTCCGGTCTTTTCTTTTTGCATAAAGCATCCCCCATTCCCACACTAAATTTGAAAATTTGGATTTAATAAAATAGACATCGTGGCAAAAATCGAATTTAATAGAGCATCAGATGATTAGAAAATAACGATTTCAAAATGGCACAATAAGTTCATCTAAATTATTAAAAAACAACGATTACTTTTACATTGTATCATAAGATAACTCCTTTTTCCATAAATTTGTTATATTTTATTGGATAAAATTACCAAAGAGGACATGCCATTGTTTGGAATTGTAGGATTTTTCTACAAATTACTATGTCTTCCGTTTATTTTCCTGCGCAGATAATTGCCCAGATTGGTAAGGCATACAAGCGTTGCCACCAAAAAAAATCCTGGTATCAAAATCATCCACCATGCGCGTCCCATAAGAGCCTGCTTTGCCAATGACAGCATACTGCCCCAAGAGATTACCTCTACCGGCAGACCAATTCCCATAAAGCTTAGGGTGGATTCCGCCGCGATCGCAGTACGGACACTCATAATCACCATAAACATTATAGAAGATACGAAATTAGGAGCCAGATGATGCCACAAAATATGGAAAAACCCGCCACCCATACACCTAGAGGCGATCACATACCCACTGTTCCTAATCTGCCGCACTTCTGTACGGATCACTTTAGACATGCTCATCCATCCGGTGATTCCGATGACAAAGGCAATGCTTAAGACGCTGGCCTTTCCCAGTACAGCCTGCAGTAAAATGACAACCAGAAGGCTTGGAACACTAAGTAGAATATCCACCACCCGCATGATTACACCGTCCACTCTTCTGGAAGCGCAGCCGCTGACAGCGCCCAAAATGACTGCTGCCGCCGTCGCAATAAGCGTGGACACAAACCCGATACACAAAGAAATCCTGCCCCCATACCAGATCATGGAAAAAATATCCCGCCCCAGGGTATCCGTACCGAACAGATAATCCCGATTTGGCGCCACATTGCTATGTGCAAGATCCAGATAGGATGGATCTTTATCCACAAATAAATTGCAGGCCAGACAGCCTGCCACAAGCAATAAAAGAAGCAGGGCAGATATGACAGGTTTCTCCTGTCGTCTGCTGCCGGAACCATGGACTGGCCGTTGGTCGGTCTGCTGTATTCCTACCACCTGGAAACCATCTTTCACAACCTGTCCACCTCCTCATATCTTCTCTGGTCATCCATCCGAAGCCGGGGATCGATCCGCTCGCTGACCATCTGGGCTGACACATTACAGAAAATCACGATAATACCGGTAAACAGGCTCAAAAGCATCAACAGATTGTAATCCTGATATCTGGCGCTTTCATAAGTAAGCGTTCCAATCCCCGGATAGGAAAAGACGGTCTCCACAATATAGGTGCCTCCCAACACATGAGGCACCGCCAGCGCCATCAGGCTGAAATAAGCGGGCATCACATTGCGCAGGCAGTGCCCAAACAGTACCTGCCGCTTATTCAGTCCTTTCATTCTGGCAAGCAGCACATACTCCGCCCGCACCTCTTCCAGTAGTTTATTCCGGACCATATAGGCATAATACCAGAGGTGACTGATGACTATCACCGACAGCGGAAGAATCAAGTGCCGGACTCTGTCCCCCAGATCGTTTTCTTTTCCAATGGAATAAGCCCCGGAACTGGGAAGCCACCGAAGCGTAACAGCAAAAATAAGAATCCCTGCCAAAGACAGCCAAAATTCAGGAATACAGCTGGTAATCGTCCCAATCCTACATATCATACGGTCTGCCAGCCTTTCTTCATGCCATGCGCAGCAGACGCCAAGCGCCAGCGCCAGCACAAAAATGAGGACGAAACCGATGCCGCCAAGAAGCAGCGTATTGCCAATCCTGCCGCCTACCAGTTCTTTTACGTCCATCTTATACTTATAGGAAATACCGAAATCTCCCCGAAAGGCATTTTGCAGCCAGCAGATATACTGCACGTGAATGGGCGCATTAAGGCCCAGCTTATCCTCCGCCCATTCCCGTTCCTCGGGACTCATCTTCTCCGCCCGATCTCCATAGTAGGACACCAGCGGATCTCCCGGCGCCAGTCGGGATACATAGAAGACCAGAACGGATAAGACAAACACACTTGCCAAAAAGAACAGTACTCTTTGCGCCAGACCTTCTATGCGTCTTTTACTGTTCATCTGTCCTGCCTCCTTTCTGACACACCCCAGCTAAAATCCGGGATCGGCATCGATTCGATCAATCTCCGGGTATAGGGATGCTTCGGATGACGGAAAAGTTCCTCCGCAGACGCTGTCTCCACCAGTCTGCCCTGATGCATTACGCCCACCCGGTTGCAGAGAAACCGGACCATGGCCAGATCGTGCGCAATGAACAAAAAGGAAAAGCCCAGTTCTTCCTGCAGCTGTTTAAAAAGGTTTACAACCTGCGCCTGCATGGACACATCCAACGCGGCAACCGGCTCATCCGCCACCAAAAACGTCGGCTCCATAGAAAGTGCGCGGGCAATGGCTATCCGCTGCCTCTGACCGCCGGAAAGCGCGGAAGGATATTGGTCCAGATAGGCCGCATCCATTCCCACACGCTGCAGCCAAAATGCCGCCTCGGCCCGCATGGTTCCCCGAGGCGGTCTCACATGCTGCAATTTCATGGGTTCCATAATAATATCGCAGACCTTTTTCCGCGGATTAAGGCTGTCATCGGCATCCTGAAAAATAATCTGTCTGGCGGACTGCAATAATTTTTTGTGCGTATGAAAAGCCTTGGGATTGCAGACATTTATCCCCTGCCAGATGATACTGCCGCCGGTTGGCCGGTATACGTTCATGATACATCTTGCCACTGTGGATTTGCCAGATCCAGACTCTCCGATTAACCCGAAAATCTCACCTTTCCGAATCTGGAAAGAAACATCGTCCACTGCCGTCAAGGTCTCCTTTTTAGACAATGGAAATACATGTGTCAGGTGTTGTACGTCTAGGAGGATGTCCGGTTCTGCCGCAAGTTCTCCTCTCTCTTCTTCTGCATCTGAACAGCCAAAATCCGGTACTGGAATCTCCAATCCCTTCGCCCGCTCGTCCAACAACCAGGTGGCCGCAAAATGCGTCTCCGTCACCGGAAACATGGGCGGCTGTTCCTCATAGTCTATGGCCAGTGCATATTCATTCCGGCAGGCAAAAGCATCTCCCTTGGGCGGATCGATCAGGGTGGGCGGCATCCCCGGAATCGCATACAGTCTCCGTCTCCCGCCGGCCAGCGCCGGAAGAGCCCGCATAAGTCCCCAGGTATAGGGATGTCTGGGATTGCGAAAGATTTCTTCTGTCGTGCCGATCTCCACAATTTTGCCAGCGTACATCACCGCCACTCGGTCGGCCGCCATCGCCGCTACGCTCAGATCGTGAGTGACAAAAATCGCAGCCATATGAAGTTTTGCCTGCACTTCTCTAAACAGTTCCAAAATCTGCGCCTGAATCGTCACATCCAAGGCTGTGGTGGGCTCATCCGCAAACAAAAGTTCCGGTTCGGCTGCCAACGCAATGGCCAACACGCACCTTTGCCGCATACCGCCTGACAAATGTGCTGGATACTGTTTACATCGCTCTTCGGGATGATCTATCTTCACCAAACGCAGCAGTTCCAATGTTCTTTGCTCCACAGCCAGTCTGGTCATCCCCGGACTATGTATCTTCACAGCCTCTGCAATCTGTGCTCCCACGGACAGGGAGGGATTCAGAACCGTCATCGGATTCTGAAATACCATGGCAAAAACCCTGCCCCGCAGCCTGCACATATCACGTTCCCGATAATCCGTAATATCCGCGCCATTCAACAGAATCCGCCCTGTCTTGATGCTGGCGATATCCGGCAGCAGCCGCAAGATACTCTTACACAACACACTTTTACCACACCCGGTCTCTCCCACGATAGCCAGTACTTCGCCTGTTTTTACCGTCAAACTCACATCCCGGACAGCTTGTATCTCCCCTGCCGGCGTATCAAAACTGACTGACAGATTCCGCACTTCCAATAATTCTGACATCTATAAACCTCTTATTCTTCTACTCCTCCATCGTCCACTCGGCAATGTTCCAAAAAATCCCCACCCCATGATGTCCCATCACAGTGTCAGGCGAAATGCCCCGAATGGAAGCGTCCGCCACATAATTGGCATCAATATAACAGATAAATGCGTAGGCAGGATCCTTCGCCAGTTCCTCCTGAAACCGATCGTAATTCTCGGCCCGGACAAGCGGATCGTCAGACTGCCGCGCCTTTATGAGGTATTGGTCCACCAGCGCATTGGAATAACCGCTGTAATTGGCCCCTTTATCCGTGCCAAATACCTTATAGGTGTGGTCGTCCGCATCAAACGGACTGCCCCAGCCAATCAGATAGGCCATCTGCCCGCCCCAGTCTACGCGGGTGGGGATCTCCACACTGCAGTCAATTCCCACTTCCCGGATCTGCTGTGCCGCCGCCTGGGCAATATCCAGGCGCACCTGGTCGCCCGCGCCCACGCTGATTACAAAGGAGAGCCTTTCCCCATCTCTTGTATAGATGCCGTCTTGTCCCAATACACATCCCAGATTTTCCAGAACAGCCCTGGCCGCAGCCGGATCGTAATCATACCGTTCCACCGCCTCATTGTTATAAATGTTGCGCTGCAGGGGCCCGTAGGCTGGGATTCCCTGACCAAGCAGGACAGCGTCAACGATCGCCTGTCTGTCAATGGCATAACAGATCGCGGGAATAATGTCCCTGTTTTTCTGCCAAAAAGGATTGTGAAAGTTAAAAAGAATCCCTCGGTAATCCGAAGTCTTCATGTCATAACAGACATACCCATCTCTATCGGCAAAATTCCCAGCGTCCTTCGGCGTCAAGAGCGCAAGGTCAAGTTCACCCGCCTCCATCTGGATTGCCCTGGCATTGTCATCGGGAACAATCTTAAAGATAACTTTCTCGATTCCCGGTTTTCCCCGAAAATATGCGTCATTCCTGGTCAGGATAATGGCCTGTCCCTCATCCCATCTTTCCAGACGATAAGGCCCTGTCCCAATGGGATGTCGAAAGAAAGCGGACTCCTGCATATCCTCTCCTTCCAACAGATGCTTCGGAAGCACCGCCATGGTCATATAATCGAGAAACGCCACATTGGGAGCCGCCAGCCGGAAAGAAACGGTCTGCTCATCCACCACTGTGACTTCTTTCACATCTTCATAATTAGGCGCATTTTCAGAACCGTTAGCGGGATCCATAATAGCTTCTATCGTAAATTTCACATCCGCCGCCGTAAAGGGTTCGCCGTCATGCCACTTTACGTCCTCTTCCAGATAAAAGGTATACGTGCAGGAGACCTCGTCATACTCCCAGCGTTTTGCAAGCCCTGGCACCACCTCGTTATCACCATTGTGTGCCGTCAGCCCATTAAAGAGAAGCAGATTGATCTCCCCATGCTCATCCATGGCCGGATTGATCCGCGTGTAGTCGCCGCTGCCATAGACTAATGTACTGCCTTCTTTCTCCTCTGCCGCCAAATACTCCGCCGCTTTCCCGCCTTCTGGTAAATCATCTGACGGCGTCTCCTTGCTGCCGCAGGCTGTCAATGCAAGTGCCGCCATGACTGCCGCCGTCAATATTTGCATCCTATTATTCATCTTCCAAGCCAACCTTTGATTCTTTCTAAATATCATCTCTATCAATGCTATCTCTATAAATATCATCTCTATAAAACAGGTCTATCGTCTATGCCCATCTGGAAAGACTGTTTTACGAATTTTACAAAGAAGATAATACCTCTCCCACAGACATGTCTCTCTCCCTTGCGATGCGCGCCAGATCCTCATACTCATACTTTTCCCGCGTCACTCCATATCCCTTGCAAACCTTCCTTCGAACTTCACCGTACTGCGTCTGCACATTCTCTATGGAACGGTCAAGCGTATATCTTCTGGAAATATTTTCCCGGATGCCGATGGTCGTCGTATGCCTGAAAATCAGCCGCACCATCTCATCTTTCATGGCTTCTTTGCACATCACATTGAGTACGATGCCCGGTCGCGATTTCTTCATACCCACAGGAGTCGTATAAACTTCCAACGCCCCTGCCGCCAGCAGCGTCTCTGTGGCAAAGCCAATGGCCTCAGCCGTCATATCATCCACATTACAACATAATTCCGCCACCGTATCCCCGGCATTTTCTGTCTCGCCTAAAAGAGCTCGCACGCAGTTGGCCGCCGGAAAATCCTTCTTACCCATACCGTAACCGATGGCCGTAGTGCGCATCACCGGCATGGCGCCGAAACAATCGGCAAAATGCTTTAATAAAGCAGCCCCGGTAGGCGTACACAGTTCTCCCCGTATTTCTCCGCCATAAATCGGTACATCCTGGAGAATATACGCTGTTGCCGGCGCCGGCACCGGCAGTATCCCGTGGGCACATTTCACTTGACCGCTGCCCACATGCACCGGCGATACAACGACTTGATCCGGTGCCAGTCTTTCCATCAGCAAACACACAGCCGCAACATCCGCCACCGCATCCATCGTCCCCACTTCATGGAAATGGATTTCCGTGACAGGCATTCCGTGCACATGACTCTCCGCCTCCGCAATCAGATGAAAGACCGCCAAGATATCCTGCTTCACCCGTTCCGATACCGACAGTTTCCCCACAATATGTTCTATTTCGTGCAGACCGCTGTGGTGATGCGTATGCTCGTGGCCGTGTTCGTGCGTATGTTCATGGCTGTGCTCGTGTTCATGCTCATGGCTGTGCTCGTGCGTATGTTCATGGCTGTGCTCGTGCATATGCTCATGGCTGTGCTCGTGCATATGTGTGCCCTCATGCCCGTCCATATGTTCACAGTTGTGCGTATGCTCATGGTCATTATCATGAACTGCCTGAAATTCATACATATCCTCTGTCTCTTCTTCTCCGTGAACCCGTACTGAGATATGGGTTCCGCCGATGCCACACTTACTCACCATTTCCGCCTTAATATCCACATCCGGGATTCCCAGATTGTTTAACGCTTCCTCCATCTTCTCCCGCTCCGGCATAAGTTCCAGCAATGCCGCCGTGAGCATATCTCCAGCCGCACCCATGCCGCAATCCAGATATAATGTCTTCATCCTTAACCTCCGTATTATCTGTCATTAATTCCTTTATTTTTTGCCTCCATATGATTAATCCGGCTGGCCAGATACCCGGCACCATAGCCGTTATCAATATTCACTACCGATACGCCGCTGGCACAAGAATTTAACATGGACAATAAGGCCGATACCCCGTGAAAAGAGGCTCCATACCCCACGCTTGTGGGTACCGCGATCACCGGGCAGTCCGCCAGTCCGCCAATCACACTGGCCAGCGCTCCTTCCATGCCGGCGATGGCAATAATTACCGAAGCGCCCATGATATCGTCCATGCATGCCAACAGTCTATGCAGACCTGCCACACCCACATCATAGAGCCGCACTACTTCGTTGCCATGCACCTGGGCGGTGAGCGCCGCTTCCTCCGCCACCGGAATATCTGAGGTGCCGCCAGTGGCCACCACGATCTTTCCAATGCCGTCAGGT
This sequence comes from uncultured Lachnospiraceae bacterium, assembly GCA_946554445.1. GTDB lineage: Bacteria > Bacillota > Clostridia > Lachnospirales > Lachnospiraceae > UBA3282. The sequence continues at coordinate 112,935 of CAMNSD010000010.1, read as the reverse complement.
TCCGGCATCTTGCCGATGATACCAATCCGGGCCTGCTCATGATACGTCATCTCATGCTCCCGTTCCATCATCCGGGCGGATTCCGGAGACAACCGTGTGATCAGGATGGTTTCCTGCCCGTTCTTTTTCATGGTATCCACAATGCCAATCATCTGTTCCGGCGTCTTACCCGCGCCGTATATGACTTCCGCCGCCCCCTGCCTGATGCCCCGGTGCATATCCACCCTGGCATAGCCGATATCTTCAAAGGGCTGTTTCTTGAACGTAAGCAGCGCCTCCTCCACCGTAAGTTCTCCATCCCGCACATGTTCCAGAATTTTCTTGATATCGCTGTTCATTCTCTCACCTCCAAATCCAGTAAAACTGCTTTATAATATCGTTTCAATCCGGTAAGGATTTCCTCCCGCATACGAAGCACCCGCTCGAACTGTTCTGCCGGGAACTGCAGGCGTGCCGCCTCTCCCATCCTGCGTACCCTAAAATCCGTAAATCCCAGGGAAAATAAATATTCCTCTGATGCCTCCGCTGTCAGGAGTTTCTCTTCTGTAATAACTTCTCCTGTGGGAATCCTGGTGGCCAGACAGGCATAGGCCGGCTTATTCCAGGTAAAAAGCCCTGCATCTTTGGATAGACTGCGTATTTTTTCCTTGGTCAGTCCACATTCCCGCAACGGTGAACGCACCCTAAGTTCCTGGAGCGCCCGCATCCCCGGCCGGTCCCCCTCCTCATCGGATGCATTGGTGCCATCCAAAAGCAGCTGATAGCCGTCTCCTGCCGCCGCCTGGGCAATAGCTGAAAATATCATCTTCTTACAATGATAACACCGGTCACTGGGATTCTCTGCGATTGTCCCACAGGAGAGCACATCTACTTCCAGAATCCGTAGATCGACCGATAGCTGCTTCGCCAGCCGCCTGGCATCCTCCAGTTCAAACTGTGGCTGAAAAGCGCTTTTTACATAATATGCCCGCACATCCACACCCAAATGCACTGCCGCATAGAGCAGATAGGCTGAATCCACCCCACCAGAAAAGGCTATGGCCGCTTTGGGATTTTCCTTAAAAAAATCAACAAGTTTCATCTCGCACCTCTTTTGCGCAAAAAAAGTACACAATCCTTCTTGGAAGAATCGTATACCTTCTTGTGTATACATTATTTACCTATATATTGTATAATTTCTGTACAATATATTATTTCTATACAAAAATCAATGAACCGATGATATCTTATGGCACCTCTGTATCATGACACGGAAACTTCTGTTTCCCAATCCGGCTTCCTGCCAGTAGATACTGATATCTTATCTTGACATCTGGTGAAAAGTCAAGCCCATTTATGCATTACACAATCCGCCGCACCGTGATAATGTTCCGGTAGGTGGCTGCCGTAATCTTGATACCTGTGCGTTCCGTGCTGGCATGTACAATCTTTCCGTCCCCTATGTAAATGCCCACATGGCCGCCGTAATAGATTACATCCCCCGGTTTTGCATCCGAGTAGGACACCTCTTTCCCATAGGTAGACTGCGCATAGGAACTTCTGGGAAGGGAAATGCCGTACTCTTTAAAAACCGACATCACAAACCCGGAACAATCCGCCCCTTCGGTCAGACTGGTACCGCCTGCCACATAAGGATTGCCGATAAACTGGCAGGCAAAATCCGCAATCTGCTGTCCTTTGCCGCCACCACCGGAAGATGAGGGTTTGGGGTTGGGTTTTGATTCTTGTTCCTGGCTCTGTCGTTCCTCCTCTTCCCTGCGTTTGCGTTCTTCCTCTTCCTTGCGCCTGCGCTCTTCTTCCTCCCGGCGCTTCCTCTCTTCCTCTTCCAGCTTCCTGATCTGGGCAGTCTCCTGTTTGATCTTGGCCGTATAGCTGGCTGCCTCCTGTTTGGCCTTAGCGAGTACAAGACCATAGTTCTCATACTCCTCTTTCTTCTTGGCCATCATTTCTTCCATGTAGGCCTGCCCTTCCTCCAATTCAGCCTTGGAAGTCTCAAGCTCAGATTTATCCTCTTCCAGTCTGTCCTGCAGGGCTGCCACCAGCTGCACCGTCTCCTCATACTCGGCTAACAGTCTGCGGTCATACTTGTAAAGTTCCTCCACATAGTTGGCCTTATTGACCATGTCGCCCATGCTCTCGGAACCAAAAAACATCTGCAGATAGGATATCTCTCCTTTTTCATACATAAACTGAATCCGTATCTTCATGGATTCATATTGCTCATCTTTATCGGCTACCGCCGCATCATATTCCACCTGGGTGGCCGCAATCTCCTCTTCCTTATCTTCGATGGCATCCTCGATCAGGTTAATGTCCGTGAGAATTGCCACCATCTCCGCATCCAGATCGGCAATCTCTTCCTCCACGCCCTCCTGGGCGTCCTGGGCATCGGAAATCTTGTCTTTGGCCTTGTCAAGCTGGGCCTGGTTCTTCTTAACATCCTCCTGCAAATCGGAAATAGTGGTAGCCGATATCGGTTCTACCACTAGCAGGCACAATATGAAAGATAACAGGAAATACATCCCTCTCTTATATCTTCTCTTCATCGCCGTTTTCCGTCCGCCGCCGGATTTTATCCTGATTACAGTTCACAGTTATTTACCGTCCTGGGGAAAGGCACCACATCCCGGATATTTCCCATACCGGTCAGATACATGACACACCGCTCAAAGCCTAAGCCAAAGCCTGCATGTCTCACGGAACCGTACTTTCTTAAGTCTAAATAAAACTGATAGTCTTCCTTGTTTAGTCCCAGTTCCTCCATTCTGCGCTCTAAAAGTTCCAGACTGTCCTCTCTCTGACTGCCGCCGATGATCTCACCGATGCCCGGCACCAGGCAGTCCATGGCAGCCACGGTCTTACCGTCCTCATTTAATTTCATATAGAAGGCCTTGATCTCCTTCGGATAATCTGTCACAAAAACGGGACGTTTAAATTCCTGCTCCGTGAGATAGCGCTCATGCTCTGTCTGCAGGTCGCAGCCCCAGGATACTTTATATTCAAACTCATCATTATGCTTCTCTAAAATATGGATCGCATCTGTGTAAGTCACATGGGCAAAATCAGAATTTAACACATGGTTCAGACGCTCGATCAGACCTTTGTCCACGAACTGGTTAAAGAAATTCATCTCTTCCGGTGCGTTCTCCAGCACATAGCGGATTACATGCTTCAACATGGCTTCCGCCACCATCATATCATCCGTCAGATCCGCAAAAGCCATCTCCGGCTCAATCATCCAGAACTCCGCCGCATGTCTTGTAGTATTGGAATTTTCCGCCCGGAAAGTAGGACCAAATGTATATACGTTTTTAAATGCAAATGCATATGTTTCCACATTTAATTGGCCGCTCACAGTCAGGTTGGTGGGTTTGCCGAAGAAATCCTGGCTGTAATCCACCTCTCCTCCTTCGGTCATGGGAAGATTCTTCATATCCATGGTGGTCACCTGGAACATCTCGCCCGCGCCCTCACAGTCGCTGCCTGTAATGATCGGCGTATGCACATACACGAACCCTCTCTCCTGGAAAAAGGTGTGAATCGCATAAGCAATCAGGGAACGCACGCGGAAAACCGCCTGGAAAGTGTTCGTCCTCGGCCGCAAATGAGAAATGGTGCGCAGATATTCAAAACTATGTCTCTTTTTCTGCAACGGATAATCCGCCGTGGACGGTCCCTCTACCAAAATCTCGTCCGCCTGCATTTCAAACGCCTGCTTGGCCTGGGGCGTTGCCACGATCTTGCCTTTAGCGATAATGGCAGAACCTACATTCAATTTCGATATAGTTTCAAAATTAGCAAGGCCGTCCCCATACACAATCTGCAGCGGCTCAAAGAAGGTGCCGTCATTGATCACAATGAACCCAAACGTCTTGGAATCCCTGATGCTTCTCACCCAGCCGCCGACTGTCACTTCCTTATCGATATATGCCTCACTGTTACGATACAATTCTTTGATATCTGTCAAATCCATCTGCACTACTCCTGCCTTTCTCTTCTTAATCCACAATCGTCTCCGTCTGTTGTATATTACCGTTGTCTATCAGGAAAGCCACCACGTTCTTACGCATTAAATCCTCGCTGATATTCTCCCTGCTCTCCTGCTGTAAAAGTTCCTCCTCTGAGGCAAAGCCATAAATCGTCACCATGCTGTCAATCTCCTGCTGTACCTCCTCCTCTGTGGGCATAAGCCCCTCGGTATCGGCAATCGCCTGATACATGACATAACGCTGCGCCATCTCAACGGCTGCCTTCTGAAACTCAGCCCGGTATCCGGCCTCGTCATATCCCTGCATCTGCATGAAATCTGCCAGCTGCATCCCGTAGCTGTTGGCGCGCATCGTCATGCTGGCGGTAATACTCTGCTGGTAACGGTTCACCAACCCCTCAGGCATCTCCCTTTTAAAGGAACAGCCTGCCAGAATCTTATCTGACAATATCATCTCAACCTCATTGCTAAACTCGGCCTGTGCCTCCTGATAGCGAAGACTGTACACCCAGTCCTCTAATTCCTGCACAGTCTGACAGCTGGTAATTCCCAAGGTCTTGACAAATTCATCCGTCAACTCCGGCAGAATGCCATTGACTGTCACATCAAACACCACCGGCGCGCCGGACAGATCCGGATTGCCCTCATAAGGATCAGGAAATGTCAAATCAAGGCTTACCTGCTCCCCAATCTCCACACCGATCAATCCGTCCTCAAAGCCCGCGATAAACTGCCCGGAACCAATGGTCAGATTATATCCCTGGCCTGTGCCGCCCGGAAAGGCAACACCATCCTGATATCCTACAAAATCAATATTGACGATATCTCCTTCTTGAACAGCCCGGCCGGCCTCCTCCTTGGTCAGCATATGGGGCGTCAAATATTGCTGCTCTATATCATATGCCACCTGTCCTTCCGCCACAGAAGGCGCTTTTGCTGACGCCTCGATTCCCATATAGTTACCCAATGTAACATAATCACTGGCCTTGATATCTTTCAAAAATTCCTTATTCTTGTCACCGCAGCCCGTCAGAACCACCGCCGTCACAAGCATCGCTGCGATCATACCTGCTTTTTTTTTCATAATCTTCTCCTCAAAATTTCTGTTCTATGCACGAACCCATACTATTATTTATATCACAAATTCCCACTTCTTAAAAGGGGTTCTTACACAACTTTTTATTGACATCATTTTCTCTCAATTCTAAAATATAAATAACTTATAATGTCCTTAATTAGCGGTGCTGTTTGTCCACTCTGCGCCGGGAAAAGGAGAATCATCATGGAAGAACAACATACCGTCAGAGTTATTGACCGTGTATTTGATATTATTGAACAGGTTGCCGCCTCCAACACTCCCATGAGTCTGTCCGATATCGCCAAATCAACAGGTATGAGCAAAAGCACTGTTCATCGTCTTTTGACTGCCATGTGTACCCGACATTATATTGAAAAAAATCCTGACAACACCTATTCCATCGGCTATAAGCTGATGGAAACCGTAAGCCTGCACATTAACAGTCTGGAACTTTTGACAGAAGCCAAGCCTTTCTTAAGCAGTCTGATGCGCGATCTGCATCTGACTGCCCACATGGGCATTCTTGACGGCTGCGATGTCATTTATTTAGAGAAAATGGATGTCTATCCCAACACAAGACTCTACACACAGGTAGGATTCCGTTCACCCGCTTACTGTTCTTCCATGGGGAAATGTCTGCTCTCCTGCCTGTCAGGCGAAGAGTTGGATCAGGTTCTTTTGGCCTGCGACTTCAAACGCTATACACCCAACACGATTACTGATATGAAGGAATTTAAGCGGTATCTGCGGATAGTCCGCAGACAGGGCTGGGCCATGGACAATGAAGAATATCAGCAGGGCCACCGCTGTATTGGTGCACCCGTCTATGACTACCGCGGTACCCCTGTAGCCGCTATCAGCGCCAGCGGCTCCATCAGTCAACTGTCCGATGACACCTTAGAATCTGTCATTCATGAAGTCAAACAAGCCGCCGCTAAGTTATCGCAAAAAATGGGATATACCGGATAAAAGGAAAATATCTGAATCATAAAAACAGGATATACCTGTCTCTTACAATGGAGAGTCTTGGTATACCCTGTTTATTTTTATATTTATAATAGATAATGTGCTGTTAAATTACTGTTAAATAATGTTCTTCAGCACAATGGTCTTAGTGCGTGTCACTTCGTCAAAGGTTGACATAACTCCCTCTGTTCCAATACCAGAGTATTTGTATCCGCCAAACGGCATCTCAAAGCTTCTGAAGAAGCTTGCGCCGTTAATCACAGTTCCGCCGCATTCCAGAGCATTGCACACCTTCATTGCTGTCTTCATATTTTCTGTGAACACACATCCACACAGACCAAATTTAGAACTGTTGGCAATCTCAATTGCCTCCTCTACAGTATCGAAAGAAATGATCGGCACTACCGGTCCGAAAATCTCCATATCACTGGCAACATCAGCGGTCTTGGGCACGTTCTTAATCACAGTAGGTTTGATGAAAGCGCCGTCTCTTGTGCCGCCGAGGATAACTTCGCCGCCCTGTTCCACCGTAAGATTGATCTGACGTTCCACTTCCACAGCTGCCTTCTCGCTGATCAGGCATCCTATCTGTGTACTCTCGTCGGAAGGCATTCCCTGTTTCAGCTGTTTAATACGCTCTACAGCCTTCTCAGTAAACTCTTCCACACGGTTCTTCTGGATCAGGAAACGCTTGGAAGCGCAGCAGACCTGCCCTGTATTATACATACGGCCCCAGATCAGTTCTTCCACTGCCAAATCCACATCGCCGTCTTCCAACACGATAAAGGCATCGTTGCCGCCCAGTTCCAATGCAATATGTGCCAGGTGATCAGCCGCCGTCTTTGCCGTCTCAATACCAACTTCCGTGGAACCTGTCAAGGTGATGGCGTGAACATCTTTATTGCCGCACAGCCAGCTTCCAGTCTTGGAACCTCTGCCTGTCACAATCTCGATTGCGCCGGGCGTCACGCCTGCTTCTCCCAGCATAGCTGTCAGCTTACAGAGCGTGAGCGGATTGTCCGTGGAAGGCTTTACGATAGCCGCATTGCCCGCCAGCAGAGCAGGCGCAATCTTCTGATCAAACAGATCGCAGGGGAAATTAAAAGGAATTACGCAGGCAATCACACCGATGGGCTCTCTCTTGGTGATCAGCACATGCTTATCCTGTCCTGCTTCCATTCCCGCCGGGATCGTCTCCCCGTAGAGATGTTTTGCTTTTTCAGAAAAAGCCTTGAAAGCGATGGGAATATTCCCAATCTCCGCTCTCGCTTCCACAATGGGTTTACCAGTTTCCGCCGACAAAGTCTGCGCCAAATCCTCTTTGTTCTTCTCTACCAAATCTAGGAAGCGATACATAATCTCCGCTTTCTCATATACCGGAACATCTGCCCATACCTTCTGGGCATCCTTTGCCTTTGCCACCGCTAAGTCCACATCTTCCTTAGTCGCTGCAGGAATGGTATCTACCACTTCGCCAGTCGCTGGATTGATCACATCGATTGTCTGTCCGTCAGACGCATCTACGGCTTTGCCGTCAATAAACATTTTCATAGTATGTAGTCTCCTTTCTACTGTTGCTGCCTTTTACTATTGCTGCTGTCTATGCTTTTGCAATAGTTTTATCCCTATAATTCTTACTGCAAAATTATTCTTCAAAAGCCGTGAAGGACAGCATCAGTCCGCCGCAGGTATTCAGACCATCGTCCTCATATCCGTACTCACCAAAGGTAAACTCTGCAATAAACGGCACATCTCCGGCCTCTTTCTTAAGCTGTTCAGCGACCTCGTCAATCCTCGTATCAATACCGGCTCTTCTTCCACCACAATGTACCAGATGATAAGCGCCTGCCGGTGCGGGCATTTTGGCTTTCAAATCAGCCAGGGTATTTCCTGTAGAATCAATCAGTTCGTCCACAGAACCCTCCATGCGGATCACTGCCGTACCCACTGCCAGATTATTACCAATGTTCATAGACAGATCATCGTTGCCGTTCATGGGATGACGAATAGCCACCAGGTCTCCCAGACGATCTTTTACGCCAAGCGGGGAAGTAATTGTCTCGGCCAGAAGTGCGCCGCCCTTTAATGCTTCCACGTCCATGCCTCTCCAGGATGCGTATTTCTCCAGTGCCGGTACGCCGTCAATCTCTACCAGGACACGATTGTCAACTACCTTGGTGATAACGCCTACATCCTTAGTCTCACGATATGCGCCAGTAAATTTATTGGTCATCTTCTTATCAGTATAGAAGAATGCCACTGCCACACCGTCTGCAAACACACCTTTGTCCGTATATAATTTCCACTTACCCTCTATGGAGTTATCTGCTGCGCTGCCGCCGTAGAACGGAACACGGCCGATCACCTTTGTGATTCCTTTAACATAAAACTCTTCTAGTCCGGAAGGGGCTGCCATATAATAATAGTCTGGCGGTGTAGTTTTGCCCGCTCTCTCCATGGCAAGCTTTGCTGCCTGTTCGCCGGCATCCACAGGACAGTCCGTTCTCTCCACTGCCGCAACACCTACCGTCATATCCGGATCAGACACTGCCATAATGCCTACAAATCCATCTTCGCCAGTAATATAGCCCTCCGGAGTGATCACCCCTGTGAAAGACGTATTCCCGATGACCGGTACTCCCGGAAGTTCCTCTGCAATCCCTGCCAACATAGCATCCAGATCATAATCGCAGCTTGCATAAACATACGCCATATTTACAGAATCCAATCCTGCTTTGGCTTTTGCTGCCGCCTCCGCGCCTGCCGCTTTGGGATTGCTGTTGACACTTGAACCAGTATTTGCTTTTAACATAGCACAACCTCCTTCTTGTATAAATTAAATAGTTTTCGTATTAAATTCGATTATAATTTATTCGTTTTTCACAAACAACCGGGAAATCCCACCAAATGGAATCGTCATTCCGCCAGATGGAACATTCGCTCGCTGTCGTTTTATTGTATATTCTTACCATTCTATTTTTCTTACATGAACTGACAAAGATACTTCAAAGAGTTTCGTCAGAAATTCTTGCGTAATACCAGAATCAATGATAAAATAACCATTACGTGAAGTAAGTGATTTCGGAGGTAAGATAATGAGCACATTTACTATTGTTCTGTTAGTGATCGTGGCAATCCTGGCCATTGCCGTAGTCGTATTATATTTCCTGGGAAAAAGAGCACAGAAAAGGCAGAGTGAACAGCAGGCACAGATTGATGCCATGAAACAGACAGTGTCCATGCTGATCATTGATAAAAAGCGTATGAAGTTAAAAGACGCTGGTCTTCCTTCGATTGTCTTGGAACAAACCCCCAAGTGGCTGCGCGGTTCCAAGCTTCCAGTGGTAAAAGCCAAAGTCGGCCCACAAATTATGTCATTGATCTGTGAGGAAAAAATTTTTGATGCTGTTCCGGTCAAAAAAGAAGTTAAGGCCGTTGTCAGCGGCATCTACATCACCGATGTAAAAGGCCTGCACGGCAAACAGCAGGTTGTGGAAAAGAAGAAAAAGAGTAAGTTTAAACAGCTTGTGGAAAAAGCACAGGAAAAGGCAGGGGCAAAGCCCATCCGATAATACAGTGGGGACTTCTAGGATCGTAACGAGAAGTCCCTGTTTTCTTTGGAACAAATGTCTATTTTGATGTGGCAGTCGGAGAGAAACTCATAGTTGATGTCCAAGGCGTAATCCACATCCACCACAATATTATCTTCCCGCTCATCAATCTGTATCTTCTTGGTATCAATTCCCACCAGAATCTGCCCAAAAGGCGTGTTGTAATTGGACATATTCTTTTTATTTTCCTGAAAGACCATGTGTACGTTCACCAGGCCGTTACGCGTCAATTCCACCATATTTTCATTGAACTTGAGACGGTTCTTGGTAGGCTGGCTGAATCCTTCGGTAATCTCCTCATAGAGCACATAATGTTTATCGTTCTTTTTATAATAATCTCCAACCATGACCATCTCAATCTGATCGGCGTTCTCTTCCCGCTGATCAAACTGCAGGCCCTGCAGCGTCAACAGCACTTCTTTCGTCATAATAATAATCTCCATTCCTTACTGAACTTTATTGTTATGGCTTTAAAATTCGTCAATATTGATGACTTTGGCCGAGAGAATGCCATAGGTCAGAATAGAATTGGCAAACCGTTGGAACTTATCCGCCGCATCACTGACAAAGAACCGGTAAAGTTCCGTGCCGAGCCCGGGCCTGTGTTCACTCTCAAGTCCCTTTTCCAATAGCATATCCTTCAACTCCCTGGCCGTCTCGTATGCCGGATTGACCAGTGTCACCTGTTTTCCCATAATCCTGCCCACGGTGGAACGTATCATCGGATAATGGGTACAGCCCAATATCAGGGTATCAATATCGCTGTCGATCAATTCTGTCAAATACCGTCTGGCAATCTCGTCTGTCACCGGATCCTCCCACAGTCCTTCCTCTACCAAAGGTACAAAGAGCGGACAAGCCTTGCCTATTATCTTGACACTTCTGTCATTTTTTTCTATGTAACGATTATAGATGCCACTGTTGATCGTAGCTTCTGTGGCGATCACACCAATCTTGCCATTCTTGGTGGCTTCCATCGCCGCTTTGGCTCCGGGCCTTACCACTCCGATGATGGGAATGTCCACCTCATGTTCCAGTTCATCTAAGGCATAAGCGCTGGCCGTGTTGCAGGCCACCACGATAGCTTTCACCTGCTGCGTCATCAGGAAATTTACAATCTGTCTGGAATATTTCATCACCGTTTCTTTAGACTTGCTGCCATAAGGCACCCGCGCCGTATCTCCAAAATATACGATTCTCTCGTTGGGAAGCTGCCGCATGATCTCCCGCGCCACAGTAAGTCCCCCGACTCCCGAATCAAACACCCCGATTGGGCTGTTATGCCATTCTTCCTGTCCGTTCATTTTATTCTATACCTTTCCCTGCCACTTTCTCTTCCATCCATTCCAAGAATCTGCTCCTAATCACGATCTCATCTCCTGAAGCCGTCATTAGATGCTCATAGATTTCCTGTTGTGTCATCTCATGACACTCCCCTGTCACAAATACCTGTTCAAAAGTTTCTTCCGTAAAGCAAAGTTCCGGATATAAAATTCCCCACCAGGCCATCGCAAAAACCGTGACCGCAAAGGTCCTTAACCTGTTCCACATATGATACACTCCCATCCGCCAGCATTCGCTGACATTAAGAGTGTACCCATCAGTCAGTTTCCTATTCCATTATTTTTTCTTTCTAAGCTGCTGCTCACGTTCTAAACGAATCTGTCTGATAATCGATTGCTCCTGATTATCGATGTGAAGTCTCGCCGCTTCCGCCGCCTTCTCTTTGTCGCCCTGCAAAATACTTTCATATATCATTCTATGCTCGTTTACCAGATTATCATGACCTTTCTCATCTTTAATATACTCAAAGCGATACCGGTACATCTGCTCAGACAGATTGTTGATCAGCTGAATCAGCCTCTGGTTGCCCGTAGCCCGCACAATAATGTCATGCAGCGCCACGTCCGCGCCCGCAATTGTGGTCACATCGCCGGTTGCCGTAGCTTTCTCAAACTCATCACAGGCATTCTTAAGCGCTTCCTTTTCATCAGAGGTAATCCTATCGCAGGCTAGTTCCACACAGAGCGCATCCAACGCACGCCGCACTTCCAGTACATCCTGTAAACTCTTCTCCGTAATCTGTGCCACCTCTGCACCCCTTCTGGGAATCATGGTGACCAATCCCTCTAGTTCCAGTTTACGGATTGCTTCCCTGATCGGCGTCCTGCTGACACCCAACCGATTGGCCAGATGAATCTCCATCAGCCTCTCCCCCGGTTTGAGTTCTCCTGTCAGAATCGCCCGACGCAGGGTATTAAATACCACATCCCGCAGCGGGAGAAATTCGTCCATATTCACTGTAAAGTTGTCACCCATATAGCTACGCCTTTCTTTATTCTAAACCGTCAGTTGCTCTTTGCATTGTGAAAATTCGTCACAAATATCTGTCCGGCAAGCCCCTGCTTCTCAATCGCTTCCGCCGTCAATTCCGCCTGTTTTTTATCTGTAAAAATCCCAAACACCGTAGGGCCGCTGCCGCTCATCAGGGCGTTGTGCGCTCCCATTTCCCGCATCAGATCCTTTATGTTCTCTATCACAGGGTATGCCGGCACAGTCACGGTCTCCAACACATTGCCCATTCTGTCACAGATTCCCTGCAGGCTTCCCTCCGAAAGCGCCTGTGCCATGCCCTCGATATCCGGATGGTCTTGCAGCCGTTCCACATGAAGATTCCCATAGACAAATGCCGTGGACACATTGATATCCGGCTTTGCTACCACCAGATGCGCATCCGGCGGAGCGGGCAGCGGCGTCAAAATCTCCCCGATTCCCTCGGAAAGCATAGTGCCGCCCACAATACAATAAGGAATATCTGCGCCCAGCTTCACACCCAAGCGCTGCAATTCCTCCACCGAACATCCCATATCAAAGAGCGCATTTAATCCCCGCAAGGCTGCCGCCGCATCGGAACTTCCCCCCGCCATGCCGGCAGCAATGGGAATCCGCTTTGTAAGGATGACCTTAACTCCCTCCCGGATACCCTTTTCTTCCATCATAAGGGCTGCCGCCCGGCAAATCAGATTATCCGTGTTCGTGGGCAGTTCCTCATGATCTGTCTGTAAATGTATGCCCGGTTCAGATGTCCGTTCCAAAATCAGATCATCATAAATATCCACTGTCTGCATGATCATCTTAACCTCATGATAACCGTCTGGCCGACGGCGCAGGACGTCCAGTCCAATATTAATCTTGGCATAGGCTCTCTCACGAATCTGCTGCATCTTTCCTCCGTTTTCATCATTTCTGTTGAAAATCTTAGTTGTAATTGCATTTTGTATACAAAGGATTGTACATAATTTTATACAATGTGGGAGTTTTTGTCAAAAGAAATCTCATATCCCAAGACTCATGCAAATACGGTTCTGGCTATCTCCTTTACCCGTTCGCACAAATCATTTAGTTCGTTGGTCATGGTATTGATCTTTTCCATATTTTCAGACTGGGATCCTACCGCATGATCCATGCCTTCAATTTTGGAAATAATCTCTTTGATGGACTGCTGCATCTCATTTAAGCTCTCTGAAATGTGCTTGGATGTCTCATTACAGGAAACAGCCAGGCTTCCCACTTCATCTGCAACCACAGCAAATCCCTTCCCCACTTCCCCGGCCCTCGCCGCTTCAATAGAGGCGTTTAGGGATAACAGGTTTGTCTGGGATGCGATCCCCTGAATCAACGAAATAATCTCCAACGATTCATTGACCTTCTCATTGACGACAACGGTCGCTTTTATGATACTCTGCTGTTTTTCATTCAATTCCTGTACACTACTTGTCGTCTCCGCGACAACAGTGCTGATCTCATCAAGGCCCGCCGCAAGACTCTGTATACTCTCTCCCATATCAGCCTCAAAGATTTCCCGGCTGCGTTTCTGTTCTGTGATGTCCAGGGCAGTGGCTGCCACCACGATGGGATTATGGGAAGAATCAAACACGGCAGTTACCGTCATCTGAAACCAGCGGTAATTACCGTCGGCATGGCGAATACGAAATTCCAGATTCAGGGGCGCGCCTTGTACGCCGCCTCTCACATAATGCAGAATCTGTTCCATAATAGTTCGCCGTTCCTCCTCATGAATGCGGTCAGAATAGGAATCCGGGGAATTAGGAAAATCCTGCTCGTTACGAAAACCCAATAATTTTCTAAACTGTTCCGAATACCAGAAAGGATTTCCCGGATTGGTGATATCTCCATTAATGACATTCATGCTCCAGGAACCTTCATTAAGGATAGAATCAATCGCGTCATGTCTTTTATTGGAAATATCTAACTCCACAGCATTGTTGTGGGCTGTGGTAATGTCTGTGATAATTCCGATAAATTCAAAAGGCTTTTTACCCCTCCACACAATCTCCCCAGCCATACGCATCCAGCGCAGGCCATTATGTTTGGTTTGAAAACGGTATTCCACATCAAAACGTTTTTGCTGTGTGGTGTCCCGGATGGTATCCTGAAATTCCTTGAGCACCTGTTTTTTATCCTCTTCGTATATTCTGGATATCCAAGCGTCAACCGAATCACTGAATTCACGGCGGTCAGTATAACCTATGATCTCACGAAATTCGTCACTGAACATAACGCGGTTGACCTGGGAATCTTCCCCAAAATACATCGACCACATGCCGGAATGATTGATCCGGTTCAGCATGGTCATGTTTTCCCTGGCATGATTCAACAACAGATTCGCACAATTCAGCAGATTATTGAGCGTCTCCATTAATTCGGGCGCTTTCTCATCGACTGTTGTATCAGATATCTTTTCAAATGAACCAATCTGAAATGATTTCTGCGCCTGCATCTTTAATTCATCCACCAGCTGTCCTAACCATTGATCCTTTTTTCTACGTATCATATGCCCTCCTTCTTTTTACATATTGTTCCCTCAAACCTGCAATATGTATGGACTAACCTGCCTTGACCAATTACCGCAACCCAAAGACCTGATACCCTTTTCACAAATCTATCACTGCCTTTAATATAACATAATCAAAAGCGCCTGTATAGAAAAAGCCATCATTCTGTCACTTTTTCCTACATTGACTGCCCCAAATCCGCCCCACGTCATAAACGGCCGTTTTTTTGCCATAAAAAGTAAAACTTTTTATATTTGACTTCTAATTTATCTAGGAAAATGGTACGATATAATATACAAATAGCGGAGATTACTCTGAGAGTCTCTGCGTGTTACGATACAACATAAACCAATCACAAACATTTCCAAGGAGGGATACCGATGAGCGTAAATGGAATTACCAGTACAACCAGTACTTACGATCCTTATCAGACAACACAGCCCAGCACAAAGCCTGCGGAAGAGACAGGCGCAGCTTCCGGCTCTACATCTACAAAGGAAGAAAGCGGCGTTGTCTATGAGCCTTCAAAAGAGAACACTACCACTGCAGCAAAAACATATACGCAGAATACGGAGTTAGTGAACAAACTGAAAGCCGATGCTGAATCACACACCAAACAGCTGCAGAACATCGTACAGCAGTTGATGACCAAGCAGGGACAGACTTACAACAATGCCAACGATATGTGGCGTTTCCTTGCAAGCGGCAAGTTTGAGGTGGACGAGGCAACCAAACTGCAGGCGCAGAAGGATATCGCTGAGGACGGTTACTGGGGCGTAAACCAGACTTCCGACAGAATTATTGATTTTGCCAAGGCTCTGACAGGCGGCGATCCGAGTAAGATTGAAGAGATGCGCGATGCCTTCAAGAAGGGCTACAAGCAGGCTGAGAAGACCTGGGGCGGCGAACTGCCGGAAATCTCCAAACAGACTTATGACGCAGTGATGGAGAAATTCGATAAGATGGCTGAGGAAGCAGGCCAGACTGTCAACACGGATACGACCACCAATTAGTTTTATCAATCAGTGCACAGCACATACCGCAGGCGTGTGCGTCCGATCACTGACTGCGGTATTAAAACAAATAGCAGCAAAAAGGAATCAGAAAATTTAATCTGGTTCCTTTTTTGTTGCGAATCAGATATAATCAAAATATCAATAAAAGCGCAGCACCTCGCGCAGAAAGAGGTATCTATGATTGAAAATGAAAAAATAAAGAAAATCCCCTACGGCGGAGACTATAACCCGGAACAATGGCCGGAGGAGACCTGGGAGGAGGATATGCGGCTTTTTAAGCTGGCGCATATCGACATTGTCACGCTCAACGTTTTCAGCTGGGCAGCCCTACAGTCCGATGACGATACATACCATTTTGAAAAACTGGACAAGATCATGGAACTGGTATCCCGCCATGGTCTCAAGGTGTGTCTTGCCACTTCCACCGGCGCCCATCCGGCCTGGATGGCCAGAAAGCACCCAGATATCCTGCGTGTGGAAAGTAACGGCATGAAGCGGAAGTTTGGCGGCCGGCACAATTCCTGCCCCAACAGCCCAACCTACAGGAAGTATGCCCCGGCGTTGGCGGCAAAACTGGCCCAGCGTTACAAAGAATATGACAACATTGTCTCCTGGCATATCTCCAACGAATACGGCGGAGAATGCTACTGTGAAAACTGCGAGAAGAAATTTCGGGAATGGCTGAAAGATAAATACCAAACCATTGAAGAGGTAAATCGTGTCTGGGATACCGCTTTCTGGGGACATACGTTCTATGATTTTGAGGATATTGTAGTCCCCAACCAACTCTCCGAGCACTTTGACAATGACCGTACCATGTTCCAGGGAATCTCCTTGGACTATAGACGTTTTAATTCGGAAAGCATTTTAAATGCCTATCGTCTGGAATATGATGCCATCCATGCCGTCACGCCGGACATCCCCATCACCACCAACTTAATGGGCACTTATCAGCCTCTGGATTATCAGATGTGGGCTAAGTACATGGACTTCGTCTCCTGGGACAATTATCCTGCCAACGACACCCCGTTAGAAGAGAGCGCCATGCGCCATGACCTGATGCGGGGCTTAAAGCAGGGTAAACCCTTCGCCCTGATGGAACAGACGCCCTCTGTGACCAACTGGCTGCCCTACAACATGCTCAAACGTCCCGGCGTCATGCGGCTCTTAAGTTATCAGGCGGTGGCCCACGGCGCAGATACGGTGATGTTTTTCCAGATGAAAAGAAGCATCGGCGCCTGTGAAAAATATCATGGCGCTGTGATCGACCATGCGGGCCACGAGAACACTCGCGTGTTCCGGGAAATCAGCGCACTAGGCGCAGAACTTGAAAAGCTGGGCTCTAAAACACTGGGCGCAAGATGCGATGCCAAAGCCGCCATTGTCTTTGACTGGGATAACTGGTGGGCCATCTCCTATTCCGCCGGTCCTTCCATTTATTTGGATTACTGCAGGGAAATAGGCCGTTATTATAAAGCGCTCCACAACCAGAATATTCCCGTGGACATGATCAGTGTGGAAGACGATCTGTCCGCTTATTCCCTGGTGATAGCGCCAGTACTCTATATGGTCAAAACCGGCTATGACGAGAAAATCCGCGCTTATGTACAAAACGGCGGCCGCTTCCTAACCACCTTTTTCAGCGGTTATGTGGAGGAGCACGACCTGGTGACCATCGGCGGTTATCCCGGCAGACTGCGGGACATTCTCGGCATTTGGGTGGAAGAAGAAGACGCCCTGCCGGAAGATATGCACAATAGTTTTACCTATCAAGGAAAAACCTATCCTGCCACCATGCTCTGCGACCTGTTGCACACAGAAGGCGCCGAAGTCCTGTGTACCTATGAGAAAGATTTTTACGCCGGTATGCCAGTACTGACAAAACATGCCTTTGGTAAGGGATTCGGTTACTATGTGGCCACGCAGTCCAATGAAGAATTTTATCGGGATTATCTGCAAGAAATCTGTGAGGAAGCCTGCATTCGACCGATTATGAATACGCCGGACAGTATAGAGGTGACCAGAAGAGTCAATGATGAGGGAACTTTTATATTTATGCTTAATCATGGGGATGAGGTCTATGAAGGAGCACTGCCTTTTGGCGGAACAGACCTTCTAAGCGGTAAAGAATATGCCGCTGGCGACAAGATCTCACTTGCCAGAAAAGATGTGGCTATCCTGCTGCTTACCTGAGTAATGGAACTATACGGTAGTTTGCCTAAGATAATGAGAACGTCTAAAACGTGTATAGAGATAAAAATTGAGCAGGCAGAGATTTTCTAATCCCGCCTGCTCACACTATTATTCATACAATTCTACGTATGGCATTCACCAAGCTGTATTATGATCCTGACGTCCGTTTTGCCACCACCACAAACCGTCCGTCCTGTACATGATAAGCGCATGTGGATAATGTCAGGAAAGTATCCCCAAACTGCGCCTCTACTCCCGTATCATAGAGAGAAAGTTCTTTGATATTATGATAAAAGTCTTCAAATTCTTCCTGCGTATCCGCCTCATAAAACTGATAGTATTTGAACACGTCATCTTCCGCATTATAAACCTGTGACCGGAAGACCGCTATGATATCATAAGTGCGTTCCCCATAAAGCGTGTCAAAGGAAATCCTAGGATGTTCCTTATAAAAACTCTCCTTCTGGTACAAGTCCAAATCCCCGAACATGGAACCGTCTTTCATGTTGTGACCGTATATGACAAAATTGGTCCCCGTTTGCAGGTCTGCATGGTTTTTCACATAAAGACACCCATACTTACTGTCATTTCCATAAAAATCGTGATGCAGATAGTACTCGTTATCCGCATTTTGCAGGACGGGGTAGTCAATCTTCATCCCTTCTATGGAAAGCCACCCTGCTAAGTCGCTATTTTCCTGGTATACTTTCACATACTTGTTCAGTATGGCAGGCTTAACGCTGCCCGGCGTTGTATTTTTATTCCTCTGTAATCCGAGGGTGTTTTCTGTGTCATTCTCTCCTGTCAGCGATGCGGAAGCGGTTTTGGCACTGTCCTCTTCTGCCTGTGATGCAGCACTATCCATTCCCGCCTGTGATACAGCAACGGCCTTTGCGCTGTCCGTTCTTGTCTGTGATGTAGAAGTTGCTTGCTCGCTGCCTGCTCCTGCCTGCCATACAACAGTATCCTCCTGCAACGTACCGTCGTTTTGCAGGACAGAGATAGCGCCCGTCCCTGGAGCCTCCCCTTCCGCAGTATGTTCCACAGACACTTCCGTCATCTTTCGCAATGTCTCCTGCTGCGCCTTGCTCTGCATGGATTCGCGGCACGCCTGTCCGATAGGAAGCAGACATGCCACAAATACTGCAAGACAAAGAATCTTTATTATCTTCCTTGTTTTTTTACTCTCCATAAACCTCTTTCCACTCCACAGCCGTCTGTTTACCAATACTGTGATAATACACTAACAGTGCAAAGATTGCAACCAAAGCAATCCACCTGCGCATCCTGCCGCCGCGTTTTTAAAATATGATGCAGTAAAGTATAGCATAAAAAAACAACTAAAATTTCAAAATGGTACACTTTGCTCTTTTTAGGGTATGGATTGTAAAAAACATAAAAAGGCGTGAATCCCGCCTCACAAATTTTGTAAGACCAGGCTCACGCCTTTCCTGTTATTAGAATTTTCACATGAATCCTACAGCAGACTATCGAGTACTCCCTTGATTCCTTTTTCTTCATACAATGTCTTATAGGCCGCCACTTCTCCCTGAATCAACTCATCAATGACTCTCATTCCCAAAAGTTCCACAGGCGCTTTATCATCCGTCATGATACGCTCTCCCGCCTGATAGACTGTCAGATTGTCCGCCACAGCTCCCATCATTGCATAGAGCCCATCATCCGTAATCTTCTCTCTGTGTACCCGCAGGTTATCCAGCATCTGCGGATTGTTGGAAGCAAACAGTTCCCTGTTGGTGGAACCCTTCACATCCACCGTATAAACTTCACCGAACACACTGCTGATGGTATCCGCCAGATAAGCGTTAATACTGTCCTCTCCGCTTCCCCGCATATTCATATTGACCACCATCACGCCGTCCTCTGTAAGATGCTCCTTCACCAGTGTAAAAAACTCTTTCGAGGACATCTGAAAAGGAATAGTGATATCCTGGTAGGCATCCACCATGATCACATCATACTTGTCCTCAATCGCGTTTAGATAGGCCCGGCCATCATAAGTCGTGACCTTCACTTCCGCCGGCAGTGCAAAATATTTCCGCGCCAGGTCGGTGATCTTCTCATCAATCTCCACGCCTTCCACCGGCATATTCCCATAATATTTCCGGCACTGGTTGGCATAAGTGCCCGTTCCCATACCGAGGATCAGCGTATTACAGTCTGCCGGCTCTTCCCGCCCGGTCATCAGGGGCGCCGCCATGGCATAATCATAATACATGCCGGTAAGCCCTTCCCCCTTCATGAGAATGGACTGCACGCCGAATAAAACGTTTGTCGATAATATGACGTTTCTGTCATTTTCTTTTACCTGTAAATAATTATAAACGGACTCTCCCTCATAGGTCAGATCGCTCTCCCAGAAAGCAAAACTGTTGGAAGTGCCAAAAGCACAGCACAAGATAAAGAGTACTGTCGTAACCGCGCACTTACGAAGTCCCCTTTTGATGCTGATAAAATAAATCAAACTTAAGACAAATAATATCCCTGCAAAAATGAGGAAAGTGATAGAAGTGCCCACTGCCGGAATGGAGATAAAAGTGGGCACAAAAGTGCCGATGATACTGCCGATGGTATTGAATGCCCCCAGCGTTCCCACAATCCTGCCGCTGTCATCCAGGCTGTCCACAGAATATTTGGCCAGAGATGGCGTCACCGTCCCCAGCAAAAACAGCGGAAACACAAAGATCACCATGCAGGCCGCAAAGGCCGCCCAGATCAAGAAGTTCGTATCCACGGCAAAGATTAAAAGCGCTGAAATGCCCAGAACGATATATTTACCCACCACCGGGATTGCCGCGATCCAAACCGCCGCAATCAAAATCCGCACATAAAGTTTGTCCGGATTGGGATTTTTATCTGCACTGCGGCCACCATAAATATTTCCCAGGGCCATGGCGATCATGATCGTACCGATAATGATCGTCCACACAATCTGCGAAGAACTAAAATACGGCGCAAGCAGCCTGCTGGCTCCCAACTCCACTGCCATCACAGACATGCCTGCGAAAAATTCCGTCAGATATAAGAAGATTTTATTTTTTAAAACGGAAGAACCATCCATCCCTCTCTCCATTCCGAAGCATTTGTCAGCCGCACACTGTTTATCCTGTCTGTTTTGACACAGTCTGTTTATAACGCTTCCTTTTTATCCTTATCCAGTATACACCCCGCCCCTGTCCGACGCAATTCCAAACAAATTAATTTTTCCTAAACTACAGGCTCACAAAAATCCTATAATACAAAGGACAGCACTTTTCCTTTATGGCAAAAATGCTGTCCTGCTCTTCCGGTTATTCTATCCATGAGTGATAACATCATATGACCGGCATCTAAATCCCGCCCTTCACCACCAGGATCCTGTCCCCGGCGTTGATCTCCTCGGTAGGTAACTCATTTACTTCCTTCAACTGTGCCACCGGCACATAATAGCGCTTGCCGATATCCCACAGGGTATCTCCCGGTCCTGCGATATAGATGACCATTCCCGGCAGCTCGCTGAGTTTGTTCAGATCCAGATCTTCCACCTTGATGTCTGTCACCAGGTTATGGGTTTTCTGGGCAAATACAATCACCTTAAACTGCAAAGCCGCCTTCACATCCAGTTCGTCACTGTCGAGCATGGTCACCGTCAGCTGCTCGATGCTGGAATGTAACTTATAGATACAATCGGATGTGATATTATCCACCTCGATCACATACTGGAACGGCAGGTCATTCTTTGTGGAATAAATCGTCCTGGCTCCACCGGCACTCAGATAAAGGGTAGTGACGATCAAAGTACCGGTAATGGCAATTCCATTCTCTACGATTGTCTGATCATCAATCCGGATTTCTCCCTCGGAATGGATCAGCTGATACATGGGCATCTCCGAATTTTGGATTCTCACATGCTCTGCAATCTTACATTTCCCGACGCCGGCCAGCAGAAGGCTCTTGAGCGGCACCTGCGTTGACAACGCCCCAATCTCTTTATCCACGCCGTAGACATCCGAAAGTACTTCCAGATTTTCCTCTTCATATAAATGAATATCCAGATCCAATACCGGTTCCACACAGAAAACTCTCTCCTCTCCATCGAAATCCGGCCGTACTTCCACATTACACTGTCCCAGGCTATATTGGATATCTGGTATCATATTTTCCCGACAGCCATGACATTCAATGATGCCACTGAAAGGCACCGTGTTCTCATACCATAAGGTTCTGTCGTTATCTCCCTCTCCCTCATACAGGAAAAAGGCTCTCATCTCCCCCTGAATGGATATCTTTTCATCCAGTGCCTTAAATTCCACATGATCGAAGCAGATATGATGCCAGATGGTCTGAAACACATTGGGCAGGTTTCCGGTTAGTTCCATCTCCTCTTTCAGGCGGAAGATGTCTTTCTTATGCAGCACCAATTCTATCACCGGATAGACACACTTACGATATTCCACCGGTTCCTCATGGTAAAGGTCCACCGCCGCCTCGCACTCCACCTGTTCCTCTTTCTCAAGCATAAAGGATACTACCGCCTGCACACTCAACTTCCGGGAGTTGATAAGCCCTACTGTCAGATCCTCGATAGTCCAATCCGCCAGAATCGTATCCCCGTTACAGACGCCCTCCATGTTCACCTTTTCCTCAAAGGGAATCATCGCCTCCATGCTGGCGCACATCCCCTCCATGTCCGTCAGATACAATATGGACACCACCAGCTTGCCTTTCAGATTTACCACATTCTCACAGGCGCGTACCTCCTCCATAATAATCTCTCCCTTACTGCTCAGAAGATAATTCGCGTCCGGTTTGTTATCTGAAATATTCACATCTTCTTCCAATACCATCTGGGTGCCGGCCCTGCCGCTTATCCGGTCCATATGTATTTTCTTCTTCACTAATTCCACAAGAAAACCTCCATGCGTATACTTGCTATAATTCTATGCGGCGCAATAGATGGATATGCCTGGGAAATTCCTTTCCTTAATATTTCATCAGGAAACAGCCGTTTGTATCATTTATCAAATCATACAGACATATTCACATCATGGGAAACCCTTCTCCTGCCGAAATAATATTATAATTATGCACCCACCTGCAAACTACTACCTGAATGGAGGAATCTGCCATGTTATCCATCGCAGTTTGTGATGATATCGCATTAGAATGCGCACAGTTGGCCAAGCAGATCCGGCACATCGCCAGCCAGTCCGGCCACGAGATCATACTCCGGGAATTTTATACAGGGAAGGAACTCCTGCAATCCACCGAGGCCTTTGACATCCTCTTTCTGGATATTAAAATGCCTGACCTGGACGGTATGGAACTGGCCCGCCTGCTGCGGCGCCGGGAAGAAACCTGTCTGTTAATCTTTGTCAGCGCCGTCTCCGAATATGTCTTTGAAGCCTATGAGGTGGAGGCTTTTGCCTATCTTGTAAAGCCCGTCACAGAGGAACAGCTTATGAAAGTTCTCGCTCGGGGAGAGGAAAAACTGCGCAGGGAATCCAAGGCATCCCTTTTGATCTCTTCCCAGCGCCTTGTCAGAAAGATTCCTCTAAAAGATATTGTATACATGGAGGCCCAGGGGCGGCTCCTTACCATCCATACCCTGCAGGATACGATAGAAACTTATGAACAGATTGGTCAGATGGAAAAGCGTCTTGGCGGCGAAAATTTTTTTCGCTGCCACAAGGGATATCTGGTCAACCTGAAATATGTAGACACCTATGACAAGACAGAGATTTATCTGGAAACAAAAGATACGATCCTGTTAGCCAAGCGGCGCTATAAGGAATTTACCAAGGCATTGTTACAGTACCTGAAACAAGAAGGAGGACTCGCATGACATTCTGGATGACTATCACAGGCAGTATCGGACTATGTCTTCAGGCCGGCATGGCTTTCCGGCTGCAGGCAGATTTCTTTTCTCCGCGAAAAAACAGATATCTAGGCCTCTTATCCTGTGTGCTGCTCTATCTGGCACTCAGCCTGACCGCCTCCTATACACTCAGCCGGCAGGGATGGTATATTCTCTACAGCATCCTGCGGCAGTGTTCTTTAATCCTTCTCCTGACGCTATTTTTCCAAGGCAGCCTGTGGCACAGAATATCCCTGGCCACCATCCTGTGCGCCGCCTCAGAGTTTACCATTAACGCTCTGGGCGAGATTCTATCTCTTATCAGTATGTTTTTTCCAGTACAGCAGCAGACAAGTTCAGAGGTTTTTATCAATCTGTCCTATCCTTTAGCAGCCGTAACTTTATGGTCTGCTTTTCGCCAAATGAAGCTGCACCCGGATGTTTTTTCTAAGCAAATCTGCCGGTTTCTATTCTTTATTATGTGTGGGCTGATTCTATTGACTGATGTAGTCTATCACGGTATTACGCATGGCGTGATCATGATCTCCCATACCGACTGGCCGGAAGTTTTCAATCCCTATACCAGTGAAATTTTAACTCATATACAATGTATTGTCTTGGCTCTCCTAAGCCTTTCCATGGCCTTAAGCCTGCCTGCTTCCCTGAACAGGATCATGCAGCAGGCTCTGTCAGAACAGATACAGCGCACACAGATTACCCATTATCAAGCGCTTCTAGCGGAACATCACAAACAAGTGAGTCTCCGTCATGACCTAAAAAACCACCTGCTTGTCCTGAATCGCCTGACAGAACAGGGCGAACTTGACCAGATAAGCGACTATCTCCAATCCATGTATCAGGAAACATATAAAACTACAGGAAATATCCATACTGGCAACCTGATTGCGGACGCCCTCATAGATATTAAAGAACAGGCTGCACTGGCAGAGAACATCTCCTTTACCTGTGAACTGCAGCTTCCAAAACAACTGCCCCTGCAAGATTTTGATCTGTGTATCGTGCTGGGAAATTTACTGGACAACGCCATCCGGGCCGCCGCCTGCATACCAGATAGACAGAAACGCCATATCATCCTAAAGGCCAGGACGGTCAAACGAAATCTTCTGCTGGAAATTAAAAATACTGTGGCTGACGAATCAGGCTTTTTACAATTCGGAGCAGAGCAATACGGAACCGGTCTATGCAACGTAAAAAACATCATAGAAAAATACAACGGCACGATGGATATTTCCGTGGAGGATTTCTGGTTTTGTGTATCGGTCCTGTTACCGGCCGTATGATATCGCATCGTCTGTGGTATCATATGACCTTACATGTCAAAATGTCATTTGTGTATAGAAGTCTGTCGTATATAACACCATATGGGCCGTTTAATACATATCGCCAAGGCTTCCTTTCTTTTTGCCGAAAACTTATATGAGACAACTATCTTTTGGGAAAGTTTTCAATCTTTCTCTTGATATCAAATTGAGGTAACTGCGAACCACATTACAAAAAGGAGGCATACTATGAAAGCAGGCACAATGGAAGGTTTGATCGGGGCAGGCGTCAATATGAAATTGATGGATACCCCCATGCGCGTCTACAAAGAAGCACGGAGAAAGGGTGATCTTGGTGCCATGGAGCGCGCTATGGGCTATGCCACCGAATTTCAGGATACCGCCTACGAATATAAGGAAAAGGCTGAAAAAGAACTGCGCAAGGAAATGCAGGAAAACAGGGAAGAACAGCAGCGTGAACGGGAAGAAGCATTGGCAGAACGCAGGGAGGCCGCGAAGGAGACACAGAAAGAGAATGCGGAAAAGCTGGTCGACAAAGCCGCTGAGAATCGGGAGGAAACAAATGTCACGACAGAGCATACGAAAGCCCCCTCTGCGGACAGTCTCGTCATCAGCGAAGAAGGACACAAACTCCTTCAGGAAAACCGTCCGTCCCCTGACATGGAAGCGCCTGCTATAGAGGCTCCTGCTATTCCCTCAAATACCGACACCAAATCAGAGGTGAAATTTTATTCCAGTGCGGGCACCACTGTGGAAACACCGCCTGTAGGAAAGAATGTGTCGGTGAATGTATAAACTCATCGTTCTAAAAACTGATTGGGGCGTTTATTCCACCGCCCCAATCAGATCAGTCACCTTCTCGATTCCATATTTCCTCATATAATCCTCAATCCCCTCTACCACCTCCACTGTCGTATAGGGATTGACAAAATTCATGGCGCCTACCGCCACCGCGCTGGCCCCCGCCAGCAGAAATTCTATGGCGTCTTCCGCATTGCTGATACCACCCATGCCGATAATCGGAATCTTCACCACCTGAGCCGCCTGGTAAACCATGCGCACAGCCACCGGTTTGATCGCCGGACCGGACATGCCGCCCGTCTTGTTGGCCAGGACAAACTTTCTCTTCTGAATATCAATCTTCATGCCTGTGATGGTATTGATCATGGAAAGCGCATCCGCCCCTGCCGCCTCAGCTGCCCGCGACATCTCTGCGATATCTGTCACATTAGGGCTCAGTTTCATGATCACCGGCTGTTTCGCCTTTTTCTTAATCCGCGATGTAATATCAAACAGGCTTTCCGGTTTCTGCCCAAAAGCGATCGCCCCCTCTTTCACATTAGGACAGGACACATTGATCTCCAGCATATCCACCGGCTGATCGCCCAAGCGTTCCACCACTTCCAGATAATCCTCCACTGTCTTGCCACAGACGTTGACAATAATCTTCGTATCATATTTTTGCAAGAAAGGGATATCCCTCTTCACGAACACATCAATCCCAGGATTTTGTAAACCGATGGCATTTAACATGCCGCCGTACACCTCGGCCACCCGGGGCGTGGGATTCCCCTCCCAGGGTACATTCGCCACCCCCTTAGTGACCACTGCACCCAATTTATTTAAATCTACAAAGTCGCTGTATTCCATGCCGGAGCCAAAAGTCCCGGACGCCGTCATAACAGGATTTTGAAAAGTCACCCCTGCAATCGTTACCTGTGTATTCATCAGATATCCACCTCCCTTGCCTCAAAAACCGGCCCGTCCGTACAGATACGGGCATTATGCACATGGGAATGGGAATCTACTTTCACTGTTTTACACACACATCCCAGACAGGCTCCCACGCCGCAGGCCATCCGCTCTTCCAGGGAAATGTAAGCCTCGATACCCTTCTCCTCAGCATACTTCTTAATCGCACGAAGCATGGGCATAGGACCGCAGGCCATGATCACATCCGCCGTAAGGCCATGGGCGTTAATGATGTCCATCACGTTCCCCTTTGTGCCCACGCTGCCGTCTTCAGTGGCCACATAGACATCGCCATACTGCGCCAGATCTTCCTGCAAAAACAAATCGTTATCCCGATATCCCAACAGAATCCGTTTCCGGCACCCAAGCTGCTTCGCCAGTTCCAGCATCGGCGGAATCCCAATACCGCCGCCCATTAAAAATACCTGTTTGCCCTTCGCCTTCTCAAGTGGGAACCCATTGCCGAGCACACCCAGTATCTCCAAGGTATCACCTGCACCGTAAGATGCAAACTCTGCCGTTCCCTTACCTGCCACACGATACACCAGCCGTAGTCTGCGCTTGTCCTCACTGACCTCACAGATACTGATGGGCCTGGGAAGAAGCGTGCTCTCATGATGCGGATACACCGCCACAAACTGCCCCGGATGTGCATTCTTTGCAAGTTTGGTCTCCAGCCAGAGATCATAAATCTGCTCTGCAATCTTTTTTTGTGACACTATTGTCGCTTTTATCTTTTTCTTCTGAGCCATCTCCTGTTCCTTTCTGTTGTGTTATACCGGGGTTGGCAGGGTTTTTAATGCTTCATATATCTGTTCTGTGTCATGAAATCCCATTATACCAGCAATCGCTGCGATTTTTTCAACTAATGCTGTCTCTTCCTCTAATTCTTCCGCTATCGCTGCTGCATCTTTTCCCTTTTGCAGCAGCCTGCACACCAACTGAATCAGTTTACGGTTTTCTCCCTCTGTCCTGCCATCTTCAAACCCTTCTTCATAGCTTACCTCCAGTGCGTCATCCATATTAAACTGGGTAAAGAGCATATTTATCGCCTCCGCTCCATATTCTCTGACGAAATCCACCATGATTCCCTCACACTCACAATCTTCCACTGCCTGGATTATCGCAGTATCCCTGTCCTTTCCCGATGCCAGATATTCTTTAATCCTCTGAATAAACCAGGAATATTCATATAATGGTTTGCACTTTTCCAAAATTTCGTGATTAACCGGCAGATTAATGTTAATCACTTTCACGTTTAATTCTAGCATAGGTGTTACCGTTTTATCAAGATAGGCGTCTGACAAACTCATTGTTTTTTCTGCCGGGAAAATCTCATTTCCATTATAAAACACGTAAAACTCCGGTGTAGGAACCAAAATTTGTTTTCGCCTATACAAAGCCTTTGCATCTATCAGCTTTTCTATGGTACGCCCATAGTAAATCACATCTCGCAGCGGCATATTCAAGTTCACCGTAGACTGATGTTCACTGATTACTAGTACGCGATTCCTTACAGTAAAAGCCATATCATTTTTTCGCGCCACAAACAAAACTCCTTCCAGCGTAGTATAAACGATATCTTCCGGCAATACCGGCACGCCCTCCAATGCAGAATACAACTCTGCCGCGTTTTTCGGTTTTCCAAAATAGATAGTAAAAGCACTGGATTTCACCTCCCTGTTTGTAATATCTTTTGTGTCTTTCTGCTCCATACGCATATTCCTCCATATACAGTTATTTTCTCTGAGAAAAACCGCCGAACCGCGGAATTGATCTGCCATGTAATGGCTATAGATTTTTAGATTCAGATTCATCAGATTACTTACATATATACCATACATTCTCTCTAAAAAGCAAGCTTTTATATTAAACTAACACATTATTTAAAAGGTGGAAAAAGAGAAATCTCTATGTATTAAAAACTCCGGAAAAAATCCATAAACAAAAGGATTCTTTCCAGAGTTTTGATATATAGTTCCCGATTCTCTGTTTACCCAACTACGAATCACCTTCGCATCCCTGATAAACAACTTTTCCCCCACAAATCGTATAGGAAATCACCCCCGGCATTTGCTCTCCAACAAAAGGTGAATTACAGGCTTTGGAGGCAAACTTGTCCACCGTCCAGACCTTATCCAGATCCAATACCAAAAGATCCGCCGGCCCGCCAACCGCAATGCGGCCCGCATCCAAATGATACAACCCTGCTGGCGCATAACTCATCCTGCACAACAGCTCCATCATAGTCAAATATCCCTTCTGTACCAGTTCCCGGATGCCAAGGGACAGAGCAGTCTCCAAACCAATAATACCACTCGGTGCTTCGGTGAGAGGCCTTTTCTTCTCCTCTATACTGTGGGGCGCATGATCGGTGGCAATCATATCTATGGTGCCGTCGCGCAATCCTTCAATAATCGCCAGTCTGTCCTCTTCCTCCCGAAGGGGCGGATTCATCTTAGCCAATGCGCCGTGCCGGATAACCGCCTCTTCCGTCAGCGTGAAATGATGCGGCGCCGCCTCCGCATGAATATGCCTGCTCTGCCGCTTCGCCTGCCGCACCAGTTCCACCGCCTCCTTGGTGCTGATATGCTGGATGGACAGATCCGCTCCCTCTTCCAGGGCAATCCTAAGATCCCGCTCCACCATGGAAATCTCCGCCTCTCTGGGAGAACCGGCAATCCCATAATAGGCCGCCGCCTTACCAGCATTTATCCCATTATTGGTGATGAACGCCGGATTCTCCTCATGAAGACTGACCGGCCTGTTCAGTTTCGCCGCCCGGCGCAGGGCTTCCCTAAGTATTTCTTCGTCCATTAGCGGAATGCCATCATCGGTAAAACCAGCCGCACCGTCAGCGCTCAGAACTTCCATATCCGTCAGTTCTTTTCCCTGCATTCCCATGGTCACATTAGCGCAGGAATAAATATGGATTCCTGTCTTCTTCCCCTTTTCAAGGATATATTGCAAAGTCTCCACGGTATCCACCGAAGGCTTCGTGTTCGCCATCAATACCACCGAAGTAAAACCACCCTTCGCTGCCGCTTTCGCCCCTGTATCAATATCCTCTTTATAAGTGAAGCCAGGATCCCTGAAATGTACATGTACATCCACCAATCCCGGCGCCACAATTTGACCATTCAAGTCAATTATCTCCGTTTCCTTTGCCAGAGTATTCACAGATTCTGTATCCTTCTGCCAAATCTGCTCTATCTTTCCACTCTCTGTATTGATCAGAATATCCTTATATCCTTCCGTTCCCGAAGCCGGATCGATCATATAACCGTTCTTTAAAAGTAACATTTGTTCATCCATCCTTTCTTCCGTATTATACCCCGAAACCCGCCATGCGGGCAAACGTTTTCTCTTCTTTGCCTAATCAAATACCACCGGTTTTTCAATAAATTCTGTCTTTACTACAATATATGGATAACTTTCCACGGGATTACTTTTTTCCTCCGGTTTGGGCCCGATCAAATTGGTGTCAATATAGACCGCATTGGCCGTCTCATACAATGCGTTCACAGCAATACTGTACCCACCCGTGCTCTGGGTTCCATAGCCCACACAGATATAGAGAAAACCCTGATCTTCAAAGGTCATTTTAAAAGCGTCCTCTTTTTTATCCTCAATTTTTTCCAAAAGTTCCTCCGGTATATTCTCCTCCGCCAGGACTGTACATTCAAGGTCCTTTATCTTTGCCATAGTATCCTGCTTCTGACCGCAGGCATATACTCCCATACACATCAGACAGACCAGGCAGACGCTTAAAAATCTCTTCTGATATTCACACAAAACACTTATCATAATATTGGCTCCGCAAATTTAGTCTTATTACTTAATGTATTATGCATGCGGACTCTCTATTCCTTATTCTTCCTTTTGGCATTGCTTACATTCGTTTTTACGTTTTGTAGGTAGCCATACCTTGAAAATCTCCTGCCCCTCCTCGCCCTAAAAAAGCGACAATCCTCAATCATTGTATATTGATTACAACAGATTATTTGGCTATAATATATTAAATACCCCGCTATAATCAACGGGGTAAATTATTTGTTTCTACACTATAAAAATGAGGTACACTCCATGATTCGCTTGATTCTGGTCGCTTTGTTTGTGGTTTTATTTCTGATTTTGAGTATTCCACTCCTGATCATTGAATATTTCATCGGTAAATTTAACATGGACATCAAAAACCGTTCCTCCCTGGCCATCGTCAACTGGGCTTTTCGCTGTGTGCTGTTTTTGTCGGGTGTATCTGTCACCGTCCTTGGGGAAGAGAATGTCCCAAAAGATGAAGCGGTGCTTTATATCGGCAATCACCGAAGCGATTTTGACACGCTCCTTACCTATGTACGTGTTCCCCGCCCCACCGGCTATGTTGCCAAAATAGAGTTGTTAAAGATTCCCCTGCTCTCCAACTGGATGAAATATCTGCACTGTCTTTTCATTGACAGGGGCGATATCAAGCAGAGCATGAAGACAATCTTGGAAGCAATTGACAAGATTAACGCCGGTATTTCCATCTGTATTTTTCCCGAAGGCACCCGCAATCCCGTAGCCGATACTTTCTTAAAGTTCCACAGTGCGAGTTTTAAGATTGCCGAAAAGACGGGTTGCGCCATCATTCCCATGAGCATCAATAATGCGGGGGCAATTTTTGAAGACCACCTGCCCAAGATTAAAAAGACGCATGTGGTCATCGAATACGGCAAACCCATATACACGAAAGATCTCGACAAAGAATCCCGGCGCCATATCGGTGACACTGTACAGGACGTTATCAAGGAAATGTATTTTAAAAATAAGGAACTGGTATAATGCCGGTTCCTTATTCTTCTCCCACCACCATCTCGTCATCCATGACCGCGCTCAATAACAGCACAAGTTCGGCATTTAAATCTACCTGCTTCATAACCCCCTGGCTCACATCAATATCTCTGTAATTGCGCTCCCCAGCCCCATCCAGGTAAGAGATAGACTGCAGATTACGCCCCACCATATAATGCATGTGGTTCTCCAATACAGTAGCGTACTCATGGTTGGTAATGATATGGTCCACCACCGCAAGTCTCGACATATCTTTCAAGAGCGTAGCGTTATTGCTCTGCTTTTGATCGGCTTTGACCAAAAGTTTGGACTCTTTAGAGGCAAAGGAAATCTGCTCTCCTTTCTGCATCAAAACCTGGATAACCGAACCGCTGAGCGTCATATCCACCTTCTGCTTAGTAGCCAAATAAGTCACACAGCCCCAGAAAACAAAATCGTTTTCCATATCAGGCTCTGGATTCTGGAGCAGATAATTCTTGATTACACTGTGATATCTCTGATTACCCGTTGCCCGGTAAAGTTCTGTTGCCGCGTGAAAATATTCCTCCATAGACACATCCGACAGATATTTCTCCACATATCGATATGCCCTGTCCGCCGCTTTGAGACACTGTGTTGCAAATTCCCTGTCATAATTCTGATAAACATAACTGAATCTGGCCATAGTCGCCGCAAACTGAATTGTAGCGCTCATGGTAATCCCATCAATATACAGGATATAGCCCGCCGTCTTATTATCCACACTGTTGACAGAAGCATATACGGCCCCGCTGGTAGCGTCCTGCATCTTAAGCAGCCAGTCAATCTCGTATTTCACCTCATCCAGCAGGTCAGGAATCCCATTTCCACTTTCGGGTATCCGAAGATTCTCCTCAAAAATATCCGGATAAAGTTCGTAGGACAACAAAAGATAATTGACCGTCTGACATCCCTTCACCACATCGCGCGTACCCATCTCATCAATATGCCATCCCCCTGACACATCCCGTTTGATTGAAGCTTCCTCCTTCATTTGCGCCTCCCTGGAATGACAGGCATTATGGGCTTTCGGCCCGGCAAGTTCCGTGGAAAGAGTGAGTCCACACCGGTTAAAGTAATACTGTTTTAACACAGTATTAAAGATATCTTCATAAGGTTCCTCCGAAATCTCAAAAGGATATGATTGGCCAATCATCGCCGCCTCTATGTAATAACTGCCTGGCGTATTAAAGTCCGTAAAATCACCATAACTGATATAGCTTCCGATTATCGCATCATAGCCTTTCTGTTCAATTTTCCCTACATAGACTTCCTGTCCGCTCTCCGCCTCCAAAATTGTAAACTTATCCGGCGGCAGTTCTCCCCGTATCACGGCAATCTTATTACTGCCCAGTGCATACCCTACCTGATCCACCAGTATATTGGGCAGGCTTTCCGGCACCTCATAGTCGAAGGCAGGCGTCAGACCAAGCGTAGACGGCCCCTCAACCTCATTGCTGCTTTGCAATGTCTCCACCGGAAAATCCGACACGAATCCACAACCGGTCAACAGAGCCATCGCAAGCATGACGCATATCAGTTTTTTAATTATCGGTTTATTGTTCATACAGAACCACTCTCTATTTAAAATCTTGGGACACAAGCTATAGACTACTGAGTCTGCGTCTTGTACATCAATCCTCAAATGCTGTAATCCTTCACCACTCCAGCAAGAATTACGCAGTAATTCTTGGGACGCAGACTGCTGAGTCTGCGTCCATTTTAACATAAAATCCCGCTTTCTTCATCATAATATACAATTTTTCCTTCAATAATGGTGCAAAAAGCCCTAGTAAATACTTCCAATGGACTGCCGCCAAAAATGACGACATCTCCATCTTTGCCCACAGCCAAGCTTCCCACCCGTTCATTCACGCCGCAAATCCTGGCTGCATTGATAGTGATAGAACGCAGCCCCTCATCCTTAGGCATGCCTGCTTTAACGGCTAATCCCGCACAGATTGGCAAAAACTGTATCTTGGAGACCGGATGATCCGTGGTAACTGCTGTGAGAATACCCTGTCTTGCCAACAGTCCTGCCGTCTTAAACGCCATGTTCTGTACTTCAATCTTGTTACGGCTGGCCATATCCGGTCCCACAATAGCGGGAAACCCTGCCGCCTGCAGCTCCTCCAGGATCAGATGCCCTTCACTGCAATGGTCTAACGTCATCCTGAGTCCAAATTCTTTGGCAATCCGCACTGCCGTCAAAATATCGTCCGCCCTGTGTGCATGGGCTTTTAGCGGAATCTCGCCTCGAAGTACCGGCAGCCAGCATTCGTATCGAAAATCCGCCTCCATCTCCGGATCCTGCTCCTTCTTTCTCCGATATGCCTCTGCTTTCGTCAACTCCTCCCGCAGCATAGCCGCAATTGCCATACGCGTGGAGGGTGAAGTCCCCTGTCCCGAATAATTCACCTTAGGATTCTCCCCGAACGCCACTTTCATGGCGGCAGGCGCTTTTACTATCATACGGTCTATACATCGGCCATGTGTCTTCACAAAAGCAAACTGTCCTCCCACCACATTAGAACTCCCAGGCCCGATCATTGCTGACGTAATCCCTGCCTGCAATGCATCATTAAAAGCTGCATCCATAGGATTAATTGCGTCAATAGCGCGCAGATAAGGAGTGATGGGATCTACATTTTCATTACAGTCATCTCCCTCCATGCCCTTCTTCTCCTCCGTGATTCCCATGTGACAATGCGCCTCAATAATTCCCGGCATTACCAGATTACCTCTGGCATCCAAAATCTCTTCCCCACTGTCTTTCTTCATCAAATCCCAAGGACACTCCCCCATATCCCCAATCAATGCAATCTTTCCGTCCACGATACGAATAAATCCATCCGCAAAATCCCTCTCCTCCATCGTCTTAATATTGCCATGTATAATGAGCATTCTGTGATCCTCCCATAATATTATGTAAACCGAAGACACGCATCTAATAATATTTAAAATAACTGTGCCTGAAAGTACCTACATCCCCAAAAATAAAATCTCAGTTACAGGAAAACCACAGAACAGGAAAGCGCCCGGCATTTCATAAGCAGACTCTTAATTTGCGTCAGCACTTAGAACCTGTCTTTTAGGTTCTTAGTACTGTTACGCAAATTGCGAAGCGAAAGCACGTCTGCGTTGAAATGCCGGGCACTTTCCGTCCGTGCAGCCACAACCCAATATTTTTTCAAATTCTCAAAGCAATCCTCTTGCACTTTGCGGCTTACTGCAACTTACTCATCGGGTTCACCGGCACCCCATCCTTGGTCAGTTTAAAGTACACATTCGTACCCTCAATGCTATAATACTTGGTCGGAGAAGCCACCGTACCGATTCCATCACCGACACTCACATAGCTGCCCTCAGACACCGTAATATTCTCCAACTGTCCATAAGTCAGTTCATATCCGTTGCCCAGATCCATCACCACCGTATTTCCAATCTTAGGATCGTAAGTCACAGAAGTCACCCGGCCGTCCGCCGCTGCCGAAATCGGCTCTCCCTGCGTAGCCGCAATCACGATAGCCGGATTATACTTATATTGTTCTAAGGTAGGGAAATAAATTGTCCGGTCCATACTGTAGTTAATCAGCACATCTCCCACAATAGGCCACACCAGCCCGTCCTCTTCCTGAAAATCAAGATTAGGCTGTACCGTAGTAGACACCGCCTCAGTCTGTACATCACCGCTCATAGCAGTATCCACTGTCTCATCAAACATACCGGCCTCCTCGTCTTCCTTTTTCTTGTCGGAAGATTCTGGCTCATTCTTTTTACTCTTACTTGGCTTGTCCTCACTCTTTTCTTTCTTAGCCGATTCTGCCTCCTTATCAGCCTCTTCTTTTTCTTCCTCTTTGTCGTCTTCCTTATCCTGGGAAATCTTGGTCCTTAAGCCTTTTTCTTCCCCGGTATTCTCCACATGCTGGGAGTTTGCTTCCTGAAAGCTGGGATCATAATCCAGATCATCGGTCCCCACTTCCGCAAAGAGCGTGTCAAGTTCTTCTGCAGGCATCGTGTTATTCGCTACATCCGTACTGTTCTTCTCGATAGCCTCAAAATCCAACACGTAATTTTCCCGCTCCGCCCTGTTATTGTTTCTTACATAAACACCGGTTATCGTCAGCGCCGCCAGAACGAACACCGAAGATGCCAACATAATAATCCGCTCTTTCCTGATATTGTTTCTATTTCTTCTCGCCATGAAACTATGCCTCCTGTTTTTCATATAGGTTTCATGGTGTTAGTCTTACCCATTTCTGACATCTTATTCAAATTTTGCTAATTCCGTCCCCAAAAAGAACTCTTTTAAAATCTGGTCATATTTCTCTCCATTTAATGCCTTACAGTTGGCACCGTACTGACTCATGCCAAATCCGTGCCCAACTCCCTTCACATGAAACAGCATATTCTCTTCATTCCGTTCCATCTCAACCGCGGCAGAATTAAGTCCGAACAAATGTCTGAAATCTTCCCCGTCAATGCGGATCTCTTCTTTGCCTTCTTCTGTATATACCACCTCGGTTATATATCCTGCCGTGTCAAAGGAAAACAGCCCTCCTTGCCACAACGTATCCTCCTGATAATCATTTCCTGCCCTTGTTCTGAGCAGTTCTATGTAACGCTTTTTCTCCACGTTAACCACACTGCTGTACTCTGTGGATGCCTTATCCTGCTCACAGGATACCCCTGCAAGATAAGGACAGCCATCCGTATGCCATACTTCCCCCGCATCCCTGGTATGCCCATTGCTGACCTTAAAGTAAGATGCCTGAACAGGTTCCCCCCGATAAACCAGATAAAAGCCTTCCGTCTCCTCCACCGCCTTTCGACAGTCTGACAGTATATCCTCCTTCTGTCCATTGCCATAGAATCTGTTCAAACCGCTCTCCTCCACCCTGAGCACCCTGCTCCCCGTTTCCCGGTAGGAAGACACCAGTTCCGTGCGCAGAAGAACCGCCTGGGCTTTCATGGCTTCTTCCGCATATCCCCTGGGCATTACCAGCGCCAGACGATATATCAGGTACTCTTCCATGGGCAGTTCCCAAATTCCCCAGTCCATGACAGCCTCTACTTTATATACAGCCTCGGCCTGCTGGATTTCCTTTTTATCAGAGACAATCTGCCTGGTTTCTTCCCCCACATGCCCCCACAGGCAGGCACATACATAAGGCAATAAAAAAACAAACAAAAGAAAGTTTCCTGCCTCTCTTTTGTTTGTTTTGTTTAAGACGATTCTATTCATTTTCATGAGACACCCCACATGTACTATTACTATGTAGATGTCCCTCTCACTATTCCGCAAAGTGACTTCCCTGCGCAATTTAACACATTAATTCTGCTCACAGGCACAGACTCTGCCGTAAACTCATCTCGCCAGGTCCAGGTGCTGGACCGTTGACACCGTGCCATTTTCATATAGAAAGATACCAGTCTTTCTTATCATAGCATTGGTCTCATTATCCTTTTGCGAGTTCAGGGCAAATTCTGTATTGATGTTGCCAAGACCGATGGCGCCCACTCCCAGATCAGATAGATGGTAAAGCTTATCTTCTCCATCTTCATCTTTTGTCCAGATAAGCAGCTTCTCCCAGATGGGATCGTTCTCGTCAATCCAGCCGTTGCCGTCCGCATCATGCTTTGCCAGATCTGCAAATCCATTGCCTGACTCAGGGCCAAACAGTTCACTGCCGTCGTTGATTATCCCGTCACCATTTAAGTCGAGCGCCAGAAATCCGCTGCCTGCCTGCAAGCTGGAGATTTCCTCCTCCTCGCCGTCACAGTCCAGATCAAAGAAAAACTTCTGATCGGATACCTGCGCCACATTGGTATCCAGGTTGATCACCAACGGATCCCGGAAAGTCTTCACAGATGTAACATAATTCTGCTCATAATATTCCTCAAATCTGCGGCTCATGCTCATTTCCAGATTGAAAGACAATTCTCTTCCGTCCGCGGTCTTCACCGTACCCACCGTGGAGAAAGTGGTGTTTTCTTCCTCCATATGATAGTATTGGGATTGATAGCCATTGACAACGTACATATTCGTACCGCCGCCCCATGCGCCGCTTCCTATAGAATACCTCTCCCCGCGAAAACGGAAGAGCAGCTCCATCAGAAACTCCACGCACTGCTGTTTGATACTGCGGACTGTCTCCATCGCTTCATCCTGTTGGTTTACCTGCCGGCTGCCCGACACATTCTTCATATGCGTTGAGAGATCTTGCAGATTTGCCGGCTGCTTTCCTTCTCCTGCCGCATTTTCTCCGGTACCCAGTTTGTCATCAAAAAAGGCATTAAGTCCGCCGGCTCCGCCTGCATAAGTGCCATGCACCCCTATCCGGCTTCTCTGTGTCACCGACTTATAGGTTCTGGTGGATTCCATCCCTATGGTACTGGAATCAATTCTCACTGTTCCCTCCTTTTGTATGAGTCCCCCTCTATGCCTGTCTGTGCCACCCGACTGTACCTTCCCTGATACATGGCAATAGAAAAGACGGCATTTTTATGGAAATTCCTTTTCCCTCAAAATACCGTCCATGGTCTCAACATCATTCAGATTCAGAAAAGACTACCCTGGCCAA
Organism: uncultured Lachnospiraceae bacterium; assembly: GCA_946554445.1. Taxonomy (GTDB): domain Bacteria; phylum Bacillota; class Clostridia; order Lachnospirales; family Lachnospiraceae; genus UBA3282. Next base: position 74,885 of record CAMNSD010000010.1, on the reverse strand, counting down.
GAGTATCCTTTCCTGTACCTTATATATCGGAACCTTTCTGCCAAATCTTTACACTCTGTTATAGTTAATCAAACAGCCTTTCAGAATAATCTGCCTCTCCTCGTCCGTCAACTCACCCAGTTTCAAGGTAAACGGCACCAGTTTTTCATCTTCCACAGATACCTTATAAGCCTCAATGGTCTCTGCCTTCTCCTCCACAGCCTTACGGATGCCCGGGAAGAATAAATAATCCAGATTCTTGAAAGGCAACTCACCCACCTCGATCAAGAACGGCAGCATCCCCCAGTTGATCAGATTAGAACGATACCGCTTGGTGGCATACTCATTGGCAATGTTAGCCCAGCCGCCCAGTACCTTCTGACAGCTTGCCGCCTGTTCCCTGGCGGAACCATCGCCCGGCTTCACCGCAAAGATAGTGGAACCGAATCCTGTATTTTCATGGGAAGCCTCCTCAAAATTCTTCTTCACCACATTCATCACCGGCTTCACGTCCGGATGCGCCTGACAGGGATGTTCGCCTGCCATCCTGGCTTTCTCCGCCCGCTGAATATCCTTGGCCCGTCCCACATACTCAGGATCCTTTCTGGACAGGGTAAATTCCGCAAGTCCCAGAGGGTTGGAACGATAGGAAGAAGTCTCCCCGGAAGGAATCAACTCATCCGTGGTAGTCACCGGATCATGAATCTCCGAGACTACACGCAGTACCAAATTCTCCGGCAGGGCCCCCATAGCCGGCCAGTCCTTGATGTTGGGACCGAACTGAATCTGTACACTCTCGTCCGCCACACCCTTGGAATCAAAGACGCGGTTCGCATAGATGTTAGCATCGAAATGATATTTATATTTACCAATCTCACCGTCAAACTCTGTCGCCGGTGTAAGCACTCCCTTGTTGGCCGCAGTCGCTGCAATAGAACGCGCATCCATCAATGCCACGGAAGAAATCTGACCGTTCTGCAGTTTGGAGCCCTCCCTGTTGGGGAAGTTTCTGGTAGAATGTCTGATACTGAACGCATTGTTAGCCGGTGTATCTCCCGCACCGAAGCAAGGTCCGCAGAACGCTGTCTTCAACACCGCGCCCGTCTCTAAAATAGCCGCCGCACAGCCATTCTTGATCAGTTCCATATAAACCGGCATGGAAGCAGGGTATACACTCAAAGTAAATCCGTCCGCACCGATATAGGAACCCCGCAGAATATCAGCCGCCGCACAGATATTCTCAAAGCCGCCGCCCGCACAGCCCGCGATGATTCCCTGATCCACCATGAATTTGCCATCAACCACCTTATCCTGCAAGGAATAAGGCACTGCGCCGTCCAAACTTACTTTGGCCCGCTCCTCCACATCATGAAGCACATCCTGCAGGTTCGCGTTGACTTCATCAATCGTATAAGTATTGCTGGGATGGAAAGGCATTGCAATCATCGGTCTGATCTTTGACAGATCGACCATGATCATCCCGTCATAATATGCCACTTCCCCAGGATTTAACTCCTTATATTCCTCTGTCCTGCCGTGAATCTCATAGAACTCCCTGATCTCATCATCCGTCCGCCAGATAGAAGACAGACAGGTAGTTTCCGTGGTCATCACATCAATACCGATACGGAAATCAGCACTCAAGGAAGCCACCCCTGGTCCCACGAACTCCATCACTTTATTTTTCACATAACCATTGCCAAACACCGCGCCGATAATGGCTAAAGCAACATCCTGCGGGCCCACGCCTTTTACAGGCGCCCCTGTCAGATAGACGCCCACCACGCCCGGCATATTGATATCATATGTCTGGGATAAAAGCTGTTTCACCAATTCCGGTCCGCCTTCGCCCATAGCCATGGTGCCAAGCGCACCATACCTGGTGTGGGAATCGGAACCCAAGATCATCTTCCCGCCGCCAGCAAGCATCTCCCTGGCATACTGATGAATGACTGCCTGATGAGGCGGTACGTAGACGCCGCCGTAACGTTTCGCACAGGTTAAACCAAACATGTGGTCATCTTCATTGATAGTGCCGCCCACTGCGCATAGGGAATTGTGGCAGTTAGTGAGCACATAGGGAATCGGGAATTTTGTCAGTCCCGAAGCCCGTGCCGTCTGGATGATCCCCACGAAGGTGATATCGTGGGAAGTCAGCTTATCGAATTTAATCTTTAATTTGTCCATATTGCCGGAAGTATTATGCTCCGCCAGGATTCCATAAGCCATCGTATTTTTCGCGGCTTCCTGCTTCGTTACCTCCTGCCCTGTCATGCTCTTAATCTGTGCTGCTGCCTCTGCGCTTTCTGTAACAACTTCCGTTCCGCGTACCAGATACGCTCCGCCCTGTGATAATGTAATCATATTTTCCTCCTCATTTCTGCGCTGCTTAAAAGTAATTTGCTTCGCGGTCTCGGAAGTCTGTATCCGGCAGCACACAGATACAAACTCTATTAAGCCTATCCTTTTTCAGAACCAGCCTTTTTGCTCATCAACTTACGTTCCACCAGTTCTCCCAGACACCTGTCGCATCTGCCAAGAAGCAGTCTCCTGACTTCTCCAATTATCAAACAGCCTGCCAGAATCATGACCACGATTCCTCCAAGCCTCATGAAACCCAGGATTCCCTCGGCGCCATGGAAGCCGTTGTCTCCAAGTACCTTCATAATCACCAGCACCAACGTGTCATTCAACGCAAACACCGCAAAGACATTGGCCGCCGCCCTATTGATAAAACCAGACTGGAACGTAAACCCCTTAAACAGGTAAAACAGGATCACTGCCATCGTAAGGTTTGTAATACTGTTATCCTTACACAAATGATGATAAATTCCCCCAATCTGAATGGGAATTTCATGAGACACCCCGTTTATCATCCAAAGGGCCAGAAAAAGTATTACCGCTTTTCTGGGTATCTTCACATCTTTATACATTCGTATGTACCTGCCGATCATATAAATCATAATCATACGAACGAGGCCCTTCCCATTGTCGGGAATCAGTTCAAAATAGCAAAAGGTCGGCAGAACGCTGAACAAAACTAACATCAGACAGAGCAGTCTCTCAAACTCTTCCTTTTTCAGATGCTCGATAAACTTCTGAATATAGCCGCTGAAAAAGAGCAGACATATATAACAGGAATAAAACCAGTATTTTCTCGTAATAAAAGGTAACAAGGACTTTACCAGCTGTTCCAATAATGCCGCTCCCTGCATTTGCTGCGGTATCATAATACACAGAAGGACAGTTTCCGCAAGGGAATAGGTTATCATCATACATTCCATTCTGACAAATTTTGCCAGGTCAAACTTCATACCGTAATAACCGGAAATCAGCATGAAACAAGTCACGCCGATATTACAGATGCCATTTACCATGCCATTAAAAAAAACTGCACTGCTTCCGTAAACAAATTGAAACAGATACATATTGGCATGAATAAAGACAATCATAAACATCGCAAGGATGCGCAATAATTCAAAATTAGAATTTCTGGCAGGTTTTGTCGCCATATTCTGTTCCAAAGTCTCTTGCCCTTTCCCTTTGATCCATCTTCTGATGTCCGCACTATATTATATAGGATATCCCGTCCCCTTGCAAGCATTGTGAAAACAGCCGCTTAAAGTGCATAGTTTATCGCCACTTTCGGTTTTTAAACCTCTTACTGCAGATACTTCCAATAATATTGATAATCCTCTTCTCTGCACTGCAGCGTAAGCCGCATTCCCTCTTCCAGATACTGTGTATCATGAACTACCGCATTTTCATTCAGGTAGGACACCGCCCTGCCGTCCGTATACGGAATCAGCAACGTACACTCCCGATACCCGCCGGACAATTTCTGTTCAATTAATCCAATTAGTTCTTCCAGTCCTATCCTCTGCTTCGCAGACAGATAGATGCTGTCCCGCGACACCACCGGCAGAGATTTCAATAGCTGATCCGCTTCTATTCCAGCAAGCCCAGGCAGCGCCTCCGGCTCCACCAGATCCGCCTTATTGTATACATAGAGCATAGGTATCCCATCCGCTCCAAGTTTCTGTAACGTCTGGTTGGTGACCGCAATCTGCTCTCTATAATGTTCGTCACTGTAATCCACTACCTGCAGTAGAATGTCCGCCTCCTTGGCTTCCTCCAGCGTGGATTGAAAAGCTTCCACCAAATTGTGGGGCAGTTTATGAATGAATCCTACTGTGTCCGACAGCAGGAAAGCATGGTGGTTGGCCGGCGCAATCTTGCGGACCGTGGTATCCAGCGTGGCGAAAAGCATATCCTTCTCCATCACTTTCTTATCCTCCGCGTCCACCTCATCCGCACCATATAAATCCAGCATAGCGTTCAACAGTGTAGACTTTCCGGCATTGGTGTAGCCCACCAGCGCAACACGGGGCATCCCCGTTTTCATCCGCTGCTTTCTCTGCGTCTCCCGCTCCTGCCCGACTTCCTTCAATTCATGCCTAAGCTGTGAGAGACGTTTTTCCAGCACACGCCTGTCTAGTTCCAGCTTCTTCTCACCGGCGCCCCTGTTGCTCATGGAACCGCTGGCGCCACCCTGTCTGGAAAGCGCTGCATGAAGCCCCACCAATCTGGGCAGCATATACTGTAACCTGGCCACCTCTACCTGCAGCTTGGCCTCCCTGGATCTGGCCCTTCTGGCAAAAATATCCAAAATCAACGTGCTCCTGTCCAGAATCGGCTTTTCTAATCTCTCCTGGAGATTTCTCATCTGCATGGGGGAGAGGGAATTGTCGAATATTATGACATCTGCGTCACATTCTATCGCAAGTTCTTTGACTTCCTCCACCTTGCCAGTACCGATATAGAAGGCTTTATGCACCTGCTCCAGTGTCTGTTCCGCAGTGGCGATCACTTCCATATCACAGGCCTCAGCCAGGGCGCCTAACTCCTCCAGGGAAGCCAGATAGTCCTCTCCGTCATTTAAATTCACGCCTACCAATAGCGCTCGTTCCATTAAAACTCCTCCAACTCCTTCAAAAACTCCCTAAATTCCTCCTTCGCCCGCTCTATCTCCCCAGGTTCATAGGAATTAAGAGCCTGCTCATATTTATGAAGTTCCCCTTCTATCAGTTGTCTCTTGTCTCCAATGCTCTCCTCATACATTCTTTCCCCCAACAGCAGAAGATATTTATTTTCCTCCCTGTCTCTGGGATGAATCTTCAGATAAGACAGCGTTTGAAAACGCTCCTCAATCTCTTCCGGCGTCATATCCAGATCCTTCCCGCCAAAGACCTGCTTTAACTGTTTCCCGGTGGACACCACCTTCACCTCCACTTCCAGAATGGAGTTGATATCGTAAGTGTAGGTCACATCCACAGCCTCGTCTCCTGCCGGGGCTTTGGGAATTTCGATGGTCATCTCTCCCAGAGAAAGGTTATTCTTGGCAAACCGGCTCTCCCCCTGCAGCACATTTACCCGAATCTTGGTCTGGCCGTCATGGGCTGTGTAGAGTCTTTCCGTGCGGCTCGCCGGAATAATCGTGTTACGCTCGATGATCGGGCAGAAAATCCCGTTCTCAAAAATGCCTTTCTCCCACTCCCTAACCACTTCTGTTCCCAGAGTAAAAGGACAGACATCCGTCAGGATCACTTCCTTGATGGCATCCCTGCGCTCCTTCATGGCGCCTTGGATTGCCGCCCCCAGCGCCACTGCTTCATCGGGGTTTATGTTGGTATCCGGGATTGCCCGGAACAGTTTGCTCACAAACCGACGAATCACCGGACTCTTGGTAGCGCCGCCCACCAACACCACTTTATCAATATCAGAAAGTCTGATATGAGCGTCCGAAAGACTTCTCCTCACGGGCTGTCTGATCTTGTCCAGCAGTTCTTCGCAGGCTTTCTCATACTCCGAAAGTTCCACCGTAAGGGAATAAAGTTCCTCTCCAATCTTACACTCCATCACGGATTTTTTATCCCCTGAAAATCCCATCTTACAAAGATCCGCCTGTTTATGGATGTGACGCAATGTCTTCGTATCCATCGTCAGTCTGTCAAACTGTGGATATTTCTCGAAGAACATCTCTTCCAGTACCGCCGTAAAATCCTCGCCGCCCAGGAAGTTATCCCCCGCTACGGCGCGCACTTCCAAAATGCTGTCAATCCGCTCCAACACGGACACATCAAAAGTGCCGCCGCCCAAGTCAAACACTAAGAAACGCATATGTCCCTGACTCTGATATAGGCCATAGGCGATGGCTGCCGCCGTCGGCTCACTGATGATCCGCTCCACCTTAAGGCCCGCCAGTTCCCCGGCCCGCTTGGTGGCGCGTCTTCTCTCATCATTAAAATAAGCAGGCACACTGATCACCGCCTCTTCCACCGGCTCTCCAAGAAAGGTTTCGGCATCCTCCTTTAAAGACCGCAGCACAAAAGAAGACAGTTCTTCCGCCGTAAAAGGTTTATGCAAAAGCTGAAACTTCCTGCCGCTTCCCATATCCCGTTTAAAGACAGAGGCCGTGCTGCCCGGATAAAGAAGCCCTCTCTCCACCGCCAGGTCACCCACATAAATCTGTTCCTCTTCATCCATGCTCACCACGGAAGGCGTGAGCCTTCTGCCAAGCCTGTTCGGTATGAGTTTTGGCCCCTCTTCCGTAAAATACGCCGCCAAACTGTTTGTTGTTCCCAAGTCGATTCCTATGATCATCTTAATCCTCCATGTCAGAGCCTCAAATTGCCGATTGAAAAATAAGATTATCAGACTCATTCTTCAATCTACAGCTACACTCCCTTCTCTGCACCCCGCGCACTCCATCTAGTACTTGAAGCTACAGTTGAAACCTTTATCATCATATGTTACCCTGCTCTGCTCCCGCACGCATCTTCTCCAACTTTTCTAACATGAACTTAGCCGACAGGGCATCAAAATCTCTCTTAAGCGTCTCCTCCATCAGCGGTTCAACCTTATCATATTCCTTCTCACAGAAGTAATAATATCCCAGCCACAAGGTGCTCTCAAAACATTTATGATACTTACAGCTTCCGCAGGGCGGCAGTTTCTCCATATCCTCAAAACACTTTTTCGCCTTCTCCTTATCTCCCAGGCCCATATAGATCCATCCCATCCAGCCTGTGCGGATTGGCATGTATCCCGGCCAGGTCATATAGTCCTCCGGCGTTGTGTTCCTCATGGCGATGCATTCTAACGCTCTTTTGGCATGATATTGTGCCATCTTCTGATTTCCCAGCAGACAATAGTTCTGCACCAGGTAACATTCATAATCAAATCTTTCCCAGTAATCCTTCTTATGCAGCAAAGCTATGGCCTTTGTAAACACATCTGCCGCCTTTTGGCTTTCAATCAGATTTTCGTAGCGGCAACCCAATTTTTCATAAAAATCTACCAGTTCTTTCTTCCCTGCGGAACGCGCCAGCATCTCCTTTTTACATTTATCATAAATATCGACGCTCTCCTGGACCTTCCCCATTTTTAACAGAAGGAAAGAAACATTATGATAATAGTCCAAATCCTTGCCGCCATGTATCTTGCGCTCTTTCTCCACCCGCAGGGCTTCCTCCAGGCGGCCAGTCTCCTCATAGCTGTCTGACAAATATTGCCACAGCTTCTCGTCCTTCGGGAATATCTGTAAACCTTCTCGACAGCAGCGAATAGTCCGCTCATAATCCCGCAGTTTGAAACAGCACTCCGCCATGCCCCGGTATCCCTTATTTGAGGCATCCTTCGGCTCCATACACTCCACGGCCCGCCTGTAATATTCATATCCTTTCTCAAACTGCCGGCTCTGCTTATAAGAATACCCGATATTCTCCAAAATGATATGACGGTCCTGCTCGGCTATTTTTGTGAGGGCTTCTTCATAATCTGCGATGGCCAACGCCGTCTCCATAGCCTCATCATACAAATACGCCCTGTCCCAAAGACGATATCCCGAATTGTTCGTTTTTTCCAGTTCTTTCGTGATATGGTAAAGCGCCGCCTCATAATCTGACTTGCGATACTCCTTACGGTATCTGGGCATATAGCACCAATACATCCTGCGGTTCACTTCCCGGTACACCGGATCTCTTTCTATTACTTTATTGTAGTATTCAATAGCCTCCGTATACTCTTCCAGCATCTCCAAACATAATCCCATCCCATAGTAAAACTCCGTATGATGGTATTCTGTCTCCACAGATCTGTACTGCGCAAGCGCCTTTTTGTACTGCTCGATATCCCGGTAAAAGTTGCCCAGTACCAGACGATATCTCGCCGTCTGTGGACTCATCTCAACACTTTTCTTTATGGTGTCTTCCGCCTGCTTGTTATCCTTGTTGTCCCAAAAAAGGATACCCTTTTCAAACACGACCTCCGAGATATCCTCGATATTACTCTTTTCCTCTTCCGCTTCCTGTATCAGCGCTTCCAGAATTTCCAGGGGTTTCTTTCTCTCCTCATTATTCTGGGATGTCATCCGCAGGATCTTAGCCTCCTCAAAGCGCAGTCTGGCCGTAAATTCTACCTGGTTCTCCCTGGCCCTCTCGATCACGCCCCAGGCATCCTGATACTGGTCATAATCATAAAATATCCTTGCCGCAAACACATAAGGCCCGTCATAGCCGGCATAAATCTCAATCGCTTTATAATAATCGTCCACTACCTGCTGCGCCCTGCGCATATGATAGCAGGCTTCCTGACGGATCAGATAAGCGGGATAATACCCCTCTGACTCCTCCAAAATTTCATCACATACCTCCGTGGCCTTCTCGTATTCTTTGAAAGACAGATATTTATCCGCCAGATAGCGCTTGATATCCAGACGACTCCTCACATCCTTCGTCAATTCCAGTGTCCTGCGCAGTTCCTGCTCTCCCTCTTGTCGCAGATCCAGTTTATACAGGCAGTCAGCCAGACACCAGTCAGCCTGAGCCGCCTTGGCCATCTTCTCCTCCTCGCCATGCTCTCCGGACATGACCATCTCCATATACTGTCTGTAAAGAGGCATCGCCTCCTCATATCTTTTTAATCTGAAAAGCGTCCAGGATTTTAACTCACAACAAGCCTCAGCACTGTCATCCGACATCTCCCTGCCTTCCACAAGCGCCATCGCCTCCTCATATCTTTCCAGATTAAACAGACACCACCCCAAATAGATCACCAGCTTATCTCCGGAGAGATCCTCATAATCCCTGCCCTCGGCAATCGCCTCCTGCAGTTCAGGCACCAGCTTTTCGTCCATCTCATTTCTAATACTCAGAAGATCTTCATCCCCTCTGTTAGCTCTCAGGAGTTCTATCACATACTTTCTAGCCTGGTAACACTTCCCCTGTTCAGTCAGATAATCAACAGAAAAATACTTGGGCATGTCATAAGCCGGATACTCCTCCAGAAGCGCCTGCCACATCTCATATCCCCGTTCTTTCTCTCCTGTATCATAAAAAACTTTAGCCGCCCAGTTACGCACATAAACCTCGTTCGGGTATTTGACCAACAGTTCTTCTGCCAGTGGCTTACTCTCCTCACAGGTCTCTTCCCTGATCGCAAGCCTGAGCCGTTCTACATCCTCATAGGGATGATACAGTCCAAACCGTCTAAGATCCGAAAGCATCTGAGAAACGCCCTCAGGTTCATCCGCCTCCAGTTTTTCTTTTATTTTAAAATATTCCCTGATGTAATTGTCCGTATCATTCTCATCCTGCGGTGCATAACCAACTTCCGTCTCTTCAAAAAAACCATAATCCAGGAAATCTTCGTTCTCCACATGATAGACAATATGATCCAGGAAATTGACATGGAACTCCTCTTTCAAGGAATCATAATCATCCAGCACATGAAATACCTGATCTATCAGCTTCCACACCGTCTGCGGCAGGAACGGATGATAGGAAATATAAGAAAGGAGCCGTCCTCTCGCCTCCAGGAACGTGTCAAAACTCTCACACACCGGATCGGCAAACACTTCCGCCCAGGCATCCGCATCTCGCCGCTGAAAGATATCCTTATAAATCTTCTCCACGCGCTTCATCCACAGCGCAGCCTCGCCCTGCGGTTCTTCTTCTTCCCCTTCTTCCTGTACTTTGGACAGGCGCACAGCCTCCTCGTAAGCCTCCCTAAGTCGCTTAAACCCTTCCGGATCATCCTCCGGGTTCGTATCCTTTAACAGCGTCAGATAACGTTCCCTGATGATACCCTCATCCTTCGTCTCCGGAATCCCCAGAATCTGAAATACCAATTTTTTCTCCATGCTTGTAACCCCTCTTTTAGAAAATCCGAGCCGCCCGGCCCGGATTTCCTATCACTTACCATAATATTTTCTTAACGTTCATTTTTTTCTGGAACCCATGCTCACAGAAGACTCTTTGGGAATCACCACTTTGTCAAGTTTCCAGATCTCATCCACATACTCCTGAATGGTTCTGTCAGAAGTAAACTTGCCGGAACATGCTACATTTAAGATAGCGCTTCTCGCCCAACCGCTCTCATTTCTGTATGCCGCTTCTACCTTTCTCTGTGCCTCGGCATATGCCTTGAAATCCTTTAAGATAAAATAGGTGTCAGCCTTGGCAGTACTCTGTGTATTTAAGAGAGAGTTATACAGCGATCTGAACATATCCGGATCGCCCGGCGCATAAGTGCCGTTGATCAACTGCATCAAAACTTTTCTCACATCAGGATCATTGTTAAAAATCTCTGTAGGATCATACCCTCCATAATTCTCATAACGGATGACTTCATCGGAACTCAGACCGAAGATAAAGGCGTTCTCCTCGCCCACTTCCTCCACAATCTCCACATTTGCACCGTCCATCGTACCGATGGTAAGCGCGCCGTTCAACATGAACTTCATGTTGCCCGTACCGGAAGCCTCTTTGCTGGCTGTGGAAATCTGCTCGGACACATCCGCTGCCGCAAAGATAATCTCCGCATTGGATACCCGGTAGTTCTCGATAAATACCACCTTAATCTTACCATTGATCGCCGGATCGTTATTGACCACGTCCGCCACGGAATTGATCAGCTTGATCGTCAGTTTCGCATTCTTATAACCTGCTGCCGCCTTGGCGCCAAAGATGAAGGTGCGAGGATAGAAATCCATATCCGGATGCTCTTTCAACTCGTTATACAGATACATCACATGCAGGATATTCAGAAGCTGGCGCTTATATTCATGCAGTCTCTTAACCTGTACATCGAAGATGGAACGGGGATTTACCTCTACGCCGTTATGCTCTAAGATATACTCCGCCAGACGCACCTTATTCTGATATTTAATGTTCATGAACTCCTGCTGCGCCTTCTCGTCATCCGCATAAATCTTTAATTTATTGATCTTCGGCAGATCGGTAATCCAGTCATTGCCCACATGCGCCGTCACCCAATCCGCCAGAAGCGGGTTCGCATGCAAAAGGAAACGTCTCTGGGTAATGCCGTTGGTCTTATTGTTAAACTTCTCCGGCATCATCTCATAGAAGTCCCTCAACTCCTGATGCTTCAAAATCTCCGTATGTAATCTGGCCACACCATTGACAGAATATCCTGCCACGATGGCAAGATGCGCCATCTTCACCTGGCCGTCATAAATAATCGCCATCTTGCGGATTTTCTCATGGTTGCCCGGATATTTCTGCTCAATCTGAGCGATAAACCTACGATTGATCTCCTCCACGATCTGGTAGATACGGGGCAGTAATCTGGAAAACAATTCGATCGGCCATTTCTCCAAAGCCTCGGACATAATCGTGTGGTTTGTATAAGCGCAGGTCTTGGTAGTCACTTCCCAGGCCTCGTCCCAAGTCAGATAATGTTCATCCATCAGAATACGCATCAATTCCGCAATCGCCACTGTGGGATGGGTATCGTTCAACTGGAAGGTCACCTTCTCATAAAGCTTCCTCACATCATCATGCTTTCTCATATATTTTGCCACTGCTTCCTGCACCGAAGCAGAGATAAAGAAATACTGCTGTTTCAAACGCAGTTCCTTACCTGCATAGTGGTTATCGTTCGGGTAAAGCACCTCCACAATATTCCTGGCAAGATTCTCCTGCTCTACCGCTTTCTGATAATCACCCTTGTCGAAAGAGTCAAGCTGGAAACAGTTCACCGGCTCTGCATCCCAGATTCTTAAGGTATTGACGATACCGTTGCCATAACCTACCACCGGCAAATCGTAAGGAATCGCCGTCACAGCCTGATAGCCTTCCAGACGGAAATTACTTCTGCCGTTGCCATCCACATACACATTGACATAACCGCCGAACCGGACTTCCTTCGTATATTCCGGCCTTCTTAATTCAAAAGGATTGCCGTCACGCAACCAGTTATCCGGCACTTCTACCTGATAACCGTCACGAATCTCCTGCTTAAACATGCCATAACGATAGCGGATGCCGCAGCCGTATGCCGCATAGCCAAGGGTAGCAAGGGAATCCAGGAAACATGCCGCCAGACGGCCAAGTCCACCATTTCCCAAAGCTGCATCGGGCTCCTGATCCTCCACCACATTGATATCGATACCCAGCTCATCCAGCGCTTTCTCCACCGCCTTATAAGCCTGTAAATTAATGATATTATTACCTAAGGCACGTCCCATCAGAAATTCCATGGACAGATAATAGACCATCTTGGGATCCTGCTTGTCATATTCTTTCTGCGTGGTCAGCCATTGATCCACGATCGCGTCCTTGATTGCATAGGATACTGCCTGGAAAATCTGCTGATCTGTAGCTTCCTCAAGAGTCTTTCTGTAAAGTGTCTTGACATTGTAGAGTACGCTTCGCTTAAAAAGCTCTGTATCAAAACTCGTTGTTACAGCTTTCTTTACCATCTTTGTTCCTCCTCGTTTGCTCATAGCTGTGAAAACAGTTGCTGTCTCAATTACATTTTATTATATATCGTATTTCTGCTTTTGACCATATGTAATATGCGAAATATTCTTCAATATGCGTAAAGTTTGCGAATCTTCCCGTTTATCAGGTCTTTGCAATAACACACGCTCCTGCCGCGCTCATAACCGTCCCGCCAGCCAAGGCTGTAATGGGTACTGTAAGTCAAATCCGTCACCGTAAAAACCAACTTTCCCTCAAGATATTCAATCCCGTCTACCTGCTGCACTGTCCTGCTGTCCTTTGTGGTTGCAATGGCAAGTTTCTCACTCTCTTCCACCGTAAGCAAAACATAACAGATTCCGGAAGTATCCGGATAAAACACGATGGAATCGGTGGGATTCTTGTACAGGTACACCCGTGGTTCATCATACGCCGTAAATCCCTCCCACGGAATGATATCCTTCTGTGTTTTTCCAAACAATCTGATCTGACGCATTCCCTCTTTACCTGCTGCGATGCCACATTCGGCTCCCTGCGGCTTACAATACAGTGACCTGCTCTGTCCGTCATCATACAAATAAAAATACTCGTAGTAGGATGTGGACAAGAGTTTACATCTGCTGCCGTCTTTTCTCATGCCATAAATCAGACCACCAGAATATATATGCGCCGTTCCATTGGTGGTTCCCACTGAAAAATAAATATCATCACCCAATATCTGAAAAAAGGGAATGAGAAGCGGTGAAGGGGCTATATTTTCTATATACTCTCTTTCTTCACCCTGAAAGGAGTCTATATATTCCTGCATGGTGACGGTCATCAATTCTTTCTCATTTCCCTGATAATCCATAGCATATAAATGCAGGTCATAAGACTCCGTTTCCTCGTTCTCCACGAGTTGGTAATAAAACAGTTCTTCTTCCGTTGCCCCCAGATATTCTGCCCCGCGTTCCGGATACGCTTTAAATACCAGAATATGCTCGCGCCCGTCCTTGGCGTCAATCCAGGAAATTCCATCATTCCCGGAAATCCCATCATATTTCCAGCTACAGATAATCCTGCTTCCCGCCACATCGAGTACCCGATCAGAGGTGTATTCTATCACATCGCTGCCATCCAACGCACAGGAATAGACTACCGAAACTTCAGACGTTCCCTTTGGCTTACATTTCTGGGAATAAATCCGGCCTTCCACAATATACATCCCATCATAACCGTAATCCACTCCCACCTGCGCCACGCTTCCATCGCGTTCCATACACATGAGTTCTTTTTCCGTGTCCGCAATCGGGGAGAAATCCCCCCACAGGCCGCCTTCTTCCATATCCTCATCAGAATACTGCCTGTAGTAAATCCTGCCCTCCCACGCGGTATATAATTTATTTTTCATAGGAGGGAGATTGGTCAGATCATAAGATACGGGGCCGAAGTTATACTGTATAACGTCTGCTTCCTGCGCTTTCCTCGCAGGTTTGTCTGCCCCAGTTTTTCCAGCAGGGCTGTCTGTCCCAAAGCCTGTCAGCAGACCGGCCGCAAAAACTGCGGCCGCTGTCATACAGACTTTTCGGAACATGCTTTGTATTTTTATAACACCATTGCACTCTTTAGACTTTTTCCACACCAATCGTCACTTTCTCCCCATTGACATTCCACTCTTTGGAAATTGCAAGTTCTTCTTCCGTGACAATCGCTTCCGCCAGGACTTTGCCCGCGATCATTTCCTTATTTCTGGCCGCAATCTGCGCCACTTTCTCATTGCCGTTCAAGGCAACTTTGATGTGATCCATGACTTCGAAGTCTGCATCTTTTCTCATGGTCTGGATCTTGCTGATGATCTCGTACACAAAGCCTTCCTCGATCAGTTCCTCTGTCAGGTTCGTGTCAAGCACCACCGTCATATAATTGTCAGCCTCCGCAACAAAGCCTTCTTTCTGTGCCATATCAATCAGCAGATCTTCCTCTGTCAGGGAAACCTCCGTGCCGTCCACCGTAAAGATAAGCGCACCGTTTGTCTTTAAGGTCTCCATAGCCGCACTGCCGTCCAGGTCAGACAGATATGCCTTGATGCCGCCAAGCTGTTTGCCGTATTTAGGCCCTACGGTCTTAAGCTGGGGTTTGAAACTATAGGTAGTAAACGCAGATACATCATCAGAGAAGACAATCTGCTTCACATTCAACTCATCCCTAATAATATCCTGATAGAAGTCATCCAGCACCTTCTCGGCCTTCACATACATGGTGCCAATGGGCTGACGGTTCTTGATGCTCGCCGTATTGCGGGCCGCCCGGCCCATAACGACAATCTTTAAGACTTCTTCCATAGATTCTTCCAGTTTCTTGTCGATCCTCGCCTCGTTCGCCACAGGGAAGTCACACAGGTGGATACTCTCCGGTGCGTCCTGATCCACACTGCACACCAGATTCCTGTAGATTTCCTCCGTCATGAAGGGCACCATGGGCGCCGCACATTTACAGATGGTCACAAGCGCTGTGTAGAGAGTCATATAAGCATTGATCTTATCCTGTTCCATACCCTTTGCCCAGAAACGTTCGCGGCTTCTTCTCACATACCAGTTGCTCATCTCGTCCACAAAGTTATCCAAAACCCTTGCGGCCTCCGGGATCCTGTACTGATCCAGGTGATTGTCCACTTCCTTCACCGCCGTATTTAATTTGGATAACAGCCACTTATCCATGACCGGAAGTTTGTCATATTCCAGGCTGTATTTGGTCGCGTCAAACTGATCGATATTGGCATAGAGCACAAAGAAAGCGTAAGTGTTCCACAAAGTACCCAGGAACTTCCTCTGTCCCTCCTGCACGGCCTTGCCATGGAACCGATTGGGCAGCCAGGGCGCCGAATTAATATAGAAGTACCAGCGGATTGCATCCGCCCCGTAAGTCTCCAATGCTTCAAAAGGATCCACTGAATTACCCTTGGATTTACTCATCTTCTGCCCGTTCTCATCCTGCACATGGCCTAAGACGATGACATTCTCAAAAGGGGACTTGTTAAACAGCAGGGTAGATTCCGCCAGCAGGGAATAAAACCATCCTCTGGTCTGGTCCACAGCCTCGGAGATAAACTGCGCCGGGAACTGTTTCTCAAACAAATCCTGATTCTCAAAGGGATAATGGTGCTGCGCAAAAGGCATGGCACCGGAATCAAACCAACAGTCGATCACCTCCGGCACACGCTTCATGGTCTTGCCGCACTTCGGGCAGGTACAGGTGATCTCGTCAATATAAGGTCTGTGCAGTTCCACCGTCTGCGCCGCCGGATTGCCGCTCATCTTCTCCAGTTCATCCCTGGAACCGATGGACTCCATGTGTCCGCATTCCTCACACTCCCACACATTTAAAGGCGTACCCCAGTAACGATTTCTGGAAATACCCCAATCCTGGATATTCTCAAGCCAGTTGCCAAAACGCCCCTCACCGATGGACTCCGGAATCCAGTTGACCGTCTTATTATTGGCCACCAGATCATCCCGCACCGCCGTCATCTTAATAAACCAGGATTCGCGCGCATAGTAGATCAACGGGGTATCACAGCGCCAACAGAAAGGATAATCATGCTCAAACTTGGGCGCGTCAAACAGCTTGCCCTCTTTATCCAGATCCTTGATGATCTCCGGATCCGCATCTTTTACGAAGGTGCCTGCGTAAGCAGTCTCCTCGGTCATATTACCCTTGCCGTCCACAAACTGCACGAAGGGCAGATCATACTTGCGTCCCACCTGGGCGTCGTCCTCACCGAAAGCCGGCGCAATATGAACGATTCCGGTACCATCCGTCATGGTAACGTAGTTGTCGCAGGTCACATAATGGGCTTTCTTTTTCTGTTTCTCCGCTTCCTTACCGGCACAGGCAAAGAGAGGTTCATACTCTTTATATTCCAGATCCGTGCCCACATAGGTCTCTAAGATTTCGTAGGCAGGAGCATCATCTTTGGCCAGTTTGCCAAGCACCGTATCCAACAGAGCCTGAGCCATATAATAGGTATATCCGTCCGCCGCCTTTACCTTCACGTAGGTTTCATCAGGATTCACACAGAGCGCCACATTGGAGGGCAGTGTCCAGGGCGTGGTGGTCCATGCCAGAAAATAAGCATCCTCTCCCACTACCTTAAATCTTGCCACGGCGGAGCGCTCCTTCACCGCCTTATAGCCCTGTGCCACCTCATGGGATGACAAAGGTGTCCCGCAGCGCGGGCAGTAAGGCACAATCTTAAAGCCCTTATAGAGAAGTCCCTTATCCCAGATCTGCTTAAGCGCCCACCATTCGGACTCAATAAAATTATCATGATAAGTCACATAGGGATCATCCATATCCGCCCAGAAACCGACCGTCTGGGAGAAATCCTCCCACATGCCCTTATACTGCCACACAGACTCCTTACATTTTCCGATAAAGGGATCCAGACCATATTCTTCAATCTGCTCCTTGCCATCCAGGCCCAGGAGCTTCTCCACTTCCAGTTCCACCGGCAGACCATGGGTATCCCATCCTGCCTTACGGGGCACCATGTATCCCTTCATGGTACGGTATCTGGGAATCATATCCTTCATGGCGCGTGTCAGCACGTGTCCAATGTGCGGCTTGCCGTTGGCCGTCGGCGGGCCGTCATAAAAAGTATAAGTGGGCCCTTCTTTTCTTGCCTCCATGCTCTTCCTGAAAATGTCATTTTCTTTCCAGAACTGGCATACTTCTTTCTCTCTGTCCACAAAATTCAAGTTCGCGTCAACTTTCTGGTACATACTCTTCTTCCTTTCTCTAAATTAACTTTTTAAAGGGTGTGAATCAGCAACATAAAGCCCCGTCCCAGTAAAAGGACGAGGCCAATTCTCGTTATACCACCTGTTACTCCCGCACTAACGCCTGTCTATCATAAAGCGCTCCATACGTCATCCCATAACGGAGGATATCCGTCGGTACTTACTGCTCCTGCATCTTAATCCATGCAAAAAGTTCGGCCCGCGACTCGGAAGTGATCTTCCCTGATCTTCTACTCATACCGGTCTTACACCCTCACCGGCTCGCTGTGACTTTTGAATATCAGCTACTGTCTTCTTCAACGTCTTTGATGATGCCATTATAATTCCCTGCAATCAAAGTTGTCAAGAAGCAAATTTTTTCGAAATCAGCTGGAAAATAGCTTCTCGAGGATCGCTTCACGGCCTCGGATTCCTCTGGGTGCCAATCTTCAAGCATTTCTTCGAAATTTGCTTCTCCCCTCACTCTGTCATTCCACAAAATCTACCTGTCAAATATTAATTAATAATAGTTAATTTTTTTATGGATTTATATAATATAGCATGATATAATGCAACTATTAAACTTAATTACTAAAATGAATTTACCAAGGAGCCACTACAATGGATAAGAAAGTTGATATTATAAAGGACGCTGACGGTAAAAACATAGTGGTCATCAACAACTTACATTTCAAAGGAAGAAGAAGCGTAGATTGGAATATTGTTGAGAATCACCTAAAAAAATATATCGGTCAGTGTGTGAAGATTTCAGAAACATCGGATGTTATATACATAGGCACTGATTTTCCGGATGAGTTTGCACATTCCAGAGACACAAAGGAACTAAGGGGAGCAAATATGTATGCAAAAGCAAATTCTTCAGGAATTATCAAAGAGATGCTTGAACTTGCCACGAATAAAACATTTGCAGAAAACTATGCACAAAAGCACAACATGGATGCAAAATTTGGCTGGTACAGGTATGACACTCGTTTTGCAATTCCAGTTTATGATAATGCGGGTATATTGGTCAGGTACAATATCTTTAAAGCAAGGATATTGGTGCGCCATGCAAAAGACGGAAAACTGTATCTGTATGACATTTTGCGGACAAAAAAAGAAACGAGCAAGCCGCTTGAGCAATAGCTTTACGGTCGAAAAACTCATTTCTTTTTATAAACTATATTTTAAGGGCATATGTCAATTTTGTCAAGAAGTAAATTTCTTCGAAATCAGCTGGAAAATAGCTTCTCGAGGTCCGCTTCGCGGCCTCGGATTCCTCTGTTTGGAGTTCCAATCATTATCTCTGAACCCGCGCCCCGGCGCCGCCCATGATGGCTTCCACTTCTTTCCTGCTTGCCATCGTGGTATCTCCTGGTGTGGTCATCGCCAGCGCTCCATGCGCCGCACCGTAATTTACTGCCGTCTCAGCATCGCCTGTCGTCATCAGGCCGTATATCAACCCAGATGCAAAGGAATCACCGCCGCCTACACGGTCCATAATCTCCAGACCTTTATAGTCCTTCGCCTTATAAATCTCACCGTCCGCCCAGCAGATTGCGCTCCAGTCATTTACTGTGGCTGTTTTTACCTCTCGCAGAGTCGTAGCAACCACCTTAAAATTCGGATATACCTGTGCCGCATGATTGATCATCTTCTTATATCCATCCAGATTTAACGCTTTGAGGTTTTCATCGTTGCCCTCTATCTCAAAGCCGAGGCAGGCCGTGAAATCTTCCTCGTTGCCAATCATCACATCCACATATTTCGCAATTTCCTTATTCACTTCCTGGGCTTTCGTCAAACCGCCGATAGCGCTCCACATTGAGGGCCTGTAATTCAAGTCATAAGAAACTACCATGCCGTACTTTTTGGCTGTCTTAATCGCCGCAAGCACCGTCTCGCAGGACTGTTCGGACAATGCCGCATAGATTCCTCCCGTATGGAGCCAGCGCGCACCCAGTTCTCCAAAGATATACTCAAAATCAAAATCCTCAGGAGTCGCCTTGGATATCGCCGTATTGGCCCTGTCAGAGCACCCCACTGCGCCACGGATACCAAAACCGCGCTCCGTAAAATTCAGTCCGTTTCTACAGGTTCTACCAATACCGTCTGTCTTCATCCACTTGATCAAAGAAGTGTCCACACCACCCTGCAATATGAAATCTTCCATCAACATACCGATTTCATTATCGGCAAAGGCCGTGATCACAGCTGTATTCATACCAAAACATCTGCGAAGACCACGTACCACGTTATATTCTCCGCCGCCTTCCCATGCACGGAAACTCCTGGCTGTGCGAATCCTTCCCTCGCCCGGATCCAAGCGCAGCATCACCTCTCCCAGGGATACCGCATCATATTTACATTCACTCTTAGGTTTTAGGTTCAAATTCATTCTGTTCTCCCTTCCCGATTCGCTTTCTATCGTTTCAAACCTGCGCGGATTGACGCAGCCAGTTCCACAGCCTCTTTTGTCAGTTCTTTGATCTTGTCAAACTCTCCGTTTCGGATCATATCACCCTTCACCATCCAACTGCCGCCACAACACAGAATCCTATCATATTCCAGATATTCTTTCAGATTCTTAGCGTTGATTCCGCCGGTTGGCATGAATTTCATCATGGTATAAGGCGCTGCCATAGCCTTGATCATGGACACACCGCCAGCCTGTTCGGCCGGAAAAAACTTCACTACTTTCATGCCCCGCTTCGCCGCCTGCGCCACCTCGGAGGGTGTGATACATCCCGGAAATACCGGAATGTCTTTACCCAGGCAATAATCCACAATCTCCGGATCAAAGCCAGGACTGACAATAAACCTCGCGCCAGCCATCACAGCCCGGTCCACCTGCTCTATCGTCAACACGGTACCCGCTCCTACAAGCATATCCGGATATGCTTCACTCATCCGGCGGATGGATTCCTCCGCCGCCTCCGTGCGGAAAGTTACTTCCGCACAGGGCAGACCTCCTTCCGTCAATGCCTTAGCCAATGGAAGTGCGTCTTTCGCATCCTCCAGGACAACTACCGGCACTACGCCATATTCATAAAATTGTTCCGCAATTGTTTTCATATCATTTATCCTCCTATGACATTTCCTGACAATCCGCTTCATTTTCCCGCCCTAACGGGACATCAATACTCCAAATACGCTCCCTTCATCGGACTCGCCGCATGTTCACTGAACAGCCTGAGCACGCCTTTTGTATACTTGGGTTCCCTGGGCTTCCAGTTCTTACGCCGCATTGCAAGAACCTCTTCCACTTCCTCCATACTCTTACGCTCACCTGCAATACCGATGATATTCAGCTTTCGCTCTTCTACATCAATCTCTATCAGGTCTCCTTCTTCTACAAGTGCAATCGGCCCACAGTCCACTGCCTCTGGACTGCAATGTCCAATCACCGGCCCGGTAGATGCCCCGGAAAAACGGCCATCCGTAATCAGCGCAATACTTCTGCCCAGTTCCTTATCGCTGCTGATTGCTTCAGAAGTGTAGAACATCTCCGGCATCCCGCTTCCTTTCGGCCCTTCATAACGGATAAATACGGCATCCCCTTTTTGCACTTTATGCTTTAAGACAGCATCCAGACATTCCTCTTCACTGTCAAAAGGTCTGGCCCGCAAAACAGCCTTAAACATCTCTTTCGGACAGGCCGTATGCTTGATCACTGCTCCCTCCGGCGCCAGGTTCCCTCTCAGGATAGCAATGCTGCCGTCCGTTCCGATGGCATTATCATAAGGACGGATGATATCTTCCTTTTTCAGGGAAACTCCATAGCGCTTATTAAATTCTTGCAGCCACTTTTCACACCTTTCGTAAAATCCGTTCTTTTTCAGAGTATCCAGGTTCTCTCCCAAAGTCCTGCCTGTCACGGTCATTACATTCAAATGAAGATGCTGTCTGATTTCCTCCATGATCGCCGGTACCCCGCCTGCATAATAGAAGCATTCTGCCGGCCAGCGGCCTGCCGGACGCACATCCAGAAGATATCTGGCGTTTCTGTGCAGTCTGTCAAAAGTATCTCCTGTGATTTCAATGCCAAATTCATGGGCAATAGCCGGAATGTGCAGCAGACAGTTTGTACTGCCCGAAATGGCCGCATGTACAAGAATCGCATTTTCAAAACTCTCCATGGTAACAATATCGCTCGGACGCATATGCGGCATGGTCGCCAGTTTCACCGCCTGCATACCTGCTTCTCTTGCAAAAGTAAGCAGATCCGGACTTGTGGCCGGCATCAGGGCGCTTCCAGGAAGCGCAAGCCCCAACGCCTCCGCCATAATCTGCATGGTAGAGGCCGTGCCGATGAAAGAACAGGCTCCACAGCTTGGACAAGCATTACATTTTGCCCAGTTCAGTTTTTCCTCATCAATCTCACCGCGCTGATACTTCGCACTATACATGCCAAGCTGCTCCAGCGTGAGCATTTCAGGTCCCGCATTCATGGTGCCGCCAGGCACCACGACTGCCGGTACATCCGCTCTTGCCAGGCCCATCAGATTCCCCGGCATTCCTTTATCGCAGCTTGCCAGATATACCCCCGCATCAAAGGGAGTGGCATTGGCATGAATCTCTATCATATTGGCGATCATCTCACGGCTTGCCAGACTGTAATTAATCCCGTCCGTCCCCTGACTCTCACCATCACAGATATCCGTACAATAATAACGCGCTCCATGTCCGCCTGCTTCCTCAATTCCCTTGCGCACTTCCTCTACCAAAATATGCAGGTGTCCGCTTCCCGGATGGCTGTCACCGTAAGTACTCTCAATCATCACTTGAGGTTTGGACAAATCTTCCGGTTTCCATCCTGTCCCAATACGAAGCGGATCCAACTCCGGCGCAAGTTTACGCATTTCCTGACTTCTTAATTCCATACCCTTTCTTCTCCTTTCTCTATCCACTTTGCTTTTCCAAGTTCTGACAGGTCATGCAAAAAACGAAATAATAAGTGCTACCACAAATCCTGTTCCGCCCACCAGAGTCTCCATAATTGTCCAGGTCTTTAAAGTAGTCTTTTCATCCATTCCCACAAGGGATTTTACCAGCCAGAATCCCGAATCATTAAAGTGGGAACACACCGTTGCGCCGCCTGCCACTGCTGCCGTGGTACATGCCAGATACAGAGGGGATAATTCTGCTATCCCTGGCATTGCCGCAATAATGCCGGCTGCCATCGTCATGGCAACTGTTGCCGAACCGACACAGATTCTGACCAATGCAGCTACAATAAATGCCACCACCACAATCGGCAGATTTGCGGAAGAGACCGCATTACCGATCAGATCACCCAGACCGGAATACTGTAAGATATACCGCAGGACACCGCCGCACGCAGTCACCAGCAGGATTAGACCGGTAGGTTCCAGGGACTTTGTCATAATCTTTTCCAAATCCTGCATCGTATAACCATGCTTTAAACCCAGAATCAGCATGGCGGCAATTGTCGCAATCAATAACGCCACAAAGGGCTCTCCCAGAAATCCAAAGACAGGTGCCAGTCCGCTCAGTGCCGGTACCACACCTGCCACGGAGTCCAGAATGATCAATACCAGCGGAATCAAAATAATTCCTACAATCGTCCAGAAATTCGGAAGTTTGGATTCATCAAAATCTTCCTGGTTCGCCACATGCTCCGGAACCGGAACCATATATTTTTTGCCGCAGACGGCACCCCACACAGGCCCGGCAACAATCATCGAAAAAATACCGCACAAAACGCCAACCATAATAACCCAGCCAAGTTCTACGTTCAGCATGGTTGCCACCAGAACAGGTCCCGGCGTAGGCGGAATAAAGGCATGTCCTACAGCCAACCCTGCAAGCAGCGGAATCGCATAAAATAATGAAGATCGGTTCGTCCTCTTAGCCAATGAAAAAGCTAACGGGATCAGAATGATCAGCCCGGCATCAAAGAACACTGGCATGGCGATCACCAATCCCGTAATCCCCAGCGCCCATGCCGCCTTCTTATCGCCAAACCATTTGACCATGCTGACTGCCAGCGTCTGCGCCCCGCCTGAAGCCTCCAATATTGCTCCGAACATAGAACCCAGACCTACCAACAAAGCGATACCCTTTAAGGTATTTCCAATACCATCATTTACTGCCGTTACGATATTATCCAAAGGCATCCCGGCTCCAAGCCCGATTACGATTGCCCCCACCAAAATGGAAACCATCGCCTGTACTTTAAACTTAATAATCAATAAAAGTAATACCGCAAGCCCCAAAATTGCTGCCAATACCAATCTGGTCGGATTTAATGCCACCATTTCTCCAGCCATAATTAGAAACCTCCTTCTTCTCTGCTCATTATAATTTTTTGCTTTATTCCATTTTTCCCATTTATAACATCCGACGTCTGATGTATTTGCAATATAATTATAGATTTATTATTATTTTTCCACAATACATCTGATGTATTTATTTTTCATTCTCCTATTTGTACAAAAAAGATGAGAGTTCGTCTTCAAACTCTCATCTTCATTTGTGCATTTTTACCATTTATTTTTATCAGCCGTTTGCAGGAGCCCTTAAGTCATCTGATGTATTTCCCTTTTCCCGTTCTTCCATAATCTTCATGATCGTCTGCCGATTATACGTCAAATGCATCATCATCGCACATTTGGCGCCTACTGTATCCCTTTTCAAAATAGCTTCCGTAACTGCCCGATGCGTCTTGATCGTTTCTTCCATCAGCATGTGATGCGTGAGATTAGCAAACGTATAGACCGCCGTATTGATGACCGGTATCAAAGTCTCCACCACTTGATTCTTACTGCATCGGGCAATGCAGGTATGAAATTCAATATCCTTACTGATATGATTACGTCCGTTCAGATACAGATATTCCGTCTCATCACACAGCCTTTTCAGATTCTTCAGTTCCTCCACCGATGCGTTTCTGCCAGCCAGAGCCGCGATCTCCGGCTCTATCATAAGGCGTACTTCAAACAAATCCAGCGCCAGCTTATATTTGTCCTCTATCTTACCGAATCCCAGCGGATCCACTTCAATAGAATTTGTATTAATCACATAAGTACCGGAGCCTCTGCGAACTTCCAGTATCCCGCGCGATACAAGCCCTTTCACCGCCTCCCTGACAGTACTTCTCCCAACCCCAAACCGCTCGGCCAATTCAAATTCATTCGGAATTTTCTGCCCAGGTTCTACCGGTTCCTGTAGAATATACTTCATCAGTTCATCTTCCACCCGGGCACCCAGAGGTTTCTTACTCATTTTTCTCGGGCTGTACATCACTGTTCCTCTCCAATCACTTCCATCATCTTGTTTTATTGCTATTTTGCGAAATACCTTTTATATTTGCCTTCGTCCGCATCGAAGAAACAGAAACCTACAATCCCCCGCCCAGTATGTGCGCCGATGGCGCAGCCTACGGTCCCTACCATAACATCTCTGGGATGAATCTCCGCTTCTATCAGAGAGAGCATATAATCCCGTCCTTCCTCATCTTCCCCATGGCAGAGAGCAACCATCTGCTCTTCCAGATGATAACCGTTCTCCTTCGCGTACTCTAACAGGAAACGCAAGGACTTCTTCCGTCCACGCACAGTCTTGATCACGGACAATGCCCCATTTTCATCCACGATCAGAACTGGTTTCATATCCAATGTCTCCGCTAACGTCCCCTTGAACTTCGTCAGTCTGCCGCCCTTAATCAGATAAGCCAGTGTATGCACTGTGAACACATGCCGCACATGGGAAATAAAGTAATCCGCCGCCTCAATAATCTCCTCCTTGGAAGCGCCCTTTTCCAACATCGTGACAAGCTTTGACACCACCATGCCAAATCCGATGGACGCACATTTGGAATCAATGATCGTCAGGTCAAAATCCGGATATTCTTCCAGTACATTAGCCTTCGCCACATTGGCCGCATTGAACGTGCCGGCTATTCCAGTGGAAAAACACAGGTAAATAATGGTATCCCCCGCCTTGGCATAGGGCAGGAACGCATCCGTAAACATCGCCGGATTAATATGATATGTCTTTACATCTCTCTTAATATCATCCAGTATCCCATAAAATTCTTTTGTCTGAATTGTAGCCCCATCGAAATAATCCACATCATCGATCACAACTGGCGTAGGAATCACATGCAGATGATGTTCCTCAATATATTCCCGGGGCAGATCTGATGCCGAGTCCGTAATGATTTTAAGCATAAAAATGCACTCCTTCACACTGTTAGCGTTCCCTACATTCTAACATCTTAAAAGAGTACATTCAATGTCATATCTTATTATTTATACTTTATTTATATAATTTTCCCCGAATCTTATAATGTAATCTTGTCTCTCGTTGTAATTTAATGTAAAATAAATAATCATATACAAAAAGAAATGTGAGAACATCCATGAAAAACTTTCCAACCTGATACAAAAACCACAAAAGGCAGATAAAACAATCCATGTTAACAACATGGTTTTTTGTGGTTCCTAAATTCAGAGAGGAAAGGTTTTGTGATGTTAAAGAAAAATATATATTTGATGTATGCCATCTCCTGCCTGCAGGGAATGGTATTTTATGGTCCGATCGCCACATTATACCGGCAGGCGCAGGGCGTTACTGTTTTTGAGATTACACTGATAGAGAGCATCTCGCTTGCACTTTGTCTTTTGTTGGAACTTCCGTGGGGTATCATAGCAGACAGAATCGGGTACAAGAAAACAATGATCATATGCTGTCTGTTGTATTTTATCTCCAAGATCATATTCTGGAGGGCGGACACATTTATCCTGTTTTTGTTGGAGCGCATCCTGCTGAGTGTGGTGATTGCCGGTCTATCAGGCGTGGATACCAGTATTTTATATCTGTCTTCCCGAGACAGTGACAGTCAAAAAGTATTCGGCATTTATAACAGTCTGAGCATGGCAGGCCTTCTGGCAGCTGCTTTTATCTATTCTGCATTGATCGGTGATGATTACCGGCTGGCCGGTTTTATGACAGTCATAAGTTATGGCATTGCTGCGATATTGGCGCTGTTCCTCACGGAAGTGGCGGAAGAAGCACCGGAGCGGACCACTGTAAAAAACTTCTGCGCCACTCTGCGTCAGATACTTTCAGACAAATATCTGATTCTCTTGTTGCTGGGAATTGCTTTCCTGAACGAGACACATCAGACTGTGACTGTTTTTTTGAACCAGTTGATATATATCAAGGTCGGAATTTCAAATACGGTAATCGGATATCTCTATATCATCGTCACAATCGTAGGCATGTGCGGGGTATATTCTTCCGCCATGACACGCAAAACAGGAAAAACCGTTCTGATAAGAATCTGCTTCCTGTCCGCAGCCGCCGCATGTGTGCTTCTCGCGCTGACTGACAGTATCCTTGGTGCAGTGTTGGGTATCCTCGTCCTTCGGGCCGCATTCAGCCTGTTTACCCCATTGCAGACACAGATGCAAAATGACCAGATTACCACGCCCAACCGGGCATCCGCCCTGAGTATCAATGCCGTTATGATCGACAGCGCAGGCATCGGGACCAATCTCATTTTTGGCGCGTTGGCAGAAAAGAATCTGATGTGGGCACTTTTGTTCGGCGCATTTTTATGCTTTTGCGGATTGATTCTGCTGGAACTATTTAAAAACAGATAGGCGCCACATCCTCGCTGAGAGGTTTCATCTCATATTCCGGCAGGCTGTCCAGGAGTTCTTCCAGACAAAGTCCCGTACTGCCCACCACATCATGGGCAAGCAGAATAACCTTCTTGCGGCCAAATGTGGTAGATACCCCATTGGCAATCAGTTTCTTGGGATCTGGGTTCTTGACCGCATCCTCCAGACTTGCATTCCAGTCATAATATATGTAACCCCTGGCTGTCATCTCCTGGATGATAGCCTGTCCCGTCTTCTGGTTATAGGCATTGACACTGCCGCCCGGAAAACGGAAAAGATTCGTCTCCACCCCCGTCACCTCATACACGGTCTGTCTGGCCTTTTCAAAATCCGCCACGTAACTGTCCACGCTCGCATACAAGGCGTTATAATCATGATTATCGCAGTGAATGCCGATGGTATGTCCTTCCGCTACGATCCTGCGCGCCATGTCAGGATGCTTTCTCACACTTTCTCCCACCAGAAAGAATGTGGCCTTGATGTCCCTGTCCCGCAATATATCAAGCACTTTCTGGGTGTTTTCCTCGGAAGGCCCGTCATCAAAGGTCAGATACATGGTCTTGGGATGAAAATAATAGACAACACCCTGCACGATACCGTCTGCAATCTGCTGCTGGTATTCTGCAAGACTGAGTTTTCGGCGTTCCGCCGCATTGGAGAGAAATCCTGTCTCGATCAGGCAGGCGGGCATGGAGGTGCTGCCTGTCACATGAAAATCTGCATCGCCACGCAAATCCCGCTCCACGGCTCCCGTACTCTTTATAGTCTGCTGCTGAATCAGCTGCGCCAGCCTCTTACTGTCACGCCCGGAATCATCCTCTTCATACCATACTTCCATCCCGCTTATTCCTGCGCCCTCATCCGTGGCGTTCTGATGGATGCTGATATAAATATCCGCTCCGGCCTGATTGGCCTCATTCACCCGGTCTTCCTTCGCAATGTAGGCATCCGTTTCCCGGGACATGATCACCTGATAGCCTTTTTCCCTCAACTCGTCCCTTACCAGCAGTGCGATGGCCAGATTCAAATCTTTTTCCAGAACGCCATTCCTAGCACAGCCCTCGTCCGTCCCGCCATGTCCCGGATCCAGATAAACCGTGGGAATGTATTCCAGCCCCACCATCGTATGTACCGTGTCACCCACACCGGCAACCGCTATCTGTGCCGCCAGGGCCATCTGTTCTATCATAATGTCAAACGGTGCCGCAATTGCTTCACCGTTCCCCAGCAGGCTTTCTGTCTCTGCTGTCTCTGCTGTCCCAACACCGTCTATTAGCAGCCTATCTGTCTCTACTTTTCCTGCACCATTCCACAAGTTTTCTGTATCCAGTATTTCTGTGATTCCCCATTTTGCAGCCAATAAATGATGTCCGCCTGCTGCAATGAACCTCACCGAAATCACTACCGTCAGGCAAACCATGCACAACACGATCATCAACACATATGCCCTTCTGGCCAGACGCCTTTTTCTCTGCTCCCTCGTCTCATAACCACAGACATATTCCCAAGTAAACGATGACCCTCCGTACATATCCTGACGCCCCTCTCAAAACTCTTTTGTATGCTTTCCATCTTTCCATACATCAAGCATACCGGCAGGCTGCATCAGAATTTCATCTAAGTTGCATCAAAGTACCATCTTTTTTGCATCAAAGTTGCATCATTTATTTTTAGTCAGGCAAAGTCCCCGTTCTCGTGCGCTCGCATCAATATTCTGCTCTATTGTTTCGCCATAAATCTGCAATGCGCGAAGTCCCATAACACAGGCTCCCACCACAGGCTCATACTCCGCCATCACCACAGACGCTTCCGGTTCCCGTTCCTTTATCTTCTCCAAAATCCGCCCCGTAAGATAATTGTCTGCCCCTTTCAATACACTTCCCGCCAGCACGATTTTTTCCTGTTTGGGGGAAATGTCCATCTTGCGGAATCCGGCAAAGATGAAGTCCACCGTCCGCGCCGCAAATTCTTCCAGCATATGACAGGTCTCCTGATCATGATCTCCTGCAATCCGGATAATATCAGGCATCAAGAAACGTATCTCCTCCGAGAATCCCTCTTTCGTCATGTAGGCATGAAGCAGCCGGTCCACCGTATCCACACCTGCATATCGCAGGAATAAATCTGTCAGCGCCGTACTACCGCACAATCCCATCTGGGCGTCAAAGACCTTGCGGATGGCTCTCTGAGCCAAAGCGCTGCCGCCCTGCATGGCATCCTCCATATAATCCCCATAGACAAACTGCCGCCCGGTTGCATCAATGATCGCACCGTTCATCCCCGTTCCCGCACATAGGACCATCCCGTGGGAAATCCCCTTCACGGTATACAAGGCATTGATCATATCGTTGCAGGCAGTCACCTGTTCCAAATCTATTCTCTGACGCAGGACATCCTCTATCATTTTATCTTCTCCCGGCCAGTCGATGCCGGTAACACCTGCCACCGAAAGAGAAATGTCTTCCCTGCGGATACCCGCCTGCGTCCATGCCGCTTCCGCCGCCTCTTCCATACGGTCCAGGGCCAGCGGGATTCCGTGCTTCGGATAATAGGCGCCTTTGACCACCGCCGTGCCGATAATCGTTCCATCCTCGCGCATAATGGCTGCCGCCGTCTTGGATCCCCCTTGGTCGATTCCCAAAAGATAGTTCATATCTGTCCTCCTTCTAATTTCTAACTCATGAACTTATAAGTAAAATAATTTTCACAATTCTTTGCCGGTGTTTATCGATTCACATTTTTTCATTATATTAGCCTATTTTTACGCTTTTTGTCAATCTTTTATTTTAAAAATG
The DNA here is from genome assembly GCA_946554445.1 of uncultured Lachnospiraceae bacterium. Lineage (GTDB taxonomy): Bacteria > Bacillota > Clostridia > Lachnospirales > Lachnospiraceae > UBA3282. Next base: position 44,916 of record CAMNSD010000010.1, on the reverse strand, counting down.
CTATAAAATTTACATTTTTATATTTCCTGTTGACTTTTTGATACATTATGTTACACTTTATGTGTAAACTTTGAAACATTTAAAACATATTCAACGTAAAGGCAAACATACAAAACAGCAAAGCACACAATTCGCACAATGCAGGGAGGCAGTCATGGCAACCATATCAGAGATAGCAAAAGAAGCGAATGTTTCCAGAACCCTTGTCTCCAGAGTCCTCAACAACAAACCGGGCGTCAGTCCCGAAAACCGGCAGAGAATCCTGGATGTCATGAAAAAACACAACTACGTGCCAAACGGCCTGGCGCGGGCGCTGGTACTGCAAAAGACCATGACCATAGGGGTTGTCATGGACGATCTGTGCAATGATTTTTTCTTTGACCTGATCTCCGGTCTGCAGGATACCGGGGAAGCGCACGATTACAATATGTTATTTTGCAGCGGCCGAAAGGACATTGCCACCCGCATGAAATATGTGGACTATTTTGCACAGGGGCGCACAGACGGCATTATCGCCTACGGCAGCAACCGGGAGGACGAAGAACTCTTCCGCAGCATTGCCGCCAAATCCGTCAACTGTGTCCTGATCGAGGGCAGTCTGGACGGCTGTAAGATCAATCAAATCCTGCTCGATAATTTTCACGGCGCTTATACCGCAACCGAGCATCTGATCAAGCAGGGACATCGCAATATCATTCATATTACCAATGATATGAATTATGATGTGTCGCTGGAGCGCCTGAACGGCTTCGTGCAGGCCATGCACGACTACCGAATCCCGCTTGGTCCCGATTCCATCATCTACGCAGACTGCTTTGAACAGACTGCCTGCCAGCAGATGCGGCGTCTGATCGCAGAGGGCAAGAAACCGGATGCCTGTTTCGTGGGCGCCGACAAGCCTGCCTACGGTGTACTGCGCGCCGCCATGGAAGCCGGACTATCGATTCCAAATGACCTGGCCGTCATTGGATTTGACGATGACACGCCCGAGTCCAGGGATATCGTCTTTCCGGGCCTTTCCACCATGCGCCAGCCCCTCTATGAGATGGGAAAAGCCGGCGTGGAACTGCTGCTCGATGCCATCGCCAATCCCGGCAGGGAGGCGCAAACCCGGACTTTTGAGGCAGAACTGATCTTGCGGGATACCTGCCGTTAAAAAAAAGTTAATTTGCTTCGCAAATTAACTTTGCGAGATCCGCTTCGCGGACTCGGATAAGCGAAAAACTTTTCTATACCTTGCGAGATCCGCTTCGCGGACTCGGATAAGCGGAATATTTTCCTATACCAAATTCAAGTATTAAAAGGAGGACCTATCATGACTAAAAGAGGATTAAAAATCGCAACCATCGGCGGAGGTTCCAGTTATACGCCGGAACTGATTGAAGGCTTCATCAAACGTCTTGCAAGCCTGCCCGTGAAAGACATTTATCTGGTGGATATTGATGCCGGATTAGAAAAATTACAGATTGTCACTGCCCTTGCCCAGAGAATGGCAGCCAAGAGCGGCGCCGATTTACAGATTCACGCGACAACCGACAGACGGGAAGCCTTAAAGGACGCCGACTTTGTCACCACACAGTTCCGGGTAGGGCTTTTGGACGCCCGCATCCGCGATGAACGGATTCCCCTGCGCTATCAAAGAATCGGGCAGGAAACCACCGGTGCCGGCGGTTTTGCCAAGGCTCTGCGCTCCATTCCTGTTATCCTGGACATCTGCCACGATATGGAAGAATTATGCCCGAACGCCTGGCTGATCAATTTCGCTAATCCTTCCGGTATCCTGACGGAAGCCGTATTAAACCACACTTCCATCAAGGCAATCGGACTGTGCAACTGTCCCATCAATATGATCAATGACATGGCGGAAAAATTTGACTGTCCTGTGGATGATGTGTTCTGCGATTTCGTGGGTATCAACCACCTGATCTGGGCGCAGAAAGTCCTGGTGCGCGGCCGCGATGTGACTGCGGAAGCCATCGACAAGATCTGCTCCGACTCCGCCAAAGAGATTATGGCCAACATCCCGGAAATCCACTATGATCCGATCTTTTTAAAATCCATAGGGATGGTGCCGGTGAGTTACCTCAAATATTATTATATGCAGCCAGAAATGCTGGCGGAATGTATCGCCGCTGCAGAAGGGGACGGATGCCGGGGCGAAGTGATCAAGAAAGTGGAAAAAGAACTGTTCGACCTGTACCGAAATCCTGAACTGGACACAAAACCTGCCCAGCTTGCTTCCAGGGGCGGCGCCCGCTATTCTGACGCAGCCTGCTCCCTGATCGACTCTATTTATAATAACAAAAAGGACATCCAAACCGTGAATGTCCTAAACTGCGGTACGAATGCTGACCTGCCATATCATGCTGTAATCGAGCGTAACTGCGTCATCGATGCCAATGGGGCGCATCCCTTGCATATCGGCCATACGCCGCTTAAGATCCGAGGGCTTCTGCAGACTGTAAAAGCCTACGAGCAGCTTACCATCGAAGCCGCCGTCACTGGCAATTACGAGGCTGCCCTGCAGGCACTGACCATTCATCCCTTGGTCAACTCCGCGACTGTGGCCCGCAGTATCTTGGATGATATCTTGGCGGAAAACAAGGAATATCTGCCGCAGTTTGATCGATGAATTACCGGGAAACCTTCAAAAACAACTCATTGATTCCCTCATAGAACCCCAGTGTCACCACTGTCTGACCATTCCCCATGCCCGTAAACACATATTTGCGGAAATAGGGAGTGGTCTCCAAGAGGGGATTGTCCGACTCATAAGGCGCCGGCTCACTCAAGCCCATATACTCCGCCCAGGCAGCCACCAGAGCGTCCGTATCGATATCTTCCCACAAAAGAGGCGTCCGCACATAAAACTCATAAATCTTCCCATCATCCGCATCGATATAGGCATCCATCAGACGGTTTGCTTTATCCGCATTTTTCTGGGAATTGGAAAGGCTCATCTTCCATACCGCCACATTATTGCGTGGTTCCAGCACATCAATTGCCGAATAGAGCGTGACGTCATAGGAGGACACGTCCACCTCTCTCACCTGCTCCGGCAGGATTCCCTTTTCTTTCAATAAATCCAGTCCTTCATTACATGTGGCATAAATCTGCTCATCCGTAATTTCTTTACCGGAAGGTCCTCTGCGGTTCACCACAAAGGCATAAGAGCCTTCCAGTTCCTGATACTCCACTCCCGTATCCGCCTCACGCGTCATGGCACTGGTCTCGCTCTCCGGAAGCGTTTGACTGCTCAGACAGCAGGACAGCAGATAAAGTTTTTCATTACTGTTCATCCGATAGCGATAACCTTCCCCGGCAGTTTCCACATTCTCCGTATGAGGTCTGTCCAAAATCCCCTGGTCCTTATACTGCGCCAGTGCTTCCGGCCCCCATATGGAAATGTACATCGCAAAGGCCGCCAGTAACGGAAAGGTCAAATAGTATATCTTACTCTTCATAGGTTCCTCTATTCTCTACAGGAAGGACAAAGCTGAAACAGGAGCCCTCCCCTACTTTGCTGTCAATCTGTAATTCGCTGTGATGTATCTTTAAGATTTCCGAACACAGGGCAAGACCTAAACCGGCCCCGTTCTTACTTCTGGCCCTAGACTTGTCCACCATGTAGAAGGCTTTGACAATCTTATGCTGTTCCGCCTCCGGTATCCCGATTCCGTAATCTTTCACCGCAATCCGATAGCCATTCTCGACTGCCTGTCCTGTCACTTCGATTACCCCGTTTATCTCCGAAGCCTTACAGGCATTATCAATCAGATTCACCAGCACCGTCTTGATCAGATTTGTTTCCACCCATACCATGGCCTCCTCATGGGCAAAGCGGATATCTATCCCTTTCTTTTCCGCAAACATCTCCCGCAGGTATTCAAACAACTCTCCCACCGATGTTTCCTGCAGATCTGCCTCCTCCTGCTTAGCCACGATGATGTCCAGCAGACGGAAGGACATAGCCTCTAAGCGTTTGCCTTCCGTATAGATATAATTGGCCGACATGATGCTCTTTTCCTCATCCATCTTGTGGGAGCGCAGCATATCCGCATAACCGATGATGGCCGTCAGCGGTGTTTTCAATTCATGGGCAAAAGCGCCCATGAACTCTTCCCTGGCCTCAATCTCTTCCTCTAGTTTACAGATATTATCTTCCAGCGCATTGGCCATCCTGTTAAAATCCCTGGTAAGCTGCCCCAGTTCATCCTGGCTGATCTGTCGGGCCCGGTAGGTGTAATCTCCCGCCGCCATTCTCTTAGTCGCCTTGGTCAAAAGCCGGATTGGTTTCGTCAGCAGGGAGGCAATAAAAAGCATGATGACCATTCCAGTCAATAGCATGACTACCGTCACCTTACGGTACAGAGAAAATCCCAGCGCCCGTTCCGTGAAAACCTCCGTCACGCTCTTCATGGTCTCCAGATACAGGATACGATCCAAGGCATTAATGGATACACAAGTATGTATATAATAATTATCCTGATCATCGTCCTGCACATGGATCACACGGTAAGACTTAGTATGCTGGTCTGTCTGCGGAAGCAGTCCCTCATCCGCAGTAAATCCATCGCTGGTATACAGTACGTTTTTCTCTTCATCCGCGATCCGCAGCAGACGGCCGCCGCTCTGTCCGCCCATTTCCAGCTTGGAGGCGATCTCCTCCACCACGCTGTCAGGCAGGACGCTGTACTTAAGCGGCACATTCAAAGCCGCCGTCTCAAAAGCAAAACTAAGGATACTGCTCTCATCCAGCGCCTGTCCCACATCTCTGTCCAGAGAAGTCTCAAACACATAATTTACAAAATAGAAGCCACTGAATCCCAGTGCCAATGCCAGCACGATCATCGTAGACAGCACCAATTTGATTGAAAATTTCATTCCTGCACCTCTAAACGGTAGCCAACCTTATACACCGCCACCAGATTATGCTCCCATCCGAGTTTTTTCCGCAGGCGCTGTACATGCAGATCCAGTGTACGACTATCCGCAAAATATTCCCCTTCCCACACCTTTTCATATAAGGTCTCCCGGAACAGGGCAACATTTTTATTTTTCATAAATAATAATAAAAGGCCAAATTCCTTATTGGTCAGTTCCACGGGACGTCCTGCCCTGGTTACCCTGCGCGCATCTACATCCACTGTCACATCCCCGGCCACAAGACGCTGTTCCGCCTTATTGTAACGCCGCAGCACCGCTTCCACCCTAGCCACCAGTTCCACCACGTCAAAAGGCTTTACCAGATAATCGTCAGCGCCCAGTTTTAAACCCTTGACACGCTGTTTGACTTCATGCTTGGCGGTGATAAAGATCACCGGAACTCCCAGCGGCCGTATGTATTCCATCACATCATAACCGTCCGCACCCGGCAGCATGATATCCAGAAGCACCAAATCAAACTCCTCTTTCTCAATCAGATCAATCGCCTGCAGGCCATCCTGTACTGCCGTACAGTGATACCCTGCGGAAGAAAGATTTAAATCTATTAAATCACAAATCGGTTTTTCATCATCTACAATCAATATCTTAATCATTAGTGGACTGCCACCCCCAATAAGCTCGTGCTTTCTCTACCAGTATCTCCATCGTATCCTCATCACTGCAGCGATAGGTATCCCTAATCTCCGTATCCGGCACAAACCCACCGGTCCGCTGATAATAAATCCGGTAATCGCTCTCAACGAGCAGTTCCCCGCCCTCGCCCTCATAGCTGTACCTGGCCAGTATCACAATATCTTTCAGGCCATCTCCATCGATATCTCTGCAGGTAACTCCCTTGAGCGCATAGAGATTGTCATACTCCCCCATGGGTTGCAGGATAGATACAATGTCTCCCTGCTCGTTCACCAGATAGATCATAAAAACGTCATAGTCCGCAATCCGGTACGTTCCCGGCGTTACCTGCAGTTTACCCAACTTGCCAAAAGTCCTGAAATAACACTGTTCCGGAATGATGCGGAAGTTATTCCTCTGCAATTCCCGCAGCGTAGATGCCGTATACAGAAACTCCGTGGAATTTCCATCCCTGACAAAGGCCGCGATAGTCTCCGCACTTTTATTCATGCCAAAGCGGTTGATCTTATCCGATATCCGATAATCCCTGTAAAAACCGCCCCCTGCCTTGTTCTGAAAAAGCACATCCCCCACCTTGTAGGTCTTACCCGCATACATCCCGCTCTCATTGACACAGGAAGTGATAAGGATGATATCTATCCTGCCGTCCCGGTTTAAATCCTGAAAAGAAACTGCCGCAATGGACTGTATTGGCTGCCTCATACGCCCCCTAACACAGTAATTGGTCTCCAGCTGCTCCGTCCGATAGAGAATCTGCCCCTCCACATCCACCACAAACACCGCCAGCCGGTTATACTGTTCATCAAAAGCCGGCACCATCAGAATACTGTTCTCATCATCCGGATCCAAAGCAAAAATCTGGTCTTCTACCACCCGGAAACCACCATCTGCTATCCCGCTCCGGTCCTCTATGGACATCAGGCGGTCATAGTATGCCTCATATTCTGCAAGCACAGCCCCGTCTTCCGCCTCTGTGGGCGCGGCCTGCACAGAGCCAGGCCACAACAGACAACAGACCAAAATGATAGGCAGTACAAATGCAGTTCCATATCTACCCCAGCTCATTCGTCATACCCCTGGTTCCATTCACAGTTACATTCACAATTACGTTTACAGTTGCATTCACAATTACATTCCCGTCCACAAAGCGAACCTCCACCGGTAAATCCCACGAACCAGCTTTTAAGATTGACTCATTTGGTCAAGAAGCTGTATCTTGATATCATAAAGCCGGCTGGACAAATCCACATACACCTTATGCGGATTCACCAGACGTCTCGTCTCATCCCAGAGCGTCTCCTGCTCTTTCTTACAGTACTCCCGGATATCCATAACTTTCGGGGAAGTATAACAGCACTCTCCCCCCTTGAACACCTGCACCATCAAATCTCTCATCTGATAGCTGCCCGGCGCCAGCCTGGTCTTCTTCCAAGGTTCCATAGGATCAAACAAAAGAAGGGACTCGTTCTCGTCAAACACCTCATCCACCAGACAGATCAGATCCGCTTTGATCTTCCCGCTCTCCTTATCATAAACACGGTACACCGTCTTATTCCCAGGATTCGTCACTTTCTCCGAATTTTCTGAAAGCTTAATCTTCGGAATGAACTTGCCGTCCTTGCCCATGATCGCCGCCAGCTTGTACACACCACCGAAGGACGGGCAGTCCTTGGACGTGATCAGATGCGTACCCACACCCCAGGATGTGATCTTAGCGCCTTGGTCTTTCAGGCTCTGGATCAGGAACTCGTCCAGATCGTTCGATGCAGAGATCACCGCATCCGGGAAGCCAGCCTCATCTAGCATCTTCCGCGCCTTTTTGGACAGATAAGCCAGATCGCCGCTGTCCAGACGGATTCCATAGAAGGTAAGCGGCACCCCAGCCTCTCTCATCTCTTTGAAAACACGAATCGCATTAGGCACCCCGGATTTTAAAGTATCATATGTATCCACCAACAAAATGCAGGCCGAAGGATACATGTCCGCATACGTCTTAAAAGCCGTGTATTCATCCGGGAAACTCATGATCCAGCTGTGGGCATGGGTTCCTTTCACCGGCACATCAAAAAGCTGCCCGCAGAGCACGTTCGAAGTCCCCACGCATCCGCCGATCACTGCCGCCCGCGCGCCGTATGTCCCTGCATCCGGCCCCTGGGCCCGACGGAGGCCAAACTCCATGATTCCGTCACCCTGTGCCGCATAACAAACCCTGGCCGCCTTCGTAGCAATCAGGCTCTGATGATTGACGATATTTAAAATAGCTGTCTCCACCAACTGTGCCTGCATGATCGGCGCGATCACCTTCACCAGCGGCTCTCTGGGAAATACCACCGTTCCTTCCGGAATCGCGTAAATGTCTCCCGTGAACCGGAAACTCTCCAGATACTCCAGGAAGTCCCGGTCAAAAATACCAAGACTTGCCAGATAGGCAATATCTTCCTTGTCAAAATGCAGTTCCTTAATATACTGAATCAACTGCTCTAAGCCCGCCGCGATGGCAAATCCGCCATCACAGGGATTGTTGCGGTAAAAGGCGTCAAAAATGACGGTCTCATTTTGATCCTTATTCTTAAAATATCCCTGCATCATCGTAAGTTCATACAGGTCGGTAAGCAGTGTCAGATTCTGTCTGTCCATGGTTTTTCCTCCGTCACCGGGTATGGTGTTTTCTATTATGGTTTTTATAAGGAATTTACTTTTGTTAATCATACACCCTTTTGCGGAAATAGGAAAGGGTGTAAAGGTACAATTAATATTGAAAATAACTTGGTAAATGGTGCAAGTAATGCAAAGAATCACCACACTAGTCATCAATGCCGGTGGTTTCTACATGTGGCAATATCCGAAATACTGTGCTATAGTTGTCTTAGTCAGTATAGACAGTATGGGGATAGTTCCTCGGTTGCCCTTTTCGGAAACGGAAAGGGGGTTCTATGGACACGTTAGAAATTTTGACATTGCTCTTAGTGGTATTTGCCGCTTTGGCTTACATAGATAATCACAACAACCGTAAATAGGCAGGAAAAGGGGACGTTGCAAAATCATAGATAAAGATGATTGGCGGCATCCTTGCTCTAAGAAATATGAAAAACAGGTAAGAAATCCTGTTCCGTGGATTTCTCACCTGTTTTTTTCATACTTTAATAAAGCTGCATCATAACAGCCTGCTGTTTATGCGGTTTTCAGGGGAAACAGATGGCTTCCCATCCTGTCACCCTGGATCTTTGCGTGCAGTTTATTTATGTTATAACCAAAGCACAACAAGAGAACCTCAAGTTTTACCTTGGTCTTTCCACGAAGCAAAAACCTTTGGAACTCATAGTCGTTTTTCAGCACCCCGAAGGCTCCCTCTACCTGAATGGAACGGTTCATGCGGTACCTTGTGCCAGTTTCACTCAGGACGTTCCGGTAGGATTCCTCACGTTTCTCCATAAAACCTTTGGAAACGTACAGGCGTTTGTTCTTCTTTGACTTTGTACATTTCTCTTTGTAAGGGCAGCCGGTACAATCCTCGCATTCGTATACGGTCACCTGGGGTTCGTAGCCGCTTTTGCTTTTCTGCTTCTTTATGTATTGGGCATTCAGGCTTCTTCCGGCATGACAAGTATAAACATCCTCTTCTTCATTGTATGCCATGTTTTCACGTTTGCTGATGTCCCTTTTAAAGCTGCGTTTTTCCACTTCTCATATGTCTGGGGTTTTATATAAGGCTTCTGCTTGTTCTCTCTTAAAAAGCTGTAGCCCTCTTCACTTTCATAACCGGAATCCGCTGTTACGCTTGGATACCGGAATCCCAGTTTTTCTTCCATGCTTTTCAGGAACGGCACCAGCGTCCATACATCGTTTCCGTCTTGAAAAATATCCACCGCAACGATGTACTCGCTGTCCACACCGATCTGTACGTTGTATCCCGGTTTTAGCTGGGCGTTACGCATATGGTCGTCCTTCATGTGCATAAAGGTGGCATCCGGATCTGTCTTACAGTAATTGTTCCGCCCCTGAAAACTTGCTGTATGCCAGTCATAGATTGTCTGTCGTTCAAGAAATCTGCGAAAGAGTTCCAGATACCTCTGGTTCCTGCTCTTTCTTTTCCCTCGTCCATGGACAAAGACCGCTCCATCTGTCCTACACTTTTCTTCCAAAAATCTGGATACCTTTTGTATGTCCTGTGTCCTTGTTTCTTCACCAACTGAAAAATCCTGTATGTATTCGTGGTTCAGGAGTTGCACGGCGTCCTGTATCTTTCGGAACATCTTTTCTTCCCACTTCCCAACAGATTTTTTCCACACGAAAGTATATTTGTTGGCACAGGCTTCCAACTTTGTCCCGTCTATGAATACCGTCTCCTTTGATAATTCATCTGCCTGTTCCAGCCTTTTTACCATCTGATAGAAAAGGCTCTCACAGGCATCTGCCAGAAATCCTGTACGGAAGCGGGCGATGGTGCTGTGGTCAGGTGCTTTCTGACCAGCTAACAGCCACATGAAGTTGACGTCACGTCTGCATGCAGTCTCGATCTTTCTCGAGGAATAGATGTTTTGTGAATAAGCATAGGTCAGGATCTTGAACATGGTCTTTGGGTCCACTGCCGGATTTCTGCCTTTGGCAGAGTAAGCTCTGTACAGCAAGCTGTAATCTAATTCCTCCAGTTCGTGGCTCAGCAGTCGGACAGATTCATCTTCAGGAACCAGGCTTTCCAAACTTAATGGCAAAACCAGTTGATAAGGCTCGCCAAATTCGGTATAATTTTTATGGTATTTTAATTTACTCGTCATAACTTATTATACCACGGATGGCAGGTTCTTCGGAGCCTGCTTTTCTGTTTTTGGGCACAAAAACGGAGCTGTTGCCCCAGTAGATTATTCATCTACTTTTGCAACAGCCCCTTTTTAATCCTTATCTGCGTCCCTCCTGCTTTTGTATCGTCACTTTCTCCATGATATTTTATCCTGTTTGTTTCCCACTTTCCCCCTTGGACGGGAATCTCGGATTACTATTGACGCGTCGAATAGAATTAAATCCTGAAACGAAAACATTCCCATCCACACCACCTCCAATCATTTTAGAAACAAAAAGGATGCATGGCTTTTTACAGCTTTTGCATCCTCTTTCTTTTTGATAAATGGTTCTTTATTCACCTGCACCTAAATAGCCGCATGTTAATAATTCTTATCTTTAGGCGGACAGGTGTCTTTACCATAGCTGTTACACACGCGCCACTTTCCATGTTGATCTTGAACACGCATTTCAGACTGCTGATTAATTGCAATATTTCTTGCTATACTAATCGCCTTTTTCTGCGTATCTACGACACGTGTAGCCCTCTTATTGTTAGCGCCTATAACGGACCACTCATCACTATGTTTTACAACAAATTGATTTTTCCCCATTTCATTTTCCTCCCTTTAATCTAAAAAATCAATTACAGGAAAGTGAAAATGAACCATCCCAACATTTTCACAAAACATTTAATCTACTGGAATCTTAAAGACTTTACTATGTTTCGGATAAATTCTTTTTCCGTTCTTAGTAATATATGGTCTGAAAATATACTTTTGTTTTACAAGCTTCTTCATACCCTATTCACCTCCATCATTTATTTCGCCCTTAAGCGATTTTAATTGATTTTAGCAAAAGGATTTGATATACTAGATATGCTACATAACTAGTGGATGGTTTTTCCTTTCACTAAATCATATAAAGTTGCAAGGTGCCAGCCTTGCAGCTTTTTATGATAACAGCAATGCTGCAATCTTTTAACATTTTATCATATTCTTTCTATCTGTTCAACTACATATTGTATTTATTTTTCATTTCCATACAATATATGGTATTACATATTTTTTGTTTCTACGTCGATAGCATTTACAATTTTTTCAACATCAGATACAAATTCTTGTACAATCTCTTTTGTAATGCTGTTAATCTGTGCATCGGTATGAGCCCTATCTGTTTGGTGGGCAATAATATTTCTTCTTTCAAACAATTCATCCAGACGTCTTTTCAGCTTATCTCCTGTTTTTTCTGTTCTGCCTATTTGATGGAACGCTCTTGCTGCAATACTCGTCAAATTCAACCCCAATAATTTAAGCTGACTTTTTACCGATTTATATGATACCATCGTAATATTTCCATAATGCCCGTTAATATATTCAAGAAACCAATCTATATCCCCTCCTTCTTTTAATGCTACCTCTATCACTTTCATTTTTACTTGGATATTCTCATATTTATCCGTTCTCCCCCAATTCTCTGCATAAATTTCACACAGCCCATATTTCGTCAGTTCATGCATATAGAAATCAAAAGCACTTGCAAGAAAAATTACCTGCGCCCGCCAGATATTTTCTCCCTCTGTGACTTTTCCGGATTCAATCAGTTCATCTGCCACGGGAAACTGGGCCTTTATAGCCTGCATTGTCTCTGTAAAATGCTGCATTATCTGATCCAACTCAAACCTTTTAACTTCCGTGCGAAATTTTTCTCTTGTACCCTCATTTCTTTCCATTAAGTCAAGATTTCTATCTTCCATACAGTACCCCCCTATCCTAAAATACCTTCTTCCAATTCTTGAAAGAATGCTTTATTAAGCATAGGTATCGCACCATATTTTCCAGATACATATCCCTTTTCCAGATTTTCGGACTTACGGACATTCTTAATCTCCACAAGAGAATATAAATCCGTTGCTCTCTCCATATTTAATTGCGTAAACCACACCTGATCACGCCTGAACAAATCAGTATCCAATAAACTTGTATCATGTGTTGAAAAAATTAATTGGGCAAACTTATCCTTTTCGTAATGTTGAAATAACTTTACAATTTGGGAAATTACTGATTCATGCAGGCTAGTCTCCAGTTCATCACAAATAAGTATTTTTCCTTCTTTCAAAATATCAAGAATCGGGCAAACCATCTGGAATAAACGCTTCACTCCCGCCGACTCCTCTGCCATCAGATCCACTTCAAATTGATCGTAAATTACCTTTGCTTCTATTCGGTTCCCTTCCTGCCCCCCTATCAGACCTTTCAGTACATCAGGTATCTGCAATTCCTGTGTTAACTCCCCCAACTTTATTTTCTCAAGTTTTACTTTTACATCTTTAATCCCCGTACCTAGCGCCCGCAGGATATCCACAAAAATCTGCTTAATCGCCTTATTGCTCTGCATTAACTCGATGGAATACTCCGTCCAGTTATTAATCTCCGGATTGTACACCACAATATCTGTGTTAAAAAAAAGAAACGCTTCTTCCACTTCTTTTACATTGCTATAATTGGCCGCACAGGATAAAAACAATCTGTTTTCTTTCACTATGCCAATACTCACATCAAATACGCCTTTGTATCTGTCGCCGGGTTTGATCACCATTCCATCCCGTTCAAAAATCTTTACCTGCCTTCCATTAGGAAAATAATATAAATATTCATCTTGTATCAAATTTTCCTTCACGGAAAAACCATATGCATATCTTATGTCATTCCTTACAAACTGAATGCTATATTCGCTTGGAGTTTTTTCGGCGCTCAATTTATGGGGTGCCTGAAATACCCCCTGTCCCGGCTGATGGTTAATACTATTACTTACCAATCCTTTCATAAATGACAAAGCACTGATAAAATTGCTTTTTCCAGATCCATTTGCTCCATATATGATTGCAGAACGTAAAACCCTAATATTGCCAAATCCTTTTAAGAGTTCTTCTGATGTATTGTCGCTTCCTGCAATCATAGAAAATCTCACTTCTTCTTTAATAGAACGATGATTTGAACAGCTAAATTCCAGCAGCATCTTTGTCACCTCTCCCGATTTATACCTATATAATATTTTAATTGTTTTGTTTTGTCAATCATATTTGCATTTTTTTTGCAAATATTTAACTCAAAACATTTTTCTTTTGATTTTTAATATTAGTATATGAAAAATTTGAGTTCAAACCACATTTCAATAAAATTTCCTTATATTATATTCATCGCCCAGTACGCAGACTATTTTATCAGAATCTCCATCTGCATACATCCCTGTTAATCTCCTAAAATTAGCATTTTGCCCAACTGCAATCATACGGAATTACAAATTGTATTCTTCTGCATCTTCTGCAAAGTACTCCAATAATTCACCATACTTATCCTGTGCAGATAAACAAGTATCTATCAAATATCCCCGCTCATTCTCAAACTCTTTTAATCCTCTGTAATAATAAAGTTTATGCCGTTCCTCCACAATAAATGGGATTATATTATGTTTCAAACACTCTTTAAATACTATCAAACGCCCTACCCTGCCATTGCCATCCTGAAACGGATGTATTTTTTCAAAATAGTAATGAAATTCTACAATGTCCTCAAAAGCAATCGTTTCCTTCTGTTGATATTCAAATAATAATCGTTGCATTTCCTTTTTCACACTGCCAGGCGGAGTAGTTTTTGAATCACCAACCATATTAGGGCGTTGTTTATAGTCCCCAATGTTAAACCATTCCAAACGACTATCCGATGTATTTGATTTTAATATCTGATGAATTTTTTTTATTATGTTTTCAGATAATACATTTTCTGCACAGTCTAAAATATAATCAAAGCACTGAAAATGATTTACTGTTTCTATAATATCATCTATATTAGCCGGTTCTTTTTCTAATCCTATCGTATTCGTTTCATAAATATATCTTGTCTGGTCCTCTGTGAGTTTGCTTCCCTCCATATGATTAGAATTATATGCAAGTTTCACTTGTGTCTGGTGATAAATCCCACCCTTTAATTTGATCTGTTTCTCTTCCCGCAGTCGATATAGTAATGTAGTTTTATCAACTTCTTTTTCCAGTTCCATAATCTCTCCTGGTTGACAGTTTAAAAAATCACAAATATCCCCAATCACTTTCATCGCTATCAGTTCATTTTTGGATAATTTCGCAAGGGTAGCAGTAGAAATGCCTATATTTTCTCTTAACTCTGTTTTTGTAATATTCCTTTGTTCCAAAATCTCAAACAGTTTGTTGTAAGATATCTTCAATTTTTCACATCCTTTCTACCACTTTATTATATCAATATCCACAGAAGCTGTAATCCATGGCGATTTCAGCAAGAATTGCAAGGCAATTCTTGTGACTCATGTTGCTGAACCTGCGTCTATTATATCATGAATCAGTGTTCATTACAATATGGCGCAAATACTGTATTTGTGGGAAATGTTCATCAGTTTAGCACCCCTCAAATACCCTAAAATACGCTCATTTAGTAACAAATTAGGAACAAATTTTTGTGGCAAAGTCAAGGGAGATCCAGCGGTTACGCTTTACACTTCCAGACTTCAAAAGCCCCCACTTTCCAGCCCCTTTTCCGTCAGCTTCTTCCACAATGGTGAAAGTGCCGATCCCGGTATACTCCCCGGCTTCATCATAGTCAGTTCCGGGCCCCGTCCTGATATTCAGATCGGGGATCTCCACCCTGACAAGATAGGGAAGGGCAGAAGCAGCAGAAGCGGATCCTGATCCGGCGTACTTGTCAAAACCTTCCTGACTGTATGCCCGCCGCACCTGTTTAGCCGCCTCACTCTGATCACCCGGTTTTTCGTACCCGGTCATGACTGCATCAGAAGCAGCCTGAACGGATCCGGCATTGTTCAGCACGTTCATTACCTGTTTATATCCCTGAATTTCTTCCCACAAGAAAGCCAGCTGCATATTCAGATCACCGATGGATACGCCGGCCGCCTTTGCCCGGTCATACAGGGCTTTTTTACGGCTCCAAAATGTCCATTGTGCCAGACCATACCCGGCTGAATCATGGACAAAGTTTCCATAAGCCCCGGAATCAACAGCAGCGGTGTATTCTGCATCAGAAAAACCATATTTCTTTTCATAGGTATTTTGGAGATTATCAGGACGGAACCCACATTCTTTTTTCAGGTTCCCCCAGATCCCGGCTACAGCATAATCATTCAGCCCTTTACTTTTCAGGAACTTCCAGATCAATTCCTCATTGGATCCCGTGCTTTCCTGCGCTGGTGCTGTTACGTTACCGCCAGTATGCCCTTTCTTCACAAGCCCATAATAGGCAGCGATTGCGTCAGCTTCCGCTTGTGCAAGTCTGGCAAGGTTCCCATCGTCCAGAAGCCAGTTTGTCATCCTTGTGTTGGTGTGAAAGCTGTGTTCCAGAATCAGGCCCGGCGTTCCTGCCATCCGTGCGCCATGAAGGACACCATAATAATTATCATTCAGCATCCCGTCACCGTTGCGGTCATTTCCTGATTTTCTGGTAACGACCCGGAAGCCCTGTTTAGTTCCCATAACCCCGGCTATGACAGGGGCCAGCTGTTCAGCAATCAGTTTTGAAATATCGTCTATTTCCGTGGTAGTGTCATCCACAAGATGATAGACTGCGACATAATCAACAGATTCATTCATGCCGGAACCCACGGCGTTAGAATGGTCAGACAGAAACAGGTCACACCCCTTTGAAGTCATGCCACGGTCAAAAAGGGCCTTGTCTGTTCCCTGATCCGTCCGGGTAGTGATAACAGACACACCTTCATATTCTTCCAGAAACTTCTTCTGAAACAGGTGCAACTTCCACGCCATATCAGATTCATAATAAGCCTTTACACCGGGGGAACGGTTATATTTCCCCCAGTGGCCGGCATCCAGACAGATCTTGATCATTCCCCGTCACCTTCACTTTCTGTTTTCTTTTTCAGCACTTCAACAGCCTTGACAATTACCGCCGGGATAGGTATACCCATCAATCCAGCATTTTCAATAATGCTGATCGTTTCATTGGCAATAAAAGCGATCACCACGGCATCCCTGATAAAATTGGATCCCATGACCAGATCCAGCCGACACGCCACAAGCACCACAAGCAGCGTCACGCCTTTTCTACATAAGCCCTTCCAGCCGGCCCGGCTTTCCAGTGCGCCGTTCTCCGTCTTTTCGCTGGTCTTGAATACCCCGGCCACGATCAGCCCGGTCACATAATCAATTCCCATGAAGATCAGCAGCGTCACCAGTGCGGCATCCCAGCCGCCAAACAGGGAAGCGATCCAGCTTCCCAGCACACCGATAAAAGTTAAAAGTTTCATTTTCATTGTTTTCCACCTTTCCGGCACACAAAAACCGCCTTTCTGACGCTCATATAACGTCATATAGGCGGTTTTATGTACCTGTTTGATAATTTGTCCATGTGGCTGATAAAACGTCAGATTTCAGCCAGTTCAGGAAGTTCCATATCAATCAGGACTTCCCTGACCTGTGCCTGAATCTTCGCCGGAACGTCAGCGAATGTTTTCTTGCCTTTTACGATCAGAACAGCGTAAACAATAGCCATATCATTTTTACCCCCTTTCCCCAGTATTAAAAAAAGCAAGGCATGAAGCAGGATCATTTTTCGTCACCCGCCAGAATAGCCTTGACCTCTTTTTGCAATTCCTTCGGTACATCTTTGATTGTTTTCTTGCCTTTGCGGATCAGGTCAGCGTATACCTTCGCCATCATGCTCATTACTGCACACCTCCTATCAATTCATAAACTTCTACAAGTGCCATCTGTGTGCTGGTCAGTTCGTCAGACACGCCCGCCAGCTTTTCCTTCAA
This sequence comes from uncultured Lachnospiraceae bacterium, assembly GCA_946554445.1. Lineage (GTDB taxonomy): Bacteria > Bacillota > Clostridia > Lachnospirales > Lachnospiraceae > UBA3282. The sequence continues at coordinate 27,744 of CAMNSD010000010.1, read as the reverse complement.
GGTGCTGTTCTCATTGCCGATCAGCTGAATGTATTCATCCGGCTCATAAATGTATTCATGGTACTGATACACTTCCCCGGAAGTTTCCATTCCTTCCTGTGGTTCCACTTTCTGAATGTCCGTATGCACATACACCGCATCGGGCATTACCACCAGCGGAACGGCAAAGGCCCCGCTTCCCTGTCTGATTCCAAGATCTTTCATGCTGCTTTCACCAGTCCTTTCTTTTCCAGTTTCTTTTTATATTTCCTTATCTTTGCCGCCTTGTCTTTCTTCCCGGCAGCAATGACTTCTTCATAGTACCGTACCAGTGACGGCACAATAGGAACAATGTATTTTTCTTTCAGCCTGTTCCCGTCACACATATCCAGCCATCCGCAATATGAATTAGCTGAACAAAATTCTGAATAGCTGATCAGCTGGCCGTTTTCCTGCTTTTCAAGAATCTGTATCATACCAGCCTTAAAGCGTTTGTATGTCCGTTTCCGTAACAGCGTGAAACCGTGGAAACAGCAGAACCCTATAAAATCAATACCACGGGCATCCACCGGGAACACTTGCCAGTTATCTTTCAGGTGAAGGTTCAGCTGTGTTTGCAAATACTGATCCATCAGCTTTCTGACTTCATGAAGTTTTTCCTTGCTGTCTGACAGTATGATCACGTCATCCATATACCTGACAACATACTCCAAGTGAAGGACCTCTTTCAGGTAGTGGTCAAAGTATGCCAGATAATAGTTAGCAAGGTACTGTGACAGGTATGATCCGATGGGTACGCCTGAACCTTCTACACTGTCCACGATTTTGAACATAAGAGAAAGCAGCCGCCTGTCTTTGAACTTCCTTTCAAGCAGCTGCTTCAATATTTCATGGTCAATACTAGGATAGAACTTTGAAACGTCTATTTTCAGGCAATATTGTGTTCCCGGTACGTCCTTTAAATATTCCTGCACCAGATCAAGGGCCTTGCTGATTCCCCGATCCTTGATAGAAGCGCAAGTATGGGAACAGAACACTTCCATGAAAACAGGTTCGATCTGTAGCATGATCGCCCACTGAATGATTCTGTGTGGGTAATATGCCAGCTTTGCAAGTTCCCGTTCTTTTCCTTTGTCGTTTATTATGCTCTTTACATAATCCGATGCGCTGATCTCATATGTTTCATTCAGCAACATTTCCTGAATTTCTTTTAGGAAGCTGTCAGGATCAGCGTCAACCATTTTTACTTCCTGATAGAAAAGTTTGTCTTTTCTGGCGTTGGCGTGTGCTTCCCGCAAGTTTTCTATGGTGCAAACTTTAGGGTAAATATCACCATACCTTTTCATATAGCACCCGCCCTTTTTTTGATGTTTTCCACCCCTGAACTTTCACCTGTTGGCTACTAATACAGATCCGGGAATTGTTATGTTTTGCCAAGTGGCACGGCGGTGAAGGTTCACCTTGCTAAAAAAATACTATTGCTGGAAAACAATAGGCGACAACTGACATTCGCATTCGATAAAGAAAAGGTATTATTCACATTCAGTTGAAAAGCCCCTGCATTAAGTGCATTATTCCAATTACCACTGAAAATAGTAAGACAGGACGTATACAAATTAGTATAATCTTTTTTTTGTCTGTTCTTTTCATGCGGTTCATTCTGTGATCAACCTTATGTCATGCTTTCACCGCCTATATTATTTACGCCGCTGCGTCTGCTTTTTCTTCCTTGTGCATATACATCAGGCGACAACCGACACTCGCATACGATAAAGAAAAGGCAATATGCACAGACAGCCGAAAAGCCCCCGCAGAAAGCGCATCAGCCCAATAACCACCGAAAAGAGCAAGACAGGACGCATACAAAACAGCATAATCCGTGAAATATGTGCTGTCTGATCCCGATACGTCACGGGCTGTAAAGCCGGCCTTGCTTCCACCCTGCGGAAGTTTCATATAGTTACCGATATTAGCAGACACACCGCCGTTTCCGTTGTTCTCATAGCCGGATCCCTGTGTATTGAAATCCTTTGCACATCTGGCCGTCAGAACATTCCGGGAAGCATCGGACACAAGACCATCCACAAATTCCCAGTAGTTCCCCCAGAAATCTTCAAGGCCAAGACATTTCACCTGATGATTCTGGTCAGTCATGTATGACGGATTGCTGGCCCTGATCAATTCAGAATCAAAACCATACGCATTAGTACCGCCAGTCTTAACCCCGGCTGAATGGCTGGATGCAACGTAACCAGTGCCAACCGCCGCCTGACTGTTCAGTGTGCCGTGGCTGATAATATACAGGCATTGCATCAGCTTCACGCTTCCATAGGTGCGCTGCTGGTAGCCCGTACCCCTTGCCCTGCACCATGTTCTGAAAGCGTCTATTGTCTGTGATACTGTGACCGCTTTCCCGGAAGAAGAATATGCTTTGTTCCCGGTACAATGACCTTTGAATGTTCCGATGTAGATTCTGTCACAATCGTTATATGAATCAAGGCTGAAAGCGTCATATTCATACGCTTCATTGTCTGCTTCATTGGTCACGGACACTTTCAAAAGCGAATTTCCGGGAATTACCCACTCAATCATATAGCCCAGCCGTTCAGGAAGTTCCAGCATGACATCATTCCCCAGTGTAGTGATGTCTGCATCGGTTCCGTCTTTTTTCTTTGCGGTGTTGTTATCATCCAGTTCATACAGCTTCTTCCCGTCTTTCAGCACACACAAGTGCAAATTTTTGAAAATTTCCTGATTGCGCCACGCTGAAAACTTTTTCTGCATACCTGTAGCATCGTCTGCATAGGTTACTATTTTTTCAGGATCGGACTTTGTAAGGTCAAGCAAAGCCGTGAAAATAGTACCTAACTTTAAAGTCAGGCTGTATTCATGGGTATCTGCAACCGCTGTGAACTTCATTTTCCCGGTTTTCATGCCGTCCGTTGCCGTGACCTGACATTCACCCATGAAATTACTGTCAAATACAATAGTAGCGGTTCCCTCACTGAAAACCGCCGTTCTGGTGTAACCGCCGTTTTTCAGCGTCACAGTCTGTTTTTCAAGGGATGCTTCCTGTGTGGTAACTGTTACCTTGTACAGCTGTAGATCCACATCATAGCTTCCAGAAACTTCCCCGGAAACGTCCACGGCGGCACTGACCACGTTCACCCCATCGGTAGCCGTAACCGTAACCGTGCCGGAAAACGTGAATTTAATCCGGGCCGTTCCGTCTTTCCCGATCATAGCCGTGGCCGTTTCTTCACCATTGGAAGCGGTCACTTTTGTATCAAAAAGCGATGCTTCGGAAGTGGTGACATTGATCCAGTTATAGGCCTGTCTGGTGTCCAGCTGTACGTCATATGTTGCATAAGCCGACACATACACAACCGCTTGATCTGTTGCCCCTTCTTCTGTGGTAGCCGATACTGTCAGGTTCCCATTCATGATAACGCCGGAAATGACACATTCACCTGTATATGACATAGATCCCTGTAGTGTGGTTTCCCCATCCGTTACCATGACCGTGCGCCCATATAAACCGGGATCCCCGGTCTTTACCCTGATAGCGGCGCCCCCGGATGCCTTGTCTGTCCGCTCTTTGATCTCATTGATAGCGGCCACAAAAGTACCTTTTTCCACCGTTTCAAGGTCTTTTGTGTCACCCAGCGGAAGATCACCGCCCACGGCCTTGACTACATCCTCATGTGTGACTGATTTTGTACCTGTGCCATCGCCCATTTCCACCACATAACGGCTGCCAGCCGGAACAGTTTCAGCCTGTGGCAAGTCAAAAATTGTCTGCCCCTGATTCATTCTTTTTTTTCCTCACTTTCCTGTTTTATTTTTTGCATTTACAGATGGGCCAGCCGATTAGTAGCGGCTTCCCTAAACTGTCAGTAATATAGTCACCCTGATCAGTGTTCAGCTTCACCCTGACCATTCCAGTGAAAAGCATTGCTTCCAGATCCCCGATCTGTGCATTTGCCTGATCAAGTTCCAGCTGTAGCTTCCCCGCCGGATCTTCTTCAAGCTGCCCCCTGATATGTTCAAACCATGCCAGAAATTCAGCTTCGTTCACCGTCTTGAACTCTGTCAGCTGTTGGATGATCGCCAGAACGTCCTTCTGCCCCTGTTCCTGTAGTTGTGTGGCATAGGCGGCGATCTCTGCACTGTATTTGTCATACAGGGCCTTTCCCTGTGCGGAAAGATCCTGATAAAAAGCGTTCATTGTGCTGATCAGATTGTTGTATGCGTCCGTACTGTCTTTTTTCAGCGTGGAAATATACAGGGTAATGTCAGCATTGAATTTCTCATAAGCCGTTTTTGCCATCTGTTCAAATTCGGCATAGCTGGCATTGGACTTGTCAACAAATTCCTGATAAAAAGCGTTCAGCTGGTCAAAGAACACGGCTGTATCAAGATGGTCAATTAGCTGTGTGATAAAGCCGCACAATGCGCTGTTTGCTCTGGTGTCGTTTATGCTGGATTGTGTGATCACTGTCTGCTTCGCCGCCAGTGTTATTTCAGCAAGACAAAGTTCAAAATAGTCACCAGCTGACGGCCTGATCAGTTCCGGGGGCTTCGGTTTTTCCGCTTCCTCACCCTGCTTTATGATAATTTCAACCATCCTGTCCAGAAGGTTCAGGCGCATGATAACACGGTCAATCCTGTTATATTTCTGCGGTGCGGTCAGTGTCATAAAGTCGGATTCGTCATCATAGCAGAAATGCCCCTTGACCATACCAAAACCCGGCATCCGTTCAATATCCAGACCGTTTCCAGCTGCCACGATCTTGAAACAGGTATTCGGAAGGGCCAGAACGCCGTCACTCACCAGACTGGCAAAGAATAGGGCGAACAGGTCAGATAATTCAGCCCGGTCAAATATGGGCATCCCTTCATCGTCCACCCCGATAATGTCAGAATCAAAATAGCCAAACCTAAACATTTTACCTCATTTCCTTTCTAAAAATTTGTTTAAAATTCTTTGCATCGTCAATTCCGAAAATGACATTCAGCGTTTGTTTGGATCCTTCAATCACTTCCTGTATTTCCGTGATACGCTTTGAACATTCTATGTTCACGTCACTATAACGGTATGTACAAAGATCCCCTAAATCAAAATTCTTGCCATATATGAGATTAGCAGCCGGATCCACGCCGGAATCAACCTTTTCAATGGCGGCACATTCAGCCAGCTTTTCAAGCCCACGCTGGTGCAACATTTCCCTGTACTGTGCATCCGTATAGGTTACGCTTTCCGTAGTTTTTTGAAGATCGCGGGCATCAACAAACAGTTCACGCCGTTCTTCATCCAGGCTTAACCTGACATCCACCTCAACCACAATACGGGCAGCCCCTTCACCTTCACCAGCCACATAAGCCACATTTTTACAGTCTGATTCATCACGGTGATACTGTGCGTTTTTTATATTCCTGAAGGAATCTGAAAAGATCGCCCAGCTGTTTTCTGTCTGATTGTCAGTGCGGTCTTTACCCTGCCAGACTTCATATGTCAGGGTATTTTTAAGATAATCAAATACAAGCCGCTGTGACATTTCTTGTGTCTGCAAAACTTCATACAGCTTTGTTCCCACTTCATCCCCGGTATTCTGTAGCGTGATAGAAGTTCCCAGCCCTTCCAGATTCCCCAGCCGTATGTCAGCGTTTATTTTCCGTTTATTGTCAGCCGGATTGATCAGGTATGTGTCAACTACGGTGTGGGAGAGTGCATCCGGCTTTCCTGTCCGGCTGAATACAGGATAGATCACGCCGTTGTTCAGCAAGTGTTCAGAAAAAAACCCTTTACAATAGGCTGTTTTTTCGCTTTTCTCACCCCTTGCAAAATTGACTTCCCGGATAACCCCTAATTCCGTGCGGTCATTCCTATACAGATAACGGCCGGTATTTATCAGATCAAAATATTCAGCCGGAAGATGAAGTTCAAATATGCCGGGGCTGTAGTAGCGTCTGTGCCACATCAGGGTATTGAATACCTTTATGGATCCCATTGTCTGAAAATCCTTGTCAAGTATAATAAATTGCACCAGTTACACCCCCAGATATTTAGGACGGTAAAAAATATTTACGTCCAGATTCGTGTAATTTTCGTCAGCGTCATATTCAAGGTAATTTTCGCCAACTTCCAGTTCAAACGGTTCAGATTTACGGTCAATGTGGTTATAGTAGTTCACGCCGTTCAGTTCAATGACCTGATGGCGTTCGTTGGTGTCCACCAGAAGAATGTCACCGGCCACCATATCACAACATACCCGCATATATTGGCCGGTTCTCACATTGGTGATCTTCGGATTCTTTACGGTTCCACGCTTCGCCACAAACTGTATCTGTAAGCCTGTAGGCACGTCACCGTCATTTGCAAGCACAACTTCCTTGTGAAGCGTCCTGTAGCCCGTGATCGTGCCGCCTAACATAAGCCCCCGCGCCTGTTCAGGATAGTCATTTTTGTTCGTGGCCCGCCTTGCCAGACTGTGCCACGGAAAATGAAACTGTGCCGTATAGTGGGCCATGTTCTTTCCGAAATTGTCCACGTTCAGCATATAGGGATCAGGACACATCAGATCCACAATGATCCCCAGCCGTGTGTCAAGGTTCCGCTGCTCCGCAAACGTCCACCCTTCCAGTTCATAGTTGATATTCCGGGAAATACCCATGTTTGTGATCAGGGCTTTCCCGGTATACTTTGGATTGAAGAACTTGATCACCGCCGCCCGGTTTTCAGGATTGTTCTTGTTTTTCTTAAACTTCGCTTCAATGTGGATGGGCCTCTTGCTGATTTTCTTGCCGTCAACCGAAACGCCATCCACCAGCGCATTGTCAGAAGTGGAAATTTCCAGTTCAGACGATTCAAGGCCGGTCACTTTGGTGATGTCTATGTCCTCATTCGGGCCCATTACCAGAGTCCGGCCGTTGCACGTCAATTCAATCTTTAATGTGTTTATAGTCATTACTTCACACCTTTCTGGAAGTTCCTGAATGCTTCCCGCTGATTCTTCGCCACTTCTGACGGTGATATAACTTTTTCGTGGTAGTTATTTTCCTGTGTCTGGCTGTTGTCGATCTGTACGAAAGTAGCCCCTGTTGTAGCAGCTTTCAGGCTTGCGCCGTTAGCTGTAGCAAGTGCATAATTGCCCATAGCGGCATCAACCGTTCCCTGCATAGCGGCTACCAGCTTTCCGGCTTCCGCTTTCATATCCTTCAAGGTTTTGGGCATCGTCTTTTCAACACCTTCTGCCACACCGGGCATCAGCCATTTACCCACTTGATCCCTGAATTTTGTAGAAGGGGAATTGATCCCCAGTGCGCTTTTTGCGCTGTCCAGTAGGCTGTTTGCAAGGTCAGCAACTTTTCCTTTTAGCCAATCCCAGCCGGAAGAAATACCGTTCCAGATTCCTGAAACAATATTTTTGCCTACGTCCGTCATTTTTGAAACAATATCAGAACCCCACTGAACCATTGCCGCCGTGACCTCTGCAAGTTTAGAAGTCACCTTTCCGGGAAGTTCTGCCAGTTTGGAAATGATGGCAGAAATCATGTTCTGTATTGCCGTGGTAGCAGCTGAAAGCATCTGCTGCCCCCATGTTGTCACTTTTGTGACCACGTTGACTAAATGTGTCCATACCTTCCCCGGAAGTTCAGAAATCAGGGAAATGATACTTGAAATCATGTTCTGTATGGCAGTAGTGGCAGTTGTCAACATTTGCTGGCCCCACGTCATTACTTTAGTAACGACATTGACTAAATGCGTCCAGATTTTACCCGGAAGCTGTGAAATCACCTGTTCAGCACTGTTCACCATATTCTGAACAGTGTCCTGTATGCCTGAAAGCATTTGCTGCCCCCATGCAAGCAGGTTATTCAGGGCGGTGTCAAGCGTCTGCATCATCTGATCGGGCATTTCTGCCAGACCATTGATCAAGCCCTGTACTAAATAATCACCCTGTTCAGCCATCACAGTAGAAGGGCTGTTGATCCCGAAAAATGACTTGATGCCGTTCAGGATCCCGGAACCCAGTTCAAGGGCTGCGTCTTTGACTGCACCTATCCCGCCGATCAGTCCGTTGACGATTCCGGCTATAATATCAGGTATGGCCTGACCGATTCCCACGACAATATCAGGCACGGCAAGTATAAGCTGCCACAATAGATCCTTCGCCGCCGTGAAAATCTGCGGTATGGCCTGCGCCAGCCCGGAAGCTATCGCCGTTATGATCTGCGGAAGATTTTCAGCTATAGCCACGACAATATCAGGGATTGCCTGAATAATACCCATCAGCAGCGTGATCGCTGCCTGAACTATCTGCGGCAGGGCTCCGGTCAGTCCGTCTACAAGTGAAGTGATGATCAAGGGCAAATTGTCAACTACCGCCTGAATGATAGTGGGTATGGCCTCAATGATACCCATTAAAAGCTGAATAGCGGCATCCACTATCAGCGGTATGCTTTCGGCAAGAAAATTACATATTGTCGTTATCAGTTCAGGAAGGACAGCAAGCAGCTGTTCTCTGATAATGGGTATAGCTTCAATGATTGACATTAAAAGCTGAACCGCCGCTTCAAGCAAAAGCGGGGCTGATTCTGCCAATCCTGTGATCAGAGCCATCACAATATCAATAGCCGCCTGTGTCAGTGCTGGAAGATTCGCCCGCAAGGCTTCACATATTTCTAACAGAAGCATAGATGCCTGACTGATAAGCGTTGGTAAAGCTGAAACGATTCCGTCCACCAATGCAAGAAGTATGTCAACCCCTGCCTGTAGCAGATCAGGGCCCCAGTCAACCAGACATTCCAGAATGTCCGTAACCGTGGTAGAAATTGCCTGAACCATCTGCGGCGCACCAGCAGCCACACCTTCGGCCATTTTGCCTACAAGCACTATAGCAGTAGTCCATAGGTCATCCACGCATGAAGCAAGCCCTGTCACCAGTGAAGTGATCAGGGAAGCAGCAGAATCACCGATCCCCGGCGCACTTTTCAGCCCTTCGCATAGGGAACCCACCAGACTGACCGCCATATTGACCAGTTCCGGGGCTGCCCCAGCTAACCGTTCAATGATCTGTGCCAGCACATCACCTACAGCGGACACAAGACCGTCAAGGCCGCCAGCGTTGAAAGCGTCCTGTAACTGCTGAAGCATCCCCTGTGCTTCTTTTACAACATCCTTTGCTGTACCCTGAAAAGTTTCATATAGGGAGATCCCCAGACCTTCAAGGCCGGATTGAAGGATCGTCAGCTGGCCTTGTAAATTGTCCTGCATGGTTTCAGCCATTTCCAGCGCACAACCGTCAGCGTTCTGGATTGCTGCGGATAACTTGTTATAGTCATCCTCTGTAGCGTTCAGGATAGCAGACAAGCCTTTCTGTGCTTCCATGCCGGCCACGGTATTGGCAAAATTAGCTTTCTGCTCCGTGGTCATATCAGCCGTGGCTTCTCTCAATTCCATCATTACATCGGTCAGGCTTCTGGCTGATCCGTCCTCATTGAAGAAAGCAACCCCTAATTCCTCAATAGCATCCCTTGCGCCGTTCGTATTCGTGGAAAGCCTTGTCATTATGCTGTTCAGGGAAGTACCGGCCATAGTACCCTTGATCCCGGCATTTGCCATCAGCCCGGTAGCCAGTGCCACATCTTCCACGGAATAACCCAGCGTTCCAGCCATAGCCCCGGCATACTTGAAGGTTTCACCCATGCCGCCTACACTGGTGTTAGCGTTGGAAGCGGCGGCGGCCAGAACGTCAGAAAAATGTCCGGCTTCGCTGGCCTGCATTCCTAACGCTGTCATAGCGTCCGTTACAATGTCGGATGCCGTGGCCAGATCTTCCCCAGAAGCGGCAGCAAGGTTCATTACACCTTCAAGGCCGCCCAACATATCCTCTGTTTTCCAGCCGGCCATAGCCATATAATTAAGGGCTTCCGCTGATTCAGTTGCACTGAACTTCGTGGTAGCCCCCATTTCTTTAGCCTTATTTTTCAGTTTTTCAAGATCTTCGCCGGATGCGCCTGAAATGGCCTGCACCTGTGACATTCCGGCTTCAAAGTCAGATCCTACTTTGATAGCCGCCGCCCCTAAAGCAGTAACCCCGGCCGTGGCCCCCTGTAAAACTTTGGTAGTCAGGTCGATCCCGGCTTTCGCAATTCCCCCTATTTCTTCCACGCCTTTTTTAAAGCCGGAAGTTATTATTTTTGTATCAAAATTCAGCGTACCGTCATGTGCCATCGAAAAAACCTCACTTTATTAGCTGTGATATATCGCCCCCTTTTGCAAGGATGGCTTCAAGGTCTTTTTCGAGCCTTACCCGGTCAGGCGGATCCGGCAGCTTATGAATTTTTTTCATGCGCTGGTAGAACCGTTTCTTTTCCTTTGACATTTTCGCCGGAATTTCCATAGTGCGGTAGCCTACGATCTTTGAAAATTCCGCATCTTCCGGCAAAGCCAAAAATAAAGCCCGAAACTGCCACCAATGAAGTCTTTTTTCTGTCAGGTCTATATGGTATGCTTCAAGAAACGCTGAATAAATATAGCCGCTGTCATGTTCGTATGAAAACGGCGGTTCTTCTTCCCCGGAACCAGTGCTTTCAGAATCAGCCAGCACATTTTCATCAGCACCGCACCGATAAAACCACATGACGGCGTTGATTGCTTCCGTCACGGTTTCCCAGTCCGTAAGAAGCGGGCCTATACTTTCCCCAAAATACAGAAGCAGGACTTCATTCAGCTTTGTGTCATCGTCCAGCGTTTCATCAGCAAGGCACTGTTCAAAATAAATGCCTGTGCGGTAGTCTGTGTTTATGGGTACGGTATGGCCCGCTATATTTACGTTGTAGGGAAGTTCATCCATTAGGATGTTCATGTACGTTTCTGCTTCGGTTTATGCCCCTGCATGGAATTAAAGCCGTTCTGCTGCTGGCGTTGCGAATACTTGTTTGAAAAGTCATTGAACTGCTTCCGTGATTCCTTCGCTAACTGGTCAATTTTCGCCAGTGCTTCCATGCGGATCATAACATTACGGCTTTCACCGAAAAGCTGTTTAGAAGTTTCAGGGCCGAATACTTTATTGAAAAACTTATCCATTGCTTTATTCAAAGCATCATAGCTGGCCGCCACTAAACCCCGTGGCTGCGTCTTTGTTTTCTGAATATCTTCCCTGACTTCTACCAGTGCCGGTTCCAGTATTTCCATAAATCCGGCATCCATAAAATCACCCTGCAAAGTTACCCCATTGATCTCAATATTCATAATTTTTTTCCTTTCTTCCACCACCGCATATTAAAAGACGGTGCAAAGCCGTGGTGATACTCTGCGCCGCCCTGATCGTTCCGCTGCCTTAATGGTCAGCTTCCGTTATCAGTATTGTTTCTTTATTCTTCCGTGGTATCGTCACCGGCCGCCGCTTCAAGGTCAAGGTCATATTTCCCCTTGAACTCACCTTCGGTAAATGTCATTGAAACCGTGTCAAACTTGCCCTGAACAGGATCACCAGCAGCGTGAAGTGTGCCGGATGCGGTGATTTTCTGACCGCCATCCCCGGCAAACTCACTCACTTCATTTGATACAATGAACTGACGTGCCGTATATTCAGCGGAAGTTGCTGACGGTGTACCGATAGGATTAAACAGATCTACCTTCACAAAAACGTGCTGTGCTGCATCCCCAGTATGGTGATCCCGTCCGTCAAGCCATAAAGTATAAAGGGCTTTCTGTGAAGGAATCGCATCAAACTCATAGGGAAATTTCGTTTCATACCCTATAATGTCAGCGGATGACGTTGTTTCATTGATGTACGTTGTGCTGTCAGACTGTGCGCCCGGCGATTCATTCAGCTTCGTAAAACCGATTCCGCACAATTCCATTTTGCCGGACACTTCCAGATAGTCACCAATCATATTTCTGATCAGTGCGCTTCTGCCACCAGCAAAAAGCTGTAAATTGAATTTTTTCATTTTTTCATGGCCTCCTTAAAATATTGTAGTTGCAGCTGGACTTGATAACGTGCATTGATCATTGTTGCGTCCAGCATAAAGCCCGGTGTCAGAACAGTCAGGGCTTGCGCTTCGCACCCTTCCGGCATTTCAGGAAGGTTTTCAAGAAAACTCTGTTCTTCCACCCAGTTACAAAAATGTTCATAGAAGGTGCTGTTCTGGATCATCTGAACCCTATCCATAGAGTAGTAGTCCTTACTGTTGAAGTTGAACATATACTGTCTGACGCTGGAACCGTCAAGGTATGTCTTGATCACCGGCGTGGTTATGCCAGTTTCAAGTTCATATTCAATCGGTTCAGGACCCATTGTGTCCACACGGAACACGCCATCCTTTAACAGCGGGCATTTCCTGAAATACTGGTCAAGCCCTTCTATAATTGAGTTTACCAATCGATCACCCTCTTTCAGCAGCCCTCTGAATGTCTTTCTTGTGGGCTGTTTTCATTCTCTCGAACCACCTTGCGCCCCGGCGTGTGTCATATGACCTTGATTCAGCGGTACAGTAGTATTGCATCCGTGCATACGGCGTTGAATACTGCAAAAGCCCGGATCCGATCACCGTTCCGATTGTGCCGGAACGTGTCAGCGCACCAGTGCGGAAGGGTATCAGCGGGGAACAGTAACGCAATGCTTCACTGTCAACGATCATCTGCTTCCTGTTGAACATATTTGAACGCCGTTCACTGAAACCGCCATCCCAGCATAGCCGGACACGGCCGCCGTTATATTGGATCGTGAGATCGTCAGGCGTATCAATGTGATGTGTTCCCGGCATATCAATTACCCCCTATCCTGTAGTGTCGCACATAAAGACTTCCCCCTATAGTGTTGTCGGCGTACTCTGTGACGTGGATCAGGTCAAGGGAATTTTCCCTTGCGTACACGTTCAAAGCATCCTCATACATGGGATCTCCCGGATGTTCGCCCCTGACAATCAGATCCCCTTTCTTTATAGTCCAGTATGCCGGGGCTTCGCCATCTTCCAGCTTCGCATATTCAAGACAGGGCATATAAAGCCGCTTATCCTGAATATCTGAACCCACCAGCGGGATCCTGATCTTATAGTTGACGTTTTCACCCCACACGCCATTACTGGCAATCGTGGCCCCTTTTGCTTCCTGATAGGACACGCCCCTGATTACCGTGGGGAAATACTTCATGCGCCGTTCTTCCTTGTCCATGCGCCCATTGAAAATAGTTATAGATGTATTTGTGATCATACGCCCACCTTTGCCCTTCTGGACAGCCAGCCAGTAGGAAGCAGCCGGATCCTGATAGCCTGATACATAGACCGCTTCACATATTCATCCACCGTTTCCCCATCTTTCCGGGCCACTACAAAAGAAACGCTCATTCCGTCCTTATTTTCAGACTTCACATTTCCACCTTGCTGCTGTTCCATAGTTGCCGTGTAGTAGGCTTCCGCTGCGGCACACACGGCATCCGCAATAACAGGATCCGTGTGTGCTTCATCTGCGAAAATGTCACCGTTCAGATAGGTCAGGTATCGGATGTATGTTTCAGCTTCCTGTTCAGACCTCTGAAAGTCCTCTTTCGGAATCACTGTTCCCTTGAAGTTGTTGTTATAATAACCATACTTCACATACATCCTGAACACCCCCTGAAATTATGCCTTTGCGACAGCTGCTGCGGTTTTCAGAAGTGCAAACGGGCAGCGTTTCGTCTTATTCTTCTGGATCGCATTGATCGGATTGGGAATTTCCCAACCCAGACGCATAACGGCACGCAACGCCACCATATCATTCTGCATCAGGTTATAAATAATTTCCTTCGTTCCCGGATCCTGAATAACGCCCTGATCAAAGATCTTGAAAGTGATGTCCTGCCTGATAGAGTAAACCAGCTGTGAGAAGTCACCACTGATCATCAATGCTTTGGACTTATCGAAAGCACCATTCCGGGGGAAGTTCATAGGGGAACCGTCCAGCGTGTAGTTCGTTCCTGTCTGCATATCAGACTTGAAAACAGGCTGGCCCGTGGTATCTTTCAGACCTCTAAGTTTTGCCCGCATGGAAATGTCAGCCATGTGGCCGTTGACGAAATAGCCGCTTTCCTCAACCTTTGCGATAACCCCATCTTCGCCCAGAATGGAACCGTACAGGTCATCGTTCAGCGTGACAATGGAATTTGCCTTTGTGGCCGTGGTGACAACATCATCCCGCCATGTGGACGGCTTATCAACGCCGAACAGGATCGCACCGTCAATTTTCTGGCCGAACGCTTCCACCAGCCGGGGCTTTACCTCTCCCCAGATGTCATATTCAGCATCGTCAAGCACCGCTTCCGAAATGGGAACGATCACGGCGATTTCTTCCGCATAGATCACTTTCTTATCCCATGCCATGTTAGTGGTCTGCTTCATTGCGGATCCACCTTCACCGTTGACGAAATACGCCACCGGGAGAAGGTCAAGCACGGGCATCTTGTACTGTGAAGCGGTCATGTTTGCCAACTTCCGGCCACGCTGCAACACGGCAGACTGTTCAACCGCCCCCTGAATGATGTCGTGGCTTTCCTGTGTGGGGATCAGTGCTTCCGCATTGCTCCGGGCGATAGCCGGGGCCGTGAAAAGCTGTAAATTCTTGAAAAGTCCTTTGTTTCTGTTCATGTCTTAAAATCTCCCTTCTTGAAATTTAGCCCCTTCCGAACGCCGCCCGGATGGAACTGTTGATGATGTCGTTTGCGTTCTGGCCTGCACCAGATCCGCCGTCAGGCGTTCCCGTGGAAACAACCGTGTAGCCCCTGCCAGTGTAGCGGGGATTGTCTTTCAGGAAAGCGTCAGCCGCTTTCTTGAAGTCGGTCTTGTCGTTCACGTTCTTACTGGCCTTGAAAAGAACATAGTCAAGATCTTCCTGCTTCACGCCTTTGGATCTCAAATACTCCATGTTCTCCATTTCAGCAACCTTTTTCAGCGCATCGTCACGCTGCTGTGCGATTGCCGACACGTCAGGCTGGTTTTTCGCCTTTTTCTGCTTGTAGTCGTTGATGGCGGCCGTGATTTCTTCCTCACTCATTCCCTGCTGCTTGAAGTAGCTGGCAAGTGCCGCTTTGGATGCCCGGTCAGCCCTTGCTTCCGCAATTTCTTCTGCCTGTTCAAAGCTGTAGCCTCCTGTTGCTGTAGCCCCGGCTGTTGCTTTCTGGCCGCCGTCACCAGTTCCCCCGGCTGTTCCTGCACCTGTTCCAGTGCCGCCATCACCGCCGTCAGTGAAAAGCTGTAAGTCAAATAACAGTTTCTTCTTCATGTTCCTGATTCCTCACCTTTCTGTGATATTCCCGTATTTTTACGCCCCGTCGGGCATGAAAAAAACACCCTTTCGGATGCTCATTCATTGTCAGTTTTCAGTTCAATAACCGGGTATTCTTCGGCAATTCCAAGAATACCTAAAAACCATGTATCAATCAGGGCCTTGCCCGTGTCGTTTATGGTCTGCCACTCAATACAGATATTACCCGGTTCTATGCTCTCATATAGGCTCATATGAGCAATATTTTCAAGCCCCTTTATAAGTGTAAGGGTAATAGCAGAAACGGCAGCACAAACAATATCTGAACCATGTGGGGCCGTGTTTGCGTGACCTGATACATGGATCCTGTTTAGTGTTACTGATACGCTGATCATAAAGAATCACCGCCTATCAGATCCGCAATTTTATCTTCCCCCAGTTCCCGGATTTTCTGCACGGCATCATCAAGCGTCATTTCTGCGCCGTTCATGCACTGAAAATCAGTGTCAGGTACTTCTTCCAGTATGTCAACGATCTGCTGCATATGTTCAGTATTGTTCAGTTCCGATTCAGGAATATACATTTTCATTACTTTACCCCCATCCTGTTCATAGCAATAGCCAGAACATTTTTTATAACTGTTTCCTCATTCCCGGTCAGCATACCAGCGTTTCCGGCATTGATTTTTTCTATAGCTGTTCCCAGTTCACCCTTCATCTGTTCCCAGTATGTCTTAAAGTTTGGCATATTTTCCAGCATCTTGTCAATATAATCATCAGCGTTTGCCGTAATTGTGGGAAAATACTGCTTTGAATAAGTTTTCCAGTCATAGGAAACCCCCATAGCCCGGTTATAAAGATCCGTCCATTCCGGGGCTTGACCGTTCATTCTGCCATTAAAGGCAATTTTCCCAAAATCGGCAATAGTAGAACAGGAAGAAAATTCCGGCAGCTGTTTCAGCCGTGGAAGCATTTCACACAGCCTTGAACCATAAGACGGGGCCAGATCCGTGATCCCCATCTGTCCAGCAAGATAGTGTGCTGAACTTTCCGCAAAAGTTTCTTCAATGTCTAACCACGCTTTGTTTCCCAGCCTTGCCGCATCTATTTTCAATCCGTCAGACTTTGCGTGAAATGCTTCATGAAAAGCTGTTTTCACCCTGTACTGGTATGATCTTTGATCCTTGCTGTTCAGGTTATAGTCCACCATCTGAACAACACCAGTGTGAGAGTAGAAGCGGCAAGAACCATATTCTTTCATGGATTTCAGATGATCCGCTACATTGTTCAGGTTCAGGTCATCCAAAAGTTTACGCCCCAGCTTTTTGATACTCACGCCCGGATTCTGCGCCAGATAGTCCTTTATGCCGGAAATAAACTGATTCCCTTTTGCTGCGTCCATATCTGCCCGCCGCTGCATTTCAGCCTTGATCTGCATTGCACGGTTCGCTTTGCGTTCATTTGCGGCTGCACGTTTGGCCGCTTTTTCAGCCTGTTCCGCTTGCCATTGCTTATACGTGCGCTGTGAAGGCGCAACACGCCCCTTCAAGTCGTAGTATATGCGTTCACGCTGTTCAGGAAGGTTGAACTTTTTGCTGAACTCTGCATATTCATCAAGCTGTGCCTGATATTTGCACTTTGCATTGATTATATCGTCTTTGTCAGCTTTCCCTTCCTGTAGAAGTTTCACCTTCTCACGCTGGGCCCGCATTGCCGTTTCCATTTGCCGCTGTTTCTGCGTTGCTTCATACAAATTGTATTCCTTCCCCCGGAAGGGCTTCTTTTCAGCTTCTTCACGGGCCTTTTCTTCCAGCCATTCATCAGAATAGTTCCTGACTGAAACGCCCGGAATAAAAGGGTAGTAGGTATGTCTGCAACCCCACCCCAAAAGACCGGGGCCAGTTCCCAGACCGCAAACGGAATACAGCTGTTCCTTTCTCCACACACGGCCCTGCCACGCTGCATGATCAGGACGTGCGCCAAGATGCCAGTCAATTTCAAACTGGTCAGTACCTAAGTTCTGGCCGTTCATATCCGATATGCGCCCGGTCAGCTGCCCCATGCCAGTGAGAAGGGCCCGCCGTACAGCAACATCTACCCGGTTACTATGCCCGGAAGCATAATCAACCGTGCGCAAGCCGGAAGCGGTCATCTGTCCGACAACCTTACGGATCAGCGTGTTATAATCATACGCCCCAGATGCCATCATAGTGATTGCATTGTCCAGATAGCCATTGTAAACTTCTGAAAGCGGTGTGAACACTTTCCGGCCGTTTCCCATATCCACCATAAAGCCCAGTGATTTACTGATATTGAAAAGTTCGTCATTAGACTGCTGGATCAGCGCGCTGGTCAGCTGTTGCAGTTCATAGTTCTGTTCATACGGCGTAAAGTGTGCGTTCACCTGTTCATACGTGGCCTTTGACCTGACATATTCCGTTTCGATCACTTCATCATACAGCCGGAAGGTGTCAACATAGTCACCACCCACCGCTGAACGGATAATATTTTCAACATCTTCCGTACTATGCCCCAGCACCATGTAACGCTGTAGCTGCCAGTCAGCTGTAGAAGTGATCTTTCCGGCTTTTTGGATCCGGCGCACCACATCAGACATTATTTCCTGTTCCAGCGTGGTATATTTCTTTTCTATGCCAGCGGAAAGAATAGACTGGTATTCGGATTTCATTAAAGTATCACTTCACTTTCTTGCGCCGGAAGGTTCGCTTGTGCCTGTTCAGGTGTTTCCCCGTACCATTTAGCCCGGTATTCAGCCACACCCATAGCACCCATAGCCACATCCTGACGGTCATTTTGCCTTTCCGTGACTTTATCCTCAATTATGGAATCGTCAAACTGGATAGTGATGTCAGTATTTTCATTCAGCCCCGGCGTTCCTATGTCGATACCGGCCCGGATAATAGTCTGGATCAGCTGTATCAGGACACGGTTCAGCACCAGTTCATGTTTTACCAGTGAACGGTACATATCGGAATTTTCACTGATCACTTCTGTAGCAGTTTTCACGCTGCCATTCTCAAACTTATAGCGGTCAGTTCCAAAACCACACGCCATAGAAAGAAAATTCAGATCGTCCGTGATCCCCTTGCTGTGTTCCTCAATCCGCAATTCCATGTTTATTTCATGAATCGCTTCCTTTGATTCAGCATTTTTGAAAAAATCTTCCGGCAGTTCATAGAATACCGTATCATTCGGATCAAAGACGGCGTTCCCGTCCACATTGGTAGTAAATTCAGGCGCAACAAACAGACGTTTTTTCCCTAAAGAAAATTCATTTGCATAGCTGTCATATTTCAGGTCAATGCTGCGTACTATGTCAATTCCGTTTGCAAACAGGGCTATACCCATCGGATTAGTTGTGTCATCGTCAGCATTGTTCACTATGTTCAGACGATCAATAGTGAACATGGCCTTGTCGGAATGTGTTTCAACACGTTCAGCCAGCCCGGAAAAGTGGGGGATCATGCGCCACTGTTCAGGTGTCAGTTCCGTACCGCTTCCGGCTGTATCTTCCACAACCGCATTTTCAATCACATACTGGTTCCCGGTTCCGTCTGCCAGCGGTTCAAGCCTGTGATACTGTATGTGGACGTATTTCTTGCGCTTGTAGGTCTTGCGGAATGTGAAAATACATTCCTTCACAACCTTATTTTCCCATGAAGTAGGGTATATGTTCAGCGCATCCACATAGTTGATCCCGATCTTTCCCCCGGTCATGTTTCCGGCTTCGTCCACCTGACCATCCCGGATATAGACCACATAGGCAACCGTTCCCAGTGCGGCCTTCCACTCCTGAAATTCGTTCCCCAGTTCTTCCCATGTGTTATTAGTCAAGACCTGTTTCACAAAGTCATCCGTTGCCTTGTCTGCTATGGTGATCTGTACCTTCTCATTCAGCAGCAGATCAGCAATATCTTCACATACCTTTTTAGCCATGCTTAAAGAATATCGGGTACAGTTGATAGAAGTACCATTCCCCCGGTAAACCTTATATTTGTGGAATTTCCTCACGTTGGAATAGTACCAGCTGCGCCATACCCTGATAGTCCTGTAAAACGTGGCATCCACTGTATCAATATCATGATTTTTGAAATATGAAAAAATGTCCATTACTTCGTCCCTTCGTCATCGTCCGGCACTGGTAGCCAGCGTTTTATTTTTGACCACAAACCCATGACCACATAGCGGATTGCATCCATGCAGTGATCATCAATTTTAACAGGTTCTTCTTTGCCTTTTTCAATGCTGTCCTTGTTATATTCATAGGTTCCAAACTCACGAACGGCGTTTTCCTGCTTTGTCCGGCTGACGCTCATGATCTGGTAGGTCAATAGCTTCTGGACACGGCTGATCCCCAGCTTCACGTCATTTTCAGCATCGTTCACGCTGACCTGTAACCCAGCAGTCCTGCAAGCCCTTTTTATTTCTTCCTGCAAGCCCTGCGCCGATGGATCCAGATACAGGTAGAAGCGGCATCCACCACTTCCATACTGTTCATACAGTTCACGGACGAACTGAACAAAGTCCTGTGCATACTCGGAAGGGCTGCGCTGATGTCCTGATTCCCGGCCACTGTGATAATATTCACCAAGTCCAGCCAGCTTCATGTGCGGAATGTCCACACCAAACGCCTGAAATGTTGTAGCGTTCTGCTGGCCATAATCACCGCCGATCCCGATAATAGAAAAACGCTGCCCCTGTTCAGGTTCAGCCATGTGTTCATTGCTGAACATATAATAAATGGCTTCGTCAATGCCTACACACTGACCAAGCCACACCCATCTGTACAGCCTTTCGTCAATATCCCGTAAAACTTCCGCTGACTTTATCAGGTCAGGCCCCAGCCAGTCAGGGGGAACATCCCTGTAATCAGTGTGAATGTGGATGCAGTCAGGCCGCTGCTTCATCTTTTCCAGCCATTTCATGACCGGGCTGTTTGGATTCTTCGGGGGATTGAACAAATAAAGCATCTGAAAATCGCCCTTGTTTCCACGGGCAAAAGTAGCTTCAATGTTCAGAAGTTCGTCCTCACCTTCCCCATCGTCAAAGAACTCCGTCAATTCGTCCAGAATGACCAGCTTGATGGGCTTATCTTCGTCAATGATTCCCTTTGTATCGTCTATACCGTCAGATCCGGCAAAGTACATTGTTGTTCCATACTTGTTATAGGTGATCTCCATCGGGCTTTTGGTTATGGTGAACTTGCTTTTCCCTATCCTCAGACGGTTGATTCCCCTTAACATTTCCTTATAGACCGTTTTCCGCAATTTGTTGTGACGCTTTCTAAGCACCACCACGGAACCATAAGGATCAGAAACAAGCTGATACGGGCCACGGATCCCGGCAAAGCTGGACTTCGTACCAGCACGGCCAGAAGTCAGGATGATATGCTTGTAGGTCTTATTGTTGAATATCTTCTGATACTTCGGAATGATTATTTCCGAAATCCGCACCTGTTTCTTTTTCCGCTGGTATGTCATTGATTATTTCCACCCCATCATCTTCATTTTCAGGCGCATTGCTGCGCTGGATCCGCTCTGTTTCGGCTTCCAGCTTTCTGACCTTCGCCTTTTGTTCAGGCGTTGCAAAGTCCATGTGATCAGCCAGCCAATTCAGGGCCTTCATACGGTCAGACAGTTTAATGCTTGCGCCGTCACGCCCCTGTTTCACTTCGCTGATCAGCGTTCCGTCAACTTCATCCGATTCACGGAACTGGACAACATTCACTATTTTGGTAACAGGCACTTTTTCCCCGGTGTCTGGATCTTCTACCTTGATAGGCCCGAACGGCCCCATAACTGGAACTTCCTTCTGACCAAACACAAGATAGTCCGTTATGTCAGAAAAGGCTATGTCCATGTATTTCTGAAAAATGTCCGCTTCTGAAAGCAGTTCCCGGTTCAGGCGGTTTTGTTTCAGCCTTTCGATCTCCTGCCTGATTTCAGCCTTTTTCAGTAGCTTATAACCGTTAGCCCCCGCCGTTTTAGCATCCACACCATAGGCTTTCATGTACGCCTTTGTTGCATTGAAGTACCGCACATAAAACAAACAGAAAAGCCCCTGTTTTTCAGTAAGTCCGGGCTTTTCCTCTGCCTTTTCCTCTACAGTTACAGGTCTGTTCCTTCGCCTGTTCCGTGCGTTCGTTCGTGCGTCATTTTTAGCGTTCGCTTTTGCGTTCGCGTTCGCTTCCTGTTCCCACTTATCAGTACATTTCCACCGCCTGACAGTTCCAGCCGGAACTTGAAGCTGTTCGGCTATGTCTTTGAGTTTGGAACCATGCCGGAACATTTCAAAGGCTTCCTTCCGCAATTCGTCCTTTGCCTCCGGCACGGAATCACCCCCTTATCCTTTATTTGAAATAAAAATAGCCCCTGACGCTGGATCTGCTCCCCGTCAAAGGCTATCACATATCTTTCTGCATACACTATAAAACAGATCACTATCTATTACAAGTATCTGAATATCTATATTTGTCTTAAATAATCTCATTTTTTCTCACACTGAAATTTTTTGGAAATACTGGTCACGGCTGCTTTGTGCATTTTATAAGCTGTAGCCCTTGACATTCTCATTTCATGGGCTACTGTTTCAATGCTCATGTATTTAATGTACCGCAAATATAACAGCTTCCGGGCTTTCAGGTCAGTCACATACTGATCTATGGTCTGGATCACTTCGGCTTTCATTTCAAGCAGCTTGTCAATATCGTCCTGCATCTGCGTACATAGGTCAACGATCTTCACGCACGTTTCACCTAAACGGTCTTTCGGTGAAGTCTGAACACGTTCACCTTCTACACTGGCAGAAGTACCCGTGATACTGCTTCTCATGCTTTCGATTATATCCTTTTTTTCATTTATCATGCCATCTATGTATTGTACTTGTGTCAGATAATAAACCGCCTGATCATATGAGCTTTTTTCTTTGCTCATGATATACCTTCTTTCCGTGTTACAGCTGTGTTACACTTAAAATTATGGAACCGTAACAGCTGAAACACTTGCATTTTCAACATTTTCTATATTCTTGTTACACTTGTAACAGTAAAAACGCCTATACTACTATATATTTTCTTCAATATTACATTTTTTATAGTTTGCAATATCTCAATTATAAGAACATTAACATTTAACTGTAACAACTGTAACAACCGCATAAATAAAGGCTTTTAACTGTAACATTAACTGTAACATTAACTGTAACAAACTGTAACAAACTGTAACAGTCAATTTATAGCCGCCTTGTAATAATCATAAATACACTTTTTATATATCACGGCTGCGCCTACTACAAGCAGCACCACCGCCAACCACATTTTACGCATAATTCCACCACCTTATATTTTTTTGTAAACTCTTGCTGTTTTTCCAGCAATCCGTTGAACAACCGCTTCCGTTTTCAGCCGTTTGTTTATTTGCTTTGTGAATACAATCTTTGACATAGGTGTCATACTTGCGGCGTTGCAGAATACTTTATACCGGGCATATACATCTTCCGTGGTTTCGTTGAGTATGTCAGCTTCTCCATTTTCCTGATCATGGATAAATGCAACAATAGGATTGTTTTCTTCTTCGTATTCTTCCAGCTGCCTGTCAACCTTTTCTGAACTGGTAAAGCCCTGATTTTCCAGAACACGCCGCAAGCCGGCCAGCCCCAGCTTGATCAGGTATTCCACGGATCCCGGTTCCACCAGCTTATATTTTATGAAAGCGTCATAGTCAGGATCTTCTTTCGTAAATGTGGCATTAAAAGGAATAATGACCAGACGGCGCAACACAGCCCCGGTTTTATCCTTCATCCGGGGAATGTCGTTTGCGCTGAACAGCAGCTTTATATAGGGATTGAACTCAAAGGGATCCTGACCTTTGCGCTCTGCCTTGATACGGTTCCCCGTCACTATCTTTTTGAATATACTGACCTGTGAACCCTGCATAAAATCATCTGATATATCATCACCTATGTTTGCCAGCTTTCCGAACATCATTGAAGTGGTGAAGCGATCCCCCAGTTCTTTAGCGTCCAGTGCTGATATGTTGGAATCATGCAAAATAGCCTTGACCACTTCCAGAAAGGTACTTTTTCCGTTGTTCTTATCACCTGTCAGAATAAATGCTTTTCCTAACTCATTACGCCTATAGAAGCAGTAGCCAATACATTCTTCAAGCAATGAACGGATAGTCGGATCATCACACGCCAGTCTGTTCAGTGTGTGGTCAGCCAGTTCACTGAACGCCGCTGAATTGTAATCCCACGGTATTTTATTGGTCATTACTATATTCGGTGAAAAGTCCTGCATGGTGTCCGTTACCACGTCATATATGCCATTCCTGAAAGCGATATAGCGGGCATCTGCTGGCTGAACCTTGTCACATATCAGCTGCATATATTTCAGGACTTCTTTTCTTTTTGCGTCAGAAAGGTCAGGAATGATCCTGATCATTTCCGCTTCAATGGCCCTGTAACCATCTTCATATACACCATCCCGGTATATGTGAAGGTTCCCGTTGATCAGTACAACGTGATGGGTATTCTTCATATAAGCGGCAAAACGGTCAAAGAGGAACTTCGGGCCATTGAAGAACACAGGCTTTTTGAAAGCGTCATCCCTTAAAATGGTTTCTATTTCCTGATCAGAAAGCGGATCCTTCAGGACGAACCTGTTTATAATGCGGATCGCTTCCCGTGTTTCCTCTACGCTGTAGTCATTGCTCTGCAAGGTCAGTATGTAGTTGAAAAGTTCCTGATTCCGTCCATCCCCGGTTTCCATATTCAGGAAGTCCATTTTGCACCTGACAGGCAGTAACCACTTCGGCACTTCCTGATATTCCCCACCCGGTTCAATATCCCATTCACAGAAGCGTTCTTCTCCATCCGTTTTCAGCACTTCATAGGATGCAACATAACCCACTTTTATATCAGCAGTCAGCCCTATGGCAAGCCGTGTATGCGTCTTGCACTGGTGAAGCTGTGTGTTCCTGAAAATGAAATGTTTTCCCCGGCTGGTACAGATCACCCGGCAATTCAGCTGAAATTCTTCCACAATATCCATCAGTATTTCAGACTGTTCAGGATCGTCAATGTCTATGAACATAGTATTTTTTGCAAGGATCCCGGCATACTCCGGGAGTGACTGCACCTGTTCCAGCGTCTTGAAGTCCGTCCTGTCCTTGAACTTTTCCACACATTTTTTGTTTTTGGTTTCAACGTACCCTTTATACAGATTACCCATAGCGTCATCCCACCTGTTCCAGCATTTCAAGACACTTCTTTAATGCCGATATTTCCCGATTCCTTTTTTTTGTCCAGTGAACGGAATCCATACACTGTTTTTTGTGAGTAATAACAGTTTTTAGTTGTTCAGCTATTTCCTTAACATTGTTTAAATAACTAAACTCTTTGATCACGCTTAACAGTTTTCTAAACTGCTTTTGTGTGCAAGGAAAGAACTGATCAGCGTATATTGTCATGTGTCCGTGTTCCGTTTTAATATAAATGTTTTTCATGCAATCACCCCAAAATCTTTCAGCCGCTTCCGGGCAAAATCTATATACCATTGACGATCCAGTTTTTCATGTGCCTGAACCCCTACCACCGATTCATTGAAGATATAGCAATGGTCAGGCGTGTTTCCAAACTTTTCAGGCCGTCCACGTTTCCCACCACATTTCAGGATCCTTCCGTCTGTCATATCTTTGGAAGCAAAGACACGGTATGACTTATAGGTGTACCGCTTTGTGTCGGTATAGTTATAATAGGTCTTGACCACCCTCACGCCTTTATGCACCAGTTCAGGCGTTCCGTGTTCATGCTCCACCCATTTATAACTGTCTGACAATTTCACTATTTTCTGGAACTGGATCAGGTCAGTACAGTCATTGATGGTCTGCTCTACGGGCGTTCCATTTGTCATATAATCAATCAGGGCTTTATTCAGGATAGGAAGATCGTTATCTATCTGGGAAAGTTCCTTGACATATGCGCCCTTCCTTTCAATCTTGCCCTTTGAATCAATCCACAAATAATTGTTCACGTCTTTCTGGAATATCTCTGAAACGACATCCAGCCCCAGACTGATATTACATTTTTCAGTGCTGCATCTGCATTCCCAGTCATAGCAAATATCATCCACCATGTTAAAGGCTTCATCAGTGTCAGGGATCCATATGATCAGGCCGTCCGTGTTGCTCTGGATAAGTTCAAGGCCCGGAACAGCTTCAAGGTGTTCAATCAGATCCAGAAGCATCAGCTGGCCGTTAATACACATACAGTTATTGTTCCGGGGATCATATGCCGGATTGGTAATATCTTTCATAGCCCCAGATAGGGCATTTAACAGCTTTTTATATGGGGCCTGTTCTTTCTTCTTACCAGCGGCTTTCAGGCTCATTCTGGTGTCATATACACGCCTGTAGTTGTCGTTTGTGGCCGCTCTGGTGACAAGTTCCCACGCCAGCAGTAAAGAAGGGTAGTAGCTGCCCACATCAACATGAAGCAGCAGCCCCTTTTTGTGTATGGGCTTATCCGGCGCACCATGCAGGCCGCCAAAACCGAAAACGTGAGGAACCCCGGCCACAATCATTTCAAAAGACTGCGCTTTATACCATGCCTTTTTTGCGGCATCGTTTTTCCCCTGAATATTGTTTGACAGGGCTTCCCGTTTCTTTTCTTCAAACCAGTCCTGAACCGCCTTGTATTTTTTCAGCTGTATGCAGGGAAGAAAGAAATAGTCAAATTCATCATGAAAGTTTTGTTTTACGCACCCCAGCACTTTAGAAGTGATCCGGGCTTCCGTATTGCCTATACAGGAAAGTGGGAGATTGAACGCCTTTACAATCCCATACATGGCGTGAAAATCGTCTATCTTTTCCAGAAATACCTTGATCGTTTCCTCTACGTCATGGCGGCAGTAGAACACTGTCTGATCAAGTTCTTCCTGTGTCAGCTTCCTGTCAAGATCAAAGGGAACTTCCGTTTCCCGTATATCGGAACCAAGAAAGCCTTCAAGCGTTTTCAGGCCGATGGGGGGATTCGGCATCACGTCATAATTATTCAGTGTGATTTTGTTCAGTTCCCTTGAAAACTGCCATCCGTCCATATGTTGAACAATAATAAAATCACTTATTTCTTTCGGATCAAAATCACAAAGGATCCCTTTCAGGATATATTGATCATAGTGGCGGCTGTTAAAACCTACCCATATATTGTATTTGTTCGCTTTATATAAGGCTTCAAGTTGGTCACGGTCATTTATGATCACGCTTTCTTTCTGCGTATCACTGTCAATGACCACTACCAGCCAGTCATATTTGAAAACTTCAAAGTCATAAAACAACATAGGCTTTTTTCCTTTCTTCCAGTAGGTAATTGCTTACCCACTGGAAGAGTAAAGAAGTCTTAACTTTTAGAGGAAAAAAATTTACACGTCAAAAACCTCTTTAATGCTGATGCTGTTGAAAGCGTCCTTGTCATACTCAATTTCACATTCAACCTTGCCCTGAATTTCTTCATAGATGTCGGCCACCAGATCCACAAAGTCCTGATAACCGTTAAATTCAGGAAGTATGTCAGTCTGGAACTTGTCAAGTACGGTCAGGACGCTCTGGATCATGTTGCCATCGTTCTTTGTGCCGTAAATAACCCGGTTCATGAACACGCACTTGTTTTTATGTTCCCCTTCCTTTACACGGGCCTGTATGAAGAACATAGGGCGGCCGTCCTTCGTTGCCTTGATTTCCATCTTGTCGATTCCCACAATATAGGTCCCTTTGGGAATATCGCCGCTATTGTTCTTCGCTTCCTCAACGTCCTTCTTCAACTGTGCCTGATCAACTGCCTTGTCTAATGCTGAAAAATCTACTGCCATAATTATAACATCCTTTCTGCCCTTCATGGGGCCATAAAATTAAATTTTTTGCCTACAGTTCAAGCGGATGCTGATCCATGATCTCCCTGCACCGCTTCACGTTTACCTGTAAAAGTTCCTGCGCCTGTTGTACCAGTGCGTTAGCCTGTTTAACAAGATCTTCATACCGCTGCATTTCCCGGCGCAAGGGCGGATCTGTTGCTGATACCACATAGGAAGTATTACAGTGCTTACAAGTGAAATACTGGTATTCCAGATCACCATTCTGTTTCTTTTTCATTTTGATGAAAATTTTTGCTCCACACTTATCACACTTTACTTTTTGTGCCATTTTTACCCCCTTGTGCGCCTTGTACGGCGTGACCTTGCAGATCCACCCTGTTCAGGCTCCTGAACGGCTTCCTGCGGCGTTTCCTGCGGTTCTGCCTGACCTTCCGGCTGAATATCCCTTACCTTACGTTCACGGGTCTTTCTGCCACCCTCTACAGGGGGGGGCATGGGAAGCGGATCTTCATCCTGTCCGTCAGGAATATCCATAAATTTATCAGCAAAGTTTTCACCTTCTGTCTGCTGTCCTGCGGCTTCTTCCTGACGTTCCCGGCGTGTGCGGCGGGGCGGCTTTTCCAGATCCGGCT
>CAMNSD010000009.1 GCA_946554445.1 uncultured Lachnospiraceae bacterium | reverse complement strand
TTTTATAGCGGATTCCGCATAAAGGCAAGGGGTTAATTTGTCGATTTGTCGAATCAAAATCGGGGTGGGGTAAATTTCTCACAGGTGGGGTAAAAGGGGTAAACATTTTTACCCCGGGGTAAAAGTCATCATAATCTAACAGCGGCACAGGCGGCGATTGCGGAGAAGGAGTAGGAGAGTAGATTTTGTTCTCGCAAACAGACTTTTTGCTCCATGCAGATTATAATTTTTGCTGAGAGCGACAGAAGCAATAAAAAATAGTAAAATTTAGGATCTTGTAGGATTCTTTCTTACAAGGTCCTATTCCTTTCCCTCAACCTTCCAATCTCTTCCCTTTCCCCTAATCGTCACACTTATTTCCTTTATTATTAAAGAGAAAATTTCTAACAGAAAATCATCTATAAAAATCCCATAGAAGCAAGCCTCTTCTTTTCCCTTATCACATCCTCCACCTTCCCAATGCTTGAAAACAGGGCATTTCAGGTGATGGAGAGGGGCAGTTAGGTGTTAGCTTAAGAGAATAAATTTCAATGCCCTACGACATGGTGATATTTGTTTATGATATTTTGGGGAAAATGATAATAAGTCTGGAATCCTTGTAAATATGTTGTTGCATGGTGTATCGGGGATTTTCCCAGTGAAATAGAAGCCAATCTTGAGTATAGGAAATAAAGGGATTCGCTGACTTGTCTGTAACGCTGTTGATCTCTTGTCCGTGCCTGCAGGTCTATGCTATGTACAGTAGAGGATTCTGGTGTACAGATTGCATCACTATTGACGTCTGCATGGACAGGATAGAGGCTTGCAGCTGTTTCTCCAGTTGAGCCGTACACAAATAAATCTCCGGTCGGTGTTCTTTTATCCGTTATCTTATGACTTTTGATGAATTCTTCTCTAAATGTTGCCTGAACCGATGGTATTATATCATATTTTTATTTTCAGGGGGAAGATTCTACTCCAATGTTTTTTAAGGTAAAAAAACTGGCAACTTGAATTTCAGTGCGAGTTTCATTGTGCTTTTTCTCTGATTTTAGGATTGGTCCAGAAAGCGACCAGCAGTTCCGCGGCCATAAAGCACCAGATTATAGGTTCACAGAAAATAACTGCGTCATATTGAAACTTTGGTATAAAGATTATCATAAATAGAATCTTTCCAATTAGCTCAATGATGCTGGAAAAGATTGGTAGAATTTTGCTGCCGATTGCCTGGAGTGCTGAACGTGTGTTGTTGACAAGTCCAAGAATGAAGTAGGAAGGCGCAACAACCCTTAGGAACTTAGATCCGTTTTGGATGATTACCGCTTCCCTGGATCCGGAGATAATCTGAATCATTTTTGGCGCGAAGATCCAGAAGACTAATGTTATCAGTGCGGTTGCCGCCACGTTATACAAGTAAGAGTACTTCATTCCTTGGCGTATTCTGTGGATATTCTTTGCACCGTAATTTTGCGAAACAAATGTGCTCGTTGCTGAGATCATGGCGGAAAATGGCAGCATACCAAACATAAACAGCTTGCCTGCCGCTGTGTGGCCTGCGATAACAAGAGATCCGAGACTGTTGATGCCTGCTTGCAGGATTGTGCTTCCTGCGGCAACAAAGCAATGCATAAAGGCCATGGAGAGCCCTTGTGTCAACATTTCCCCATATAGTTTTTGGTCATACCTGAAATGGCGGCAGGAGGGCACAAGCATTTTGACACGCTTGGCGATGTAAAGTATGCAAAGAACTACGGAAATCGTCTGAGAAACGATGGTTGCAGCCGCAGCACCCTGTACGCCCATGTTTAATGCCAATATAAAGAAGAAATCGAGAAATATGTTTAAAATGGATGATATGATCAAAAAGGCCAATGGCATCACATTGTTCCCGATTGCCTGAAGGATGCCGGAACACATATTGTAGGCGAAGGTGACGCCTGTGAACAACATGATGATCAAAGCATAGCCGTATGCGCTGTCCAATATTTCTGCCGGCGTGTTCATAATTTTCAGAAACGGCATCAAAAATAGCAGCGAAATAGAAGTTATTATGATAGAGATGGCGATGCCGATAAATATGGATGCTGCGACAGACGATTTGATCCGGTCCGCATCCTTTGCACCGAAGCTTCGCGCTGTCACAATGGACACACCGTTGCCGATTCCAAGGGCAAAGCCCATCAGCAGACTATAGACAGGGGTTGCCGCGCCTACAGCCGCAAGAGCATTTTCACCGAGCGTGTGTCCGACAATGATGGTATCCACCGTGTTGTAAAGCTGTTGGAATACGCTGGAGAAAAAAATGGGAATGGCAAATAATACCATGGATTTAAAAATATTGCCGGTGAGCATGTTGTTGTTTATATTATTTGATTTTTGCATTTTTTCTCC
The DNA here is from genome assembly GCA_946554445.1 of uncultured Lachnospiraceae bacterium. Lineage (GTDB taxonomy): Bacteria > Bacillota > Clostridia > Lachnospirales > Lachnospiraceae > UBA3282. The sequence continues at coordinate 139,922 of CAMNSD010000009.1, read as the reverse complement.
AATTCTTATGATGATATGTTATCCTGTCAAAGAAGCTTGTCATCATCTTGTGTGTCCATTCTGCGCCAATGCATCCTGTGAAAAACAAAGCATATAAGGGTGGATATGCCTGCCAGTGTGTAGGTAACCGAATAGCCCATGCTGGTGGACACAGCGCCCCAGACGGAAGAACCAAGTCCAGTGCCGATGCTTGATGCAAGCATAAATGCCGTTCCAGCAAATCCTCTATGGCTGCTTGGGACACAGGAGAAACTTTCCGCCTGGAAAATCTGGGTTACAATGGTATAGCCGATTCCCACCAGCACGGCGGACAAAAGCATAAGCGGCATATTATAGGCGGCGGCAATCAGGGAAGTGCCTGCGGCGGCAAGGAGAATGCCTATAGAGGTACATGTCTTTTTGGAAATCTTTTCAAGGGTACGGCCTACCAGAAGTCTTGCGGCAATACAGATTCCCTGATTTACAATAAAGTAAAGCCCAATCTGTGACAGATTTCTGCTGAGTCCGCAAGGTGTCAGGAAGGTATTTACCGGGCTGTTACTGAAAGTGATTATAAAGTTTATCAGCATCGGCATCATCATTATAGGCAGCAGGACCTTGTTAAGGCCGGGGATTTTTTTGTTGTTTTCAGTGGCGGCTGTTTTTTTCGGGCTTATATAATGTTCTTCAATGAAAAGTGTGATCACAAAGGAAATGGCTCTTTTTTTCATTTTCTAGCAGCTCATAAAATTCTTTATTTCTAAAATATGACACTCAAACAAAATCTCCCAATGCACATAAAACCGTTTCTTTTTTAATAGATAATCCCCGCAGGAAATAAAATCGATAAATCTGAAAAATGAAGATATTTTACAAGACGCAGGAAAAAATAAGAGGTAAAATGGCTCTTGACAAAATTCAAAAATTGAATTCGGAGGTAATCCACATGAAGAAAGAAATAAGGACAGTGGTATATGATGATGAATTGAGGATGGAGGCATACCGCTTTGAGGGAATCGTGCAGCCGTTTCCAAGCCATTTCCATGAGCATTATGTCATTGGGTTTGTGGAGAAAGGGGAGCGGGTGCTTTTCTGCCGTGACAGGGAGTATGCCATAGAGGAAGGGAGCATCGTGCTTTTTAATCCGGGTGACAGCCATGCCTGTGTGCAGAGCGATGAAGGGACGTTTGATTACCGGGGATTTAACATTTCAAAGAAGATCATGCTCAATCTGGCAGAGGAAGTGACAGGGAAACGGGAACTTCCGGGATTTTCAAGAAATGTTATCTATGATGAGGAGATAGCCTGCCACCTGCGCTCACTGCATGAGATGGTCATGAAAGGGACAGGGGAGTTTAAGAAAGAGGAAACCCTACTGTTCCTGCTCTCGTACCTCATCCAGAATTACGGGAAGCCATTTGAAAGCTGCATCCCGGAGTGCAGGCAGGAGATTGAAAAAGCCTGTGAATACATGACAGCGCATTTTACGGAGCGCATTTATTTAGACCAGATATGCCGCCATGCCGGGCTTAGCAAATCAACGCTGCTGCGGGCATTTACAAAGGAAAAAGGAGTCACGCCGTACCGATACCTTGAGACAGTCCGCATCAATGAGGCAAAAAAGCTGTTATCGGAAGGAGTGCCGCCCGTGGAGGTGGCCATAAGGACAGGGTTTTCCGACCAGAGCCATTTTACAAATTATTTCAATCAGTTCATAGGGCTTGCACCGGGTACTTACCGTGAGATATTCTCGGAAAAAGACGGGGAAGGTGGTCAGATTGAAAAATCGGGGATTTTTCAATCGAACTTGTTCGATTTGCGCAAAATTTGTGCTTGCAGCCCAAATTCGCAGGCTGAGGAAAGGGGAAAGGTATCAAATGGGGAGTAGGAGATCAGCCGGGCATCTGGCGGCGCTGTTTACCATCGTCATATGGGGGACGACATTCATATCCACCAAAGTCCTGCTTACGGATTTTAAGCCAGTGGAAATACTGTTCTTCCGTTTTGTCATGGGTTTTGTGGCACTCTTTTTGGTTTGCCCGCACCGTATGAAAGGCGTGGGGCGCAGGCAGGAGCTGACTTTCGTGCTGGCGGGCTTGTGCGGAATATGCTTATATTACCTGCTGGAGAATATCGCGCTTACATATACGATGGCATCCAACGTGGGAGTCATCATTTCGGTTGCACCGTTTTTCACGGCAATCCTGTCGCGCCTGTTCCTGAAAGCAGAAGGGAAGCTAAAAGCAAATTTTTTCATAGGATTTGTGGTGGCGATGGCGGGTGTTGCGCTAATCAGCTTTAACGGCTCTAAACTGGAACTGAATCTGATGGGGGATTTGCTGGCAGTCCTTGCGGCTTTTGTGTGGGCGTGCTATTCCATACTGACAAGGAAGATCAGCAGCTTCGGCTACCCGGTCATACTCACCACGCGGAGGACTTTCTTTTACGGCATCCTGTTCATGGTTCCGGCATTGTTCCTTTTTGATTTCCGCGGGCAACGAGCCAAGTGGGCGTACTTGCACGAACATTTGGCGACTGCCGCGAGAGTACAAAATGTTACTGCTTTTTGTAAAATTGTGTACCGTGAAATGGGGTTGGAACGGTTTGCGGATGTGACGCATCTGCTGAATATCCTGTATCTTGGGCTGGGGGCGTCCGCACTCTGCTTTGTCACATGGAACCTTGCGGTAAAAGTGCTTGGTGCGGTTAAGACCAGCGTTTATATTTACATGGTTCCCGTCATAACGGTGGTGACTTCCGTACTGGTGCTGAAGGAACCGGTAACGTGGGTTTCCGTTATGGGAACGGTTCTGGCGGTTGCAGGGCTTTTCCTTTCTGAATATAACGGGAAAGGGAGTGGGAACAGTGAATGAGCCTGCGATAAGGACGGAGGAGCAGATCATTAGCCTGTTCCCCGACAGGGAAACGCAAGTCTGCCGGATATAGACATGGAGGACATCCTGCGGTTTGCAGCGGCAAATGGAATCGTAAGGATACTGGCAGATACTCCGGGGAAGGAAGGACTGCCGGAGCAGTATGGGCGGTTAGGCTTTTGCAGGGCTTATCTCTACCGCTGTTATCAGAAAAAACAGAAGGAGAAATCCTCCGGAAAAGAGGAATAGAAAATGGATTTACAGAATGAAAAATGTGTCATGGTGATTGACGGGAACCTGCCGCTTGGCATCATAGCAAACACGGCGGCAATCATGGGCATCACGCTGGGGAAGCAGATGCCGGAGGTCGTAGGCGCAGATGTATATGACAGGACAGGAAACGGTCATTTGGGGATCATTGAATTCCCGGTGCCAATCTTAAAGGGAAATGTGGAGGTGATCAAGTCTATCCGAGAGAAGCTGTATGAGCCGGAGTTTTCGGATTTGACGGTGGTAGATTTCTCAGACCTTGCACAGGGGTGCAAAACCTATGAGGAGTTTATTGAAAAGATGAAGGATGTTTCAGAAACGGAGTTGAATTATTTTGGTATCGCCATTTGTGGTGCAAAAAAGAAGGTTAATAAATTGACGGGAAATATGGCGCTGTTAAGATAATCTGATGAAATAATAATTGAAAGTAGGATGAATCTTTTGTGCAGCATCAGCGGAGCTTTGTCGGGAAAATAGCTGGCATCAGTGATTATTATCACGCTTGGAAGCCACTGTGTTCACACTTGAGAGCCACTGCATTTTCACTATTATTATCATGCTTGAGAGCCACCATAAAATACTACATATAGTCTTATCACAAATGGCATGACTATCGTCATAGCCATGCCAACGTTACTGTAAATACATGAAATTAGCATAATGAATCAATTACAGCTTTTGCCCTCCTGGAATCGTACAGTTTTCTCAGATTATTATCTGTCGTAGGTATGGTATAAGAGTTATGGATGATTCTGTCCATTATGGAATCTGCCTGTGTTCCGCCGCCCAGTCTCTCATGCTAGTCTGCCACATCGGTTTGAAGATGGAAAATATGATATCTTGAAATTTCAAGTGTATTGTAAATATAAAGACAATCAAGGGTGTCAGGGCAATCACACATCTTGAAAGCTACAAGGATATACACAGGATTCGGGAATGCAGGTTATTATAAATTGTGTGAATTACAACTTTGTGTTAAAGTATTTAAATGAGGACTGAATATTTGAAGTTGATTGTACAGAATATTTATATCCTGAACTGATATAGAGAGGATGGGAAATGGAATGGCAGATATTTATGTAGCAGACCATACGCGCTATGAAAAGATGAAATATAATAGAGTGGGAAAGAGTGGGATGAAGTTCCCGGCAGTTTCATTAGGCTTCTGGCATAATTTTGGATCAAAGGATAACTATGACATGATGAAGGCAATGTGCAGGACGGCTTTTGATCATGGCATTACGCAATTTGACCTGGCAAATAATTATGGTCCTGTCTATGGAAGCGCAGAGACAAATTTAGGCAGACTGATGGATGAAGATTTTCGCCCGTACAGGGACGAACTGGTGATTACGACAAAAGCCGGATACGATATGTGGAGTGGCCCTTATGGCGATCACGGCAGCAGAAAGTATTTAATGGCAAGCATAGACCAAAGCCTAAAACGTATGAAGTTGGATTACGTGGATATTTTCTATCATCACCGCATGGATAAAGAAACGCCTTTGGAGGAGACTATGACTGCCTTGGCGGATATTGTAAGGAGTGGGAAAGCACTTTATGCGGGAGTATCCAATTATGACAAAGAGTATACGGAAAAGGCGGTGGAACTTTTACGGAAATTGCATTGTCCTTTTATTGTGAACCAGAGGAGATATTCTATTTTTGACAGAACAATCGAGGAAGATGGAGTAAAGGCATACTGCAAAGAAGCGGGGATAGGAATTATAGCATTTAGTCCATTGGCACAGGGAATGCTGACAGACAAATATCTGCATGGTATACCGCAAGATAGCCGTATTGCGAAAGATGCAAGGTTTCTGCATGCGGCCGATCTGACAGAGAGAAGGTTGAAACAGATCAAGTGTCTGAATGAACTGGCTGGAGAACGGGGACAGACGCTGGCGCAGATGGCACTTTCATGGGTGTTGAAGGATGACGAAGTCTGTTCTGTACTGATTGGTGCATCGAAACCTGAACAGATTGTGGAAAATATAGCTGTAGCAGAACACGCGCATTTTACGAAAGAAGAATTGGAAAGGATAGATAAAATATAAATAAACAAAAGCTAATTGCCGCTATGGTCAACCGCCATATGCGGCAGTCTGCGTTTGTGCCGCCTTGCAGTGATTATTAAGCGCTTACGTTGAATTTGTTTTTAGCCATTTCATTCCACTTTCTTCCCAGTGGCGTTACATCTTGATTTTTGAGACTATTTGGTGTAGTCTATAATAGAGACCACAACAAATAGTCTCAAAAAGGAGAAGGAAGCACATGGCAGAGATACAGTTAGGTGTTATTGAGGCACGATATGCAGATATGATTTGGGCACACGAGCCGGTTACTTCGTCTGAACTGGTAAAGATGACAGCGGTAGAATTTAACTGGAAGAGAACCACGGCACATAATGTATTGCGGAGATTAATAGATAAAGGGTTATTCCGGAATGAAAATGGAGTGGTAACTGCCGTGATTTCCAGGGAGGCATTCTATTCTATGCAGAGCAGACAATATGTGGAAGATACTTTTGCAGGTTCTCTTCCGGCATTTATTGCGGCATTTATGCAGGGTTCCCGGATCACAGCGGAGGAAGCAGAGGCAATCCGCAGGATGATTGACAGGGCAGAGGAGTAAAGGATATGGGTGCCATTTTCTTAAAATTATTAAATATGAGCATTACGGCCGGATGGTTAATCATGGCGGTTTTATGTGTCAGGCTGTTATTTCGAAAGGTTTCCAAACGGGTGACCTGCCTGTTATGGGGAGTTGTGGCGATCAGGCTGATCTGTCCGTTTGCTGTTGAAAGTCCGTTCAGTATAGTGCCATGTGCAGAACCTATAAAATCCAGTACAGTTGTGGAAGGGAAAGTGCAGAATTATATACCGTCCATAGACAGCCGTCTGACGATTGTTGAAAATACGATAAACCCAATGCTGACAGAAACTTTTGCGTATCCGGAATCCAACAGTGTGGCACCCTTGCAGATCATTACCTATGTGGCCGGTCTTGTCTGGGGCGGCGGTATGGTTCTACTGATCATTGGTGCAATAGGCAGCGCTGGAAAGCTGCATAGACTTGTAAGAGAAGCTGTACGTGTCAGGGATAATATTTATATTTGTGATGCCGTAAAATCACCATTTATTTTGGGGATTGTAAGGCCAAAAGTTTATCTGCCTTCTGCCCTGAGTGAGGCACAGATGCCTTATATTCTGGCACATGAATCTGCGCATCTGAAAAGAAAAGACTATTGGTGGAAAGCGCTGGGTTATCTATTGTTGTGTATCTATTGGTTTCATCCTCTCTGTTGGTTTTCATATTTTCTGTTCTGCAAGGATATTGAACTGGCATGTGATGAAAAAGCAGCCAAAGATATGACATTCCAAGAGAAAAAAGAGTATTCTAAAGTGCTGTTATCCTGTGCAAGACCAAGGAGCCTGATCATGGTGTGTCCGTTAGCTTTTGGGGAAGTAGGGGTAAAGGAAAGAGTGAAATCCGTATTGCATTATAAAAAGCCGACAGTATGGGTTATTGTAGCGGCGGCAGCGGTATTGGCTATATTGGCGGTATGTTTTTTGACGAATCCGGCAGGAAGTACAGAGCCCTATGGCTATTCGGAGGAAGCTAAGGATAACAGTCAGTTCACGGAGAAGATGCCGGGTGAGGAAGGTGCTGCTCAGCAGGAAGCTGTCGCTGATATACAGGTATCTGATATTTCCATACAGACGGAAGAAATTCCGGCAGAAGATGATACGATACAAGATATCGTGCTTTATGAACAGCCGGAAGCTGACAAGGTATGTATCAAGGTGCAGCCTTCCATGATAAAGGAATACGCCTACTATTATTATATTCCTACAGACCAGGATCAGGAATGGCTGTCAGCGCAAGTAGAGGCGCTGGATTTGGAAGGGGAACCGTTTGACAAACGATGGGAAGGTCATAAAGAAAGAGGCTGGCAGATAATTTATAATGACATAGAAATAAGAGCGTTTGAAGAAGGGTACTTATATTACATATATGATGATGAAAATGGTATGATGGAGTGCTTGATAGAAGCGCCTAAGCTGTGCGATTATATACAGATCATGTTAATGGAAAAGGCAGGTTATCAACAGTACGATGTTTCCCAGATAAAAGATATTGTATCCGCTAAGTTAGATGTTAAGTCCACTTTTACCGGCGGGCAGTTTTATAGTCAGACCATAACAGACGCAGAGACGCTGCAAAAGTTTGAAGAGTGGTTTCGTAATGCGGAATATATATATGGAGGAACAGAGTGTGGAACACAATGTGCCTGTTTGGAATTGACGTTGGCAAACGGGGATGTAGTGAAACTGTCTATGGCGACAGACAGCTGCCCGAATTTTCATATAAATGGAGTTGCCTATGATTATCGTCCAGTGTCAGATTGGGATAATAGTGAGTTTTATAAATGTTTCGATGAAATACCGTGGGGATATGCTCATGTCGGGTGATTTATACTATCACGCAAACTAGTCAGTGGCCCTTTGAGGCTGTTTAAGGAGAAATAAGGATGAATATGAATATACGTAATTTCAGAGATATTAGTGGTTATAAAAATGGTGATGGTAAAGTCATGAAGAAGAATATGATTTTTCGCGGAGGCGCTTTAAACCGGATCACACAGGAACAGGCCGATTATTTTGAACATACGTTAGCAATCAGACATATTCTTGACTTTCGTGATAACAAGGAAGCTGAAATGGCAAAGGATTACGAGTTTCGTGTTGCAGACTATGAGCAGATCAGTGCCTTGAGAGTGCAAAAGCATGATGAAAACGGTTTTGATTTTGAAAAGATAATAAAGAACAAAATGGATGCACATCAGTTTCAAGCTATTCTTGGATATTTAAAAGAGGGATATAGCACGATGGCATTTGAAAATCCGGCATATCAGAGACTGTTTGAACTTCTTTTAAAAAATGATGGCAATATCTATTTCCACTGTACTGCCGGAAAGGACAGGACGGGAGTTGCCGGCTTTTTGATCATGATGGCGCTGGGGATGGACGAGGAAGATGCGGTGAAAGAATATCTGCTTTCCAATAAATACCTGACACAGGGAATGGACGATTTGGCCGGACAGCTGAATATTCCTGAAAAATACAGGCAGATGTGTGAACCGCTGCTGGGTGTTCAGGAAGATTTTATCCGACTGACCATCAGTTCCATCCAAGGAAAATATAACAGTTATGATGAATTCTTTGAAAGGGAATATAACCTGGATGAGGAAAAAAGAAACCGTCTGATAGAAATTTACTGTGAATAAACGCATAAAGGTTTATAATAAAATTGGAAGTATTTGAAAATTTGTGGAGACATGAAATGAAAAGGACAATTGACACAGAGAGGAGAAAACAGGATGGCTGAATTTAATTTTGACGATGTGCCCGTATTGGAAACGACAAGCGGTAAACTGAAAGGATATTTTTATCATGGAGAATATATTTTCAAGGGAGTTCCCTATGCTTATGCGGACAGATTCCAGATGCCGAAAGAAAGCAGATGGGAGGGTGTGAAAGACGCAACCTCATATGGGTTTGTGTGTCCGCTTATGATGAAAGATACGCCCAATGCCGAACTTATGGTGCCGCATCGTTACTGGCCGCAGGATGAACATTGCCAGAATCTGAATATTTGGACCAAAACGCTGGACAGTGAGCAGAAACTTCCAGTGGTTGTATGGCTTCACGGCGGCGGATATTTTGCAGGTTCTTCCATCGAGCAGGTTGCTTATGACGGGTTCAATATGTGCATGCAGGGGGATGTGGTGGTCGTTTCCATTAACCATAGATTGAATATACTTGGGTATCTTGACCTTTCCCCGTTTGGTGAAAAATATGCGAACTCCGGCAATGCCGGCCATGCGGATATGGTAGCTGCGCTTAAGTGGGTGCATAACAATATCTCTTTATTTGGTGGTGATTCGGAAAATGTAACAATCTTCGGACAGTCAGGCGGCGGAATGAAGGTTGCCGACCTGATGCAGATTGCGGATGCGGACGGGCTGTTTCACCGAGGCCTGATCATGAGTGGGGTGGGCAATGCATCCCTTATGCCATCCTGCACGGGAGACGGGCGTATGATTGTTAGGGCAATCTTAAAGGAACTTGGCCTTTCTGAGGGTGAAGTGGAGAAGCTTGAGACGATTCCTTATTATGAGCTTGCCAATGCTTATAACAAAGTATGCCCAGCAATCACTATACAGGGCGGATATGTAGGAAACGGGCCTCTGGTAAATGATTACTATAAGGGGAACCCGCTGGACTACGGTTTCCGAGAGCAAGCCTTTGAGATCCCGCTTATGGTGGGCAGTGTGTTTGGCGAATTTGCATTCACGCCGGCAGAATATGATAAAAACCAATTGACAGAGGAGCAGGTAAAAGAAATTGTAAGTGCTGTCTATGGGGAACATACGGATGAAATGATCCAGTTGTTCCAGGAGATTTACCCGGGAAAGAATGCAACAGACTTACTTTTGGTTGACCGTATTATGAGACAGCCCTCAAAACAGCTTGCCAAGCTGCATGCACAGGGAGAAAAAGCAGGCACATATCTGTATGATTTCACGCTGGAATTTCCAATCCACCACAATAAGATTGCATGGCATTGTTCGGACATCCCTTTCTTCTTCCATAATATAGATCTGGTAGAGGTATGTCAGATCCCGGAAGTCGGAGAGCGGTTGGAAAGCCAGATGTTCGAAGCATTCATGGCGTTTGTGAGGACTGGTAAGCCCCAAAGTGACAAGCTGCCTGTGTGGGAGGCTGTAACTGTTCAGGAAGAGCCGACCATGATTTTCGACAGGGAATGCGAACTTCGTTATCATTTTGACGATAAATTATATGAAAAGATAGACAGTATTCTCCCGCCGACTAATTTAACGGAAATGTTGAATAGCGGCGAGAACAAGATACAGCATTAGGGTATGAGATGGGGAGGAAACAGATTGGAGGATGTAGGCAGTGAATGGAAGAATTTATGAATTTGAATCTCTGCTCTACGAAGCGGGGGAGACAGGTGGTGCATATGTTATCTTCCCCTATGACATCAGGAAAGAGTTTGGGAGGGGAAGGGTGAAGGTACACGCCACATTTGACGGGGAGCCATATGATGGCAGTGTTGTAAATATGGGAGTAAAGAATGCTGACGGAAGCGTGTGTTATATTATAGGTGTACGTAAAGATATCCGTTGCCGGATAGGGAAACAGCCGGGGGACAGAGTTCTGGTGACAGTCAGGGAGCGGGAGTAAGGTAGGATCGTGCTTTTCAATCCAGGTGACAGCCATGCCTGCGTACAGAGAGATGGAGGGACATTTGATTACCGGGGTTTCTGCACTCTGTTTCGTCACATGGAACTTTGCAGTAAAGGTGCTTGGCGCGGTTAAGACCAGCGTTTATATTTACATGGTTCCTGTCATAACGGTTGTGGGGCTTTTCCTTTCTGAATATAACGGGAAAGGATCAGAAATGTAATAGCGGCAATTGACTACATCGAAGACCATTAATGTCAGAAGAATACCACAATGTTAATCTGCGTTGCTTGCCGCAACGGGGAGTGCTTCATATAATTCGTAGTATAATGATAATGAAGGAGGTAATCCCTGATGTTAAACGAAAACATAAAAGCAATCAGAAAATCCAGAGGGCTTTCGCAAGAGGAACTTGCAATCAAGTTGAATGTGGTGAGGCAAACAATCTCTAAATGGGAACAAGGTCTGTCGGTCCCGGATGCGGATATGTTGATTTCCATATCAGAAGTATTTGAGACACCTGTAAGTACACTGCTTGGAGAAAATGTTGTCGAGACGAAGGCTGATGATCTGAGAGCAATTTCCGAGAAACTTGAGGTCATAAACCTGCAGCTTGCGCAGGGAAAAGCAATGAGACAAAAGGTAGTTCATTGGCTTTTTATTTCATTGAGTGCGGTTATAGTGGTTATTTTTGTGGCCCTATTCGTGTTAAACAGCCCTTACTTGGGGTGGGATTATAGTCATCCCGAAACCACAGTTATCGGAGTGGCGTTTCACGCATTCGAATGGCTGTTCATCAGAATAGCACTGCCTGCTTTGATAGGAGCAATCGTTGGGGCCTGCTTAACGCGGAGGAATTTATAGGAAGCGGGGCGGTTGACTTTTTCTAAACCCCGACATAAACTTTAATCATACAAAAAGACATCCCGGAGCCATACAAACACAGGAGGATCATCATGGGAATTTTGGCAGGATTCATGGTACCGCACCCACCGCTCATCATACCCGATGTGGGCGAAGGTGAAGAAAAGAAAATTCAGAAGACGATTGATGCATACCAGAAGGCAGCGGAGATGATTGGCCGTCTGCAGCCGGAGACGATCATACTCCTTTCCCCGCACCAGACCATGTATGCGGACTATTTCCACATATCGCCCGGTCCGGGTGCAAGGGGCGACTTCGGGCAGTTCCGTGCCAGACGGACATCCATGGAAGTGGCCTATGACACGGAATTTGTCCGTGGGCTGTGTGAGAAAGCGGAGGAGATTGGTTTGCCGGCGGGGACGTTGGGAGAACGGGAGAAGAAGCTGGATCATGGCACCATGGTGCCCTTGTATTTCGTGAATCAGTACTGGACGGGATACCGCCTGGTAAGAATCGGTCTGTCGGGTTTGCCCTTGGTGGCACATTATCGGCTGGGACAGTGTATCAGGCAGACGGCACAGTCCCTTGGGCGGAACACGGTAGTGATTGCCAGCGGCGACTTATCCCATAAGCTGAAGGAGGACGGTCCCTATGGCTATCAGGCGGAGGGGCCTGCTTACGATGCACGGATCATGGAGGTGATGGGCAGGGGCGCTTTTGGGGAATTGTTGGAGTTTACGGAAGAGTTCTGCGAGAAGGCTGCGGAGTGTGGGCACCGCTCCTTTACCATCATGGCGGGTGCATTTGACCGGACCGGCGTGGAGGCAGAACAGCTTTCTTATGAGGGGCCTTTTGGGGTGGGATATGGCATCTGTACCTATCGGCCCTGCGGCGATGACGAGACACGCAATTTCTTGGAGCAGTATGAGGAGAAGGAGCAGCAGGAACTTCGCGTCAGACGGGAACAGGAAGACGCTTACGTCAGATTGGCCAGGTATACCATCGAGAGATTTGTAAGGACAGGGACTTTTCCCATGATGCCTCAAGATCTGCCGGAGGAATTGTATCAAAACAGAGCGGGTGCGTTTGTATCCTTGAAGGAGGATGGGAGGCTTAGAGGCTGTATCGGAACCATCCAGGCGGTCAGGGGATCTCTTGCGGAGGAGATCATGCACAATGCCGTCAGCGCCTGTTCGGAGGATCCCAGATTTTTGCCCGTGGAAGACTGGGAGGTAGAGCGCCTGACAATCAGCGTTGACGTATTGGGAGAGACAGAGAAAATTTCCTCCCCAGAGGAATTGGATGTGGCGCGGTATGGCGTTATCGTGACAAGAGGCGGAAGGCGCGGGCTGTTGCTGCCGAATCTGGAGGGTGTGGATACAATAGAGCAGCAGATTGCCATAGCCAAGCAGAAGGCGGGAATCAAAGAGTATGAGAGCGTGGAGTTGGAGCGCTTTGAAGTGATACGGCACCATTGAAGGACAGCGTTGGGCAGTAATGCGTTGAGTAGAAATGCATTGAGTAGGAATATATTGAGCTGAGTTTATGCACAAGCGGGAAGCATGTGGGAGAGTGCGATGAAAACAATTTGTCAGGTATGTATGCATCACTGCGCGTTGGAGCCGGGACAGACCGGGCTGTGCAGAGCCAGGAAAAACGAGGGCGGGGAGATCGTCTGCGAAAACTACGGCTGGATTACTTCTATGGCACTGGATCCCATAGAAAAGAAGCCTCTCTATGATTTTCATCCGGGAAGCATGGTACTGTCTGTGGGAAGCTATGGCTGTAACCTCCGATGCCCTTTTTGCCAGAATCATGAGATTTCCATGGCAGACAAAAAGACCATTGACACGGAACGTGTTTCTCCCAGGCAGCTTGCAGATCTGGCGCTTATGTGGAAGGAACAGAAAAGGGCAGGGAATATTGGCGTAGCCTATACTTATAATGAACCTTTGGTGGGCTGGGAATTTATCCGTGATACAGCCAAGTTGGTGAGGGAATACGGCATGTTGAATGTTCTTGTGACAAATGGGACTGCTTCGCAGGAAGTGCTTGAGGAACTGTTACCTTGGATAGATGCTATGAACATAGACCTGAAGGGCTTTCGTGAAGAGTACTATCGGAAACTTGGCGGGGATCTGGAGACGGTCAAGACCTTTATTGTCAGAGCGGTAGAAAGCTGTCATGTGGAACTGACTACGCTGATTGTGCCGGGGGAGAATGATTCTACTGAGGATATGGAAGCGCAGGCCAAATGGATTGCCGATTTAAGTCCGACAATCCCGCTTCATATCACCCGCTTTTTCCCGCGGTATCGCATGAGGGACAGGGAAGCTACGGACGTGGAGCAGCTGTACCGCCTTGTGAGGACGGCAGAGAAGTATCTGGAAAAGGTGTATGCGGGGAATGTGTGATGGAGGCAGGGAAAACAGCAGCTTGTTTCTTCTTATACATCAATGGCGATATGCCATAATATTTTTTGAAAGATTCGCAGTAATAGCTCGCTCCGCTAAACCCATATTCATAAGCTATAGCGGCAATGCTGTTATTGGAGCCAAGCAGCATGGAAAGGCTTTTCCTTAATCGAAGTTTGGTGGTATAAGTAATTGGGGTATCGCGCAGATACTTTTTAAAAAGCAGGGCACATTTACTTTTGCAGCAGGCGCCGGACAGGGCGATATCTGTCAGGGAGATGTGTTCCATATAATGCTCTTCTAAATAGGTCATCATATTTCTGAGGGAAGACAGGTCAGGGGATTCTGTCTTCTGTGTCTGGTTTTCAAGTGCAAGGTTTTCATATATTGTTTTCATGATCGTGAAATAATCTTTCATCAATTCAAAATAGGACGAAGGCTTTGCAGGGATTTTTCCAAAGGAGTCATAGATTTCATCCAGTTTTTCCATGATGGATGCCGTCCAGTCGTTTCTCTTAAGATATAGGTAGGGATAAAACGAATTTCCGGTGATAGGATCAATGTGATTTTGATAAAACCAATTATTCACCTGCAGCAACTCCGGGGAGAGTAAAATGCAGATAAATTCGCATTCGTTATGTTCCGCAGAAAACCCATAATGAAGCTGGTAACTGTTAACCATGATTCCACTGCCTTCAGCCAGCTCGATCAGCCGGCCATTGACATTGTAGGTCATAGTTCCCTTTTTTATTAAGATAAATTCCAGGTCTTTATGCCAGTGGCTGATGGAAGAATAGTCCGGATAAGAGGATAGGAACCCGTATACTACATAAGCGGGGAACAGTGGATTATTATATGCGACTGTCTCAGAAGAATCTGAATTGAATACGGAGCAGTATCTTGTGCTGTTATCCATAAAAATACCTCACAAATGGAAGATTGTTATATAAATATAAAGAATATTGAATGATTTTACTGCAAAAATCTGATATTGTCAAATGGAAAACGATGTGAGGTGGGTAGAGAGATGAAAGAGAAAAAATCATCTGAATTTATGCAAAAGCTATTGACGCTTGTGTTTCCAATAGCTTTCCAGCAGTTCATGCTGGCGCTGGTCAGTGCTTCAGATGCTTTTATGCTTGGTATGCTGACACAGGATTCGCTGTCAGCGGTATCCCTGGCAAGTCAGGTTACTTTTGTTGAAAACTTATTTCTTCTGGCAATGACCATAGGGCTTTCCATGTTTGCGGCCCAATATTGGGGCAAGGGTGATAAGGCAGCTGTTGAACGGATTTTTGCCTATGTCATGAAAGTTACAGCCATCGTTTCATTTATGTTTTTCCTTGCGGGGATGTTCATTCCGGATACTTTAATGCGCATATTTACAAACGAACTGGCCCTGATGGAGGGCGGCAGGATATATCTGCGGACAGTCTCTTTGGCTTTTCTCTTGACAGGTATTTCACAAGTGTACCTTTGTATATTGAAGAACACCGGTAAAGCGACAAAATCCAGTGTGATCAGTTCTGTAAGTGTTGTGGTCAATATTATATTGAATGCCATCTTTATCTTTGGATGGTGTGGACTGCCTCAGATGGGGATTGCGGGTGCGGCTCTGGCCACGGTGATCGCCAGGGGGATAGAGGTGGCATGGTGCATTTTGGAGACGGCAAAGAAAGACCGCATTAAATTAAAGCTTAGCCATATGATACATGATGACAAAGTTTTGCGTAAGGATTTCTGGAAATACTCTTTTCCTGTTTTGGGTAACGAGATTGTCTGGGGTGTGGGCTTTACCATGTATTCGGTTATCATGGGACATTTAGGGACGGATGCTGTTGCGGCCAATTCCATTGTCAATATTGTGAAAAACCTTGTTGCCTGCTTCTGCTTTGGGCTTGGGAGCGGCGGCGGAATCATGGTCGGCAATGAATTGGGCGCTGGCAGATTGGATAAAGCAAAAGAATATGGTGGTAAGCTGTGCCGGCTGTCTATCGCGTGCGGTGTGGTATCGGGGATTATCATGCTTTTCCTCAGTCCACTCATTTTGACAGTGACGGATTTAAGTGACAATGCAAATACCTATCTGAAATGGATGTTTGTTATGTGTTCCTGCTATATGGTTGGAAAGTCTGTTAATGCAACAACGATCGGAGGCATCTTTTGCGCGGGCGGAGATTCAAGGTTTGGTTTCCTGTGTGATACGGTAACTCTGTGGTGTATGACTGTTCCATTGGGGTTTCTTGCGGCTTTTGTTTTTCAATTTCCTGTTATTATAGTATACTTAATTGTAAATCTGGATGAAATGATTAAGCTTCCGGCAGTCTATCGGCATTATAGAAAATATAAATGGGTCAGGGACCTTACACAAGACAACTTATAGAGAAAGGAAAAGGAGGATAAGACGATGACGATGAGAGAAAGAATTGCGAATGGAAAGCTGTTTACGGATTACTGTGAAGGGCTTCCCGAAGACAGGGTAAGCGGGAAGAAACGTATGATTGCATTTAATAATACTTCACCGGAGGATACTGACGGACGGATGGCGGCGATGAAAGAATTGTTTGGAAAAGAAACGGATGCGTGGATAGAGCCGCCATTTTATTGCTGTTATGGATACAATATTACGATAGGGGAAGGTTCCTATGTGAATTTTAACTGCAATTTTGTGGATGATGGAAAGATAACGGTCGGTAGGAAAGTGATGTTCGGCCCTGCGGTTACGATCGCAACGGTGGGCCATCCCATCAATCCGGAGATGAGAGAATATATGTATTCCCTGCCTGTGACTATCGGGGATAATTGCTGGATTGCGGCTGGGGTGACAATCTGTCCGGGAGTGACTATCGGGGAAAATACGGTAATTGGTGCAGGAAGTGTAGTGATAGATGATATCCCGGCAAACAGTGTTGCTGTGGGGAATCCGTGCAGGGTACTCAGGGAGATTGGCGAAAAGGATAAAATGTATTATTATAAAGACAGGAAAATCACAGCGGAGGATTTGGAAGAAGAGCGCAGACTAAGGTGATATTGTAATAATGTGTGATGGAGGAAAGTAAAATGAAGACAGAAATGACGAACAGGCAGCGCAGGGATGCGGGCATGGCTTACATTTCAGACGATACCATTTTTGAAGAACAGCTTGTGTGCAGGAAGATCCTGCAAAAACTGAATTTTATGGATCGTTCCGATTTTGCGGGGATCAAGGAAACGGTAAGGGAGCTTTTCGGAAAATCCGAAGACGCCTTTGTCAATCCGCCTTTTTACTGTGATTATGGGAAGCATATCGAGGTTGGAAAGAATTTCTTCGCCAATTATAATTGTACGCTTTTGGACGTGGCCAAGATCAAGATTGGCGATAACTGTCAGATGGCTCCCAATGTAGCGATTTATACAGCTGGACATCCAATTCATCCGGTCAGCCGTAATTCGGCCTATGAATATGGCAAGGAAGTGACGGTGGGAGATAATGTATGGTTCGGGGGAAATACGGTGGTATGTCCCGGCGTTCATATAGGCAGTAATGTGGTCATAGGCGCAGGCAGCGTAGTGACTAAGGATATTCCGGACTGGTGTATCGCGGCAGGCAATCCATGCAGGGTTATCCGCAAGATTACGGAGGAGGACAGGAGGAAACTGTTCCGAGATGAGGAAATAGATGAGGAGGCATGGCAGGATATTCTGGAACGGATGGAATTTTAGGCAATGCTCCTACGATATAAGCTGCCGGAAGATTCCCCGGCAGCTTATAGTATATTTACCGTATTCTTCTGTCAATATAGTCCGTCAGCAGTTTCACGGATCCATCAATTCCCAGCTTACTGCTGTTGAGCGAGACATCGTAATTTCTGCAATCTCCCCACTTCCCGACGCAGAAACTGTTGTGGTAACGTCTGCGGCTGGTGTCTTTTTCACGAATCTTTTTGACGGCTTCGCTTTCCGTCAGGTGATACAATCGCATGATACGCTCGGTCCTTTTATCGCGGTCCGCAAGAATAAAGATAGAGATCATACTGTCATACTGTTTCAAGATTGTTTCACTGCATCGCCCCACAATCACAAAAGATTCTCCAGCATCCGCCTTATCCCGCAGATAATCGAACTGAAGATACAGCATGTTCTCTTCCGGTGAACTGCTGTAGCCTCTTACGGTTCTTGAAGATAAGGGGTTTTTATGTTTCTCATCCAAATCCTTTAAATGATCCATCTTCACGTTCTTTTTTGCAGCAATCTCGTCAAGCAGATTGTGGTCAAGCAGTTGAATGCCATAATGTTTTGCCAGCTTCTCAGCGATTTCGTGACCGCCGCTGCCATATTCTCTTCCAACGGAAATGATCAGTTGTTTTTCCATCCATTCCACCTCCCTTTATAAATACCTAAAATAAATCAAAAGCATCGACAGCAGGACAACGATTACGGTGGCCGGCATCATTTTTCTACAGTAAAGGCCCCATTTTATCACATAACCTTCCCGGGATGCAGTGGCAACGCCCACAACATTTGCTGACGCGCCGATGGGGGTGGCACTTCCGCCGATGTCTGTTCCCATCGCCAGTGTCCAGGAAAGCATGGAAAGATCAACGCCATACGCAGCCGACAGGCTTTTGATGATTGGTATCATCGTGGTTGCGAACGGAATATTATCCACAAATGCGCTGACAACCGCCGATAACCATATGATGATCGCGACCATGACCATGATATTGCCGCCGCTGAGTCTGCCGATGAATCCTGCCATGATTTCCAAGATCCCTGTCTGTTCCAGTCCGCCGATCACGACAAACAGACCGATAAAGAACAGCAGTGTCTTGTAATCCACCTTTTTTAATAACAATATAGCATATTTCCATGAGGTTACTAAGGTTGCTATGGCAACAAGACAACCGATCGTGGAAACGGTAAGTCCTGTCTGTGCGTGGGTTACCAACAGGACGATGGCGGCGGTAAAGATAAGGCAGCTTACCGCAAATCCCTTCTTGTCAGTGATTGTGGATTCCGGGCTTGGCAGACTGTTGTAATCCACTGGCTTTGACATATCTGCCTTAAGTTCTTTGCGGAATATCAGATAAAAATATATCAATACGGCAATCAGACAGACGCCGGCAATCACACCGGTATTTGTCACAAAATCCGTAAAGGAATAACCCAGCGAGGTGCCAATGATAATATTGGGTGGATCCCCGCACATGGTAGCCGAGCCGCCAAGATTTGCGCAGAAAATTTCGGATAAAATCATAGGGATCGGATTAAATTTCAAAAGTTGCGAAAGTTCAATCGTCACGGCGGCCAAAAATAGAATCACGGTAATGCTGTCGATAAACATCGCCAGTATGGTCGATAAGATCATAAAAGTGATAAAGAGCGGTATCACCTGATAATGAACGAGTTTGGCGATGCGCATACAGAGCCACCTGAAAAAACCAACGCGCGCCATTCCTTCTACCATGATCATCATACCAAAGATAAACAGGATCGTCTCCCAGTTGATGCCGGTGCTGCTTCCCGATGTCTCGCCAGACAGATACCAGAATTCTATGGTAAAAATGCTTTTGATATTCAAGGTTTCAAATATCGCTGTCATGCTGTGCATTCCAAAACCAAAAACAAAAATGACCGTAAACAGTGCACAAACAAGCGAAACAACATGTCTCTCCACAATTTCGGTCACAATAAAAATAAACATTGCAATAAATATGATTACTGCAACAACCTGTGCCAACATATATTTCCCTTCTTTCTAAAACTGTTATTAAGTTATACACTTCTCCCTTTCAGAAATACAGTTTTAGATTCGCTTCTTCCCGTCTGATTGATAAACATATTCCGTGATCAGTTCATTTTGGGTGCGATAGAATAAATATGTTGCTGTATGGTGTATGCAGGACTTTTCCAATGCCATGGAACCTAATCCGGGGCATTGAAAATAAAGGAACTCGATGACTTCCCGGTAACGCTGCTGGTATTTTACCCGTGATTGCGAGGCGGTATTATGTACGGCAGGCGATTCTGTGGTGCATATGGCGTCATGGTTGATATCTGAATGGAGTGGAGCGAGACTGGCAGTCATTTTTCCAGTCAAATCGTACGCAAAAAAATCTTCTGCCAGGACCGTATCTGCATACATTCCCGCGAAGAGCAGAGATATTGCTATGAATATACTGAGTATCCGTTGTATCTTCTTGTCCATTCTCTTATGACTCTTGTTTACGCTATGACGCTGTCTTAATCATTGGGATTACTTTACAATATAATTTGGCGTAAATGTTCCTTAAACCGGTGGTATTATACCATACTTTTATTTTTAGGGAAAGATTAATTTTCCCAAATGACGAATGATAAATGACGAATGATATAAAAATTTTGGGGGAAAGAATGTCACATTTTTATATCGCTATGTGTTTTACTTATAAAGATGATTATTGGTACAATAGAAAACAGAAGAAAAGATGGGGACGCCCGAAGGCGGTGACATGTTGGAGAAAAAGACGGACAAACCGAATCAGAGCGTGGAGGAGGTTTTTCAGGAATACGGGAATATGCTTTACCGGATTGCCTTTGTGATGATGAAGAACGCTTTTGACGCTGAGGATGTGGTGCAGGATACACTGATTAAATATATGGAACATGTGGAGAAGGGGAAGACGTTCGAAACGGAGGAACATCGGAAAGCATGGCTGATCCGGGTGGATGTCAACCTCTGTAAAAACAGGCTGCGTTTTTATAAGAATCACCCGAAGATCGGGGTGGAGCAGTTATCCCGATATTATGAAGAAAAAGAGGATACGAGACTGATGGACAGCCTTTTACTTCTGCCTGCCAATTACAGAGAGGTGCTGCTTTTGCATTATGTGGAGGGGTATCAGGGAAAGGAGATTGCCCAGATGCTCAAACTCTCGGAATCTGCTGTCAGGAAGCGGCTGGAGAGAGGACGGGAAAAGCTGCAGGAACTTTTGGAGAAGACGAGGTAACGGCATGTTTGAGGAAGGAGAGATGTGTCATGGAAGAAAGAGCGCGGAGTGGGAAAGAAATGACACAGGAAAAGCAGAATGTTTTAGCAGAGGATTTGGAGAAACGTCTGTATGCGGCAGGCCAAAGGATTGTGCCTGATGTGTCTGCAAAGGAACGTATCATGGTGGGCGTGAAGAGTAGAAAACGGAACAGGAGAAGACTGGCCCCCAGAATACCGGCGGCAGTTCTCGCTGCCTGTCTGGTCCTTTCTACTTTGTGTTTTGTAAGAATGGGATTTATGGGGGAAGATGTGATGGTGTATGCTGCCACGGAGGAGTACGGCTGGCAGAAGTTGGTGGAGGGCGAGAGGATTCTGCTGAAAAAGGAGCCCTTTGATCCTTATTATTATCCATATAAATGTACGTTTCGATTGGAGGTGCAGGGAAATTATCTTTATGACAGGCAGTTTACTACGCTCAGGGATGATTATATCGGAGAAAGGGGAGGTATCATTGAGTGGTTTGTGGCGCCGGACAGGCCGGAAGATGCTGGCCGGGTAATGCGGGGGAAATTATCGCTCTGGATTGTAAATGAGAACAGAGAGCGGCTGGCGGCGCTGGAGGTGGAACTGACCAAGGAGGACGGAGAGTGCTATGCCGAGTTGAAACGGGTTTGGGAAAGTGAAGCGTACAAGAACAGAAAAGGGAGACGCTGACAGGGAGGGCTGCATGAAGTTTTTTATCAGACAGGCCGCGAGGAATGTTGTGCGGCATGGGAAAAAGAGTATTTTGCATATCCTGATCGGGGTGGTGACCGTGCTGATTTTGGATGTCTATGCAGGGAATATGGATAGCACGAAAAGGCAGCTTGCTGATCTGCCCAGGGTGTTAGAAGTTACGGCCAGGATAAGCACGCTAAACGGCTCCCAGAGAGAGGGTATGACCATCCGGGAGGATCGGATGATGTGTGTGCGGGAGTCGGAGTATGTGAAAGATCCAGTCTTTACCGTGCGCTTGAAGTTCGGGTTTGGTGCCTTTACTGTGGAGGAATATAAGGAAAATCTGAAGCATTACGGCATGGGCATGAATGCGCCGGAGGGTGTTTCCGGCATGAAACGAGAAGAGATCACCTGGCTGGAGGGCGTAGATGAGAGTGTTCTTGAGACGGCGCAGAAGGTTTGCATTTTAGATGAGGAACTTATGGAGGAGAAAGGTCTGCATCTTGGAGACGATGTTATGTTAACCATGTTTTATTACCGCTATGCGCTGGAGGGGAGCGAGGTATTTATCGAACCGTTGATTACGGATACCTGCAAAATCGTTGGCAGTATGCAGATTGAGGATTATCGGGGAGGCTGGGTGCCGCCGGAAGTTATCCTGCCCCTTGATTATATGCGGGAAGCTTATCACAGTCAGGATATCGCATTTTATGCGGATTCCGGTTCCTTTGTGGTGAAGGATCCGTTTCAGTTAAATGACCTGAAAAAGCAGATGTATGAGGAGGCAACTTTTTTGTCGGTGATCACACGGGCTATGCCGCGCACGGACGGCAATGCGCTGACGATCATGGATGAGTCGTTTATCCGTTCTGCGGATACACTCACGAAAAATCTGGCGCTCCTTAAGGGGATGCTGCCCTTTCTGTTGGCGATTGTCATTTTCATCGGTTATCTTTGCAGTTACCTTTCCCTGCAGAGCAGGCAGGAGGAATACGCCCTCATGCGCTCTCTGGGGACAGGGCAGGGTAGAAGCTTTTTCCTACTGTTTGGGGAGATGACGTTTGTGGAAGCGGCGGCCTGTTGCCTGGGAAGTCTGGCAGCGGCAGTTTTCCTGCACACTAGGGTGGGGGTGCTTGTTTTATCGGGAACGATATTCTTCCTGGCTTTTCAGGCAGGGGCGGCAATGGCGATTTTGGCGCTCCACAAACTCAGCGTGATGGAGATGCTTACAAAGAAGGATTCGTAAAAAAGCGAGCATTCTCTGGGATGGAGGTAGTATATGGTAACAATTAGGAGCAGCTTGACCAGACTTGTACGGACGCCGGTGAAAACAGCGCTCTTTTTCCTATTGCTTTCTTTTACGGTAGCTTTGGTCTGCGCAGGCGGTAATCTCTGGAAACTCAGCGGGGACAATCTGCGGCGGTTTGAAGAGATTTTCATGACCATCGGCACGGTGGAACAGATGCCGGAGCGGACAGAGCAGGAAGCTATATGGTTTGCGGACGAGGAAGATTTCCGGTATTATAACAGGGCGGTTTACGGGGAGAGGATTTCTAATGAGGTGCTTAATTTTGAGGGGGCCGGGTATCTGAGTGGGCCAGAGCAGCGCGCCTACTATGAGGCTCAGCCGTTTGATTATAAGTTGAAGGAGGACAACGAGGGTTATGGGCAGCATATGGTCATAGAGGGATCCCCTTTAGAGGACTGTGTGCCGGCAGGTCCTGTGAAGATTGAGGTAAAGCGTGTACTGTACAGCGTTTACCAGGTCAATACTTCCCCGATTTATTTATGCGATCATTACACGCAGCATCCGCAGAAGCTGTATGCGGATAAGACTTATCTGATGGCGTTGTCGGATGGGTTTGCCCACGATTGGGAGGAGAAGGGCGCTGCAGCCACCTTTGAATTTATCCCGATGACAGGGCCGTTTTCCACACAGGCTGACGCGGAGGGGAACAGACTGCCCACTAAGATGACGGGAGATTGGATTACAGAGGTGACGCCGGGCTTTTATGATACCGAAGAAGGGAAGCAATGGCTGGCGCTCTGTGAGGATTTAGCAATGCGTACACTGCATTTTCCCGTGACAGCAACGCAGGATTTAAACCTGATCATGGCTTTTTATACGAAGCAGGCCTATATTGCAGAAGGAGAGTCTTTTTCGCAGGAAGACTATCAGCAGGGCAATAAAGTGTGTCTGATATCAAGCGGCTTTGCCAGAAGGAACGGGCTGAAAGTGGGAGATTCCCTGCACCTGGCGCTGCGCTATGCCAATTATGCGGCTTCTCCGGGCCGGAGCGGCGGAGAGGGAAATCTGAATGCAGAAGGCGAGATTTACGAGCCTTTTGAGGACAGCGATTATACAATCAAAGGGATTTATGCGGTGGGTGTCGGTTCAGACGGGGATTGGGGCTATGTGCTGGATAGAAACGAGGTCTTTATTCCCACGGCTTCCATCAAAAACAGCAATGAAAATAACATCGCACTTTATGGTCCTATGAAGGGTTACACCACCGCTTTTCGGATTCCCAACGGCAGTGAGAGCATAGAGAACTATAAAAGGCTGTGGAAAGCGCAGGGCGTAGATCATGTGGAGATCACCTTCTATGATGGCGGTTACAGTAAGCTGGAAGGCGGTCTCAAAAATATGCAGACCATGTCCGCCATTCTCCTGACAATAGGCATTGTCAGCGCGGTATGTATTGTGATTTTCTTCTGTCATCTCTTTATCACCAAGCAGAAGAAGCAGACGGCCATTGAGAGGAGTCTTGGCGTAACCAAGGGACAGTGTGCCCGTTCCCTGCTTGTGGGTGTCATGGCGATCGCCCTTGCGGGATGCGTGGCAGGCGCTTTGGCGGGGGGAGTTTTTGTAGCGGAAGCGGTGTCAAAAATGGCGTCTGCGGAAACCTTTGATACCCGGTTCAGCAATGGAGAGGTACAGCTTAACCGGGAGAAAAAAGAGGGCGAAGAGGAGAATCCGATGGAGGAGATCACGTATCTGTCAAAGACGGACTGGCGGATATCGGTTCTTGGCAGTGGTTTGGTCTGTTTATTTACTGTAGGGGTGGCCTTTTCGGGGATCTATAGAAATCTGAAAGAGGAGCCGCTGGCGCTTCTGGCGGAATCGGATAGATAGAAGCGTATGATTATGAATGAATAAAACAGGATTTTCCGTGGAAAGATAAATATTATTTTTCATGGAGATGAGTTTATGTATGATTCCTTTTATGGCTGGTATTTCAAATGTCAGTCTGCTTCACAGACTTTGGCGGTAATACCCGCCGTTCATGGCACAGGGAGCAAACGTACCTGTTCCATTCAGGTAATTACGGATATGGATGCCTGGACAGTAACGTTTCCGGCAGATTGTTTCCAACGGACAAAGAGAAAGATTTCCATCGGGAAGAACCGATTCGGTGCAGAAGGGATTCATTTGGCAATACGCACACCGCAGTTAAGCATTAGGGGGAATTTGAATTTTGGACAGCTTTTTCCATTAAGGTATGATATTATGGGGCCATTTAAGTTCGTGCCCTTTATGGAATGCAGCCACAGTGTTTGGAGCATGCGGCATGCAGTCACAGGGAATGTGGATATCAATGGGCAGCAGTATTCCTTTCACAATGCCTGGGGATATTGGGAAGGTGATAGGGGACAATCGTTTCCCGACAAGTATATATGGACACAATGTTGTTTCCAGGGTGGTTCCTTAATGCTGTCAGTGGCGGATATTCCCATGGCGGGTTTTCATTTTACCGGTATTATAGGCTTTGTATTATGGCGGGGAAGAGAGTACAGGATTGCCACTTATCTGGGAGCCAGAGTGGTGCAGATGCAAGACAAAATGGTTCGGGTGGTACAAGGAAATCTGGAATTGGAAATCCGGCTGCTGGAGGAATCCGGACAGCCTCTTAAAGCGCCGGTGAAGGGAGATATGGTAAGGACAATTCACGAAAGCGCATCCTGTCGAGCTTTCTATCGATTTCGCAAAAAGGGCTGTACCCTGTTTGCCTTTGAGACAGACAGGGCCTCGTTTGAATTTGAATAAAGTGGTATAGGTTCTTCGCTACTCAATACCTTTCTGTGTTCTTCCACGATCTGGTCAATGTCATAGAGAGCAAATATTTCATGGATGCCTCTATATAGTTCCAGAAATTCTTCGTTCTTAGGCATATATCCACCCTTGGAAATAAGTGCTTCGTCATTTTCATCATAAAGCGTTATATGGTAGGAACTGCCATCGGTGGCGTCCAATTCTTCTTCCACTTTAAGATGATAGATTTTCTTTCTGTCAGCAAGTGCAGCCAGTTGTTCATAATCATCCTCAGACAACTCAACGGAGCCAATCTCAATAATGGTGCTGTAATCCGAGTCTTCCATTAAAATCTTCACAGATCTGTCAGTGTAAACAATGATTTCCGCATCGGTACATTCCGCTCTTGTTCCGAAACCGGATGCTCCGGCATTGATGGAAAAAAGAATGTTGTCACTGAATTTTGGTAAGGTCGTGCCACAGCCCGTTATGATTGTTAACAGTATTGCCGCAATAAATATTACCAGGTATTTACGCATAGTCTGTCCCCTCATGTGCTATTGTGATATAGGATAAGCGGATAGACGATATTCAAAGTCTATCCGCTTGTTATGCTGCTTATCCAAAAGAAACATAAAACCGCTGTTGTGCTGCCTGTTCTTCCTGCGGCGTACTTAAGCCGCTGATATAAAAGGTATTTTCCGTATCAGGATTGCCCTTTGTGGCGCCATTCGTTTCAGATGCTGCTCTCATGGCATCATCTGCTTCCCCTAAGATAGAGAATTGGAATGCCTGTTCCCGCTGGTTTTGCTTTTGCATCTTTTCAAGTTCTGTCTGTTTCCGCTCCGTATCATCGCCGCGATATGCATCCTGCTTTATTTCACCTTTTAAAATAGCAATACCGCCTTCTGTTTTGGCGATTACCGTTCCCTGATAATCTGCCTGCTGCAGGGAAACGTCTGCCGATACCATTGCCTGTAGTTCTTTGCCGGATAGAGTGGTGTCCGCAACCTCCTCGTCATCTGCCTCCTTTGTTTCTTTGGCAGGGATGGCTTCTTTTCTGGCCTCATCAACCGGTTTTGGGGTATCCGTATCGCGGTTCTTAACTGGATTTGTGATTTCTTTCAGAATAACAGTGCCATCGCTGTTTTGGGTTATGACAGTTCCCGGCTGTACAGTCTGTTGTGCATCTGCAGGAAGTTCCCTCTTGTCCTCTGCGGCGGCGGAGGATTCGTTGGAATGTATTTTTTCTTCCGCAGTTTCCTCTTCGACAGGGGCCTGTTCTTCTTGCATCTCGGCCAGCATGATTTCTCTTTTTTGTGACCGGAGAAGTTCTTCCTGGTGCTGTTTCAGCTTGGTGCTAAGATCAGATTCTTCTTTCTGAAGTTTCTTTTTCTCATTGGCCTTTTCATTGGCAGACAGGTCTTCTTCTGAAGATAACTTCCGTATCTGCTGTTCTACGTCTGAAATTTTGTTTTGGATGCTTTTGCTCTTCTGATCTTTTAAATCTGCTGAGGTCGTTTGCACGACTGACATTCTGTTTGTTGATGCGATACCGCCAATTCCCATAGAATCATCTCCTTCCCCCTCTGTCAGAGGATGATTTCGAATAATGTATCGAAGCGTTTTAAGCGCGATTGTGCTACAGATATATTTGTTTATATTTTACTATTTTTTACAGGTAAGACGCAAGACTTTTTTCATGATTTGAACCATTATACAATAAAATATATGTTACTTTTGGCTTCCTTCATACGTGTTACAGGTAAAGGAGGTGAAACACATGGATATCGAGAAGGACATAAGAGAGGCGGTCATAAAGTACAGCGATATGCTCTACAAGATCTGCATCGTCATACTATGCAATGAACAGGATGTGCAGGATGCTATTCAGGATACCTTTTGCAGATACATAGAGAAAAAACCGAAGTTCTGTAATGAGGAGCATGAAAAGGCATGGTTGATCCGTGTGGCTACCAATATCTGCCGCGATATGATACGCTTCAGAATCCGGCACCCAAAGGTTTCTATCGAGGAAATACAAAACACGCTTGCGGCGCCGGAAGACCGAGAAACCTTTCAGGAACTTCTCGAACTGCCGGTAAAACAGAAAACCGCCATTTATCTGCATTATGTGGAAGGCTACCAGATCAAAGAAATAGCAGATATCATGGGCACCACAGAAGGGGCGGTAAAAATGAGGCTAAAACGTGGGAAAAAGCAGATGCGGTCGATAGTGGAAGGAGGCATATAACAGATGGATGAGTCTAAGGTAAAGGTAACGATGGATCAGATACACATTTCACCCAAAATGCAGGAAGAAATCATATGGAATGTTCGATATAAAACAGAAAACGGGAAGATAAAGACAGGGAATCTTCGGAAAATGGTCACGGCGGCAGCTGCATTTGTGGTGATGGCCGGTATCGTCAGCTTTCCGGTGCGGGCATTGGTGATCAGTATTGTAGAGGAAAGAATGGAGGCTGTACCCAAGGAGGAATTAAGGGATTTGAATGATATGATCCAGTCCCAATATGATGTGCAGGCGGATGGTTTTTCGAGGGAGTATTCCGCCAGTGAAAAGGAACGCGATAAAGCGCTCTGGAAGGCATATGAGAATGGGACATTCCCTGAAAAGGTCATTGCGCAGGCGGACAGTGTGGAGGCGGCACCGGAAGGGACGCTCTGCTATATCAGGTCTACGGGCATATTCCAACTGCCGGCGCAGGAGATGACAGACGAAGAGATTTTGGAGATCATTGATTTTCAACATAAGATGAGTTATGCCGTCACGCACAGCGGTGTGGTGACGGAGGAAGAGAAAGCGGCATACCGGGCAAAGATAGCGGGGCTTCAGAAGAGGATTCAGGATGCAGACGGAATAAACGAGGACGAGGCGGTGGAGATCGCAAGGAAACAGCTTAAGGCAGACCTTGGTGCAAAAGCGGATGGACTGGAATTGATGACGGACCATTCCGGCAATGGTGCCACCTTATGTGATACCTCAGAAGAAGGATATGAAGAGATTGAAAGCAAGGCAGGTGTGGCTTATGACGTAGGCTTTGGCAATCCGGATGACCATTCTACGTATGGATATATCATCGATGCCGTAGATGGCAGTATTTTGTATACGTATTGATGGAAACTTTCTTGATTCGATAAAACACAGGATAAGGAGACAAGAAGATGAAAAAGCCTAAAAGATTTGTGAAGGTAATAGTTGCGGTGATAATGCTTGCAAACGTTTTACTGTTGAGTGGATGCGGCAAGACAGAGGGGGATGTTTCACAGACAGATAGGGAGGAATCGAATGTAATTCCCAAAGGACAATATGTAGTTTTAGAAGGAGAGCAGGAAACTTCCCAGGCACAGAACAACACGGATATAGGGCAGCCACAGGAGACACAGGAGCAGGAAACGGGCAGCATCATGAGGGAGTATTCTGACAAGGAAAAGGAGCGCATGGCCCAATTGCAGGAGGAGTATCAGAATGAGACTGCAAGGCCGGAAGAGATGATTCAAGAGGTGGAAAGTGCGGCAACGGTGACGGAAGGAACACTCTGTTATATTTTATCCACCGGAGAATATTACCTGCCGGACAGGGAGCTGACGGATGAGGAATTGTTGGAGATTATTGACTGCAATTTCCGGATAGCCATCAATGCGAACCGGAAGACAGAGGCGGAATACGAGGCGGAAGACCGTGCCAAGAGAGCGGAACTTGAGGCGAAGGTGCGGGCAGCAGACGGCATCAGTGAAGAGGAAGCGATAGAGATTGGGAAGAAGGCACTGGAGACTGATTTAGGTGTAAAAGGAAAGGGGATGGAATTACGCTTATGGGAAGAACGTTATGGATGGAAGACAGACTTATGTATAGCGGATTGGAGTGAGATAAAGGAAAAAGACCGGGGAGCAATCGGGTATTATATGCAGTTTGATTTTGGCAATGATTCAGATGACTGGACGAGTTATCATTGTACGGTCGATGCCGTGGATGGCAGTATTTTGGAGGCATATAGAATGGAGACTGTATTAGACGATGATGGCATTTCTTGCAATACTTTTCGCTATGAGCATTAACACAGGGATCTTCCAATCTGATGCTGATATAGGATGGTACTGCGTGTAAATATTTCTATTATTTTAATGACTATAACTCAAAAACCAATTCCGTAAAACAGTGCTTTTTTCTTGAGAAAACTTTAAGATATCCTTAATACTGTTGAACTTCGGGCAAGACTATTGAGATTCGAATTAAAATGTGATAGGTTTAAGGCATAAACTGTAAGAATGATTCTTAAGATAATTGTCATAATAACTGTATCAACAGAGAAAAGGATAGGTGTACGGATGAAGAGTAGACTGTATTATGCACTGTATTTTTTGTATGTTATTGTGGTTGCTTTTGTACTATATTTGAACGGTGTATTTACAGGGGAAGAGGTCTCTCTTGTAAATCTTTCGATCAATATCGGATTTCTGATCATTATAGGGATCCTTTTTATCATATCTTCCATCAGTTTTGGAAGGCTTAACAGGGCCACATATGATCTGGAAGATGCCACGATCCGTCTGCAGAAAGAATATAAAGAGGCCGGAGGAAAGAATCTCTGGGGAAATTATAAGGATAATGAAAAAGTCTTTGAAGAGGAAGAACTGCAGAGTGCGTTCGATAAGTATCGTCTGCGGGTAAAAAGCGCAAAGACCAGACGGGGAGCCGGCTCTTCCGGTGATCTGGGAGAGTATATCAATGAGGATCTGATAGATAAGATAGGCATGAATTTCTTTAACTCTGGAGTTTCCGGAATGCTTACAGGTTTGGGAATCCTGGGAACATTTCTTGGTCTGTCCATGGGATTGGGGGCATTCAGCGGGGACGATATTTTTGCGATATCCGATAATGTGGGCGCACTGCTTTCCGGTATGAAAGTGGCTTTCCACACTTCGGTATATGGTATCTTTTTCTCCTTGGTGTTTAATATTGCCTATCGAAGCATTATGTCGGATGCTTATGATACACTCAATGAGTTTTTGACAACATTTCGTCATACGGCGCAGCCGATTGCTTTGAAGGATGATGAAAACACTGCAACGATGCTTGTTTATCAGGCAGGAATGTCCAATTCCTTAAAGCAGATGCTGGAGATGATGAAGGGCAATGCGATGGAACAGACTGCAGGTGTGGAGCGTATCGTGGATAAGTTTACCGTGCAGATGCAGTCTGCTTTGGATACGGACTTTAAGAAGCTTGGCAATGCCTTGAAGGCGGCAGGGGAATCACAGGCAGTCAGTGCTGCCAATGCTGCGGAAATGGTGGAAGCGGTCACAACGCTGGTGGAGGTAAACCGTAACGTGCAGGAGGCTCTGTCAAAGGTCATGGAGAGGCAGGAGATATTTGCGAGACAGATTGAGGAGCAGAAGAAAATGCTGGCGGATACATGTAGTGATATGAGCGATGAGATCAGCAGCCAGATATACACATTTGAGCAGATGAGGAATTTGTATGAGAAATAGACGAAGGAACAGGGAGGCTTTTGCCGAACATAGTTACTGGCAGTCCTATTCGGACATGATGGCGGCGCTTCTGTTGATTTTTATTCTGATGATAGCGCTTACCTTGGCCATATACAGGCAGAAAACAGAAGACTTGGATCAGACCAGGCTGGAACTGAATGCAGCACAGAGTGAGCTGGATGACACGATAGCGGATCTGGAACTGTCCAAGGCGGAATTGGAGAAGTCGAATGAAGAGCTGGCTTCCTCGCTGGCACAGTTGCAGCAGGCTTATGATCAGGCGGCCCTGACGCAGGAAGAATTGAACAACGCTTATCTGGAGATAGAAGACGCCAGACAGGAACTGACAACGACCAAGCAGGAATTACAGGATATTGTGGGTATCCGCACGGATATTATCGGGGCGCTGCAGTCTGCTTTCAGCAATTCCACCATGAAGGTGGATGCCCAGACCGGTTCCATTACCTTTTCTTCCGATGTGCTTTTCCGTTATAACAGTTCTTCCCTGACGGCGGACAGCAGGGAAACTTTAAAAAACATTATTCCTATGTATCTGGATGTGCTGCTGCAGGATCAGTTCCGGGATTATATCGCTGAGATCATTATCGAGGGACATACGGACACGGACGGCGGTTATCAGAGCAATATGGAATTGTCCTATGAGCGCGCCAAGGCGGTGGCCGATTTCTGCCTGAACAAAAGAAACGGGCTCAGTGAGACGGAGATCGAGCAGCTGCAGAAGATTCTTACCGTCAATGGTAAATCGTGGAGCAATCCGGTGTATCAGAAGGATGCTTTCGGCAATTATACGGAAGAGGTGGATATGCCAGCTTCCAGGAGAGTGGAGATTAAGTTCCGCCTGAAGGAAGATGAAATGATAGAGAAGATGGCAGGGATTTTGGAGCAGGAGTGATAATCGGGTAGGCAGTAGATAAAAATCTACTGCCTACCCGATTATTATGAATATGTTTTAATAAGATTGACAACGCATCTGATCATACATATAATATAAATGAACATGTTCATTTAACGAAACAGGAAAGGAGACTCCCAGTGCGAAAGAAGGACGAAACTCTACGGGACACATTACTGAAGGCTGCCCAGAATATTGCGGACACGGAAGGCATTGAGGCTGTAAATATCCGTTCTATTGCCGGGAAAGCTGGTATTGCAAGCGGAACCGTGTACAACTATTTTTCTAATAAAGACGCGATTCTTCTCGCGCTTACGGAAAGATATTGGCAACAGACTCTGCTTGAGATGAGGGCTGAAGTTACGGCGGGCTCTTTTTGTGAACAGTTACAAGAAATATTTCAATTTCTAAAGGTGCGGATAGAGCAATCTGCTGGCAGGCTGATGCGTAGTCTGGGCAATGTGGAAGCGGCGGGACAGGTGCAGATGGCGTCCATGCAGGCAGTGCTGGAAGAGACATTGATGCAGGGTATGGAGCAGGACGCAGATATCCGCAGGGATGTCTGGGATGAAACATTTACCAGAGAGCAACTGATACGTTTTATCATGATGAACATGACCATGTCATTAAAGACAAGAGCGCCGGATATTGCTTTTTTAATCACCATGATCAGGCGTACTATCTATTAAGGGAACAGGAGGAATATTTATGCCACAGGCAATTGCAGAAACAGTTTTTGATGTGTTGTATCTTGGATTTGCATTGACAGCAGGTCTTACGATGTTAATTAAGGGAAAGGATCCTCTGGTAAGAAAAGCCGGGTTAATGGCCGCTCTGCTTGGGGCAGGGGATTCTTTTCATCTTATCCCGCGTTCCTACGCACTCTGGACTACTGGGCTGGAAGCAAATGCGGCGGCGCTTGGAGTCGGCAAACTCATCACTTCCATCACTATGACTATCTTTTACCTGATACTATATTATGTCTGGCGTGAGCGTTATCAGATAAAGGAAAGAAAAAACCTTACGGCAGTGATGTGGACACTATCCGTACTGCGCATTGCGCTTTGTCTGCTTCCGCAGAACCAATGGCTTACATATCGCCAGCCGTTATTCTTTGGCGTGCTTCGCAACATACCCTTCGCGATAATGGGAGTCATTATAATTGTTATTTTTGCGCAGGAGACAAAAAGGGCAGGAGATTCCGTCTTTCGGTTTATGCCCCTGGCGGTTGGCCTGTCGTTTGGTTTCTATCTGCCAGTCGTTCTGTTTAGCGGGATTTTACCGATTATTGGGATGCTCATGATTCCCAAGACCATGGCTTATGTATGGATTGTGCTGATGGGATGGCGGCTTTACAGGCAGTCGAAGAAATAGATCATAACGTAACAGAGGAATGATAGAAGGAGGGAATCATAATGGTCAAACGTTACGCAAATTTGGCATTGGTTTATGCGGTCATTGCCATGGTATTTGGAGTATTTTACAGGGAGTTTACAAAGTTTAATCATTTTACGGGGCAGACGAACCTGTCGGTCATGCATACCCACTATTTTATGTTGGGAATGTTCTTTTTTTCTCATCCTTATGCTGGTGGAAAAGTCTTTCCACTTCTCAGATAATGGTGTTGGCAAGATTTTGATTGTGTATCAGATTGGGCTGAACATTACGGGCATTGGATTTCTCATGAGAGGTCTGACACAGGTATGGGAAACCGAGTTGAGTAAAGGGATGGATGCTTCCATTTCCGGTATTGCAGGGATAGGTCATATTCTGACTGGTGTCTGCATCGTTCTCTTACTGTTGAAGATTAAAAAGCAGGCTGATTAGTTCAGCCTGCTGGTCAAGGAAAATGCATTGCTGAGATGCACCTGCATTTTAAATCTTTAACAGTTCTGGATCCCGCTGAGATATATAGGCCTCCAACGTATCTTTGTCGATCAGGGCAGGAACGATTCCCTGTCGGGTTACACTGAAACCGGCGGCGTAGGAGGCAATCTTGATTGCGGCTATCAGATCATATCCATAAAGCAGATAGGAAGATAGGGCGCTGATGAAGGCATCACATGCACCGGTGGAATCCACGGAATCAAAGGGATAGGCGGAAAAAAATCTGGAGAAATCTTTTGTCTTGGTATAACATCCGTCTGCGCCTAATGTGATAATGACAGTCTGGACTCCTTGTTCCAGCAGATAATCAGCCTGCTCTTCCAGACTTTGGCCCAAAGGTGCAATCTCATCAATCTCATCCCGGTTTGGTACAATAATGTCTACGTTTTGGAGAAGTTCTCTGGTGAGTTTTCCACAGGCGGCAGGTTTTAAAATCGTATGAATCCCCTTGGATTTGGCCAGTTTACAGGCTTGTGTAACTGTCTGCATAGGGATTTCTGTCTGAACTAGGCAATAGGCGGTATTGTCAAACAGGCGCTCGTCTTCATAGAAAGCCTGCTCGGATAAGGCTTCATTGGCACCTGACATGATGGAGATCATGGAGTTACCATCGTTTTGTACGAAGATGTATGCCTGGCCGGTTCTGTATTCAGCACAGCGTTTGACGCCGATAGAATCGATATGATAGGTTTTCAGTGTCTTAAAGATGGTATCGGAATCGGCATCATTACCAACTCTTCCGATCAGAGAGACACGATGGCCCAGTCTGGATACGCCCACCGCCTCGTTGATGCCCTTGCCGCCCACGTAGGAGGAAGAGATGGAGGAATTAACAGTCTTTCCGGTGTGGGGAAGGGTATCAACCTTCAGGTAATTATCAATATTGATACTGCCGATCACGACAATTTTTTGGGAACGGCTGTTATAAGGAATACCAATAGAATATTCATTGTCAAGGACAGCCGGCGTATGAAAGCCGGTTGTTTCTTCGTGTTTTTCTATTTCTGCGATCAGCTTGCCACACAGGTACTGTCCGTATTCATAGTGTGGAATTGTGAAAGTGGAAATAGGAGGATAGTCCTGTTTTGTTCTGGAATCGTCTTTCAAGGAAACCAGGGAAATATCATATGGCAGATCATAGTGGAGCACGTTTACTGCGTCATAGAGGCTGATGGCAGTGGCATAGTGAGAGTTGACGATGCCGCTGACTGCGTGGGTGGAAATCTTTTGGATAAAAGAAGTATTGATCTCCTGGAAGATCAGTTCCTGATTTAAAGGAATCTGATTATGGAACAGGCATCGGCGGTATCCCATGGAAAAGGCTTCTGTCCGCGTGCCGGGGGTGGTGAGGCAGGCGATGTCCTTGTGGCCGAGCCTGATCAATGTCTGGGTAGCACAGTACCCTAAGTTTTCATAGTCAATATTGAAAGCGTCAGGGTGTGAGGCATTAAACATGACACAGGGGATATTGTGGTCAGCAAAATACTGGCAGTACTGGTAGCTATCCTCGTTCAGCGGTTCCCAGATGATGCCATCAATCCTGTGGGCGCAGAGTGCGGAAATACATTTAAATTCCATGTCGGGATCTTGGCTGCTCTCCCGCAGTAGTACAGTGTAGCCGGAATCCTGAGCAACTTTCAGAATGCCATGTAAAGTCATGTTTATGGATTGGGAGGAGCGGAATAATACACCCAATTGCAGAGTCCTTGTGTCCCGGTCCAGCACGGAAGCGTAGGACTGGTAATTGCATTCTTTTGCAATGCGCAGTACCCGTTCCCTTGTGGATGCGCTGATACTGCTGTCCTTACCGTTCATGACTTTAGAGACTGTGGAGACAGAGACGCCTGCCAGTTTTGCAAGTTCGTGTATATTCATAAGATTCCCTTTCTGCTGGTAAAAGTGTGTTGCAGGGGTGCCGATGCATGTGCACCCCCCTGTGTATGTACCGTATGGTTATATTATACAGGAAAAAATTGAATTAAAAAACTCATAATAAAAAAATATATAAAAGTTGCACAAAAAGATTGACAGAATGAATCCAAGATGATATTTTATATACAAGAAAACTGTTTCCGAAAATATTTTCCTAACAGGGAGAGAAAGATGAAAATACTAAATTTGGGAGCTTTGAATATCGACAGGATCTATCAGGTGGAACATTTTGTAGAACCGAAGGAGACCATAAAGGCAGTAGCATATGAGGAACTGTGCGGCGGTAAAGGACTGAACCAGTCTATTGCCCTGGCGAAGGCAGGAGCAGATGTTTATCATGCAGGCTGTATCGGGCAGGATGGAGAGATGTTAGTTAACCTTTTAAGGGAGTATGGTGTGAAGACGGACTATCTGAGGTACAGCACAGGGCCCAGCGGTCATGCAGTCATTCAGGTGAATGAGGAGGGGCAGAACAATATTATTATCTGCGGCGGGGCCAATGATGATGTAACGGAATTTTACATAGATGAAGTGCTGGCGGACTTCTCCAGGGAAGATATGATACTTTTGCAAAATGAAATACCCAATGTGGATTATGCCATCCGTAAGGCGCATGAGAGGGGGATGAAGATCGTTATCAATCCATCCCCGGTCAATCAGGCATTGGAAACGTACGAACTTCGAAGCATTGATTATTTCATTTTGAATGAAGTGGAAGGGAAATATCTTTCCGGAAAAGAAAGTGATAGGCCGGGAGAGATGATGGAAGGGTTGAGAGAAAAGTTTCCGCAGGCGGCTTTCATACTTACTTTGGGAGAGAACGGGGCATACTATTTTGATGCAAAAGACTGTGTGTATCAGGCAAGCTATCAAGTGGAGTCGGTAGATACAACCGGTGCCGGAGATACTTTCAGCGGTTATTTTCTGGCAGGGCTCGTGCAGGGAAGGGGGATAGAAGAGTGCTTGAGAAGAGCCAGTATGGCGGCGGCCCTGGCTGTCAGCAGGCACGGAGCAGCGCCCAGTATTCCGGATTTGCAGGAAGTAAACAAAATTTTAGAGCAGGAAGGAAAGAGGAGGTAGAGTATGGAAAAGATTATTTTGGATGTGGACACCGGTACGGATGATGCGGTTGCGATCATGACGGCACTTTGTTGTGAGCAGATGGAAGTGCTGGGAATCATGTCCGTAAATGGTAACAGAGGGATTGATTTTACCACAGAGAATACGCTGCGGGTGGTGCAGTATCTGGGAAGCCAGGTTCCGGTGTATCGAGGATGTTCTCTGCCGATGGTTTCTACACTGGCCGATGGGCGCAGGGATAATATTCCTTATAAAGGCCCGGAAGATCCGCAGGATAATGTGCATGCAGATTATCTGGATCTGGAGCCGGCCGGGATTAAGGAGCAGAGGGAACATGCGGTATTCTGGCTGGTAGATACGCTGATGAAGTCAGAAGGAGATATTACTCTGATTCCCGTGGGGCCGCTGACCAATATAGCGATGGCCATGCGGATCGAGCCGCGCATTACAGAAAAGATAAAACGCATTATCATCATGGGCGGCGGTTACAGAGAGGTCAATATCACACCTTCAGCGGAGTTTAACTTCTGGGTGGATCCGGAAGCGGCAAAGATCGTGATAGACAGCGGCTGTGATATCACCATCGTACCTTTGGATGCTACCCATGCGGCAGCGTTTTCTGTTGAGACAGCGGATAAACTGGAACAGAAGGGATCCAAGGCAGCGCTGCTGACAGCCCAGATCATCAGACACAGGCACAATGGTTATAAGCATTGGCAGCCCATGGGAGATATCAATACAGTACCGATTCACGATGCCCTGGCTGTGTGTGCGGCGGCCAATCCCGACGTGTTAAGGGATGTGGTGGAGGTTTATGCGGATATTGATATTTCCGGCGGGGCGGCGGATGGCATGAGTATTTTTGATGTGGACCGCAGATATAAAGACAGGAAAGAGAATGTAAAAGTAGCTCTTGGCGCAGACAGGGAGCTCTTTACAGATATGTTACTCAACATTTTATAAAAAACGGAGGTGCACTTATGAAAAAGAAGGGTATTGTAGCAATTTTATTGGCGGGGGCATTGTTGCTTGGTGCATGCGGGACCAACCAGAATACGGGCGGCACTGCATCAAACACAGGAGCAGACACACCTAAGAGTGAAGCAGACAGTTCTCAGGGGGAAGCCGACAACACAAAGAGTGAGTCTGGTAAAAGCGGAGAAGGCATGAAGGTAGTCTATGTAACACCGGGCGCTATGGGAGACAATGGATTCTGTGACTCGGTGGGACGCGGCCTGGAAAGAATTGAGGCAGATTTTGGAGCGAAGACTACTGTGATTGAGAACAACAATGATGCATCTAAATATGCAGAGTCTCTGGAAGCATGTTTCCAGTGGCAGCCCGATGTGGTATTTGCAGAGCCTTATGGATTTGAGGAATTGTATGTGCAGTATGCGGATAAGTATCCTGATACCACCATTGTCTGTCTGGACTTTGTTCTGGAAAATACACAGAAGACCATCAGCAGCTATACGTTTATCAATGAAGAGGGAGCGTTCCTGGCAGGTGTGTGTGCCGCATTGGTGACGGAGAGTGATCTGGAATATGCCAATGAAGAGAAGATTGTGGGCTTTGTAGGCGGTCAGGATATCACAGTTATCAGGGGCTTCTATAAGGGCTTTGAACAGGGCGTAAAATACATTGATCCGGAAATTGAAATCCTGCAGACTTACGTGGGCGATTTCTTTGATCCTGTAAAAGGAAAAACTGCGGCGAACCAGTTGTATGCACAGGGCGCGGACATTATTTTCCAGGCGGCAGGCAGAACAGGACACGGTGTTTTGGAAGCAGCCAATGAAGAGAATAAGTATGCGATCGGCGTGGACTCCAATCAGAATGGCGTATATCCGGGACATGTTGTATCTTCCATGGTCAAGGACTTAGACGGTGCGGTATATGATACCTTCAAGCTGATCGTGGATGGCACTTATGAAAACAATGTGGTTTATTCCAAGGGAGCAGGCCCCAGCGGCGTATATCTTGCCATTGACGAGTTTTCCGAGGATATTATGACACCGGAGATGATCAGCCAGATCAATGAGATTACGGATAAGATCGCGGCAGGAGAAATTGCAATAGAAAGATATACAGAATAACGTATACACTGCAAAGGGAGGGTTGAAATGGATCAGAAGACTTATATTCAGATGAAAGACATCGTGAAAGTCTATCCGCCGGATAAAATTGCTCTCAATAAGGTGTCGGTGGAGATAGATGCAGGAGAAATTCATTCGATCATAGGGGAGAATGGCGCTGGCAAATCAACACTGATGAAAGTTCTTTTCGGATTGGAGAAAGCCAATGAGGGCGGGATTTTTATGGAAGGGGATAAAGTAAATATTTCAACTCCCCAGGAAGCGGTGAAAATGGGGATCGGCATGGTCCATCAGGAATTTATGCTGATCAGTGAGTATACCGTAATTGAAAATATCGTGCTGGGAGACGAGCCGGTCAAGAAAGGACTTTTGAATCTGAATGCATCCAGAGTGAAACTGGAGAAGATCATGCAGGATTTCAAGTTTGATATTCCTCTGGATGCAAAGATTAAAGATATTTCCATCGCTGCCCAGCAGAAAGTGGAAATTGTCAAGCTGTTGTTCCGGGATGTCAATACATTGATCCTGGACGAACCTACAGCCGTTCTGGCACCTCAGGAGACAGATGAATTGTTTGTATTGCTGCGGCGGATTAAGAGCCAGGGCAAGACCATTATCTTTATCAGTCATAAACTCAATGAGGTGCTGGAGATTTCCGACAGGATTACGGTCATGAGACAGGGGCAGCATATATGGACAAAGGATAATGAGAATCTGACCAAAGCGGATCTGGCCAATGCCATGGTGGGGCGTTCTGTCATGATGACAGTGGATAAGAAACCTGCCGTGCCGGGAGAGGTCATCCTGAAGGCGGACAATCTGACGATGCAGAATGTCAATGTGAGCCATAAGAAGGATTTAGACCAGGTTTCCTTTGAGATACACAGCGGAGAGATTCTTGGTGTTGCCGGTGTGGAAGGCAACGGGCAGTATGAACTGGTGCAGGCGATCATGGGACTGGCCAGTGCGGAGGGCAGTATTTACATTGACAGCCAGGATATTTCAGGATTGTCGGTAAAGGAACGGAGAAGACTGATCGCCTATGTGCCCCAGGACAGAAAGAGGAGCGGCAGTTCCCAGGAAGAGAGCATCCTGATGAATGCAATCATGACACACCATTATGTGAATGATGCGATCAGTAATAAGTGGGGCATCCTGAAAGGCAAACAATGCAGAGAGATGGCTAACAGGGTGATAGAGGGATATCAGGTAAGCTGTCAGGGGGCAGACATGAATATTGGATCTTTGTCCGGTGGGAATCAGCAGAAAGTGATCGTGGGAAGAGAATTCGAACTGGACAGCAGAATCCTGGTGGTAGATCAGCCCGTGAGAGGATTGGATGTGGGATCCATAGAATACATTCACAGAAGGATTGTGGAAAAGAGAGATAACGGGGAAGCTGTTCTTTTGGCTTCGGCAGATCTGGATGAATTGTTCAATCTGTCTGACAGGATTATCGTTATGTACAATGGAAAAATTGTGATGGAGAAAAACATAGAGGACACCACAAAGGAAGAAGTAGGTGCTTATATGTTAGGTGCGGGAGGTGAGAAGGGTGAAGATTAGAAAAGAAGTGACAGTAGCACTGGCGATCGTGACAGCGATTGTGATCGGAATGATCATGCTGTTCAGCCAGGGATACTCATCGATGGAAAGTTATGCCAGCATCTTGAAGTACAGCCTGTCTACTGCAATCGGCAGGGCAAATACCATTAACCGGTTTGTATTTTTGCTGATCGCAGGCGCCTCAGCCGCCATGGCATTGGGGGCCGGGGCATCCAATCTCGGACAGTTTGGACAGCTTCTGATGGGAGCCATGACATCCACATTAATTGGAATTTATGTAAACCTTCCATCTACTGTGCTGATACCATTAATGATCATCGGCGGCGTGGCAGCAGGGGCACTGTGGGCGGCAATTGCGGCAGCAGGCAAGAAGCTGTTTGGCATGAATGAGTTCATCATAACGCTGATGCTTAATTTCATAGCAGACTATTTTGTAAGGTACTTGATTTCTACCCCGTTAAAAGATCCGGGATCCCAGTGGCCAGCCAGCAGGGTGGTTTCTGAAAACGGCATTCTGCCAGCCATTGGACTGATTGACTCCGTGGTCTTCCTGATGATCGCAGTGTATATTGCAGCGGTATATTTTGTCAGGAAAAGCCGGATGGGATATGAGTTCCGCGTCATGGGATATAACAGTCTTTTTGCCAGAGTAGGCGGCTGTGATACGAATAAGAATTTCTTCCGGGCCATGCTCTTAAGCGGTGCCCTGGCAGGACTTCTGGGAACCATGATGATCGTTGGCGCTACACAGCAGCACAGGGTAATCAGCGGGCTCGGAGAAAATTTTGCAAATGACGGCCTGATGCTTTCCATCGTAGCCGGAAACAATATTGGCGGTGTATTTGTCTATGCGATCCTGTTCGCCATTCTGCAGTCGGGGGCTACAGGGATGCAGCTGGATACAGGAGTGCCGTCAGAGTTTACGACCATGTTGATTGCAATTACGGTGCTCTCGGTGGTGGCGTTCCGCTCTTACTCAGGAATTTTTATTGACAAGTTGATTGCATGGAAGAAAACAAAGAGTCTGGAGGTGGAGAAATGAATCTGATCATAGAAATCTTAAAATCAGCGTTGCCGGCTTCCATACCGATTCTTCTGGCAGCTTTGGGAGGGCTTTTTACATGGCATGCGAATATTTTCAATATTTCGATGGAAGGAATGTTGTTGACCAGTGCCTTTACATCAGTCGTGGGTTCCTATCTGTTTGAATCTTGGTGGATTGGGCTATTGTTCGGTGTTGCCGGGAGCCTGGCGGTATCTTTGCTCTTTGCCTTCTTTGTGTTAAAGATGAAGACGGGAGAATTTATCACAGGTATCGCGATCAATACCTTTGTGGCAGGCGCCACCACATATTATCTGAGACAGCTTTTCGATGTAAAAGGATCTCTGATGGATCCCAGAATTGTTGCCTTACCAAAATGGAATATTCCGATTGTCAAAGATATTCCGGTGATCGGATCGATTATCAACGGTCATGCATTCCCACTCTATCTTACCTTTTTTATCATCGTACCGTTGGTATATGTGATCATTTATAAGACACCCTTTGGCCTGCGGCTTCGTGCCTGCGGCTATGATGCCAAGGTGATCGATTCAGTGGGCATCAAGGCGGAAAAGCTGAAATTCATTTCAATCATGATATGCGGCGCCCTGTGCGGTGTAGGAGGAACCTTCCTGTCTCTGGGTATCATGCGGATGTTTACGGAGAACATGTCAAACGGAAGAGGATGGATCAGCCTTGCTATTATCATCTTATCCCTGGGTAATCCAGTAAAAGTGTTTGCCATCTGTATCATCTTTGGTATTACGGAAGGGCTGGGGCTGACACTGCAGCAGGTGAATATTCCCAACCAGATTACAGATATGCTGCCCTACCTTGCAGTGTTGGCGGCATTGTATATCAACAGCAGACAGAGCAAAAAGAAAGAACGGAAAGTGAGAAACTAAAATACTTAATATCAGAAAATGGAGGGTAATAAGTTATGCAGAAAGTGATTTTAGATGTGGATACAGGAACAGATGACGCAGTGGCCATTATGTTGGCAGCTTTATCAAAGGATTTAGATTTACTTGGCGTGTGTTCCGTGAATGGTAACAGGGGCATTGAATTTACAACGGAAAACACACTCAGAGTAGTGGAGTATCTGGGACTGGCAGATAAAATACCGGTCTATAAGGGATGCAGCCTGCCGTTGGTTTCTACATTGACACCGGGGCGCAGAGATGGGATACCGGCCACAGGATCCATGGATAAGAATAATATTCACGGTGACTATGTGGAACTTCCGCCTGCAACGATCAAACCCCAGGAAGAACATGCCGTGTTCTGGCTGATTGATACCCTGATGAAATCAGAAGGAGATATTATCCTGATTCCGGTTGGACCGCTCACCAACATTGCTATGGCGCTCAGGATAGAACCCAGGATTGCAGATAAGATTCAGTCGATCATGATCATGGGCGGCGGTTACAGGGAGGTAAATATCACACCTTCTGCGGAGTTTAACTTCTGGGTGGATCCGGAAGCAGCGAAGATTGTGATAGACAGCGGCTGTGATATTACCATCGTACCTCTGGATGCAACCCATAAGGCTGTGTTATCTCTTGATGATGCAGATGAACTGGAAAAAGATGGAGGCGCTGCAGGAAAGGCTACGGCAAGCTTTATCCGACACAGACAGGCGGGATACAAGATCTGGCAGCCCATGGAGGATATCAATACAGTACCGATTCATGATGCACTGGCGGTCTGTGCCGTGATTGATCCTGATGTCCTGCAAGACTTGACCAGTACTTATGTGGATATTGATATTGCAGGCGGCGCTTCGGACGGTATGAGCATATGCGATATCGACAAGCGTTATAAAGACAAAGAAGAAAATGTAAAAGTAGCGCTCAGCGCAGATAAGGATCTTTTCAGTAAGATGGTGAAAGAGATTATGTGCGGGCAGGCATAGATAAGAACTATATAATATGAGTAGGGCCTTGTGGGAGTTGTTTCTGTAAGGCCCTTTTTATGGTATAGGAAAATCCTCCGCTTATCCGAGTCCGCGAAGCGGATCTCGTAAGGTTAATTCCGAAGGAATTTACCTTTTTTATATTTCAAAAACCTGTTTATTTATTGAAATATATACATTATAATTTGATTTATATTTTAAAAGAGGTGATGAGAACTGGAATATTATAAGAAACCACCAATACTTCCGGGAACCGTGTGTTTGCATACGAAGAGTATTTGAAAATTTTAAGAAAGGACACTTGATTTTTTGGATAATCAGATGAAACGATCAGTGAGGATGAAGCACGGAAGGACTTATTGGATCTTCCTATTGGTAGCGTTGTTGGCTGGGATTTTAGGTTTTTTTGTGATAAATAAAAAAATCAAGATTGCGCCAGCATTTGCCGAAAAATATGAGGTGCATGGCATTGATGTATCTCACTATCAGGGAACCATTGATTGGCCGAAATTGGCAGACCAGAATTTGGATTTTGCCTTTATCAAGGCAACGGAGGGGAGCGGCCATGTGGATGAATGCTTTTATGATAATTGGCAGGCGGCAGACAAAACAGAACTTTCTATCGGCGCCTATCATTTTTTCAGTTTTGACAGCGAGGGGAAGAAGCAGGCGCAGTTCTATATCGATACGGTGGGCAGTCTAAATGGAAAGTTAGCGCCTGCGGTGGATGTGGAATTTTATGGGGATAAAGAAAAGAATCCGCCCCCGAAAGAAGAAGTCGTAAAACAGCTGCAGGAAATGCTTGCGGTATTAGAGGAGTATTATCAAGTTAAGCCCGTTATTTATACAACATATAAGGCTTATCATCGTTACATCAAAGATGAATTTACGGCCTATC
This sequence comes from uncultured Lachnospiraceae bacterium, assembly GCA_946554445.1. Taxonomy (GTDB): domain Bacteria; phylum Bacillota; class Clostridia; order Lachnospirales; family Lachnospiraceae; genus UBA3282. The sequence goes on along the minus strand of CAMNSD010000009.1, from coordinate 95,706 downwards.
CCCTGTGGATCAGAAATGTTTATTATCAGCCGCTTTTGACGGCGGGAAATACATGGATATTCTGGCAGTATACTGATACAGCGGTTCTGGAGGGATATCAGGGTTCGGAAAAATATATTGATATGAATGTGTTCCGGGGGACCAAGGAAGAACTGCAGAAATTGACGGTGCCATGGGAAGAGGAGAAGGCTTTGGCAGAGGCAGAGCAGGAAATTTCTGCAAGGGCAGAGAAGGTCGAATGGGAGGAGCCGAAGAGTTTTCTGCTATGGGACGAGGAAGCGGGAGCAGAGACGAGAATCTTACTGGAGCATTGTAATCTTGAGTATGATACGGAGCAAGTGAGAGTCTATTCATATCTGGGGAGGATAGGCGCACTTTATATTCTGACACCGGAGAAGGAAGCGGTTTATCCGGTAAAAAATTTCTGGATGGATCAGGACTGGGAAGTGCTCTGGTTATTGGAAGAGAAAGATGCCATACAGATCCGCAAAATAGAGCTGTGTCAGGAACATTTCCCGGAAGCTTCCATGGTACTTGATAGGAATGGGTTTGAGGCGTTGATTGCAGATACCTATGGTATCCTGAGGCAGGCAGATCAGGCGGCCTTTGAAAATCTGTATGCAGACTTATCCTGCCGGAAAGAAGAAGGGGAACCCTTTTTGGGCGGAAGGGCTATGGGAGTGCATAAAGAGACAAACCAGACCTTTGAGATCATGTATGAAATAGATAGGGAGACTGGAGCAGTAAGCGCAAGAGGCTATCTTCAGGATCTTGCGATTGCGCCCTTATTTCAGGAATTTCTATTCCATAATCTGACCGTACAGAATCCTGTGGAAAAGGATGCGGAACTTGGAGAAAGCTTAAGTTTATTTGATGATGAGATTTATCTATCGGAAGCGGGGCCTTTTTGTAAACAGTTTGCGGTGGTGGAAGGCAGTGGAAACAGCGGGCAGGAACTGCTTTTTCGCATGAAGAAGATAGATGGAGGGGAAGAATGGATTTATGTACTGGCAGAGGTAAACGGGGAACTGATTTGTCGGGACATTTTGATGGCAGATACGCTAGATGATTTGAAAGCAGACACAGTAGATGATTTGAAAGATAAAAATGGGATTCTGGATGATTATGATAACATGAAGGGGATAAGATGGCTTGACTGTGCCTCTTTTTTAGAGATTCCGACAGAAAACTGTGGGATATATCAAAGTCGGGAAGAAGTTTTTGCCGCTGTTGAAGACGGGGACTTTTCAGTGGTTACAAGGAAACCTTTTGATCCGGAACGCATTGTGGAAGAACTGGAAATGGCTTGTGAATTAGCCGGTGACAGCAGCAGGATAACCAGGGTTGACATAGATGAAGACGGTTTTGAGGAATTGGTGTTTTTGATAAAATACGATTTTGAAGAATATGAGAGAATAGACTTTATTTTGGATTACAGAAATGGCGGGGCGGTCTGTACCTATCTGGATTGGTGTGATGGGAATGAATGGCTGATGTTAGGAGATGCAGGAAAACTAGTGCATTGTTCATACAGCAATAATTCCTGGTGCATTTATTATGGATTTTATGAGTGCGCCTTAAATGCCAGAGATGTCAAAGCGCTTGATTATATTGGAGCCGGCATGGAAGCCTGCAATGTCTGTCAATATGGGGAATCTGGTTTATGGTGGTGGGAAGGACAGCAGCCGGAAATAACGCAGGCGGGCATTTATTTTACCAGAGTACATATAGAAAGCACATCAGATGGTACTGGCGGCAGACTCATAAAAGAATTGATCCCGAGAGAAGAATTTTTGGAAGGATTTACGGAACTGACGGGCGAGGAGCAGGTTTGGAGTGAACTTCTTTTTAATTCCTAAAACAGGTCGTTTCGTTACATCTGCCTGAAAAACGGTGTTTTTCTTCCGATATAAAGAGTGAACGAAGTTACAGGTTTAAGGAGTGTAAATTGACAGAAAGGAAGAAAAACGATGGATATCAATCATATGCAGAGAACACCGCAACATACCTATCAGGTGGATGCTGACAGAATGAAGCAGTACATGCGTCAGGAAGCAGATAGAAGCGGTCAGGTATCCGGGCAAAGGAGTGACAGTGTGGCTATTTCCGAGGAAGGCCGCAATGCCTTACTGGAAAAAATGGCTGCCTTTAAAAAGGAGAGACTGCCGGAAGATATGGGGAAGGCGCTCTCATTAAGTGCCGGAGCTTATGGCATCATGAATGACTTTGAAAAACTTATCACAGAGCAGGAAGGAACTAGGACGGATACCTTCGACAGTCATGTGAACAAGATGGCTTATGCCTATCAAGTGATGAAGGAACGAATAGAAGAAAAATATGCGGTGCCCGACAGACGGCAGGAATATTATGCGGCGGAAGATGGCAGTATGCAGGAACTGACCAGGGAGAAAGAACTGGAAATGCTTGATCAGGCATATGAGACGCACAGCCGGTTTATGGCGGCCAATACACAAATATGGAGTGAATTGCAGGATTTCAAGGCACGGGTAGAGTATCATGCCAATGGGACACAGGCAAAAGCGCCGGCTCAAAATAAGCAGAGCGGACAGATCAGGGAGCAGGCTTATCATACTTTTATGTCTGCAATCAGTGAGGATAATCTGGAATTGCTCAAACAGTATAAGGGGAGTTTGCAACAGCTGCGGCTGGATTTGGACATTTCATCTTCTGCGAGAACTGGGCTGAATCGTATGTGGGATTTTATGAGGAAGTAAAGTTGTTGCGAATCAGTGAGCTTTCAATAGGCGCATAGAAATGTGATGAAGTTATCACAGTTCTTATGTTTGATTGTGTGGTGATAATATAATGACAGGTTAAAGGTGTATGATAAGGCAGGACAATATCATGCACCTTTTTAATATATCAGAAAATGTATAGTTCATGTTTTGTTTAACTAAGAATTCTATGAATAATAATTTATAGTGAATATAGTATACAAAATGTTTTTTAGTTGGAAAAACGAATAAAGTAGCTTTGGATGGATTTTCTGTGTGAGTATAAATTATAGATATAAATAATAAATGAAATGAAAGAAGCGACGAAAAATAAGGAAAATTTCAAGCTTTAGGAAGAATTAAAATGAGATTTTAGTATTTTTATATAAAATAATGTAATAAAACATAAAGAAAAAATAAATAAAAATGTTGATGATAGACGAAAATAGTAGTATACTAGGTGCATAAGTGTAATTGGAGGAAAATATAGGAAAGAAGAAATTAGTTCCGATGTAAGGAGAAAGGAGTGATGCGACCATGGATGATAGGAATGTGTCGTATCACGGGGATGAGACAGAACATCAGTTCTGTGCTAATAAAGAATTATATATAATGTTACAGAAGGTAGCGGAGAATAGTTTCAAAAATGGGGTTAAAGAAGGAGAGAAGAGCGGCTACGCGAAAGGGTTTAGTGAAGGAGAGGAAAGCGGCTACACGAAGGGACTTAAGGAAGGAGAAGAGATTGGGTATCAGAAGGGGCTTGAGGTAAAATACAATGAATATTTGAGAGCACAGCAGAAGAAAAATAAGATATGTGTTTGGCAAAGATTAGTTTTTGCCCTGGTGTCTATAGTGGTGATATTGATTGTTGCAAAGATTTATGAAGGGCTTGCAAGTATAAGTCCATGGTTCAATATAGCATGGGTTTTGGGTGCGATTTTTTGTTTATTAAAACCTGTAGGGTCAGTAGTTACAAATAGTCAAAATATGGAAAGTGATACCTACGAGGGAAGCGGAATCCTTCAAACATTATGGGATGGATTTAGGGAAATTTGGAAAGGAATTCAAAAAAATAGTGTATCATTGCTTTTGTTTGTGTGTTTTATCTTGCTTTTATCAGGATGTATCATTGGACATTTGCGTTTGATTCCCTGCATGAAAGCCGCAGCTGTGTCCTGCGGTGAGACTTTTGAGAAGACGTTTAGGGAATTTAATCCTAAAATCTTAGATATGGATACGGGAGATGAAGAGGACAATGTATATCAACCTGAACAAGTGGACGATTCGGCAGCTGGGAAGCCGTTGGAAGAGATAGATTTGTTAGCCGGCGTAAAGCCATTATTTGATGTAACGGAAGTACAGGCAAAGGAGGAAACGCTAAAAGAGGCGGATGTAGATGAATTAAGTAAGATTGCGATATCTGATAATGAATTGAAACAGGAAATAGAGTTGTCTATAGAAGATTCGAGCAAAGTCTTTTTTTCGGGCGGGGGTTATTTTATTCATGATTGGGATGATCAGAATGAAATTAATGAAAAAGTCCTAGAAATGGTAAAGGATGCACGCAAAGAAAAGAAATCATGTATTTTGGATATCAATGCGTTGGAAGCAGCATGGGAAGCCGAAGGATGGGTAGCATTCGAAGAAGGGACAGACATGACGGAGGAGGATATTAGAGCGGAGATAGAGAATGGGATTGCAAACTTAAGCAGTGATGAGAAGGTTGCCAAAAGTTTTCAGGAGATAGAGAGGATTAGAAAAGGCCGGGAAAAAATATATGGGTATTATTCTCAACAGGCACTCACGAATCTGATTGCAAACGGCGAACATAAGCAGGCATTGGTGCTGCTCTATTATGGTGGTCAACAGGAGACAATACAGTATCATTATGCACAGTCTATTCTGTGGAATATAGAATTTTTGGAGCATGAAAATACTTCTGTAGATACAGTAAGGAAGAAACTGAACTTTATTGCGGCGCGTTATAAGGATATTGCATGTGTTTGTAAAGCGTGTGGAAATGGCGCTAAAGCGTCTAAACTGCAGGCGGCATTTGAATACGCTGCGGAGCATTTTGAGGAGTAACGGATGAAAAAAGTAGACACAAAAACATTGGAAAGCGTGTTAAATGCATATGAAGATTCAGAGGGAGTCATTTATCCAGATGAGATTACACTGGATGATTTACAAGAGCAGTTTGTCAGGGGATTCTTGTATGCACAACAGAGAGAAGCGGAATCGTTTGAAATGGAGGACGAGGAGATAAGACAGCAGATTCTTCAGGTGCGTTCGAAGTATAGCGAGCCGATTCTGGAGTTGTTGTTTCGTGAAGGGGAATTGTATCATGGCGATTTGGCGGAGAAGTTAGAGTTATCACCCAGTGGATTAAATGCGATTATCAAGAAAATGATGGAAGGTACGAAACCCATCATTGATATGATGCAGATTGGAAAATATAAAATATATACGCTTCCGGATGCGGTGAAGAGGTATATGGAAAGAAAGACACAGCCCGAAGAGGCGCAGCGGACGGCAGGGAAAGTATATGAGGGTAATGCCGTGCTTATATTACAGCATTTTGTCGAAAAGACAGGAAAGAACTGGAAGGATGTATTGAGCCTGCTGTTACAGGGAAAGTATGATGAAGGTGATGAGGAGGTTAAAAAGTTCTTTCGAGAATTAATTAAGCAGGCAAGACGGGAGCAGGAGTATGATGCAGATAGCTATGAAATGTTGAAAAATATGCTCCGAAATGATATTTTGGAACAATCGCTGGAAGAATATATTGAAGAGATGAAAGAATGCGATTGTATCATGGAAGAGATTAGACAGCGTAAGAATGGGAAGAGACTGATACGTCATTTTAAGATGCAGTAGGAAAGATAGTGGTTAAGACAGCAGCGTTCTCATATGGGCAGAGCCGGATATTAAGGTTCTGCCTTTGCGTGTATTATACAGGTGCTTTTGAGGGAGGAACATGATATAATGGACGCAGACTCAGCAGTCTGCGTCCCAAGAATTGCGAAGCAATTCTTGTTGGTGTAGCGAGGGATTACAGCATTTGTGGATATGATATAATGAACGCAAACCCAGCAGTCTGCGTCCTAAGAGTAATGTTGTAATTGTAAGACATATAAGGAGTGAAAGATATGCCCAACTATATATTAGAATGCTGTGTAGACAGCGTAGAATCAGCCCTTGCGGCCAAAGAAGGCGGTGCAGACCGTCTGGAACTGTGTGCGGCGCTTGTGATTGGCGGCATCTCGCCGGGACTGGCATTGTTTGAACAGGTAAAAGCAAACTGCGACCTGCCGATTCGTGTCTTATTGCGGCCGCGGTTTGGGGATTTTCTCTATACCGAATATGAATTTCAGATTTTAAAAAGAGAGGTAGCTCTTTTTCGGGAAGTGGGAGCGGAAGGTGTGGTGATCGGATGTCTGCAGGCAGACGGGCACCTTCATATGGAACAGATGCGGGAATTGATGGCGGAAGCGGGAGATATGAAAGTGACGCTGCACCGTGCTTTTGATGTGTGCGCAGATCCCATAAAGGCCTATGGGCAGGCACGGGAGTTGGGGATTGATACGATTCTCACATCCGGACAGAAGCGGGAATGTCTGATGGGTATGGCGCTCTTGCAGGCGTTATGTGCCTTGCAGAAGGAAACAGGGGCACCGCGCATTATGGCAGGTGCGGGAGTGACGCCCGATGTGATTCGGCAGTTCCTGGCGCAGACGAGCATCACTAGTTATCATCTGTCTGCCAAAAAAGTACTGGACAGTGGTATGTGTTATCGCAGGGAAGATGTGCCCATGGGACTTCCGGTCATGGATGAGTACAGTATTTTCAGGACCGACAGTAAGATTGTGGCAGAGGCGAAAAAGGCCCTTTCAGGGAAATAAGAATATGGTAAGCGTAATAGAAAAGGGGACGATAGACCATGCCATTCTGGAACCATAAGAAAAAGCAGACGGATACGGAGGACGGGCGCCGGGAAGAGATAGCTGCGCATATTGCAGGGCTGGAAGCAGGAGAAGTAAACCATCTGGCAGTGTTGTATCCGGTCTTATTATCCAGAGATAAGGCGCTTGTAAATGTAGTGGCAGAGGCCATGCATGCTTATATGCATTGTTTGGACGCGGCGAAGATTATAAGGCTTGACAGGCAGTTTCGGCAGTACACTTCCATGGAATGGTATCATGACTGGGAGCGCGTATCGCTGGCGGATTTGACAGGCAATATTGACAGCCTGCAGGCAGGTTTAAGTATCCTGAGGCTTGGCACGATGCATCCCAACGGTTATTTTAGAGAAAAATGCATATGGGAACTTTCCAGCAATGAGGATTCCTTCGGTTATCTTACGCTCCGCTTGAACGATTGGGTTAGGCAGATCCGGGAGGTGGCTTATGGGATTTTATCGAACAGACTGGACGGTATCCAGACAGACACTGCCATCGAGATGCTTCCATTTATCAGCTGCACGAAAAAGGGAGAGCGGTATGTATATCAACAGCTTCAGGAGATAGAAGAAAAACTGTCTGCGAAGATATTGTCCCATCAGCAGGACATTTCCCTCGATGCCGTCAGAAATTATCCGCCTGCCGTAAAGCGGTTTTTGTATAAAATATTAATCTCGCCGGATGTCCTTTCCAAACAGGATGCGGAGAGACTTTTAGAGCGGGAAAAGAATGGAAATGAAAAGGCGTTGGTGATCCGCCTCATCCTGCAAAAGTATGAATGCGGAGAAACAGAGATTGAAAGCTATCTGCAAAATAAAAGTCCGATCGTGCGGCAAAAGGCTTTGGCGTTAAAATATGAACGGCTGGGAGGTGTCTGGGAAGGGATAGAGAGATATCTGCTTGATACGGCAGGCAGTATACGGAGCGATGTCTGCTATATCCTGCGCAGGCACACGGAGTTTGACATTGTTTCTTACTATAAACAACAGCTTCATACTGATGGAGAAGCCATTGCCATACTGGGGATTGGTGAGAACGGCAGCGAGAAGGACGCGGATGTGTTGGTGGAATATCTGTATGCCGACAGACCAAGACTTGTCAAAAATGCGATAAAAGCCCTGGGCGGGCTGGGAGCGGTAAATCTTGGCACTGTAAATCTTGCAGATATTTATTGGAATTATTTAACTGGTGAGGATGGTTCGATTGCCAAGGCGGCATACAATGCTGTCTGTAAAAGTGATATCTCCTATGGCGCGGAAAAACTATATCAGGCATACATAAGCTGTACGGATGTCAATATCAAAAAATACCTGCTCAGGCTGCTGGTAAGGGAACCTTCCTGGGAACGGCTGCCCTATCTGCTGCTGTTATATGAGCCCGGTGTCTGGTCAGCCGATGGCACACAGTATTGGATCTACAGGGCACTGTATTCCAGAAGTGTTTATGCCAGAATCACCAGGGAGCAGGCGGATTTTATCAGGGAAACAATAGAGAAGAAAACGGAAATTTCTGATAGACTCAAAAAAGAGATTCTGTTTGATTTAGAACATATAACGATTGTCTAAAAAGGTAAAATTTGTTTGGAGGCAGTATTATGGGAGAATCCTATTCTGATGATTGGGAGGATGACAGAGAATATCGGATTCGCTATGAGAGAAGACAGCGTATGCGTCGGGAGAGACAGCGGCGCATGAGAAGAAGACGTATGATAAGGCGGATTCTATGTCTGGGTGTGCTTGTGGTGATCATAATCCTGATGATGGTTATCGTTAAATCCTGCAGGAAAGAGGAGGATGAAAGCCTGCCGCAGGAGCAGGAAACGGCAGTGGCGGAACCACTTGACAGGGCAGAACTGGAGAAGATAATAGAGGAACAGAGTGAAAAAGAAAAGACCGAAAAAGAGCAGACTGAAACCGAACAGACCGGGCAGATAGAGGAAGCGGAGGAAGAAACTGTCGTTTATTCTTTTGATGAGACAGCGGATACTGTGCCCATTACCAGTGAGAAAGTAATCAGCACACATGCGATTCTGGTGGATGAGAGTATGGATACCATTGTTGCGGCAAAGGGCGCCAGGGAAAGAATTATTCCAGCTTCCATGACCAAGGTCCTGACGGTTCTGGTGGCGGCGGAACATATTCCAGAGGAGAAGCTGGATGATACTTTCACAATGACTTTGGAGATCACGGACTATGCCTATGTCAATGACTGCAGTTCTGTGGGATTTTTAGACGGGGAAAAGGTCACGATACGGGATATGTTCTATGGAACAGCTATGCATTCCGGCGGGGATGCCGCATTGGGGCTTGCCATTTATGTGGCGGGTTCCCAGGAGGCCTTTGTGGATCTGATGAATCAGAAACTGGAAGAACTGGGCATAGCGGATAGTACACATTTTACTAATTGTGTGGGGCTGTATGATGAAGCGCATTATACCACGGTTTATGATATGGCAATTATCATGAAAGCGGCAATGCAGAATGACTTGTGCAGGGAATTTTTATCGAAGCATATTTACACCACGAAACCTACCGAGGAGCATCCGGATGGTATCGAAATTTCTAACTGGTTTCTGCGCAAAATTGAGGACAAGGACACCGGCGGCGAGGTACTCTGTGCTAAGACAGGTTATATTGTTCAGTCCAAGAACTGTGCGGTGAGTTATAGTATATCGACAGGTGGGACACCCTATATCTGTGTGACGGCGGAATCCACCAGCGGTTGGCGGTGCATTTATGATCATGTGGAGATTTATAATACCTATGTTCCATAAATATAGGAAAATGAAACTTTCAGACTTCCTGATTCGTATTATAGATAAGATGGACAAAAAGTAATAGTCTATATGTAGTCTATGCAGGGAGGAGCGATAGAAATGAGTTTGAATGGCATAGGGACGACACGGTATACAACACCGGAGCGTGAGACAAGAAAAGTATCAGGGGATATGGGAAAAGCAGAGGTGTCAGGGGCGAGTTTTGCCAAACAGGCGGCGGAGGCGGCACAGGCAAAAGGGAACGCTGCAGCCACTCTGCATGGCGCAGAAGCTGGTGCCGGGGAAGGTTTAGGAGATAGCGTGGTCAGTTCTTGGACGGATGTGGTAAACGGCACATCTATTGTTGTCTGTAAGCCCCAGGATTTTGATGCGGACAATCCGGTATATAGAGTGAAAACATGGGATCATGCTGGGAATGTGACAGAGCAGATGGTGGATGTGTCTAAGGTAGATCCACGAAACTGCGATACAGCTCAGATGTATGCTTATACCTGCCATTTGAAGGAGAGCGGGAAAGGCAGCTTTGAGGATACGGTATTGAAGGCAGCAGTCGCTAAGAGTGTCGAAAATGCGGAGCGGAGAAATGCCGGATCATGGGACTTTGCCCAGAAAAGGGACTGGGTGGAGATTGTGAAGGATATCATGCAGTCCGAATACCGCTATGGGGATTTGAAAGGCTATATGGAGTGGAAGAAATTTTTGGATTTGTTGGAATAGAAAGGCGGATTCTATGCTAAAGCTTTTCAAGATTGCCATCGGCAGTGCGGTGGCAATTTTCCTCGCCGATCTGCTAGGACTTAGCTACAGCACATCGGCGGGTATCATAACGCTTCTGACGATACAGGATACTTCCAGAGAGACGATCGTTATCTCTGCGAAAAGGGTATGCGCCTTTCTGCTGGCGACAGCTCTTGCTTATATGATTTTTCATCTTTTGGGGTATCATGTGTTTTCCTATGGTATTTTTTTATTCCTTTTTATTGCCTGCTGTGGGCCACTTCATCTGGGCAATGCAGTTTCTATCAATGCGGTACTGGTCACACATTATCTGATGGAAAAGAATATGGCGTTTTCTATGATTGGAAATGAGGCACTGATTTTGGTAATCGGGGCGGGAATCGGCACAGTCTTGAATCTGTATATGCCGGATAAGAGCCGGGAAATCCGCGCCATGCAATATCAGTTGGAGGAAGATTTGCGCAACGTACTCCTGCGGATGTCGGAATACATTAGGAAAGAAGAAAGGTCAGATTATACAGGGAACTGCTTCGATAAACTGCAGACGGATATAGACGCCGGCAAGAAGCAGGCTTTCGCTTATATGAATAATACATTCTTTCAGGAATCCAAGTATTTCCTTGTCTATATGAATATGAGAGAGCAGCAGATGGTGGTTCTGCGGGATATTTATAAGAAGATTATAAGTATGCGTACCATTTTGCCACAGACAAATCGGGTGTCGGAACTGCTCCATGAGATTGCGGTGACCTTTGGGGAATCCAATAATGCTAGGGAGTTACTCGCGAAACGGGAGGAGGTACTTACACAGATGAAAGATTCCGGACTGCCTGTGACAAGGCAAGAATTTGAGGACCGGGCGGTGCTTTATGGTATTTTGATGGACTTAGAGTATTTCCTGCAGTTGAAGAAGGAGTTTGCAGACTCGCTGACGCAGGAGCAGATCAGGCAGTATTGGAATGAGGAATGAGGAGGTAAAGCGCTCCCCATCCCCCTTTTCTTTGGCTATTCAATCGTAAAACGATTCATGGATTCTTCCAGTGTCAGGATTTCTTTTCTCATATTTTCCATATTCTGTGTCAGTTCCGTCATGACTCTGGCCTGTTCATCCAAAGCAGAAGTGACTTCTGTGGTTGAAACGGCCGCCATTTCTGCCTTGGCAGAGATGTTTTGCACGGAAGTCTGGATTTCTTCCTTGTCGGCGTTGATCTCTCCCATACCGTCCACAATCACCTGAAGGCTGTCCACTAGCTTTTGCACCCGTGTCTCAATCATATTGAATACGGATACGGTTTCGTTTAAAGATATCTGCTGCTTCGAGATGATGTCTTCGGTTTCTCTGGCGGATTGGGTTGTTTTTCTTGTCATGGCGGACATTTTGCTTAAAATCTGCTGAACTTCGCCAGCCGCGTCGGAAGACATGTCCGCAAGATTGCGGATTTCCTCTGCAACCACGGAGAATCCCCGGCCGTGTTCGCCGGCCCTGGCGGCCTCGATGGAGGCGTTCAGGGAGAGCAGGTTGGTCTGCTGGGCGATGCTGTTAATGGTGTCAATAATGCTTTCTATATCAATAGAGTACTGTTGTACGCCGTCTGCGTTTTCGACCAGAAGAGTGGTGATCGAGGCAGTCGTCTGGGAACCCTGTTCCAGATCCTGTATGATGACTTGACCTTTCTGAATGGTATCCAGTACGTCCTGAATGGAATTTGACATATCGGAAGTTTCATTGTAGAGGTCATCCAGACGCCCAGCAAATATCTGCATTCTCTCATTACTCTTGTCTGTTTCCAGGGCCTGGCTCTGGACGCCGTCAGCAACCTCTTCCACGCTGGTCAGTATATCCCGCAGCGATTCGTTTAAGGTTTCTGTCTTCTGGGTGGTGCCTTCCGCCATTTCGTTGACGTGGCCGCCGAAATTTTTCATTTCTGTCATCAATACCCGTATATTTGTTATCGTATTGTTTAGAGCTGTTGCGAGCAGACCAAATTCATCTTTGCGTTTTGTGGAGAACGTCTGTGTCATATCTCCGTTGGACACTTTACCAAGGGAATGGCTGATGACATTGACGGTCTTACTGATACCGCCAGAAATTAATGTTCCCACCAACATTGCGATGAGGACGGCAATAACGACAATGATGACTGTCAGGTTACGGATCATTGTGACTTCCGCCAGGATATTATCTCTGGGGATCAGCGCGCAGAGCATAATACCAGATTTTTCCAAGGGCGAATATACATATAGATACTGCCTGCCGTTCCAGGTCACATCGAAACTGCCGGCCTCTTCCGTTTCTTGTGAAAGATGGTAGAAGTCTGTATCAATGAATACAGGTGTTTCCACGCTTTCCATTGACAGGGTTTGGTCGGTGGTGGCTTTATAGATGCGGGACACCTCCCTGCCGTCTGCGGATACCAGCGCGCAGATACTGTTTGCTCCGAAGTTAGCATGGGATAGGATGTCTTCTGCCAGCTGCATGTCCCAATCCAGGACGAGGAAGGTATTTGAATTCACAAAGCGCTGCACATAAGTAAAGGCATAGTCCTGCCCGTTACTTCCGCGGGCTTTATCAATGGTGGTGTGGAATCCAAACCAGCCGTTTTTCTTGGATTTGTTTTCCGTGAAGTATGTACCAATATCGGAAGACATGAAATCGCTGTAAATAGTATTTCCAAGATCTCCGTCGATGGAATTAATTTCGGAGCCGGCTTCCGGTATGGTATAAAAGTTGGAAATAGAGGTCGAGTTATTTTTCATCTGCAAGATTGTTGATTTGGCGTTGCCGTAAACTTCCAGCCATTTTTCGTCCGTATTGTCGTAATACTCTTCATAATACTTTTTCATGTCGCTGTTTGCAATCTGTTCCCTGGCCCTGGAAGCAATACCGTCCGCGATGGAACTGCCATATAAGCTTACAGCGGAAACCGTATTCAGGGAAGATTCCCGGTATTTTTCCATAATGGTGCTGGAAGCGGTGGTATAAGAAATCATGCCAAGCACAACAATCAGGAATACTGGAATTAAAAATCCCCCAATGAGAGTGATGCCAATGCTTCTTTTAGTTTTTGCCTTTTTTTCTTGTCGGGTATCGTGTGCTTTCTTCCATTTCATGCGGATTTGTCCTTTCCATTTTACCAGCAGGCATCTTTTGTTGCAGTTATCAGCCATTATAGCAATGCTGTTTTGGAAGATGCAAGCATTCATGGCAAACAGGTAAATAATTTGCTATCATGCAGAGAAAGAGGGTAAAAATTTCCTAGTGCCCTAAATATATGAAAAATATAGTAGAAGTTAGTTAGCAAAAGAAAGAAGTGTGAAAAGGGATTATATTATGTTAAAGTTTTGCTATAATAAGCTTAAAATCTACAGTGGATGAAAATAGATCATCCGAACAATTTATGGAAAAGGGAAAACATATGGAAAGCAAAAAGACAGTGGCGGAGTCCAGAATGGAACAGGTATATCAGGTGCGCCCGGAACACTTGAACGGCGCAGGGAGACTTTTTGGCGGGAAGCTGATGGAGTGGATTGACGAACTGGCGGGGCTTGTGGGTATCAGGCATGCACGGCGGGATGTGATCACGGCCTCCGTCGATAATCTGAAATTTATTCGGGGCGCCTATCTAAAGGATTTGATCGTATTGATCGGCAGGGTAACCTTTGTGGGAAGAACGTCCCTGGAAGTACGGGTGGATACTTATATAGAAAGCCTCGATGGTATCCGGAGACCTATCAACAGGGCCTATCTGACATTAGTTGCGGTGGACGAGGAGGGCAATCCCGTGGAAGTGCCGGGACTTATCCTTGAGACGGAGTCGGAAAGGGCAGAGTGGGAGGCTGGCATTAAGAGACGGGAGATGCGTAAGCAGAGGAGAACGGAAGGGTTTTAATGATGGTTTATGATGTAAATCTGATAAAATATAATATATGCGGCTTGCTTATTTCTATTAAATCATGTCAGTATATCGCACATAGAATAGCGAAAGACCAATTGAATATTCTGTCGAATTATGATAGTATTTATCTGGGAATACCTAAAATGGAGTATGGTTTGATTTTGCAATAAACATATTGATTTGTGACAACAGTGTTGACACAAGCTTGAAAGGTGGTGGATTTTTGTGAAAAATGATATATCAGCGGCAGGTAACCTTATTCAGATTATCAGTCAATCAAGGCAGAATGCATTGAAAAAGGTAAACGAGGAGTTGATTCAGATGTACTGGAAGGTAGGAGAATACCTGAGTACAGAATCCATGAAAACATCATTTGGGGATGCTTATATAGATACGGTGGTTGAAGAAATCCAAAATGCATTTCCTGGGATTAAGGGATTTAACAGGCGTGGCCTGTATCGCATGAAGAAATTTTATGAAACTTATGCAGATGATGAATTTGTGACAACACTGTTGTCACAAATAAGCTGGTCCAATCATCTGGCTATCATTTCAAAGGGAAAAACACCTGAAGAACGTCATTTTTATATAACTCTCTGTATAAAAGAGAATTATTCGGCACGGGAATTGTCCCGTCAGATAGACAGTGGATATTATGAACGATATATGTTGTCTAAGGAAAAACTGTTGCCTGATCCGATTAAGGGATTGAAAGATAATCCGTTTCTGGATTCTTATGTGATAGAATTTCTGGATTTGCCATCTAACTTCAAGGAGCCTGATTTAAGAAAAGGCCTGATCAGGAATATGAAACATTTTATTCTGGAGGTTGGCAGGGATTTTACATTCATTGATGAAGAATTTAGAGTTCAGGTTGGTGGTGAAGATTACAAGATTGACCTGCTTTTCTTTCATCGGGGATTGCAGTGTCTTGTAGCGTTTGAACTGAAAGTTGGTAAATTTAAGCCAGAGTATATATCGAAAATGGATTTCTATCTGGAAGCTCTTGATCGTCAGAAGAAAAAGGAAAATGAGAATCCGAGTGTCGGAATGATATTATGTGCATCTAAAGATGATGAAGTGGTTGAGTATGCTATGAGCAGAACATTGTCTCCAATGATGGTTGCAGAGTATCAACTCCAATTGCCGGATAAAAATGTACTACAGAAGAAATTGCAGGAATTAATCAATATGCCTTTATTGGAGGATGACGAGTAGGGATTTGTGTTTAGAATGCGGCGTGAAGATATTTTTAACGGAATAAAATATCAAATGACATGGGATGAAATATAGCCCAAACTGTGAAATTGCAGATAAATTGCTTTTAAGCTATTTTGATAAAACAATCAAAGACAAAGAAGAAAGACAAAACAGGTACTTGTTTCCATTAAAGTACCTGTTTTGTTATGCGGAGAATTCAGAACTCAATTCTCCTTTTACCTTTTCATTTTCCAGTTGACATATCTTTGTACAAAGTGTATAATTTCCATAAAGCGTACACGAGTACGCAAAAGAAAATTGCACATAGCAATTTAGACAGAGCACTGTATTGATTAATTAAAACGACGAAAATGAGACCTGTGTTATGGGAGGAACACAAAAAAAATACCCCAACTGCTATAGTCCCCGCAAAAGAACTGATAGGCTGTCAGGATATTTTTCACATTCGTTATTTTAAAGCATTTTTGCATAAATGTAAAGTGTCTGTCAAAAATCTACAAGGAAGCTGTAATATGCAAACACAGACAGGAGGTTAATGAATGAAGAAGAAATTGGTAAGCGTACTTTTAAGTGCGGCAATGTGTATATCATTATTGGTAGGATGCGGCGGAAACGGCGCGCAGTCATCATCCAGTGATACAGCAGGTACTGACACGAATCAGGAACAGGCTGCAGCGGATACGGCAAAAGAGAGCCAGAATGCAGAGGTGGCGTCCGACGAGAAGGTTACCTTGCAGTTCTGGAATGTGTTTACGGGATCTGACGGAGATATCCTGCGGGAGATCGTAGACAATTATAATAAGACGAATACGGACAATATTGAGATTCAGATGGATATCATGCCCAACGACCAGTTGCAGCAGAAGCTGCCGGCGGCCATTGCTACCGGGACTGCGCCGGATCTGGTGCTGTTCGGTGTGGAGAACATCGCGCCTTATGTGAGCAATGATTCCCTGGTGGATATCAGTGATTTCTGGGATGTGACAGGGGTGGATAAGAGCAATATTTTAGAGAACGTTCTGGAACTGTCCCATGTGGATGGGAAACTTTATGGTACGCCCATGCAGTATAATGTAAGTTATTTATACTGGAACAAAGATTTGTTTAAGGAGGCTGGTTTAGATCCGGAGAAAGCGCCGGCCACCTTGGAGGAATTGACAGAGTATGCGGTGAAACTGACTAATCCGGAGAAAAACCAGTACGGTCTTGCACTGCCTACAAGCGTTACATACATGCAGTTTTTATGGGCCAACGGCGGCGATGCCGATGATCCGAATACCAATACCAATCTTTTAAATTCTGAAGAGAATGTAAAGACACTGGAGTGGCTGCAGGATCTGACTGTGAATAAAAAGGTTTCGCCCAGTAACATCACAGGGCCGGAGGCGGATACGATGTTGCAGGCGGGACAGATTGCCATGTATATGAGCGGTCCCTGGCAGATCAACGGCCTGCGGGAGCAGGGGATTAATTTTGGCATCGCTCCTTGTGTGGCAGGCAGTGCAGGCGCTTTTTCGCCGGCGGGCGGATGCAGTTATGTGATCCCGAAGGGGACGGAAGAGAGTCATAAGTTAGCGGCTTATAAGTTCATGCAGTATTGGCTGACGGATGATATTTTGAAAGAATGGTCTCAGAGAAACGGTTTCCCGGTATGGTCCAAGACGCTGATGGAGGATCCGGAGATACAGAGCGATGAGGTATTGAGCGCGATCTCCAAGGCAACGGAGATCGGCCGTTCCTATAATCTTGGGTATTCCCTGGCGAGCCAGATTGATAATGACGTCATGATTCCTTTGTTTGAGAAGGTAATGACAGGTGCGGCGACACCGGAGGATGCGCTGAAAGAGGCTTCTGAGGCTATGGACAGAGTGCTTGCACAGTAAAAGGCAGGATAGAAAACTGAAAGAACCGTCTTTTGGGCGGTTCTTTTCTTCTAAGAAGGGGGTACTATGACCAACAGTAAAAAGAAGAGGAGATATGCAGCCCAGAACCAGAAGAGCGCGTATCTTTTTATATTACCTTCCATGGTAATCTTATCGGTATTCGTGTTTATTCCGTTGATTGCTTCCTTGGTGATCAGCGTCACGGACATGAATATTTTCATGAATGATGTCAGTTTTGTGGGATTTAAAAATTTTACCCGCCTGTTTGCGGATAAGAGGGTGTCAAACGCAACTTTTAACAGTCTGTATTTCACCTTGCTGGAGGTGCCGTTACAGGTCGGCCTGGCCATGCTTTTGACGGTGTGCCTGGCGAAGAACAACAGGTACTGTAAGCTGCTTCGCTCTATCTATTATCTGCCTTTCGTCTGCTCCATGACGGCGATCGGTATCGTGTGGTCCATGTTGCTGGACCCCAATATGGGACTGGTTGCTTACTGGCTGAAACAGGCAGGATTTGAGACCATTGCTTTTTTAAAGGATCCGAAATATGCCATGCCTACGGTGATTGCTGTGACTGCCTGGAAGGGCTTTGGCTATACGCTGACACTTCTGGCAGCGGCGGTGCTCAACATACCGCAATCACTCTATGAGGCGGCACAGATGGATGGGGCTGGGAGCTTCCAGAAATTTATCCATATTACGATTCCGGGGATCTGGTCGACCATCAGTTTCTGCATTGTCACAACTACCATCAGCGCCATGCAGATGTTCGATCAGGCCTATGTCATGACCCAGGGCGGGCCGCTCAATAAGACGGAGACAGTGGTGCAGTATATTTACGACAGGGGATTTCAGACGGCGCCCTATGATCTGGGCTATGCCTCATCTATATCCGTATACTTGTTTGTGATTGTGGCAGTGATCACTTTTGTCCTGCGCAAATTTGTGCTGAACCGAAAGGAGGATGCAGATGCATAAGATGAGAAAGCGGATAACTTTGTCTGGGGCGATAGGATATGTCTTTACTTTTCTGATAGCCTTTACAGTGGTAGTCCCTATTCTGTGGCTGTTGGTATCCTCCTTTAAAACGGATGTGGGTGTCATCAAATTCCCGCCCCGTTTTTTCCCGGAGGAATGGACGCTGCATCAATATCTTTATGTGGGAGACAGTATCCCGATTTTCCAAATGACCAAGAACACGGTTATATTTGCGGGCGGCGTGACGGTGATCAGCCTGTTGTTTGATTCCATGGCGGGCTATGCTTTTGCAAGGATGCGGTTTAAGGGCTCTAAGGTTTTATTCTCCATCATTCTGCTGACGATGATGGTGCCGTTCCAGATTATTATGACGCCTCTGTATATTGAGGTGTATAAGTTCCATCTGCTGGACAGCTATCTGGGACTGATACTGCCGCGGGCGACCAGTGCCTTTGGCATTTATATGATGAGTTCCTTTTTTGAGGGATTGCCCAAGTCCCTGGAGGAGTCGGGGCGGATAGACGGCATGAGTGAGTTTCGGATTTTCCGGTCCATTATGATGCCGTTATGTAAACCAGCATTGGTGAGTCTGGGGATATTCCATTTTATGAATAACTGGAATGACCTGCTATATCCATTGATGCTGACCAGTTCCCAGAATAAGCGGACGCTGTCTGCAGGACTGGCAGTCCTGGTGGGCAATAAGGTGATCAAATACGGTCCTACGCTGGCGGCTACGATGATCTCACTGACACCGCTTCTGGTGTTGTATATTTTCTGCCAGAAGTATTTCATTGAGGGTGTGGCAACGGCCGGGGTGAAGGAGTAGAGAGGATGGAGTTATTTAATAATATAATACAACACCTTCTTTGACAGGCATATATGACATTTATTATTTAAAGAACAGGAGAAAGTATAACGGTATGGGAAAGATAAAGGCACATATCATTGTGAATAAAGATTTCGTCAGGGGCGAAATTGACAAGAGGATCTATGGTTCCTTTGTGGAACATATGGGAAGGGTGGTCTACTCGGGGATCTATGAACCGGGACATGAGACGGCGGATGAGGACGGTTTTCGAAAGGATGTCCTGGAGAAGGTGAAACAGATGGGGGTGACGGCGGTGCGTTATCCGGGCGGGAATTTTGTGTCCTGTTATGATTGGCGTGACGGTGTGGGTCCGGTGGAAGAACGCCCCCGCAGGCTGGAGATTGCCTGGCGTGCCATCGAGACTAATGAGATTGGAACGAATGAATTTATGAAATGGGCTGCAAAGGCGGGCATCGAACCTGTTTTTGCCGTAAACCTGGGTACGAAAGGGATTGAGAACGCAGTGTCCCTTGTGGAGTACTGCAATATCGAGCAGGGGACTTATTACAGCGACTGGCGCAGGAAACACGGTGTGGAAAAGCCATACGGTATTAAGACCTGGTGTCTTGGCAACGAGATGGACGGGGACTGGCAGATCGGGCATAAGACAGCTAAAGAGTACGGCAGGCTGGCCCAGGAGACAGCAAAGGCCATGAAGCAGGTAGATAACAGCATCGAGGTGGTTTCCTGCGGCAGTTCCAAGTCAGACATGAAAACCTACCCGGACTGGGAGGCGGAAACATTGAAGTATACATATCCTTATGTGGATTATGTTTCCCTGCACCAGTATTATGGCGGACAGGAGCTGGGGACGCAGAATTTTCTGTCCCAGTCGCTGGACATGGAGCAGTATATTCAGACTGTGATCGGAACCTGTGATTATGTCAAAGCATGGCACCGTTCGGATAAGAAGCTTTACATCAGTTTTGACGAGTGGGGCGTGTGGTCGGTGCCGGATCAGGTGGTGGCGGCTTCGGTGGATGAGAGTCCCTGGCAGGTGGCGCCCCATCTGAGCGAACAGATTTATACGATGGAAGATGCCCTGCTGTTTGCCGGGATGATGATGAATTTCTTAAAATATGCGGACCGTATCAAGATTGCCTGCCAGTCCCTGCTTGTTAATATCAGCGCTGCGATCATGACAAAACGGGGCGGGGAAGTGTGGGTGCAGCCTATCTATTATCCCTTTATGCATATGGCCAATTACGGGGTGGGAAAGACTCTGCTTTGCGTGGATGAGATGCCTTGTTATGACTGTGATCTCAGGAAGGATGTCCCCTGTGTAGATTATGTGGCGGTCTATAATGAGGAGGGCAGGGAAGTGGTGCTGTTTGCCATCAACCGTATGGAGGAAGATGCAGAGGTTACCGTGAATTTACAGGGGTTCCAGCCGGTTCGTGTGAAAGAACATGTGACGATGCACTGTGATGATAAAAAGACGACCAATCTGGAAGACCACGATGCTGTCAGACCGGTGCAGACAGATACAAGCAGTCTGTTTGATACGGTATTGACAAGCTTTCTGCCGCCTCTTTCCTGGAATATGGTGCGAATCGAAATTCTGTGATAAAATATAATATACTATATTTTTAGCGGGAGGAGAAACGGTGGCGATAACAGCGAAAGAACTTGCCGAAATGTGCGGCGTCTCCAGAATGACGGTACACCGGGCGCTCACGGATACGGGAAGGATTAATCCCCAGACAAAGGAACTGATCCAGGCGAAAGCGAAAGAATGCGGGTACCGGCCGGATCTGCTGGCCAGGGGATTGGTAAAAGGCCAGACCTTTTACATAGGTGTGGTGGTTTTGGATGTGAATAACAGGTATTTTTCGCAGATGTTGAGCGCCATTGGAACGGAAGCACATAAGCGGGGCTACTTTGTCAATATCACACTCCATGAAGAGAATAAGGACATGGAAAAGGAGCAGCTGGAGCGTCTGGTGGATTACCACGTGGACGGCATTATCCTTTCCTCAGTCAATCAGGGAGAGGAGTACCGGGATTTCCTAAAAAGTCTGGATACGCCCATCGTCACCATAGGCAATAAGATTGCCGAGGGGATTCCTTTTGTGAGCATCCAGGAGAAAAAAGCGGCAAAGGAAGCTACAGAGGCAATTTTACGCAAAGGTTATGAGAAGATAGTGTTTGTGTGCCCGCCATTGGAGCAGACGGAGGCAAATACTTATGTGCACAGACAGCGTCTGGAAGGATTTACGGAGGCGGTGGAGCAGTGGAAAAGAGAGCAGGAATCCCCGGTGATAAGCCTTGTGATCGGCGAAAAGGACGCTTATGTGGAGCAGGCTTATGAGGAACTATTAAGAAGCGGGAAACGTACGGCTTTTTTCTGCGCCGGGGATATCTTTGCGCTGGAGATTATGAAGTATATGGCCGGGAAAGGGAAAAAGGCCGGTGAAGACTACGGCATTGTGGGATTCGATGGCATTGACATTCTGGACTATGTGACGCCACGGCTGTGTACCATTTATAATCCGGTGGAACTTGTGGCGAAAGAGGCGGTGAAGCTTCTGTTTAAGCTGATGAACAGTGAGCCGTCAGACGATGAAACCGTGATACTGAATTGTGAAATGATGGATGGGGAGACATTGTGAGAAACAATGTCTCCTTTTTGGGTAAAAAGTTTAGTCTATATCAAAAGTACCAGAAGGGGCTTCCTTTTATGAACGGTTCGTGATATGATATCTCAGAAAGTTTTTATGGTGAAAAGGAGCGATGCGAATATGTTAAAGAAAAAGTCAGACTCCCGCTCTGGCAGCAAAATGAAGAGGAGTCTCAATGGAAGAATATTAAGAAATACGACATTCAATATTTTAATATTGGTGGCAGTGTGTTGTGCAATTATGGCGATTTCCATGCAATCTCTTGCGAACAATATTTTGTTGGACAGCCTACAGCCTATGGCCAGACAGTCGGCTAAGACGGTGGAGGCTAATATCCATATGCTGGCGGATCGTATGATGATGATAGCCGGTGATGCCAGAATGAATATTGTTAACATTGGGGATGAGGCAGAAGAGATGTCTGACGCCGCAGCGGCAAAGGATAGCTGGGCAGCTGTGTTGACAGAGGCGGCTGAAATATATGAATTTCAAGCGATTGGCCTGTATGATCTGAATGGCAGTTTGGTTCAGGAAACGGGTGGTGCAGCGGAAAGTTTGGACAGTGACTTCTTGGCGCTTTTGCAGGAAACGGATAATCTGACGACCCATACCAGTACGATTTCTCATGAAGGGCTTGGCATCACCATGGGTATGCCGGTAAAAGAGGACGGCGAGACAGCTTTTTATGTGGTCGGTGTCTATAAGTATGATACATTGAATGATGTGTTAAGCAGTATCAATCTGGGCAAGCATGGTATGGCTTATATGGTGAACCGTGAAGGTATCGTTACAGGGCATCCAGATCAGTCAAAGATTACATCTGGAAGCAATCTGCTCCAGCTTAGCGGGGGCAATGAGGAAGCGATTAAAAGTGTGACGACAGGAGAGACGGGAGCTACGGAATTTGTCATTGACGGCCAACAGATGTTAGTAGCTTTTTCTCCCATTCGCGGCACACAGTGGGCCTTGGTCATTCAGGTGCCAAAGTCAGATTATAATGGGCTGATTGAAGGGGCAATGACAGTGGCATGGGTGTGTACCCTGATGATGCTGTTGATTTCTATTGTGTTAATTCTCCGTATGGCCAGATCGATTTCCAAGCCGGTTAAGAATGTGACGAGCAGGATGCTCTCTCTCTCTGATGGAGACCTGCATACGGAAGTGACCAATATCCGGTCGGGAGATGAGTTGGAGGTCATGACCAGAACATTGGCTGATACAGTAGAGAGTGTTAATCGGTACATATCAGATATCAGGCAGGTATTAAATGGAGTTGCCAATGGCAACCTGCAAATTGAGCCTCAGGTGGAATATAAAGGAGATTTTACGCTGATCCAGAACAGCCTTGGCACCATTTTGCAATCCATGAATGAGACAATGTTAGGCTTTCGGGAAGCAGCAACCCGGCTTGCCAGTATGGCTGAAGAACTGAGCGGACAGTCTGGGCAGCTGCATCAGGCATCTTTAGAGCAGAATCAGGCAACCGAAGCGTTAGTTGATGAGGTGGCGCATGTCAAAGAACAGCTTGCCGGTGTTACAAAGAGCAGTGACCAGACGCAGGCTATGACAGGGGAGATTACCAGAAGGGTACAGGAAGCGAATACCCAGATGGAGGCTCTCTCCAATGCCATGCATAATATCAGTTCCAATGCGCAGGAGATTACATCCATTGCCAAGGCGATTGATGATATTGCTTTCCAGACCAGTATACTGGCGCTGAACGCTTCTGTGGAAGCTGCTCATGCGGGGAGCGCAGGCAAAGGGTTTGCCGTTGTGGCGGAAGAGGTCAAGGATCTGGCGGGCAAGAGCGCACAGGCAGCCCAAAGTGCGGTGGAAATCGTGGCAAATACCAGAGCCGTTATTCAGACGGGTGTGGAACTCAATGAGAGTACGGCTGAATCACTCAAGGCTATTTACAGTGTTTCCGCTGAGATCAGTGAAATTTCAGGCCAGCTGGTGGAAGCAGTACAGGGGCAGGAGAGGGCATTGATCAGTATAGAGGAGAGAATTGCAACTATTTCAAACATTGCAGATCGGAATCTGCAAAATGCAGGCGGAACAAGTCAGTCCAGTGGCTTGTTGGCGAAGGAGGCCGAAGAACTTCAGGCACAGGTGGGGAAATTTGCTTTGAAGGAGGGATATGACAGATGAAACGGATATTGAGTATAGTATTGATTTTGGTATTTATGTTGTCATTGACAGCTTGTGGTGAGCAGACAGGGCTTCAGGATGGTTATTATACCGCGCAGGCTTCTGAATTCAGTCATGGATGGAAAGAATATATCACGATTATGGTCAAAGGCGGGAGCATTGTTTCAGTAGAGTATAATGCGGAGAACGCCAGCGGATTTATCAAGAGTTGGGATAATGCATATATGCAGACGATGCTGCATTCCACTGGCACTTATCCGAACGAATATACCCGCTATTATGCCGGTCAGCTTTTAGAGGGACAGGGAGAGGAGAAGATAGATGCTCTGACTGGTGCAACTTCTTCTTACGGTTCCTTTCAGAAACTTGCCGCTGCTGTGATAGAGCAGGCAAAATTGGGAGACTCCAGTATTGTAAACGTGGATACATCCCATTAAAAGTTAATTTGTCTGTATGCAATTTAAGTAACAAGTAAAAACAACAAAAGAACGGAGAAGGACAATGAAAAAGAAAAAACTGTTACGGGGGATCGGGCTGCTGATCCTGTGTATGGCGCTTTTGCCGATGACCGTATTTGCGGCGGAAGCGGAGGCGGAGTACACATCTGCCATGTATGCTACTTTCTGGGCGTTGATTCCGCCTATCGTGGCTATCGTACTGGCTCTGATCACGAAGGAAGTTTACAGTTCTTTGTTTATCGGTATTCTGGTAGGCGGACTGTTCTATTCCGGGTTCTCTTTTGAGGGAACATTGACGCACATTTTTAATAACGGTTTTGTGGCTGTACTGTCTGATAGCTATAACGTGGGTATCCTGATATTCCTGGTGATATTGGGAGCTATGGTGAGCCTGATGAACCGGGCCGGCGGATCTGCGGCTTTCGGGCATTATGCCAAGGAGAAGATTAAAACACGTGCCGGGGCGCAGCTGGCTACGGTGGCGCTAGGTGTGTTGATTTTTATTGATGATTATTTTAACTGCCTTACGGTGGGAAGTGTGATGAAGCCCGTTACGGATGAGCACAAGGTTTCCAGGGCTAAGCTGGCGTATCTGATCGATGCCACGGCGGCGCCTGTCTGCATCATTGCCCCAATTTCTTCCTGGGCGGCTGCGGTGTCCGGTTTTGTGGAAGGAGAGGACGGATTCTCTATTTTTATCCGTGCCATTCCCTATAATTTCTATGCGATTTTGACCATTGTCATGATGATCGCACTGGTGGTGATGAATGTGGACTTCGGGCCGATGAAAGCCCATGAAGTCAATGCGCTTAAAGGTGATCTGTTCTCTACAAAAGAGGGTACATCCAGAAAGGAAGAAGAGATTGTAAACCCGAAGGGGAAAGTGATCGATCTTCTGATCCCGATCATTACCCTGATCATATGCTGTGTGATCGGCATGATCTATACCGGTGGATTTTTTGAGGGTGCGGGTTTTGTGGAAGCTTTCTCGAATTCCGATGCTTCTGTAGGGCTTGCGTTGGGAAGTATCTGTGCCATGATCCTGACGATCATCATTTATCTGATCAGAAGAGTCTTAAGCTTTAAGGATTGCATGAAATGTCTGCCGGATGGCTTTAAGGCCATGGTGCCGGCCATCCTGATCCTTACTTTTGCCTGGACATTGAAGGCCATGACGGATTCCCTGGGCGCTGCAGTCTTTGTAGCCGATGCGGTGCAGAAGAGTGCGAGCGGGTTCATGAATTTCCTGCCGGCGATCATTTTCCTGGTGGCATGTTTCCTGGCGTTCTCCACAGGTACTTCCTGGGGTACCTTCGGTATTCTGATTCCGATTGTGGTGAATGTATTTATGAACAGCAACCCGCAGCTGATGATCATCTCAATCTCTGCATGTATGGCGGGTGCGGTGTGCGGCGATCACTGTTCGCCGATTTCGGATACTACGATCATGGCATCTGCCGGCGCGCAGTGTGACCATGTCAACCATGTGTCAACACAGCTGCCGTATGTCATTGTGGTGGCGGCTATTTCGTTTGTGACGTATATTGTGGCCGGTTTTGCGCAGAGCGCATGGATTTCCCTGCCGGTAGGTATTGTGCTTCTGGTGGCGGCTTTGTTTGTGATCAAGAATATGCAGAAGGAGTAAGTAGATATGAAATGAAATGGACTGACGGAAAAGAGGATGTCCAGGGGAGAATATAGTAGTCTATTAGTAGATTATTAGTAGTTTATCAATAGTTTGTCATTAGTTTATTGTAGTGATAAGCTGGTTGTTTTATAAGATGTATTTATTTAAGATAGAGGCATTGTTAACTTATATATAAAATAGGTTGACAATGCCTCTTTTTTTTGTTAACTTAAGTACGGATATGTTATCAAAGGATAAATTGAGAGTGAGATGAGACAGGCGGTTTCATGACAGAAGTGGCTGCCGGAAAATGATAGACAGAAAAGTCTCAGGAAAATTTTCAGATTGGAGAGCAGATGGAACACAAAAGCAGGATTTATAAAATAGCTGTATGTAGCCTCTTCACGGCACTGACGGCAGTGGGTGCCTTTATCAAGATACCGATTCCGGTGGTCCCTTTTACCTTGCAGTTTTTGTTCACGATACTGGCAGGGCTTCTTTTGGGCGGCAGACTGGGGGCTGTCAGCATGGGCGCTTATGCATTTCTAGGGCTGGCGGGACTGCCCATCTTTGCGGAAGGCGGCGGTTTCTGGTATGTGTTGAAACCTAGCTTTGGCTATATTCTGGGGTTTATTCTGGCAGCCTATGTGACCGGCAGGATGACGGAGAAGCTTAAGAGAATATCTTTTGGAAAAGTACTTGGCGCATGTTTTGTCGGATTGGCCATCGTATATGGGATGGGGATGGTGTATTACTATATCATTTGTAACTATGTGATTCACACGCCGATTGGTCTGTGGCCGTTGTTTCTGTATTGTTTTCTGATGGTGGTGCCGGGGGATATCTGCCTGTGCTTTGTGGCGGCGGCTTTGACGAAGCGGATCAGGCCGGTGATAACCAGGATGTAGAGATGTAAATGTGGGATGGAAATGGAAGAGGAAGATGTTAAAGAATTGAGACTTTGAGGAGGATATGTATGGATTATATATCGCAAATGCAGGAAAAAGTACTGCGAGGAGAAGAGATTACCAAACAGGAGGCTCTGCAGCTTGCAGAAGCGCCGCTTGCCCAACTGCAGGCGGCCGCCGATGAAATTCGGCGGAAGGTGTGCGGGAATGGATTTGATATGTGTACGATTGTCAATGGTAAGTGCGGCAGATGTTCCGAGGACTGTAAGTACTGTGCCCAGAGTGCGCACTATCATACGGCCTGTGAGGAGAATTATCCTTTACTTTCCACAGAGGAATTGGTGGCAGGCGCCGGACACAATGCGGCGCAGGGCGTACTGCGGTATTCCATCGTGACGTCCGGTAAGCGTCTTTCGGAGAAAGAGATAGAACAGGCATGCGAGAGCATTCGCAGGATTAAGGAGGAAACATCCATAGAGGTGTGCGTATCTTTCGGACTTCTGGAGGAGGCGCAGTTTCGTAAGCTTAAGGAGGCGGGCGCATCGCGGGTACACTGCAATCTGGAATCTTCGGCCCGATATTTTCCGGAAGTTTGCACCACCCATACCTATGAGGAGAAGATAGAGACATTAAAGGCGGCGAAGCGGGCGGGGCTTTCCATCTGCTCCGGTGGTATCTTGGGAATGGGGGAAACCATGGAAGATCGGATTGATATGATACTGACAGCCAGGGAACTGGGGGTGAAGTCGATTCCGGTGAATCTCTTAAATCCGATTCCGGGAACGCCCTATGAAAAGATAACACCTCTTTCTAATGAGGAGGCTTGCAGATGTGTAGCGTTATTCCGCTTTCTGGTTCCCGATGCATCGATCAGACTGGCCGGCGGCAGAGGGCTGGTGGGCGATAAGGGAGAGGCATGCTTCTTAAGCGGGGCCAATGCGGCCATATCGGGAGATATGCTGACAACCGCAGGAATTACGGTGGAGACAGATATGGAACTGGTACATAGATTGGGATTTGAGGTGAGGCGTTGTCATGACTAAAAAGATTTTTATTACCGGAACCGGTACGGATGTGGGCAAGACTTTTGTGACGGGTTTGATTCTGAAAAAGTTAAAAGAAAATGGCATTAACGCTGCATATTATAAAGCGGCCATGAGTGGCAATGAGCGGGCGAAGGAGGGCGGATTGATTCCGGGAGATGCCCTGCATGTGAAGACAGTATCGGGCATCGAACAACCTCTCACGCAGATGTGTCCATATGTTTATGAGACGGCGGTCTCTCCCCATCTGGCCTCACGCATAGAAGGAAATCCGGTAGTTCTGGAAGAAGTTGTCAGGGGCTTTGAGGAAGTCTGTCAGCAGTATGAGTATGTGACCATGGAGGGAAGCGGCGGCATCCTGTGTCCCATTTGTTTTGACGAGCGGAAATTGTGGCTGGAGGATGTGATCAAGCAGTTGGGATTATCCAGCCTGATTGTGGCGGATGCGGGGCTTGGTACGATTAACAGCGTGGTGCTGACGGTAGAGTATATGCGGATGAAAAACCTTCCCGTCAAGGGAATCATCTTTAATCATTTTCATCCGGGAGACAGGATGGAGGAGGACAATCTGTGTATGTGCGAATACAGGACGCAACTGCCGGTAGTGGCCTGCGTGGAGGATGGAAGCGGAGAATTTCCCATGGAGGTGGAAAAGCTGATGGCCTTGTATGATTGATGGCAGAAAGCGCGCTGTGAGAGATTGTTTCAGTGAATTGTTGTTATAGAAATCGTATAGAAACTATGGAATGGAGAATCGTATGATCTGGTATCCTTATCAACAGATGAAAACTATGAAAGAGCCTTATAAAATCATTGATGCGGAGGGCGTTTGGTTAAAGACCAAGGAGCGGGAGATGATTGATTCCATTTCTTCCTGGTGGAGTGTGATTCACGGATATAAGCATCCTGTACTTACAGAAGCGATCAAAGCCCAAGCGGATCAGTTCTGCCATGTGATGCTGGGCGGACTGACACATGAACCGGTACAGAAGCTTGCAGATAAATTAAAAAATTTCCTGCCAGGAGATTTGGATTACAGCTTCTTTTCTGATTCTGGGAGTGTGGCGGTGGAAGTGGCTTTAAAAATGGCACTTCAATATTATGTAAACCGAGGAGAGATGGAGAGAACGAAGGTTCTTTCCCTGACGCATGCATACCATGGGGATACCTTTAAAACCATGGAGGTGGGAGATGATGAGGATTATCATTTTATCCTGGAAGCCTATGGAGAGAAGAAAGATGTGATTCATATTCCCACCCAGATTCCGGCGTTGGAACAGGCTTTTGAAAAGTATCATAGAGAGTTGAACTGTTTCATTGTGGAGCCGCTTTTACAGGGAGCAGGCGGAATGCGGATGTATGATATTTCTTTCCTGGTAAAGTCTAGGGAACTTTGCGACCGTTACGGTGTGCTGCTTATTTTTGATGAGGTGGCTACGGGATTCGGACGTACCGGTAATCGATTTGTGGCGGACTTGGTACAGCCGGATATCCTGGTGCTGGGCAAGGCGCTGACAGGCGGTTATATTGGTCATGCTGTCACCGTGGCAAACCGCAAAGTATATCACGGCTTTTACAGTGACGATCCAGATAAGGCGCTGATGCATGGCCCGACCTTTATGGGGAATGCGCTGGCTTGCAGTGTGGCGCTGAAATCCATTGAGCTTTTTGAATATGAGGATTATATGTCCAAGATTCATCGGATCGAAGCAATTACGAAACGCGAGATGGCGGGATTTATGGACGAGCGGATTAAAGAAGTGAGGATTATGGGAGGTTGTGTCTGTGTGGAGGTAAAAGATGCGGCTGTCCTGAAGGGCTATCAGCAGTTTGCTTATGAGCGAGGGGTATTCAGCCGTCCTTTCTTAAACTGTATGTATGCCATGGTTCCTTATATCATATCGGAGGATGAACTGGTCAGAGTGCTCGATACGATGAAGGCTTGGTTTCGATAAAGATATGTCACAGAACTGGAACACTACTTTCACTTATTCCTAATGTATGGTATAATAGCCGCAAACTCAATCCTATTATACTATTATGTTTCATGGAAAGGAATAAGTGATATGTTGGTGCTTGTAAAGACGCCTGTGGCATGTCTTTTATTTATGATATATATGACACTGTTTTACTATAGTAAGCCGCATATTCCGATTAAGTCTACCAAAATATTTCAGTGGCTTATTGGCGCGGCGTTATTGAATGCGAGTTTTGATCTGATCACAATCTGTACGGTGAATCTTAGGGATGTAGTTCCGGAACCGGTGAATCTGGTCGCACATATCATTTATTTACTGTCCATATTAGGTTTCATTTATCTGTTGTTTATATACATGAGGAGTTATCTGGAAACGACACTGCACTTTTCTGTGACAGTGAGGATTTTACAGAGCCTGCCGGTGATCCTGTCTACTGTGGGTATTTTTGTGCTCCCTATTACTTATGTGCATGGAAAGACGACAGACTATTCCCTAGGGCCCAAAGCCTACGCTCTGTATGGCAGTCTGGTGGTTTATCTGGTTTTGATTCTATATTACTGCCTTCGTTATTGGAAGATTATGGATCGGGAAAAAAGATTGGCAATTGTTCTTGCAGTGCCGCTTTTTATAATCACTGCGCTGATTCAGATGTTGATTCCGGAAACATTGGTGGTGGTGGTCTGTTCCACCCTGATCCTTCTGGGATTGATACTCAGTAATGAAAATACGGAAAAATATGTGGATGAGAATACAACACTATTTAATCAGTATTCTTTTGAAAAGGTGTTGGATGAATTTGACTTCGATAGACAGACATTGGTCACAGCCGTTCTCTGTTTTTGTAAGATGGAGAACAATTTGGATTGGAAACAGGATATTCAGATTCTTGATGACATCCATAGAGAGATAAAGCAATATCGTCTGTATGGCTATCGGGTAGGAGAAAATGGTGTGGTATTTGTCGGTAGTGGTGTAGAGAAAACGCGGGCAGTGTTGGAGCGAATCAAGGACAATGTTGAGACCAAATACGGCAAGGAAGCCGTAAGCATTGAGACAAAGGTTCTGACCGGAGACAGCGTTTTGGACAAATACGGCTGTATGCGCAATATTTTGGCCTTCTGTTCTGAGGTGGGCAGCCGCCTGGCCTATATCGATTATCTGACGAATATCCATAATCGTAATGCTTTGGAACGGGATTTGATTAAGCAGCAGGAAAAAGAAAATATATATTATTTTATTGCGGATTTAAATGATTTAAAGATAACAAACGATACGATAGGCCATTCGGCGGGCGATAGATTATTACAAGGATTTGCATGTATGTTGACGGATGCAGTGGGAGAGTACGGCAGGGCCTACAGACAGGGCGGGGATGAGTTTGCAGTCCTGTATGGCAGGGATGCGGAAGGTTTCACAAAAAACCTGGAAGAACGATGCAGGGATTATAATAAATCCAGTGCTGTCCCGATCAGTTATGCCATCGGTTATTGTTCGCTGGAAGATGATGATTTTCGGGATGTGGCTGACCGGATGATGTATGAAGATAAGCGGCAGAAAAAGAAGCAGCAGAGGAGCGGCGTATGGAATTAATTAAGAAATTTATTGAACCCGTAGATATGACGGTGGGTTCGCCATGGAAGAAGATTGTCCTGTTTGCAGTTCCCATGCTGGTGGGAAATATTGCGCAGCAGCTTTATAATACGGTAGACAGCGTAGTGGTAGGAAACTATGTGGGAGATAATGCTCTGGCGGCGGTAGGCAGCGCGGGACCAATCTTAAATCTTTTGATTGTCCTGTTTGTAGGTATCAGCGTGGGCGCCGGTATCATGGTGTCCCAGTATTTCGGGGCGAAAGAGCGGGAAAAACTGTCCGTGACTATCGGCAATTGTATTACGCTCACGGCAATCGCCTCCCTTCTTGTGATGATAGTGGCTTCCCTGGTGGCGAGACCGCTTTTGGAACTTCTGGATACGCCGGAGTCGATCATAGACTGGTGTCATTCTTATCTGTTGATTTTGTTTATCGGTTCGGCAGGCCTTGCTTATTACAATATATTGGGCGGTGTCCTGCGGGGATTGGGGGACTCCATGTCCGCTCTGGTTTACTTGCTTGTCTCTACTGTGATCAATATCATACTGGATCTTTTGTTTGTGGCCAAGCTTGGTATGGGCGTTAACGGTGTGGCGCTGGCGACGGTAATCGCACAGTTTATTTCGGCATTATTGTGTCTGCTTCGTCTGATGAAGATGAAAGAATATTTTGATATGCATAGTTCCTATCTCAAGATAAAGAAAAAATACAGTGGTATGATCATTCGTCTGGGACTGCCTTCCGGTATCACACAGGCCATTCTTTCCATGGCAATGATCGTGGTGCAGTCGCTGACCAATAGTTTTGGGGAAATGTTTATTGCCGCCAACGTGATCGTCATGCGAGTGGACGGTTTCGCCATGATGCCCAACTTTTCCTTTGGGACGGCGATGACTACTTATGCCGGGCAGAATGTAGGCGCCAGGCAGGATGAAAGAGTGGAGACAGGTGCCAAGCAGGGAACTTTGATTGCAGTGGTCACTTCTGCGGTAATCACAGGGTTGATTTTGTTGTTTGGTAAATTCCTGATGGGAATCTTTACAAAGACGCCGGAACTGGTGGATTTGAGCCGGGATATGATGGGAATCCTAGCAGTGGGGTATATTGCCATGGCGGTAACCCAGAGTCTGTCGGGCGTGATGCGGGGCGCGGGAGACACGATGACGCCTATGTGGATTTCTATAGCGACGACCATTTTTATCCGGGTGCCGATTGCCTATGGCATTTCTTATCTTACGAGAACGCCGCAGCTGCCCAATGGCCGCCAGGAGTGTATTTTTATCTCCCTGTTGGTCTCTTGGATTCTGGGCGCGCTGATTACCTTTATATTCTATAAGAGGGGGAAGTGGAAGGAGAAGGCGGTGTAGGTTTGGATATTATAATCTGTGGATAAGGTTTCAGAAGCTTGAGATGCCTGAGACCGAGAGGGAGCCCTACGGGGTTCTCTTTTTTTGATATAATTTTATAAGACCTGTAATGAGCAGATAAATGACAACCACATCCAACACAAATCCAAGGGGGTTAAAATGCATGGACATAAACGGATTGATGCTAGGTTTGGTATCATAAACAGAGATAAATGATATCGGGAACCCGACCTGATACTGAAAGTCGTTGGTTACCCTGAAAGGTAAGAAATAGGACAAAACAATCTCTATCCATAATGCTGCGTTTAAAATTTTCCAATGTATCTTTTTCACTATTTTCACGCTCTCCTAAAAATAAATAATGTCTGATAAAATTTACTTTAAACGAATTGTTGCATACGCGCAAGAATAAGATTGATATTTTCATAATGATTTGGTAGTATATAAAAGAAATATGCAAAAAGTTGCAAAAATCCTTTGTAGAGGAGAAACCTTCATGGAAATCAAACGCGATTTTTACCTGCATAAGCTGATAAACAGAAAGAACAATGGCCTGATTAAGGTGATAACTGGTATCCGCAGGTGTGGCAAATCGTATCTGTTAAATACTATTTTTTACAATTATCTTTTGGAAACAGGTGTGGACGAGCGTCATATTATACGCTTTGCCTTTGATTCGGCCGAAGACCTTACCATGATCGGGGAAAGTCTTATCAAAATGGAAAAGGAAAAAAGGCGGGCTGATCCGGAAAAATTTATGGCGTATATCCGTGGCCAGATGACGGATCAGGGAATGTATTATCTTTTGCTGGACGAGGTGCAGATGCTTGACTGTTTTGAGGCTGTATTGAACGGGTATCTGCGCAAAAATAATATGGATGTCTATGTGACGGGAAGCAATGCAAAATTTTTATCGAAAGATATCATTACGGAATTTGCAGGGCGTGGGGATGAGATTCACATGTATCCCCTGAATTTTGCAGAGTTTATGTCTGTATACAAAGGAGATAAATACGAGGGACTTTCAGAATACATGCTTTATGGAGGGATTCCATTAGTAGTTCTCCGTGATGGGGCGGGGGAAAAAGCGGCAGTTTTGGAAAATCTGTTCAGTGAAATTTATATCAGGGATATCTACAGGCGGAACAAATTGAGGAATGAGGGAGAACTTGAGGATCTGCTCAACATCCTGTCTTCTGCAATCGGTTCCCTGACCAATCCGGAAAAGCTGAAGAATACATTCAGAACCGTAAAAAAATCCAAGATAACGTCCAATACAATCAAGAAATATCTGGATTGTTTGGAGGACTCTTTTTTGATCGCGTCAGCACAGCGGTACGATATTAAGGGGAAGTCATATATTGAAACGCCGAAAAAATATTATTTTTCAGATTTGGGACTTCGGAATGCCCGGATTCATTTCCGTCAGTTTGAACAGACACACTGTATGGAAAACATGATTTATAATGAACTGTGTATGCGTGGTTATCGTGTGGATATCGGTGTTGTACCAATAGCGGAGAAAGATAAGGCGGGAAAAGTGATACGCAAACAGCTCGAAGTCGATTTTGTGTGTAATCTGGGTTCGGCAAGATATTACATTCAATCAGCCTATTTGGTTCCTGATGAAGAGAAAAGAGTACAGGAAATAAGACCATTTCGCAAAATAGATGATTCTTTTAAGAAAATTATCGTCACCAGGGATGTAGTACCGGCCCATTATGATGAGTACGGTATTCTGACGTTAAATATCTATGATTTCCTGCTCAATCCGGCAAGTATGGAAGGCTGAGCGGCAAAAGAGGCACTGTTCGATTGAGGATAGTCATGTTATGATATAAGCATATAATAATATAAATTTTGAAAAGGGAGGGTTATATTTATGAAAGAGCTATTTCATTACGCGGACAAATACATCAGGCAAAGTACCTGGAAAGACTTTGCGCTCCTCAAATTTTGCCTCTTTGCTATGGGAGTTCTGGTTGGCATTCACATACCGGAAAAGAACCGGAAACCGGTAGGAATAGCAGCCGTAGCTGTTTTTGCGGCCACCTATATTCCCTTAATGTCCAAATTTGCTTCCGTTGTTTTGGAGGAGGATACAGAGGAGGACGTGCAGGAAGAAGCGGAAAGCCTGCAATGATGTGTGAAATGTAAGAGTAGATAACACGGGAGTAACAAGTATGACAGAAATCAGATATGTGCAGGCAGAGGATAAAGCGTTCTGGTACAGCCTGGACAGTCACTTGCCGCAATCAGAGTTTGTAAATAAAGTCCGTGATAAAAGTGGTTATATCATCACGGCAGATGGCAAGCCAGCGGGTTTATTAAGATACAATCTTTTCTGGGACAGTACCCCCTTTTGTACCATGCTCTTTGTGGCTGAAAGGTATCGAAACAGGGGGTATGGCAGAGAACTTATGGAATATTGGGAAGCAGACATGAAAGCCCAGGGATATGGCATGGTTCTGACTTCCACGCAGGTGGACGAAGACGCCCAGCATTTCTATAGGAAGCTGGGTTATCGGGACTGCGGCGGGTTTGTCATTGATGTTCCGGGCTATGAGCAGCCGATGGAGATGTTTTTGATTAAGGCAATTTCATAGTATATAAAAGGCTGGACGATATAAACGTCTGGCTTTTTTATGGTATAGGAAAGTCTTCCGCTTATCCGAGGCCGCGAAGCGGATCTCGCAATCGAGCTTGCTCGATTTGTTATTCTGCGGAGCAAATTACTTTTTTTATATGGATATATTTATGGATGGGACTTTTTAAAAGATATTTTGGTTAAAATTAACCGAAATATCTTTTAAATACTTTAAAAAATTTTGGATATGAGGTATACTATAAGAAATTGAGGTTAAAACTAACCGAAATATCTTTTAGGAGTAAATGCCATGAGGATTAAAAGAGACTATTATTTGGAAAAATTGATAAGACGTAAAAATAATGGTTTGATTAAAATTGTAACCGGGATTAGAAGATGCGGAAAATCATTTTTACTTCGTACTCTATTTAAAGAGCATTTGTTGGAGAATGGAATAGATGAAAGTCATATTATTGAAATGGCGTTTGATCTGTTTGACAATATAGACTATAGGGATCCCAGAATATTCTATCCGTGGGCAAAAGAACAGATTCAGGATGGGGGAAAATATTATTTCCTTTTAGACGAAGTACAGATGTTAGGAGAGTTTGTGAGTGTTCTTAATGGTCTGTCAGATAATAAAAATTGTGATGTCTATGTAACCGGAAGTAATGCCAAATTTCTTTCCAGGGATATTGCAACGGAATTTGGAGGCAGAGGCGATGAGGTTACTATGTATCCGTTAAGCTTCTCAGAGTTCATGAGTATTTATGATGGAAATCGTTACGATGGATGGGACGAATATATCACTTATGGAGGGATTCCGCTTGTTGTTCTGGCGCAGACAGAAGAACAGAAAATGGCAATGCTGGATAATTTGTTTCAAGAAACTTATATCAGTGATATTGTGAAACGAAATAAAATAAAAAATATTGGTGAGATGGAATCTCTTGTGGATGTGCTGGCATCGTCAATAGGATCTTTGACCAATCCGAATAAACTTCAGAATAC
Source organism: uncultured Lachnospiraceae bacterium (assembly GCA_946554445.1). GTDB lineage: Bacteria > Bacillota > Clostridia > Lachnospirales > Lachnospiraceae > UBA3282. Next base: position 59,307 of record CAMNSD010000009.1, on the reverse strand, counting down.
ATTTAAGAGTGTGAATCAATCCAAAATAACAGCCACGACTATTACGAAGTATATTGAATATCTGGAGGATGCTTTTTTGATTGAAGAGGCAAGACGCTATGATATCAAAGGAAAATCTTATATTGGCACACCGATGAAATATTATTTTACAGATATGGGGCTTAGAAATTCGAGAATTAATTTCAGACAAATAGAAGTAACCCATTCTATGGAAAATGTAATCTACAATGAACTTAAAATACGGGGATTTCATGTCGATGTAGGGAATCTTTCTATTGTAGAATCGGGTAAAAATAAAAAACCTGTAAAGAAACAGTTAGAAGTCGATTTTATTTGTAAGAAAGGATCTAAGAAATATTATATTCAGTCAGCCTATATGCTTATCAGCGAGGAAAAGATAGCACAGGAAATAAGACCGTTTTTAAAAATTAATGATTCGTTTAAGAAAATCATAATCACCTCAGATACCCCCAAACCTTTTTATAATGATGAGGGTATACTGATGATGAACGTATATGATTTCCTGCTGCGGCAGGATTCCCTGGAATTATAGGGGAACTTAAATTTCCTGATTCTGCTGCAGGGCGGTCTGCAAATATTTTAACAGACGAAGCATAGGCCGATACAGAACCAGTGTGAGCACAAAATTGCCGCCGCAGTGGAGAATGTCATAGGGGATTCCGGCGCTCCAGTAGGCGAGTGCGGCGCCAGGACCGCCGGTGATCAGATAGGGAATGGCGCATAAGGCACCAAACAGTAATCCGAAAGCTCCGGAAACTACGGCCCAGAGGAGGGCGGAATCCATTTTCTGCAATGCCAACGTGATAAGGGCCAGAATGTTCCACACGTACAGGTAGCTGATCCACCAAATCCCGAACCCGAATACGATCCCTTCCAGAAGAACAAAGGTTAAAATCACTGGAAAGACGCGCTTTTTGTAGGTCAGGGTATACAGGATGATCAGGGTGCTGACTACTTCAATATTAGGAAGAAATGCCAGGCCAAGCTGTCCCGCCAGCAGGATGCCGCTGAGCGCTCCCATGGTGACGAGTTGTATCGTTTTGTTAACATGACCGTTCTTTTGTGTCTGCATGGCAATCAGTATCCTGCCGTAAGAGTCAATTCGTATTGATCGCCGTCTGCAATAGGTGTCTGGTCTGCGGAAGTGTTGAGTTGTCCGCTGTCCTTGGTGATACACCACCATTCCTGATTAGTATCGTCCGCGGTCTCACCGTCTACGGTGGTGATAAACATGCCGTAAGCACCGATTTCGCCTGAGACAAGTTCTTCATCGGTGAGCACTTCCCCTAGGTATTCCCTGTCCGTATGGTAGTTAAAAGTTTTCTGTGAGCCGTCTTTGTGGAACACTTCAACGGTAATGGTCTTTGCTCCCTGTGAGACAGCGCCTTTTGTGAATTGATAGATGCCAAAGAGCGCCGCGATAACGATGAGCAGTGCGGCAATGGCCAAGATTGAGCGTTTGATGTTTTTCTGTTCTGTTTTCATAAGTTCCTCCCATCTTTATGCAGGATGGCAGTATGAAAATAGCGATTCCATATAATACAAAAAAAGGCTGCCGGGAAATTTCGGGCAGCCTAAACTAAGCTATCATCATGCTGTCATCCCTCGTAACACATGATTTTACCCAAACAGGCAGGTATTCTGACTAAGGTATCCCGGCACAGATGCGCCTTCCCGGTTTCCCAGTGGCATATCGATCTGCACTCCTCCCATACAGCGGCGTGACCGTGAAGTGTAACTTACTTCCCTATTCTCCCTTGCGGGCACCTGTTCTTGTATCATCATAATCTACTTTGAAGCGTAATGCAAGAAATTTATAAAAAGACTTGACCATACAGTTACTGTACGGTATATGCTACTCCGTGAAGAAGAAAGAGAAAAAGAAACTTTGGTCCGGGATTTGTCATCCCGGCGTATGGTGTTTCGGAATGGAGGAAGAGTATGAAAGACACAAATGTGTATGGAAAACCTGTAACCCTAAAAAATATTTTAAAATTTGCTGTTCCCACGATTGCAATGACGGTTTTTATGTCTTTTTATACCATGGTGGACGGTCTGTTCGTATCTAATTTGATTGGTACGAACGCGTTGTCGGCCATTAATCTGACAGCCCCGATCATTCAGCTTGTGACAGCTATTTCCACAATGCTTGCCACCGGCGGGAGCGCAGTGATCATGAAGAAGATGGGAGAGCAGAAACAGGAGGAGGCGAAGGAGGATTTTACCTTCTTGATTCTGGTGAACGTTTTTGTGGGATTTGTGATGTGCCTGTTAGGATATCTGTTGATGAATCGCATTTTTGCGGGCATGAATCTTTCTGCGGATGTAGCCGGATACTGTGTGGAGTATTTGAGCCGTTACCTTCTCTTTACAGTACCTATTCTGCTGATGAATAATTTTACACTGTATATGATCGCCAGTGAGAAGGCTACGCTGTCACTGGTCTGTTCGGTGACCGGCGGCGTCCTGAACATGGTACTGGATTGGGTATTTATCGCGGGATTTCATATGGGGATCAGTGGAGCGGCGATTGCTACCGGTCTGGGATACTCGGTGACAGCTATTGTGGGGTTGCTGGTATTCAGCCGCAAAAAGAGTCTGCTGCATTTTAAGAAACCGGTATGCCGCCTGAAAGTCCTTATGAATGCTGCCACCAACGGATGTTCCGAGATGGCCACGGCGCTTGTCACAGGTATCATCACCATGATGTTCAACTGGACCATGCTCCATTATGTGGGAGAGGACGGCGTGGCGGCAGTCACGATCATCATGTATGTACTTATGTTTGCAAGTTCTTTGTATACAGGGTATTCTTATGGTGTGGCACCTATGCTCAGTTTTTATTATGGAGAACAGAATCATGAGAAGTTAAAGAAGTTAGTGACGGTCAGCCTGCGCGTGATCGCGGTGATTTCGGTGGTGACGGTGGCGGTATCTTTCATCATGACCAGGCCTTTGGTATCTGTCTTTGCCCGCCCGGATAATCCGGTGTATGATTTGGCAGTGACCGGGAACAGGATCTGTACGATTGCCCTATTCTTTATCGGCTTCAATATTTTTGCCGGTGGGATGTTCACGGCGCTCTCCAATGGTATCGTTTCGGCCGTTTTGGCATTTTCCCGGTCGTTTGTGTTCATGCTGATCACGATGATCGTACTGCCAATTTTTCTCGGTGTGAACGGTATCTGGCTGGCGACACCGGCGGCGGAATTGATGGCCCTTGTCTTGTCTGCGGTTATGTTCTTAAAGTATAGAAAGAGATATGGCTATTGATTTGGACTTATTTCTGCGGCAGTGAGCCGGGTGATAAGAGAAATGAGGAAATATGAATTATACATTTTATGAACTGTCCATGCTGTTTTTTGCCTATTCTTTTCTGGCATGGCTTATGGAAACGGTGGTAGCTACCGTCAAAGAGAGAAATTTCAGGAATCGAGGATTTTTATCAGGCCCTTTTTGCTTTCTGTATGGTTTTACGGGTGTTATCCTGACCGTCTTTTTACAGGATTTAAGAAAGGATGCCTTTTTCCTGTTTGTCGGCAGTATGGCGGTGGCCACTGCCGTACAGTGGTTTGCTGGTAAGACTTTAGAGCGGATTAAGCGTAAAAAGTGGTGGGATTACTCCGGCAAGCTTGGAAACTTTGATGGTTACATTTGTCTGCAGTACTCTCTGTTGTGGGGGATTTTGGGATTTTTGGCGGTGCGCTATGGAAACGGTATTTTGCTGGGCGTATATGATATGTTGCCGGGGATTGCTAGGAAAGCTGTGGTCTGGGGACTGATTGTGGTAGGTTTTGTTGATTTTGCAGGCACATTATTAGCAGTCTGGCATGTGGAAGAGAAACTGCCGCGGCTTCTTTTCTGGAATCATAAGCTGCAAAGAGTGACTTACCGGCTTACCGCCAGAATATCAGGATATGTGGATAGGAGAATCGGCAGATCTTACCCTTGCGTCTTGCAGGATCAGGCGGAGGAGAAGAGCGGGGAGTCCTTTGGTTTCGTGCAGATATTCTGGATGTTTGTGATCGGGGCTTTGGCAGGAGATATCGTGGAGACTATATTCTGCCGGATCACATCAGGGGTATGGATGAGCAGGAGCAGCCTAGTGTGGGGCCCGTTCAGTGTGGTGTGGGGGTTGGCGATCGCGCTGGCAACCATGCTGTTGTATAAAGATAGGGACAGGCAGGATCGTCATATTTTCTGGGTGGGCTTTTTTCTGGGCGGCGCCTATGAATACATCTGCAGTGTCTTTACGGAGATTGTGTTTGGTAAGGTGTTCTGGGACTACAGCGCCATGCCCTTTAATCTGGGCGGTCGGATCAATCTTTTGTATTGCTTCTTCTGGGGGATTGCGGCCGTGGTGTGGATCAAAGGGCTGTATCCGAAGGTTTCGCGTCTGATCACTTTTATTTTACGAGGGACCGGACAGATTCCAACCATGCTTCTAATGTTGTTTATGGCGTTTAATATCCTGATTTCCATGCTGGCTTTGGTGCGCTATGATACCCGGGCGGCGGGGAAAACTCCGATACATAAGTGGGAACAGTCCATGGATGAATACTTTGACGATGAGAGAATGGAACGAATCTATCCCAATGGTAAGGCGAAAGGGGATTTATAAGAGAGGATACTTTATCCCTGGGAACGAATTGATTGCTATACAAAAGTATTTCTGATAAAATGAAAAAATGACAGACAATCAGGGAAAGAGAGGACTACGATTACGAAAAAGGTAAACAAAGTTACATTATTATTACGTGTGCTCGTATCGGCCTATGTGCTGTATCTGGCATATGGACTGATTAAGGATTATGGGACAGCTTCTAATCAGATGTTGTCGCTCGCGGCGATCATTATATTTGTAATAGGCGGGGGATTGATACTGGCCACATCGGCCTATAAGCTGATTATGAAAGACTATGACGATGGCAGCGAAGAGGAAGAGGGATCGAGGACAGAGGATACGGTATGTGTCGAGACCAGGACTGAGATTGAACAGCAGCAGACAGAGGAAGGCGGCGTGAGGGGTTCGGATGAAGATACCATGTAACGCACATAATTTCCCTGAAGTTGTATTGATACAACTTTGGGGAAATGTACATAGAATATAAAATAATACTTGACTCATTTCAGGTATCTATATATAATGTATATAGTTTCGCGCAAGGACAATACAGATGAGCACAGCAACTTGCATACAGGAAGTTTTGTTACGCTCATTTTTTTCGTTCAATCTTCCGAAATGGATGACAGGGAGGAAGACGGCAACCTATGAAAATGAGCAATGTGCACACATAGTACAACTTGACGCGGAGTAAATACAACTTATTTGTATCACAACAAATTTTAAGGAGGAAAAGTATGAAAAAGAAAGTATTAGGCGCACTACTCAGTGTAGCAATGGTAGCTACTCTGCTTGTTGGATGCGGCGGTGGTGACGCAGCACCTGCAACAACAGAGGCACCTGCAGCGGAGGCACCTGCAGCTGACGCGGCTGCACCGGCAGACACAGCAGCAACAGGCAGCGGCAAGAAGGTTGGTGTGGCAATGCCTACCCAGTCTTCCGAGAGATGGATTAACGATGGTGCTAACATGAAGGCTCAGTTGGAGGCACTTGGTTATGAAGTGGATCTTCAGTACGCTGAGGATGATGTACAGATGCAGGTTTCTCAGATTGAGAACATGATTGCATCCGGTGTTAACTGCCTGGTTATCGCATCTATCGACTCTGGTGCGCTTGTAAACGTTGAGGCACAGGCTAAGGAAGCTGGTATTCCGATCATCGCTTACGACCGTCTGCTGATGGATACAGATGCAGTATCCTACTACGCAACCTTCGATAACAAGGGTGTTGGTACAGCGATTGGTAAGTACATTGAGGAGAAGAAAGACCTCGCTAACACAAGCGAGACTTTCACAATCGAGTTCTTCATGGGTTCTCCTGATGATAACAACGCTCATATGCTGTATGATGGACTGATGGAAGTGCTTCAGCCGTACTTAGACAATGGCACATTGATTTGTAAGTCCGGCAGAACCTCTTTTGATGACACATGTATCTTGAGATGGTCCCAGGAGACAGCACAGCAGAACTGTGAGAACTATCTGACAGGTTTCTATGCAGATGAAGATCTGGATATTTGCGCAACCGCATTTGACGGTTTCGCATATGGTTGTAAGGCAGCTTTAGAGGGTGCAGGTTATACAGAGGCTAACTGGCCGCTGATCACAGGTCAGGATGCAGAACTTATGGCTACCAAGAACATCATCTCCGGTAAGCAGACAATGTCTATCTACAAAGACACACGTCTCTTAGCTGAGAAGTGCGTAACCATGGTGCAGGCAGTGCTTGAGGGTGCAGAGCCTGAGATCAATGATACTGAGCAGTACGATAACGGTAAGATCGTAGTTCCTTCTTACCTGTGCACACCGGTAGCTGTTGATAAAGACAACTACGAGGAGATCATCGTAGAAGGCGGTTACTACACAGCAGAGCAGTTAGCTGAGTAATTTAAGAAAGAATGTGAATGGGGTGGCACGAGTATGTTGCCGCCCCCTTTTTTCAGGAAATATGTTTTGCATATACTTTCCATTTTATTTGAGAACAACTGTGACTATGACATAGATGGGGTAGCCGCAGCAAATTTAGAGAAAAGGAGTTGGGGGAATGTCAGATTACATCTTGGAAATGAATCACATTATCAAAGAGTTTTCGGGCGTTAGGGCGCTGGATGATGTCAATCTGAAGGTGAAGCGCGGTGAGATTCATGCTCTGTGCGGAGAAAACGGAGCCGGAAAATCCACACTGATGAATGTTTTATCAGGCGTATATCCTTTTGGAACGTATTCCGGTGATGTCGTATACAAGGGAGAAACCTGTAAGTTTCATAACTTAAGAGACAGTGAAGCCAAGGGCATCGTTATCATCCATCAGGAGCTGGCGCTCAGTCCTCTGCTTTCCATAGCGGAGAATGTATTTATCGGCAATGAGCAGTTGGCAGCCAAAGGCGTGATTGACTGGACGAAGACGAGACAGCGTGCGCAGGAGATGCTTGCAAGAGTGGGTTTGGAACATGAGGACGTGAATGTTCCCGTTAATTCGCTTGGTGTCGGCAAACAGCAGCTGATTGAAATTGCCAAAGCGATGGCGAAGAAGGTTGAACTTTTGATTCTGGATGAGCCTACAGCAGCTTTGAATGATGAAGAGAGTAAGAAACTTCTGGACATTATGTTGGAATTGAAGAAACAGGGCATTACCTGTATCATCATTTCCCATAAGTTAAATGAGATTGAATATGTATCTGATGCGGTGACGATCATCCGTGATGGTAAGACGATAGAGACATTGGTTAAGGGTGTGGATGAATATACGGAAGACCGTGTGATCAAGGGCATGGTAGGACGTGAGATGACCAACCGTTATCCGGTAAGAGAAGGTGTTACCATAGGAGATACCATTTTTGAGGTCAATGACTGGAATGTGTATCATCCCGATGACGAGAACCGTCAGGTTTTAAAAGATATTAATATCAGTGTGAAAGCGGGTGAGGTTGTAGGGCTTGCAGGGCTGATGGGCGCCGGGCGTACAGAGTTTGCCATGAGCGTATTCGGACACAGTTATGGGCAGAAGATTTCCGGAACCGTTAAGATCAACGGGCAGGAAGTACATATGCATAATGTCAGGGATGCCATTAACAGTAAGCTTGCCTATGTGTCGGAAGACAGAAAAGTTTATGGACTGAATCTGATCGGTGAGATTAAGGAGAATATGACGATCGCTGCGCGTCCGAAGTTTTTCTCCAAACATGGTGTCATCAACAGCAATGATGAGATTGTGGCAGCGGAAGAATATAAGAAGAGAATCAACGTTAAGGCAAATTCCATCGAGCAGGTTGTGGGCTCTTTGTCGGGAGGAAACCAGCAGAAGGTTGTCCTGGCAAAGTGGATGCTGACACAGCCGGATGTGCTGATTCTGGATGAGCCTACACGTGGTATCGATGTAGGCGCTAAGTATGAGATTTACTGTGTCATCAATGATCTTGCCAAAGCCGGTAAGGCCGTGATAGTCATCTCCTCTGAGATGCCGGAGATTATTGGTACCTGTGACAGAACCTATGTACTCAATGAGGGCAGAATCGCAGGAGAACTGAGCAAGGATGAACTGACACAGGAGCAGATTATGCAATGTATTATGGCTCATAATAGAAAGGATGATGGAAATGAATGATAAGAAAAAAGTAGTAAATCTTGACATGAAACAGTACGGTATGTTTCTTGCCCTTATTGCAATTTACGTTATTTTTGCCATTATGACGGGCGGTAAGAATTTATCTCCTGCTAATATCAACAATCTGATCATGCAGAACGGTTATGTTGTCATCCTGGCAATCGGTATGCTGCTGTGCGTATTGACCGGTAACGTTGATCTGGGTGTAGGTTCCGTAGTAGCCCTTACCGGTGCTGCGGCAGGTATTATCCTGGTAGATTATAAGATGAATATGTGGGTAGCTATCCTGGTAGCAATTCTGATCGGTCTTGCGGTGGGTATGTTTGCAGGCTTCTTCATCGCCTATCTGGGAATCCCGCCCTTCGTTGTAACGCTGGCTACCATGCTTATGGGACGCGGTCTTACATACACGCTATTAAAAGCACAGACCAAGGGCCCGCTTCCGGATGATTATATCTATATCGGAGCTGGTTTCCTTCCCACGATCAAGGTGAATTTTGCAGGCGGAACTTTGGATCTTGTATGTATTATTGTGGCAGTTATTGCATCTATTGCTTTGGTTCTTGCAGAGATGAAGAGTATTGCGACCAAGAAGAAATATAACTTTGCGACCAACCCGATGTGGCAGGTAGCATTGAAACTAGCAGTTATGCTTGTCATCATCTGGTTCTTCTTCTACAAACTGGCTCGTTATAACGGTCTGCCGTTTGTATTGGTTATCATGGTTGTGCTGATTGCATTGTATGCATTTATCACAAGCAAGACAGTATCCGGCCGTCAGATTTATGCGCTGGGCGGTAACAGAAAAGCGGCTAATCTGTCCGGTATTGATACCAATAAAGTATTCTTCTGGGTATACACCAACATGGGTATTCTCAGTGCTGTAGCGGGTGTTGTCCTCACTGCACGTAACGCGGCATCCACACCGAAGGCTGGTGACGGATTCGAGATGGATGCGATCGCTTCCTGTTACATTGGTGGAGCTGCCGTAGCAGGTGGTGCCGGTACGATCCTCGGTGCCGTAGTCGGTGCGTTCATTATGGGTATCCTGAATAATGGTATGTCCCTGTACGGGTGGTCAACAGATATTCAGAAGATCGTTAAAGGTGCTGTACTTCTGGGAGCCGTTACCGTTGACGTTATGTCTAAGAGAAAGAAAGGTTAAAGAGAACTTTTCTCGAAAGAATATGAAATCGAGGGCTGTCCGTTTAAGGGGCGGCCCTTTGTGTAAAAAGGGGAGGAAATGCGATAAGATGGATAAGGCTTCACCCAAATATTTGGAATTGGTCAGGTGGATCAATGCACAGATTCAGGAGAAGAAACTTATAGCAGGGCAGAAAATATACTCTGAGAATGAATTGAAGGAAATGTTTGGTGTGAGCCGTCAGACAGTCAGACATGCGATCAGTGTGTTGGAGCAGGAAGGGATGCTCCGCAGGGTGCGGGGCAGTGGGACTTATGTCAATGACAATCGGTTTGCCAATATTTCCAAACGGATGCGGGTGGCAGTCGTGACGACTTATGTGGACGGATATATATTTCCCCGAACGATTCAGGGGATTGAGAAAGTCCTGTTGGAGGAAGGGTATTCTGTGCAGATTGCCTTTACCAATAATCAGGTTGGGAGGGAACGGACGATCCTAGAGGATATCCTGAACAGGGACGAGGTGGCTGGTATTATCGTGGAGACCACAAAGAGCGGACTGCCTAATCCTAACCTGTATCTCTACCGTGAGATTTTAGAGAGAGGAATCCGGGTAATCTTTATCAATAGTTTTTATCATGGCATTGATATTCCTCATGTATCTATCAATGACCGAATGGCAGGCTATAAGATGACAAGGCATCTAATTGACATGGGACACAGCAGGATAGGTGGTATCTTTAAACTGGATGACGGACAGGGAAAGCAGCGTTTTGCAGGATATATGGATGCTGTACTGGAGGCAGGTCTGGAGATTGATGATGCCAAGATACTCTGGATTGATACGGAAGATTTAAAACATATGGACAAGTTGACGGACCGGGTGATGGAACGCTATCGGGATTGTACAGGATTGTTTTGTTATAATGATGAAGTGGCGTTTGGCCTGCTGGATGTCTTTAAAAAGGCCGGCATTCGTGTACCGCAGGATATTTCCATTGCCAGTGTGGACGATTCCGAGTTGGCGGTGCTTGGCGAAGTGGGGATTACGTCTGCGCCATATCCCATGGAAAAATTGGGTAAAAAAGCTGCGGAAAATTTGCTGCAGATGATAGAGGAGCCGTTTTTTGATGCGAATTACGAGTTTGAGGTGGATGTTGTGCAGAGAGATTCTGTGCGGAGGCTAGTGTGAGATTCCGCATATGATCGAGGAATTAGAGCCGCTGCTTTCGATATTCATTGGGGCTTATATGGTAGCGGGCTTTAAACTTACGGCAAAAATAACCGGCACTTGAAAAACCTGTTTCTACTGCGATGGTGGAGACAGGTTTTGTTGTGGTATTGAGTAGTTCTGCGGCACGCATAAGGCGGTATTGTATCAGGTAGGCCACTGGTGCAATTTGGATGCAGGACTGGAAAACATGCAGGGCGCTGCTTTTACTGACAGAGGCGGCGTCAGCAATCTCTTCTAATGTCACCTCTTCCTGATAGTGGTCATGAATATATTGCATCATGATCTGCAGCCTTGCTTGGCGGGCGTCCAGGCGCTTCGGGGGCAAGGTCTCAGGAGACAGATTCATATGTTCATATAAAATGCCCCACAATTGCAGGAGGCGTTGTACGGTCTGTAGTTCTTGTTTTTCGGAGGCTTCCTGTAAAGCATAAATTTCTTTTAATAACAGGAGAATCTGGTTTTGCCAGTCAATCTGTGGATCGAGAATCTGGCAGGCGGGAGCGTAGAGCAGGACAGGGTGAATATATTTTTCATAGAGCAGGCTCTCCTTGGGAGATAAAAGAAGCGGAGAAAAAACGATGTTGGGTATTACAACGCTTGCTTTGGCCTCGAAACGGTGGAGAACACCGCTGTTGATGAACATACCGTATCCTTTGGACAGTTCTATTTGTTCTGTCCCCACAAGACATAACTGACTGCCTTCTGTGACAGACAGAAACTCCAATTCATAATGCCAATGCCAGTCGATGCAATGGAAGTCTGCTTTCCAGATATCTTCCAGATAGTATGCCAGAGGAAAATCGCTGCTTCCATGTTGAGCGGTTTCCCGAAGCGTGTCATCGGTGATCAGCGTGTTGGGTTTCAGGGAATCCATTCCTTTTTTCTCCATAATTCTTGTGATTTGAGATATTGTACCATAATCATGTGATAATATGCAATGATTTTCTAGAAGGAATGAGATATAATCCCATCAGACATGTGAAGTATTGACGAGGAGGAAATGAAAATGGAGAATCGATACAGGAAAACCATTAGGGCATGTTTTGTGGGCTATATTGTACAGGCGATTGTGAACAATTTTGTACCCCTGTTGTTTTTAACCTTTCAGAGAAGTTATTCGATTCCGCTGTCACAGATTACGCTGCTTGTGACTTTCAATTTTGGCGTGCAGCTTCTGGTGGATTTGCTTTCTGTGGGGTTTGTAGACAAGATAGGTTATCGAGCTTCCATGGTCATTGCTCATATACTTTCTGCTGCAGGGCTAATCCTTTTGACCATTTTGCCGGAAGTACTGCCTTCTCCTTTTGCAGGGATTTTGATAGCGGTGATGATCTATGCCATTGGCGGCGGTCTTCTGGAAGTGCTTGTGAGTCCGGTGGTGGAAGCCTGCCCTTCGGATAATAAGGAAAAGGCTATGAGTATGTTACATTCCTTCTATTGCTGGGGACATGTGGGCGTAGTGCTGTTATCTACCCTGTTTTTCACGGTTTTTGGTATTCATAACTGGAAAGTGATGGCAATCGTCTGGGCGCTGGTGCCGCTTTGTAATGCTTTTGTGTTTGCTAAAGTTCCTATGGCGGAGTTGATGGAAGAGGGAGAGGAAGGACTGACGTTAAAAGATTTGCTTGGCATGAAGCTGTTCTGGATTTTGATGATGATGATGATCTGTGCGGGGGCAAGCGAGCAGGCGGTAAGTCAGTGGGCGTCCACTTTTGCAGAGAAAGGACTTGGCATTTCCAAGACAGCGGGCGATCTGGCAGGCCCTATGGCTTTTGCAATCCTGATGGGTACATCCAGGGCTTTCTATGGAAAATTTGGAGAGCGTATCAAGCTGGATAAATTTATGATCTACAGCAGCAGTCTGTGTATTTTATCTTATCTGGGAATTTCCCTGCTTCCGATTCCACAGCTTAGTCTGGCGGCCTGTGCAATCTGTGGGCTTTCCGTAGGGATCATGTGGCCAGGATCGTTCAGCAAGGCGGCAGCAGCCCTGCCAAAGGGCGGAACGGCCATGTTTGCACTGTTAGCCCTAGGCGGGGACGTGGGATGTTCCGGGGGCCCGACGGTGGTGGGTATGGTGTCCAGCATGTTTGAAGATAATCTGAAAATGGGAATCTTGGCAGGGATTATCTTCCCGGTACTTTTGCTGACGGGGGTTATCCTCTGTGGGAAGATGAAAAGGGGGCAGGCATAAGAATAAAAGGTAAAATAAAGTAAGAACTGGAAATAAAGTAAAACGAAGGGAGAGGAAGCAAATGGAATTTTTGAAAACAAATCCGCAGTGGACGCGGAAACCAGAACAGGTGGAGTTGGACGAAAGCAGAGTTGTAATCACCACAGAAAAGGGAACGGATTTATGGGCGCGTACCTATTATGGGTTTCAGAATGATAACGCACCGGTATTACAGACCAGGACAAGTGACAAATTCTTTTCTTTTATTGTTAAGACGGAATTTGAGAGCTCCTGCAGATTTGATCAGTGCGGCGTGGCGATGTATCTGGACAGTGACAACTGGTTCAAGGCTTCTATTGAATATGAGGATGATAAAGTGCAGAGGTTGGGAAGCGTAGTCACGAATCATGGCTATTCCGATTGGGCGACTACGGATATTTCTTCGGATATCAATAGTATGTGGTATCGTTTCTCAAGAAGAGACAGCGACTTCTGTATTGAATGTAGTCGGGATGGTGTCCATTTTATGCAGATGAGGATTTTCCATATGTGGGAAGGGGCGGAAGAGATTACATACGGAATCTATGCCTGCAGTCCTACGGAAGGTTCCTATCGGGCTGTGTTTTCCAATATGGAGATTACGGAGTGTCAGTGGAAGTCAGATGCTGATTGGCGGGCGGAAGACAATCAGTAATACAATTAATAATGTTAGTTGAGCAGATGAGAAAAACAGCGGCGTATTTCGTGGGGATATGCCGTTGTTTTCTTGTCAACATAAGGGATATCTGGAGAAGTCTGCTATCCGGTGTTGTGGTTCTGCAATTGGATGTTGTTGATATACTCGTTTGAATGGAGAATATTTTCAGGAAAGAGGGCAGGAACATATTGCGGGCTGCAGTTTTGATGTGTACAATAGAGGGCAGGATATCATGAAATGTGTGATTCAGAATTAGGAAACGTAAAACTTTTGGATAGGTTGAGTTTGAACAGTTATCATGGAGCATGTATTAGAACTTTTTGAAAAACAGACAGCTGACTGGTTTATCAATACGCTGGGGGAGCCTACTCCGGTACAGAAAGAAAGCTGGCCGATTATTGCGGCGGGAAGTCATGCACTGATTTCCGCACCCACAGGTACGGGTAAAACGCTGTCGGCTTTTTTTGTGTTTCTGGACCAGATGAAACGGCAGGCCCAGGCAGGAACATTGCAGCAGGAATTACAGTTGATTTATGTCTCACCGCTCAAATCCCTGGCGGCGGATATCCGGGAGAATTTAAAGCGTCCTTTGGAGGGTATCGGCGCCCAGGATATCATATCGGTAGGAATTCGGACAGGGGATACGCCCCAGCGGGATAGGCAGAGAATGATTAAGAAGCCGCCGCATATCCTGATCATTACGCCGGAGTCTTTGTATTTGATGCTCACCAGTAAGACGGGGCAGAATGTGCTGGCTACGGCCAGAGCAGTGATTATTGATGAGCTTCACGCCCTGATTGATACCAAGAGAGGCGCCCATCTGATGCTTTCTCTGGCGAGACTGGATCATCTGTGCGGTAAGGCATGTCAGCGTATCGGCTTGTCTGCCACAATAGAACCTTTGGAGACGGCGGCGCAGTATCTGGCGCCAGAGGAAGTTAGGATTGCCGCGCCGGAGATGAAGAAGCGGGTACGATTGGAGATTTTAAGTCCTTACCCGGATACGAGAAAAGGTCCCAGAAAGGATCCTGTGTGGGAGGAACTGGGGAAGCTGGTCTTTCAGTATTGCCAGGGCAGCCGCAGTGTGATCGCTTTTGTGGAAGGAAGGCGGTATGCAGAAAAATTAGCATATTATGTAAACTTATTGGGCGGGGATGGATTTGCCAGGGTACATCATGGGAGCCTGTCCAAGGAACAGAGAATGGAGACAGAACTGCAGCTGCGGGACGGTAAGCTCAGGTTGTTGTGCGCCACTTCATCCATGGAGTTGGGGATTGATGTGGGGGAGATCGATCAAGTACTGCAGGTGGGGTGTCCCCGCACGATTTCGGGAACCATGCAGCGATTGGGACGGGCTGGTCATAATCCGGGCCGTGTGAGCGTGATGTATCTTTTTCCCAGAATGGCGGCGGAATGCGTATCCTGCGGCATGACGGCACAGCTGGCCAGGGAAGGGGGCGTGGAACATGTCAAACCGCCCTCACAGTGCTTGGATGTGTTAGCGCAGCATCTGGTGTCCATGGCGGCATTCAGAAGTTACGAGATTGATGAAGTGATGGAGATTGTACCCCGTGCATGGCCTTTTCGCCAGATTACCAGAGAGGATGTGAAGGCAGTCCTTTCCATGCTGGCAGGAGATTATGAACATGACAGGGATATTCCGACAAGGCCCAGGATTCTCTATGACAGGATTCATGAGCGGGTGGAGGGAGACGGCTACAGCAGGATGTTAGCCGTATCGGCTGGCGGTACGATTCCCGATAAAGGTTTATATACGGTGAGGAACGAGGAAGGGGTTAAACTGGGCGAGGTGGATGAAGAATTTATCTATGAGTCCCAGACAGGCGACCGTTTTATTCTTGGTTCTTTTGCGTGGAAGATTGTGAATATCAGCCGGGATACTGTGACAGTAACGCAGGCGAAGATGGAAGGTGCGAGACTTCCCTTTTGGCATGGGGAGATCAAAGGAAGAGATAAACGAACGGGAGAGGCATTCGGGCGTATCTTCCGTTCTCTGCAGGGGGCTTATGAAGACGGCAGGCTGCAGGAAGCGCTTGGCGGATTAGGGCTTGACGAAGCGGCGGCTTCTCTGGCATCCGGTTATCTGGAGCGGCAGATTAAGGCGGCTGGAAGCCTGCCGGATCATGAGACATTGATCATAGAGCACTTTAAGGATACGGTGGGAAACAGTCAGATGATGGTGCATTCCATATTTGGCAGGAGAATCAATGCACCCCTGTCTTTGCTTGCTGCACAGACAGCTAGGGAAGAATTGCATATGGAGATTGGCAGCGTGGACGAGGAGGATGGTTTCCTGCTATATTCTTATGGAAATCAGAGCCTGCCAGAGGGATTGCTGCAAAGGATTGACGCAGATGCCTGTCTGCGGCAGTTGGAAATTCTGTTGCCGGCCACACCCCTTTTTAATATGGCTTTTCGCTATAACAGCGGCCGGGCTTTGATGATGGGTGTGCGAAAAAACGGGAGACAGCCCTTGTGGATGCAGAGACTTAAGAGCGCGGAGATGTTGGAACAGGTGGTCAGGGAGAAAGAGCATCCGTTGATTCGGGAGACCAGGCGCGAATGTATGCAGGAATTGTGGGATGCGGCCGGTGTGCAGGAACTTCTCTATGATATCCGCAGCGGTGCGGTTAAAATCCGAGAAATCTATACAGATATACCGTCACCCATGTCTCTGCCTTTACAGTGGAGCCAAGAAGCTGCAGTCATGTATGACTATGCGCCCACGCCGCGGGGGATTCACGGCGCAGTGGAGGAGGCCTTAAAGCAGGAAAAACATTTGATACAGCCAGGCAGCCGAGAACTGTCGGAAGTGCAGGAGAGAAGCCGCCTGCCCCAGGATGAAAAACAGCTGCACACGCTTCTCATGACGGAGGGCGATCTGACGGCCGGAGAACTGGAAATCCCGGTGGAATGGCTTGACAAGCTGGCGCAGGAAGGCAGGGTGCTGTACCTGGAACAGGGCTTATGGATTGCGGCGGAACAGGAAGCAGAATATGCCAGGGCGCTTGGGGAAGCAGAGGAGCAGGAGAAAGAACAGGAGCAGGAGAAAAAACTGTTTGTCAGTGAGCAGCTTCACATTGTAAGGCGGATGCTGCGCTACAGAGGTGGTGCGGACGCCGGGCAGACGGCGGACAGATATGGCTGGCCTGTAAAATTGGCGGAAGATATCCTGGAAGAATTGTGCCGACAGAAAGCGGCGGTAAAACAGGATGACAGATATTATCATGGGGAGTTATACAGGCGTGCCAGAGTGCGGACATTGAAAAAAAGGCGGGAAGAGATTCAAACTAGTCCGGGTGAACATTATGCGGCGCTGATGCTGTCTCAGATGGAATCTGGCGCACCGGCGGCAGAATGTGTGCAGAATACGATCAGGCAGTATGCGGGAATGACATTGCCGGCTGTATATTGGGAAAAAATCCTGTTACCCAGTCGGGTGAGAAATTACAGACCTTCCCTGTTGGATGCTTTCCTGTCGGAGGGAGAATTGTTCTGGCATATGGATGCGAAAGGAAGCCTGCGATTCGATTATCAGGCAGCTGTTGACTGGGAGACGGACAGGCCGCAAGAGGCGTTGATAAAGGAAGGACTGACGGAGGAAGAACGAGTTATCTATGAAGCAATCATCAGGCGCGGCGCCTGTTTTATGCAAGCATTAAACGATCTGCTTCCCGCGCAGTCGCCATATGATACCCTGCTTTCCCTGATGGAGAAGGGACTTGTCTATGCGGATAGTTTCCTGCCGGTGCGACAGTGGCTTGACCGGGAAAAGACGAAAAAGGCTGTGGTAAGACAGCGAGTCAATCTGCGGGTGAAGGCGTTGCAGACGGGAAGGTGGGATATTGTCAGACCAGTACGAGACAAAACAATCGAGGAAAAACTGGAAGATTGTTTTCGTGTCAGTCCCATTATCAGCAAGGAAACAGTCTCCGTCTGCGGACTCTCTTGGCAGGAGGCGTTGTCGGTGCTTCGCATTTGGGAGTATACCGGGCAGGCGAGACGGGGATACTTTGTCAAAGACCTTTCCGGTTCCCAGTTTATTCGGGGAAAGGATTACGAGAGTGTGGTGCGAAGACTGCACAATCCGGAGAAAAAACTTGTGTGGGTTAATGCGGCGGATCCGGCCCAGTGCTGGGGAAAGATATTGCCGCACAGGGAAGGACGCAATTTTATTAATGTGCCCGGAACAGCCGTTGCCTGCTATGGCGGGATACCGGTGGCTGTGATGGAGAGACAGGGAAAAGTCTTGCGAATCTGGCAGGAGGAACTTAAGGAGGAATGTATGCGGCTGTTTGCGGAGAAGTTCAAGCAGGGCAGTATCTTTGCCGGTGTGAAGCGGATTGTAGTGAAAGAATATCCGGATACGACGGGAGAGGCCTTGCGGCAGGCAGGATTTAGGAAAGAGATGCAGGATTATGTGTTGTATCTTTAAGAGGCATTATAAAGGGAGGAGAACGAAGATGGCAATAGAGAACGTAAAGGCATATTTCAGACAGTACGGCATGGAGGAGAAGATTCTGGAGTTCGATGTATCCAGCGCAACGGTAGAACTGGCGGCGGAGGCGCTGCATTGCGAACCACAGCGGATTGCAAAGACCTTATCCTTTTTGGTGGCAGATCATCCGGTGCTGATTGTGGCGGCAGGGGATGCAAAGGTGGACAATCATAAATTCAAGGAGCAGTTTGCCACCAAGGCGAAAATGCTTTCTCCGGATCAGGTGGAGGAGCTGGTAGGCCATGCGGTGGGCGGTGTCTGTCCTTTTGCGGTAAAAGATGGGGTGACGGTGTATCTGGATGTGTCACTGAAACGGTTTGAGACAGTCTTTCCAGCCTGTGGAAGTGCGAACAGCGCGATAGAACTGACAATTCCACAATTAGAACAATATTCCGGCTATACGGAGTGGGTGGATGTGTGTAAAGGATATTTTTAATAGTTTTGACAGAGAAAGGAAAAGCCATGGAAAGAGTGATTGAAAAATTTTTAGAGTATGTAAAAATAGGCACGCAGTCTTCCGAGGAGAGTACGAGTACGCCTTCTACATCCAAGCAGCATGACCTCGCTAAGGTTCTGGAGAGACAGTTAAAGGAGATGGGGGCGCAGGACATCGTCTATGATAAGGAGCATTGTTACCTATATGCTTCAATTCCGGCCACAGCGGGCTGTGAGCAGGCGCCGGTGATTGGCTTTATTGCCCATATGGATACGTCTCCGGCAGTGACGGGGACGGAAGTCAAGCCCCGTATTGTGGAAACCTATGATGGGAAGGATATTCTGTTAAACCAGGAAAAGAATATTGTCATGAAAGTAGCGGATTTTCCAGAACTTGCTTCCTATCAGGGTAAGAGCTTGATCGTCACGGACGGAACCACACTTTTGGGAGCAGACGATAAGGCGGGGGTGGCGGAGATCATGGCGATGGCCGAATATCTGTTGCAACATGAGGAAATCAAACACGGCCGGTTACGGATTGCATTTACCCCGGATGAAGAAGTGGGTGCGGGCGCAGACTATTTTGATGTGGAGCGATTTGGCGCAGAGTATGCGTACACGGTGGACGGCGGCAGACTTGGGGAACTGGAGTATGAGAATTTTAACGCGGCGGGCGCTAAAGTAACGATACATGGCAGGAGCGTTCATCCGGGAGAGGCCAAGGATAAGATGCGCAATGCTATCCTGATGGCCCAGGAATTCCAGACAATGCTGCCAGTATCGGAAAATCCCATGTATACCAGCGGCTATGAAGGATTTTATCATCTGGATCAGCTGCATGGCACTGTGGAGGAAGCTGTGGCAGAATATATTATCAGGGACCATGACCGAGAGAAGTTTGAGAAGAAGAAGGAAAACTTTACACGGATTGGGGAATTTTTGAATCAAAAATATGGAGCGGGGACCTTTGCTATCGAGATGAGAGATTCCTATTACAATATGAAGGAGATCATTGAGCAGCACTTGCATCTGGTGGATCATGCAAAAGAAGCCATGGAAGAACTGGGCATCAGTCCGGTAGTAGTGCCAATCCGCGGCGGTACAGACGGGGCGAGACTTTCCTTCATGGGACTGCCTTGCCCGAATCTATGTACCGGCGGCCAGAATTTCCACGGCCGATTTGAATACGCCTGTGCGGATGAGATGGAGATGATCGTGAAGCTTTTGATCAGGATTGCAGAGAAATATGGAGAAAAGCATGATTAGTCATGCAGCATTTCAGCCTCCATTTCTTTGATTCTGGCATAAAGCATTTGATTAACGGGGACATCCAGTCCATATTTTGATGCCATGGTAATCACGGTTCCGGCGAAGAAATCCACCTCTGTGCGTCTTTTCAGAATACCGTCCTGGCGCATGGAGGGCATTCCGTCCGGATTCAGGGTATCTATCAGGGCCACATAGCTGTCGAGGTCGTCTCTGGTGACACCAGTATTGGCACAGATGGAAAGATTTAAAACTTCTTCCATGGCAGCAATCATCAGATCACGTTGTTTGCCGGGTTCCTGGACGGTTTTATAGGTGCCCTCAGATACCATGACAACCTGATTGACACCTACGTTCAGCATCCATTTGCCCCAAAGGCGGTGGATGATATCTTCCTCCACGATGCAGGGAATCCCTGCAGTACAAAGAAGCGTTTCCACCTGCGCAAGGAAGGGACGTTTGGATACATCGGGGGTGCCAATCCTCAACTCGCCAGCATGGGCATAGGTCAGCTTGTTTCCAAGTTTTACAGCGTCCATGCCCTGTGCGATGCAGTGAATGATATGCCCTTGTTTTATTTCCGAAGCAATGATTTCCTCACTGCTGATGCCGTTTAATAAAGAGAGAATAATCGTGTTTTCGTCCACGGCAGGCCGTGCGAGTTCGATCGATTCCTCCAGGGATGTGCCCTTGACGGCGAAGATTAACAAATCAGCAGGTTTCGCCTCAGTGGTCATCTGGAAATCGCAGAGATTTCCGTTACAGAGGACACCTTCCGTCCTGTATCTATGGATGCGTTCTTTGTCAGCCAGAAAGGTGACGGATTCCCGCCCCAGTTTGCGGGTGAAAATATCCCCGTACAGGATGCCCAGCGCTCCCATGCCGATGATGGTGATGGATGGTGTTGCAGATGATTGTTTCATGAAATAAACCTCCGTGTTTATGATATTATGATATAAAGAAAAGGTTTGCAGATGCAAGGAGAGGAGTAACTATGTGGTTTTGGTTTGCATTATTATCGGCCGTGTTTGCGGCACTGACTTCCATTCTCGCCAAAGTGGGAATTGAGGGCGTCAATTCCAATCTGGCGACGGCCATTCGGACTGTTGTCGTGGTAGTAATGGCCTGGGGAATGGTCTTTTTGACGAACACGCAAAACGGCCTTGCCCAGATCAGTAGAAAAAGCTGGATTTTCTTAATCTTATCTGGGCTGGCAACAGGGGCGTCATGGCTTTGTTATTACAGGGCCCTGCAGATTGGTGAGGCATCCAAAGTCGTTCCGATAGATAAACTCAGCGTAGTCATTACGTTGATTCTTGCCTTTGTTTTTCTCCATGAATCATTTACGGCAAAGTCATTTATCGGCAGTGTTCTGATCACGGCCGGGACGCTCATTATGGTACTTTAACGGATTTTTATGCGGGAATCAGTGTTTCCCAGGTACCAGTTTGTTGATGCGCAGGATTTCCACGATGGTATCCATGCCATCCTGCAGCTTCGTGATATCTCTTTTCGTATTCTGTGCAAAGTTTCGGAAGGAGAGGTCGAGGTCCTCCAATTTGTCAATGGTTTTATTTAATTTGACATCCAGATATTTGAAATTGTCATCGGCGCGGTCAAGCCGCATATCAATATGATCAAGCCGTTCATAGATAGGCTTGAGTTCCGCCTTAAATTTCTGGTCTAACTTTTGGTCGAGTTTTTCATCTAGCTTTTGGTCAAGTTTTTCTTCTAGTTTCTGGTCCAACAGATCAGAAATTGCCTGAAGATCGCGTTGTGTCAGAGCCACAAGGATTTCCTCCTTTTCCCAAGAGATGGTTGCAGGTTGCCGGGTGTTTCGTTTCGTATTCATATTTTCTCCCTTCGTTTGTCAGCAGGGAAAGCTGGTTGATAGCGAAGGTCTGTTTTCCCTGCCTGTGTGAATAGTTTATTGGTAAGCAAGGATTCTAAAACAGATAAAATATCATTTTTAGATATTTTATAGAAAAAAAGAATAAATGAAATTCCGTTAGAATATCAATGCTGTAGTAAAATGATATCAGTATTGATGTGAAATGTCAAGGGCATTTATCAAAAAAAGTAATCCGTAATTGAGAAAAGAGGATTACTTTTTTTGATAAAGTCTTAATTAAGTATCTTGTTTAATTTCTTGCCTGATCTAATGAAGAAAAGACTACATTGCGTATTTTTCTAGTGTAGGCAGTGGTCCCTGTATCCGTTTTTTGGAGCATGAGCAGGAGAACCATGTCATCGGCAGGATCAATGGTCATATAGGTGCCCATCCAGCCATCCCAGCCAAATTCTCCAGTACGGCTTATGGAGATAGCAGCGCCGGGATCTCTCATGATACGCATCAGATTGGCGTAGCTGCAGCCAGCCAGGCTTTCCCATTGCCAGACGTAGGGATCGAGCGCCGGGGCAAGGTGGGCGTGTGTCATAAAGTCAACCGTCTGCGGGGAGAGGATAGTAACATGATCAAAGCTGCCCTTTTGCAGAAGCATCTGTGCGAAGCGGGCATAATCGTCAATGGTAGAGACCAGTCCTGCTCCGCCGGATTCGAAAGCGGGAGGCGTCTTCATATGGTTGCTGATTCCCAGACGGGGGAAATGGAATTCTTCCAATCCCTTGCCGATATCCTGGTATGCTTTAGAGAGCCGGGGCTGTTTTTGGGGAGGTACAAAAAAATCCGTATCATGCATGCCAAGGGGTTCAAAAATACGTTTCTTTAAAAAATCACCGAAACGCATACCGGAAACTATTTCGATGACTGCGCCGAGTACATCTGCGGACATGCCATAATGCCATTTTTCACCGGGTTGAAAGGCCAAGGGAATCTTGCCAAGCCGGTTCATGATTTCGCAAGTTGTCAGCGCCTGAGGAGAGGATAAGTTCGTGATCACCTCGTCCATAAGCTGGTCCGTGCGGATTTCTGAAGCGCATGTTTCCCCCGGATAGGTCAATCCGGAAGTCATATTCAGCAAATCTTGTATGATGACAGGACGTTTTACGGGTACGAGCACCCCGTCCGTCATCACTTGCTGATCGCAAAATCCGGGCAGATAATCAGAAACAGGATCATACAGGTCAATTCGTCCCTCCTCAAGGAGTATCATCGCAGCTGCTGCTGTGACAGGTTTGGTCATGGAATACAATCGGAAAATAGTATCTCTTGTCACGGGCAGCCCGGCGGCAAGGTCACGCATGCCGGCTTCGTAGTAGCATTGTTCCTGTCCGCCCTGCAGGACCATGCAGTTTACGCCTGAGACGAAGCTTTTCTCTGTCATTTCCCATAAAAGTTCCTGCAGGCGGGATAATTTCTGTTGGTTCATAGTATTCTCCATTCCTTATTTATCGTTTTAAAACGGCGCACATGGCGTCCCATTTCTTCTCCATATCGGCCACCAGTTTAAACTGTGTCCTTGCCCGGTCCAGATTCTGTCCCTCTCTATGTATCTTAAAATAGACATCTCCGTCCAGGTAATCTGCCAGGAAACGGATGCCGCATTCATAGGTCATCAGCTTGGCGCCCATGGGCAGCAGTTCAATCTCGCGGTCTGTGAGACTCCCCTGACAGCCCGCTAAGAACCCTTTTGTAAAAGTTTCATAGAGTGTAAGGTCCAGTTCTATTTTAGATAAATCCTGTTCATCCTCGGCGCCGGTACTTGCGCCTGTCCGTATGGAATCACCAAAGTCGTAGTGGCTGAGTCCGGGCATTACAGTATCCAGATCAATAACGCAGAGAGCCTTTCTGGTGGCGCGGTCGAAGAGAATATTGTTTAATTTGGTGTCGTTGTGGGTTACCCGCAATGGTAGTTCTCCTTTGGCGAGCAGATCCGTTAACACATGGGTATCGGCCTCTTTAGACAGCGCAAATTCAATCTCGCGTTGGGCAAGATGCGCGCGGCCGGACGTATCTTTTTCCACTGCCTTCCGAAAATCGCAAAAACGGGAGGGGGTATTATGAAAATTGGGAATGGTCTCGTGCAGGGTATCGGCCGGATAATCGGCTAACATCCGCTGGAAAGAACCAAAGGCCACGGCGCTGTCATAAAATTCACTGACATCTGATACCTGTTCCAGACAGATGGTGTCTTCAATAAATAAAAACATCCGCCAGTAGTTGCCGGCGCTATCCTGATAGAACATGCCGCCGTCAGCAGTCCGTATCACGTTCAGGGTTTCACGGTCGGGATTCCCGCCCCGGCGAAGGATGATCTGACGCAGATAATCGGTGACATTGCAGACATTTTCCATCAACTCCTGCGGTTTCTTAAAAACAGCATGGTTCATCCTCTGTAAGATATATTTTCTGCCGCCATCCGGTGTATCATAGGTAAGCAGGAAGGTGTCATTGATATGACCGTTTCCATAGGGCTGTCTGTCTGTCAGGGCGCCTGGCAGAGCATAGGCGTTTATGACTTCTTCAATTCTATCACAGGTAGGATTTATGGTCATCACAGTTCCTCCTTATAATCAATCCAGCGCAGTTCCATGGGCGCTAGAGTCAAGTGCAGTCTGAAAGTGCCTTCTAGATACAGATCGGTTTCGCGCAGTTCTTTGGTATTATTGATCACGGCAAGTTTTCCGGTCTGTTCAAATACGGCAATTTCGGTTTCGGGATTGGTAACATAGTATTTCTTCATTTCCTCCTCACGGTGCGCCGCATAGTAGATGGCCCGGAGCAGGATACGGCAGTTCTGGGGAGAATAGGGCAGACCGGTGAAATAGACGCTGCGGCCTTTTCCGTATTCGTTTACCACAAGACGGCTGTATTTGCCATCCATGTTAAGAATCTGGTAGTGTTCTCCCTGGGCATAAATGCGGCTTTTGCCTTCGCCAAAATCAATATCGGCAGACACGTCTTCCAGGATGAAATGTTCCGGGTTCAGGGAGTTATACTTGTCGGTACTCATGGAAAAGCCCAGTTCCCTGTCCACACCAAGGACATCGCTCAATTGGAAAAACCGTCCCTGATACTGGCAGGCAGTGGGTTCTCCCACGCCGATGAAACCGCCGCCCTGATCGACAAAACGTCTGAGCGCGCAGACCAGATCAGAATCCTTCCAGTTGTCACCGCCGCTGAAGGCCGTGTAGGCGTCCCCCGCATTAATGATGACTCTGATGGCGGGATCCAGCCCTTCTTTTACCTGCTCAAAGGTGATAAACTCCACGTCTATAGGCATGCCGCTTAATGCTTCAATTACTCCCACATAGGAATAAATTTCCCGATACCAGAGAGCGTGATGTACCTGGTTGGCCATCCAGCGCCTCAGATTCCCCCAGCTGTTTAAGACAGCCACTTTGAAAGGAGCGGTGTAGGCGCCTGTGCCGTTCATGTTGGCATGAATCTGCCGAAACTCGTCTACCACTTTACTGATCTGATCAATGAAACCTGGCCACTCGCTGGCAAGTTTCAGATAACCGCCGTAACCGATCCGGTCCACAGGGGAGCGCAGGATGGCGCGTCTTGCTTTCAGCCAGTTATCCTGGGCTTCTCCAATGGGATCGCCGCCTTCCGTAAAGACGTCAGGGAAGAAGTAGGGCAGAAGCCGGCCTTCCGTATAGTTGACACCTTGGATATCAGAGATCATACGCAGGGTGACGCCATCGCCCACGGAACCGACCACGGCGTCTAAGCCGATGTTGGCAAAATATTTGCCAAAGGGTTCTGTGCCGATCCAGTGATCACCCAGAAACATCATGGCTTCCTTGCCGTAGCTGTGTACGATATCTACCAGTTCTTTGGCAAGTTTGCTGACTTCAATCTGCTGAAATTCTATGAAATCCCGAAATTCTTTGGAAGGGATCCGGAAAATGGAATTGTGGTAACCCTCATCCACGATATATTCAGGACGGAAAGGGTAGCCGGCCCATTTTTCAAACTGTTCCAAGATGTAAGGGCTTACGCTGGCGCTATAACCAAACCATTCCACAAATTTTTCTCGTTTTTGGTCGTCAAAAGTCAGCGTGAATTGGTGAAAGAAGGTGGTGAAGCGGACCACATTAACCTGAGGATTTGCCTCGCACCATTTCTTGAGTTTTTCTTTTACATAAGCCTGCGTTTTTGGCTGGCGCACATCATAGGTGAGCTGGTGCGGCGCATCTTTCCAGTCGTTGGTAATGAAATTGTACATGTGTACCGGATCCCAGATCAGGAAGGCCAGGAAACTGACCGTATACTGATGGTAAGGGATGGAGTCGATGATAACTTCCCCGGTGGCTTCTTCGTAGCGCCAGTGGTCGGGCGGGACGATCCTTCCAGTGGTTCTGTCAATGACTTCCCACCATCGACTGGGAGAGTCAATATTGTTGACTTTGAGCTGTTGCGTGTGAAATCCCTTCATCAGTTCGATCCGCAGGCTGTCGCCTTTGGCAGTCACACGGTCGCTGATCAGATATTCCTGCTGAATCTCCTCCGGATGTTTCATAGCCCAGTCGTTATCTTTCCTGGTGGTATAATAAGTTGCGTAAATCTTGGCATCCTGTGACAGAAGTTCTTCAGGCATATTGGTTCCGTCACAGTCCCTTAAGGCATCAGCGCCCAAAAGTTCCTTGAGCCGTATGGTTTCTTCCACCATATCCACATCGGTGGGAAGGGTGAGACGTCCGGTATTGGTCTGATTCATTGGGAATCCTCCTTTGATATTAGCGATATGAAAGTTTTATGATATTTCACCTGCTGACTGTTTGAACTGCTACTTTAAATATAGCATAAAAGTACTTTGGGGACAATTAAAAAAGAGCCGCTCCCCATAACTGAAAATCAGTTATAGAGGGCGGCCCTTACAATGTCAGTCGATTTAAACGCTTAAATCGAAATGCCCGCCAGGCATCGGAACGGTGGTCTGTTCTTTGACTTCATCCCAGTTGATATTGGTAATCTTTTTAAGCAGTTCCTCTGCGCTGTCTGCATAGACAGTAGTGCGTTTGCTATGTTCGTAATTGTATTTGTCCTGGCCTTTATCAGCAGCCTTTTCAGCAGCTTCCTTTGCAGCTTCTTTCTTATCTTCACGGATCTTATCCACGAATTCTTTCTGGCGCTCGCCAGCTTTTTCCAGTTCTGCAAAGTAGGAGACCTTGCCGTCTTTGCCGATGGAAACGCCGAGAGTTATGACCTCGTCTTCTTTACCGGTGTCTTTGAGCTCTTCTTTGATCTCGTCGAGTTTGCCGACTGCCTCATCAAGCAGTGCGAGATTCTGTTTCTTAACATCCTCGTCCTCAGCCATGCGCTCTAACTCTTCGGGATCGATCAGTACGCTGTAATCTTTAGAACCGCGGGAGAGATAAGAAGCGGCTTCCTCCTCGCTGTCGTATTCGGCTACAAAGAAATCCATATTGCTATACTGTTTTTTCAGGTCCTGTAAAAGCGCTTTCGCCTTGTCGCTTAACTGTGGTGTATTCTGACCAGTCTTTTTTGTGTCAGCGGTCTTTTGGGATGTGCCTGCTTTTTCGGACTTTGTATCCTTTTTGCTTTGTACGCTGTTATTGTAATAGTTGTTTTGGAATGTGTTATATCCGGCTACCTTGTTCATGACTTTGCCCTCCTTAGCATGATCTGTAAATCCATTTACCTGCAGTGGACGCAAATACCCACCTGTTACATTATATATCGTAATATAGAGGTCTTTTCTTTATAGGTGATATGATAAAAAATCGAGCTGCGCTCGATTACGAGATCTGCTTCGCAGACTCGGATATGCGGTGGATTTTCTTATATTATAAAAGGGGAGCTGCGCTCGATTACGAGATCTGCTTCGCAGACTCGGATATGCGGTGGATTTTCTTATATTATATAAAGAGGAACTGTGCTCGATTGTTTTATTGAATTGCAAAATCTGCTTCACGGCTTCGGAGAAGTGTCCGGGTTATCTCATAAAAAGATAGACGATTCAATTTATGTAAACTGAATCGCCTGTCTTTTTAATTATTTGCCGTAATTCAAAGAATATTCCCGCATATTTACAAAATTGCAAAAGGGAAGAGCATCTTTCGTGTATCCGTTGGTACGAATTTCGATATTTCGATTCTGTTCCTTTTCACATGCCTCTTCCAAAACCTCAGAGAAAAATTTCTTTGCCAGGGTTTGGGGGTTCTGCTTGGACTGGTGATTTTTGTTCTTTTTCAGCGGGGTAATCGCCATAACCGCTTCGATTTTATAATTCCTTTCATCTGCATATATTGCGGTGATCCCTCCTTGGATTCAGATTTGCGCGTTCCCTGAATACTATAGTGTTTCAGTATTTTGAAAATGCACAGCGAACTCCTTGTTCTGATAATAATATCGGCAAGAATCACATTTTCTTAAGATTATTTTAACAGACTTTCATAATAAATGAAAGAGAAAAGTCGCAAAAATTTATAAAAAAATATAAATTATCTGATAATTAAATCGTAATATCATTAATGAAAGTCAAAATAAAAATGGGACAATAAAAAAGGGTGTTACAGGTAATATATAGGTGGAAAATGAAAAACAAAAAAATAGGTTGACATTTGCCTACCTAATCTATACAATGATGGTAGGCAAATGTCAACCTATAGTGCATGTTATAAGGGATGGAAAACTATTTCAGATATTTGAGTTCTTGAGACAAATTATTTTTGTGAAATGTGGGAAAGGGATAAGGTGGGAGTATGATAAGATTGTCAGAGGCGGAATGGAAAGTCATGAGCCTGTTGTGGGAAGAGGCGCCACAGACCATGATGCAGGTGACCAGTCATTTTAAAGAGACTACCGGTTGGACGAAGCATACGGTCATGACCTTCTTAAAACGGATGGAGGAGAAGGGAGCCATTTATTATGAAGAGGGAGGCAGGGCTAAGCTGTATTATCCGAAGATTGACAGAAGGGAAGCTGTCTTGCAGGAAACAGAGGGATTTCTGGACAAAGTCTTTGACGGCAGGATGGGACTGATGCTCAACACGATGGTGGAACAGCAGGCGTTATCCAGGGAAGAAATCACAGAGCTGTATGAGATTTTAAGACGAGCAGAAGAGAAGGGTAAGGAAGGGGGAGAAGCCTTATGATAGAATTGGTGATTACGTCTTCGGTGCTTATCCTGGCAATTCTTTTGCTGCGCAGGATGACAAAGGGAAAAATCAGCATGCGGTTTCGTTATGCGTTGTGGCTTGTGGTGGCTCTGAGACTTATTTTACCGGTGCCGATTATGAATAGTGCGTTTAGTGTAATGAATCTATTGCCGGATGGCAGGAACGTGCCGTCACAGGAAGGCATGGAGACAGAGACGGACAAAACTGCTGTGGAGGGGGATATAGGAGGAACCTATGCAGATTGGGAACAGGGGAATGGAGAGACTGTGGATTTGGCAGGAGGGTTGAGCGGACAGGAGCGGAAGTCGGAGGCTGACAGTGCACCCACAGAAATAAACACTGGTCTGGCATTGGGAGTTAATGGGACAACAGCCGAGTCTTTCGGAAAGATTTCAGGAATCTTTCATGTCGTATGGTTGCTTGGAACTTTGTCTGTTGGTGTCTATATGATCGTCAGCCAAATCCGTTTTAGGAGAGTTCTGCGCAGGAGGCGCTGCAGAGTCAGGGAGAGGGAGATACCTGCTGAATTGACAGGCAGGCTGGCGGCACACGGGATGAGGGTTTATCAGGTGGATGGTCTGGCGAGCCCCTGTCTGGTAGGGCGAAATATTTATGTGGATACGAAACTTTTAAATGAGAGACAGAAACTTCTCCATGTGCTGGCGCATGAGTATTGCCATGCGGTACAGTTTGATCCATTCTGGGCTTTCCTGAGAAGCACTCTGGCGGCGGTATACTGGTTCCACCCGCTGGTGTGGGCGGCGGCTTTTGCAGCTAGACGGGACAGTGAACTGGCCTGTGATGAGACGGTAATCGGCATGCTTGGGGAAGAAGAACGCTTTGCCTATGGCAGGACGCTCTTGTATCTGCTCTCTGTCGGGACTGGTCAGATTGATTGTGCGGGAACGGCGCTTACCATGGAGGGACGCAAACAGGATGTACAGGAGAGAGTCCATATGATAGCGGGAAGCACGGAACGCAAGAGATGGGTGGCGGCCACCGTTGGTGTGACAATGCTCTTAATCTGCGGTTGTGCCTTTACGGGGAGTGCGCAGGAAGAGGAAGCTGCAAAAGACGGTAGAGAAGAAGCAAAACAAGACGAGCAGGCTGCGGAGACAGTGCTAGGAGAGGCGGCCAGACAGCAGGCAGTCGGGGATGCATCTGATGAGGAGTTTGTGCGTATCAGAAAGGAATATGAAGATGTCGTCGGTGACCTTCATGCACAAGTTCAGTCATTGGAACAGGTACAACAGGATTATGACTTTCTTGCGGTCTTGGATTACCAGGGTGTGATGGCGGGCAAGGATGACAGTGAACTTGCCTTAGACAGGCAGCTGGATTATCAGGCTTATTATGACTATTTCAACGGAAAGCAGAACAGTCAGGGCAAAGAACAGGAGGAGCCGCCGGAAAATGGCTGGTATCTGCTCTGCCGCAACGGGGAGGCGCAGATTTCCCTCTATGGACTTTATACACAGGAGTTTGGCCCGCGCGGCATCAAGACGCTGATCGGGGAGGATGTAAACACTTACGATATTGCCTGGTGTCCGAGCGGCATGAACGGGGACAGCGCCAATATCAGAACCCTGGAAAATGCAAAAGATGGTCTGCCCAGGAAATTTGTCTTTAAGATATTGGCGGAGAATACGCCTGACAGGGAGATATGGAAACTTTACAGTGGATTCCGGTATGATACAGGGACTGTGGAGATAGAGGAACTAACGGCACAGATGTATCGTGACTGGGCGGATAGGCATCTTTCTTTTGAAGTGAGCGCGTCCGGGGATGAGGTACTCATTACCTATGATGGAGATATGGTGCTGGCGCCGCTTGATATTTCTGCATATCAGGATCAGAAGGTAGTGGGAGTGGCAATCAGTCCTGATGTGGCCGGATTCCAACTGGACGATGGTAGTTTGGTGGGAGAAAGTTATGGAGAGCAGGACGGTTTTGAGGGAGTGGTACTGCCTCTGGCGGTTGGGTTAAAACTGGAAGGTATGGATGGGGTTTGGTTTGACGGCCTGCATCCTCTGATTGTGCAGGTGCTGTGCTATCCGGGACAGGAGCCGGCGTTTGTACTGCAACAGCCAAGGATTGCTGAGCAGGCTATTCTCCACTCTTTGACACAGCAACGGCAGCTGGAGGAGATCCGAGCGGGAAAAGGTGTGGATATGCGGTCTGATGAAGCGGCAGGATATCTGAGCAAGCCGCTTGTCAACAGCGAAGAAGCGCACCATGAACTGGAGATTGCGTTTCTAAATCCCTGTCCTGAATATGACCGAATCTCAGACGGGTACGGGGAACGCACGAATCCTATTACAGGAGAGATTAAGAAACACAATGGAGTGGATATGGCAGCCGAGAAGGGTGCGGCTATCGTGGCCGCAGCAGACGGCAGGGTTTACGAGACCGGATTCGATGCGGAAGATGGCAATTATGTGGTTCTCTGGCATGGACAGAGTGGCCAGATGACCTATTATACGCATTGTGAAGAAGTATTGGTTTCGAAAGGGAATCAGATTTCCGCAGGTGATAAAATAGCTACGGTCGGTTCGACTGGCAGATCCACAGGAAGTCATCTGCACTTTGCGGTCAGCTGCGGGGAAGAGTGGCAGGAACCCTTCTGGGATTAGGGATAAGAGGGGAACAAATAGAGTTTTTTGAAAGATACGCGATAAGAT
This sequence comes from uncultured Lachnospiraceae bacterium, assembly GCA_946554445.1. GTDB lineage: Bacteria > Bacillota > Clostridia > Lachnospirales > Lachnospiraceae > UBA3282. The sequence goes on along the minus strand of CAMNSD010000009.1, from coordinate 27,859 downwards.
GCTTTCTTATTGCGTATTTTTGTGGTATTATAATATAGGATTCTAATGTTTAGACATACAAACAGCGAAGAAGACAGGGGATAAGGATATACAATGAAATATAAAAAGATTAATGAAGCAACGGTACAATGCATCATTTCCGAGGATGACATGACGGAATACGGCCTTACATTGTCGGATATTTTTGAGCGCAGTGAAAAAGGCGAGGAGTTCCTTCGTGACATCATCGAGCGGGCCCATGAGGAAGTCGGCTACCAGATTAACAACGGCAATATTGCCATGCAGATCACGCCCTTGAAGGATAAAGGCCTGGTGGTGACCTTTACGGATGAGGGGCCGGCGGCTTTTAAGGAGATGCTGCAGCATTTAAAAGAGGTTCTGCAGGATGTGAGCGCGGAACTGTCCCATCAGGATGAGATGGCGCGGCAGCCACAGGTGGCCAATCAGGAATATGAGGAAAATTACAGGATATTTGTCTTTGCATCCATGCGTCAGACTATGCAGTATGTGGCAACGATTCCTAGTACATATTCTGTGAAAAGTCATCTTTATAAGGAGGGCGTCGGTTATTATCTGGTGTTGGAAAAGAACCGTCTTTCCTATAAGACATTCAATAAGATCAGTGCCCCGGCTGTAGAATTTGGTAATCTGGTTGCAGCGTCTAAGGAGCGGCTGCTGTTTTTACAGGAGCATGGGGAGTGCCTGATCAGCGAACGGGCAGTGAGTAAACTGCGCAGAATCTATATGGCAGGAACAGGCAGAAAGCAAAAGCAGATGAAGTGAGGACAAAGTGCCTGTGACAGGACTTTCATAAGATTATGATCGGATTCCAATCCGTTGAGCTCTGAATCATGATAAAAACATGGAACGTTGGAGATAATGCTGCCATGCCTGTTTATCGCAGGAGTTGGCAGCACTTATCATGTAAAAGCAAATGTGTAGCTTGAGAGCAGCAGTCTCTGAAAAGCATGCATACAAAGAATGGAGAGAACATGAGCAGCAATAAGAAGAAAAGCAACGAACAATTTGACAGATTTCTTGAAGAAGAGATTCTCACACAGCATAAGTATGACAGTCTGTATGAGGAAAAGAAAGAGGAAGATGGACAAGAGAACATGCGCTATGAGGATGCTGGGATTGATGAGAGAATCCTGCGCGCTGTCAGGGAACTTGGATTTGAGCAGATGACGCCAATTCAGGAACAGGCGATTCCCCTTTTTATGACAGGTAGGGATATCATTGGACAGGCTCAGACGGGAACTGGTAAGACGGCGGCTTTCGGAATTCCGATTTTACAAAAGATCGATCCGGAAAACAAATCTCTGCAGGCAGTGATTTTATGTCCTACCAGGGAACTTGCCATGCAGGCAGCGGAGGAACTGCGGAAATTCGCCAAGTATATGAATGGCATTAAGGTGCTTCCGGTGTATGGCGGGCAGGATATTGTCAGACAGATCAAGAATTTAAAATGCGGCGTACAGATTGTGGTGGGTACGCCGGGCCGAGTGATGGATCATATGCGCAGACATACCCTCAAAATGGACCAAGTGCATACCGTAGTTTTAGATGAAGCGGATGAGATGTTGAACATGGGGTTCCGGGAGGATATCGAGACCATCTTAAAGGAGATGCCGGAAGAGCGGCAGACAGGGCTTTTTTCTGCGACTATGCCCAAACCTATCCTGGATATCACAAAGACTTATCAGAAAGATGCAGCCTACATCAAGATGACGCCGAAGGAGGTCACGATTCCGCTGATCAAACAGGCTTACTACCAGGTGCGTAAGCAGGATAAAGAAGAGGTACTCTGTCGCCTGATTGATTACTATGATCCCAAACGGGCGCTTATTTTCTGCAATACCAAGCGGATGGTGGATGAGTTGACGGAACATCTGAAAGCGAGAGGCTATGAGGTGGAAGGTCTTCATGGGGACTTGACGCAGGGCCAGAGGGATACGGTGATGAATCTGTTCCGTGGCGGCAATACCAACATTTTGATCGCAACTGATGTGGCGGCACGGGGGATTGATGTGAACGATGTGGAGGCAGTCTATAATTATGATGTGCCGGAAGACATTGAATATTATGTGCACCGAATCGGCAGGACCGGACGCGCTGGTAAGACGGGAAGATCCTTTACCTTGGTGGTGGGGAGAGAGGCCTACAAGATTCGTGATATCGAGCGGGTATGCCATACAAAAATTAAAGAACGTAAGGTGCCCAATGCGGCGGACATCACAGCCAGGAAGGCGGAGAAAATTTTAAAAGAGGCGATGGCCGTGATCGAGAAAGAGGATATCAGCAGGGCCACAGAGTATATCCTGGATGCTGTAGCGCTGGGACAATACAGCGCTACGCAGATTGCGGCGGCCTTTATGAAGATGCGTCTTGGGGAAGAGATTGAAGATATCAAGGAAGAGAAGTTTTTCTTTGAGAAGAGGGGCAGGATGTCCGGCCGCGGTGGTAAGGGTGGCAATGGAAGTAAGGGAAACCGCGGCGGCAGAAGCGGTCGTGATGAAAGAGATGGCAGAAGCAGCCGTGTAGAAAGAGAGAAACGGGACGGGCGTGTAAATAAAGGAAATTATGATGACAGGGGAAAGCGTGGCCGAGAATACCTTAGTGAGGGCGAGAAGAAGCAGAAAAAACCTTTCAAAGGCGGTGCTCTTGGCAGTATCAAAGCAAAAGATGTGAGAAGGGACGGCAGTTATGAAAGAAGGGACAGCGGCAGAAACAACCGCTACGGTTCCCTGCGCATCAAGACCAAATAGGATTACAGTACCAGTTCGTGCCCGTGGTCTTTGAGCCATCTACGGTGGATTCGATAGTCGGGACAGACAGCTTCCACCGCCTGCCAGAAAGCGGCGGAGTGATCCATATGGGTTAAGTGACATAGTTCGTGGACGACCACGTAGTCCAGGACGGCGGGCGGTGCCAGCATAAGCCGCCAATTAAAAGAGAGGGTGCCTTTGGCGCTGCAGCTGCCCCAACGTGTCTTTTGGTCGCGGATGGTGATGCGGTGATAGTTACCGCCGGTAAGTGTCTGGAAATAGGAAACTCTTTTGGGAAAATATTCCCGGGCTGCCTTCATATATCTTTTTTCCAGGGCAGCGCGCTGCACATCGCTTAAATCGGATGCAGGCCGGCTTTTGGCCTTTTCCATCACTTCCAGATAGTGGGTGATGATCCAGTGCTGTTTTTCCAGAAGAATATGACGAATTTCCCGCTCGGAAGTACGAAGCGGTACTCGCAGTGTGATCGCTCCGTCGGGTGTGATGCTGATGCCGCAGGTTTTCCGACGGCTGCGGATGACTGTATAGGACAGATCATAGAGTCTGCTCTGGTATTTGATTCGGTAGGTGTTTTCCATGGCGGTGTTCCTGTGTTCTGTGTGAAAATATTTTCAATCTGTTGCAGGGAATATATTAATAAAATATATATCACATAATATAGAAAAAGGCAAAAGAGAAATGGGCAAAAACAGGAAGAAAATAGCATGGATTTATGGACAAAATCTCATGAATTGTGCTAGTATGATGAGGGCATATAAAAAGAATAAAAGGAAATAAAGAAGAACCAATCAGATAAAACAGAGGTACATCGTATGAGTGAAAGAACCAGAGAACCGGATAGAACAGTACCGGAGCGGGAAAGAAGATCTTCTGGCGGGAATGCCCAGGCATCCGCAAGAAGGAGACCTTCGCAGAGTCAGAGAACTGTGGACGTGGGGGAAGCCGGGAACAGACCGGGAGCGCCAGAAAGAGAAAAAAGGACCGGAGCACCCGAACGGGAAAGAAGGACCGGGACACCCGAACGGGAGAGAAAAATTGGAGCGGCCGAAAGAGAGAGAAGAACCGGAACCACCGAACAGGAAAGAAGAATTGGAGCGGTCGAGCAGGAAAAAAGGACCGGAGCACCCGAACGGGAAAGAAGGACCGGAACACCCGAACGGGAAAGAAGGACCGGAGCGCCGGAAAGAGAAAGAAAAACCGGGGCACCGGAAAGAGAGAAAAGGACTGGGGCACCCGAAAGAGAAAGAAGAACTGGAACACCGGAAAGAAACAGAAGAGCCGGAACGACGGCGAAAAGGACCGGAAGGACATCGGAAAGAAGCAGGATGGATTATGACAGCAATATGTCCAGCCGGGATATAGAGCGTGCCAGGAGAAGAGAGGAACGGCTGCGGCGTGTGAGAAGGCAGAAGATTATTATGGCGGCTTCTGCCACGATAATCGTCCTTTGTCTGATCACAATTTTAATTTTCTTCCTGTCTCCTGCCAAATGTATTCTAAGCATTTCCAGGGGAGATAAATATGCCAGGAGTGAAGAATATGATAAAGCGCTTGAAGCGTACCAGGAGGCGATAGAAATCAATGAAAAGTCTGTGCGCGCTTATCGGGGTGCAGCAGGCTGTCTGCGTATGAAGGAACAGACGACGGAGGCGGAACAGCTTTTGTATAAGGGCTGGGAGAAGACAAAGGACGAGGGAATCTTACGGTATTATAACAAGCTTCTCATCAACGAGGCTGTGGCGGATATCAATGCCGGAAATTGTACCCAGACCACAGTGGATAAACTGAACAGGGTGCTTATGAACGATCCGGAAAATCTGGATGCCCTTGCGCTGATGGATACCTGTAAGCAGAGAATGGCGAGAGAATAAAGGGAAATTCCGAAGCGGAAGGATTTTTGATAAAATAAAAACAATCATGGACTTTACAAATACTGGGTGGTAGAGTTACCATTGTAGAGGGAGAATTGAACAGAAAAGGAGATAAGATCATGGGAAGAAAAAAACCTGCTGTATTGATGATTTTGGATGGCTATGGCCTGAATGAAAAGACGGAAGGAAACGCAGTTGCCCTGGCTAAAACGCCGGTGATGGACAAACTGATGGCGGAATGTCCTTTCGTGAAAGGAAATGCCAGCGGCATGGCAGTAGGTCTGCCGGATGGGCAGATGGGGAACTCCGAGGTAGGACATTTGAATATGGGCGCAGGCCGTATTGTCTATCAGGAACTGACCAGAATCACGAAGGAAATTCAGGATGGCACATTTTTTGAAAATCCGGCGTTAATGGATGCGGTGAATAATTGTAAGAAAAATGATTCTTCTCTGCATATGTTTGGCTTGATATCAGATGGCGGCGTACACAGCCACAATACCCATCTGTACGGCTTATTGGAACTGGCTAAGAGAAACGGTCTTTCCAAAGTATATGTTCACGCTTTCTTAGACGGACGTGATACACCGCCTGCAAGCGGCAAGGGTTTTGTGGAAGATCTGGAAGCAGAGATGGCCAAAATCGGTGTGGGCGAGGTGGCTACCGTGACAGGACGTTACTATGCGATGGACCGTGACAATAATTACGACAGAGTGGAGAAAGCATACCTGGCGCTCACAAAGGGCGAGGGACTGGAGGCGGAAAGCGGACCGGCCGGTATCCAGGCTTCTTATGACAGGAACGAGACGGATGAGTTCGTAAAACCCACCGTAGTGAAGAAAAACGGTGAGCCGGTAGCGACCATTCAAGACGGCGATTCCGTGATCTTCTTTAATTTCCGTCCGGACCGTGCAAGGGAAATCACCAGAAGCTTCTGCGATGATGATTTTAAGGGATTTGCAAGAGAGAAGAGGCTGGATTTAACCTATGTGTGCTTTTCCGATTATGATCCCACAATCCCCAACAAGGAAGTGGCGTTCCACAAGATTTCCGTCACCAACACTTTTGGCGAATGGCTGGCGGCCAACCATATGAAACAAGCAAGAATTGCGGAGACGGAGAAGTATGCGCATGTGACGTTCTTCTTTAACGGTGGTGTGGAGGAGCCTAACGAGGGAGAGGAGAGAATCCTAGTCAATTCCCCTAAGGATGTGGCGACCTATGATTTAAAGCCCCAGATGAGCGCTTATGAAGTATGCGACAGACTGGTGGAGGCAATCAAGTCCGGCACTTACGATGTGATCATCATCAACTTTGCAAACCCGGATATGGTAGGACATACCGGCGTGCAGGAAGCAGCTATCAAAGCGGTGGAAGCAGTGGACGAGTGCGTGGGACGCGCGGTGGAAGCTGTCAAAGAAGTGGATGGCGTGATGTTCATCTGTGCGGACCACGGCAATGCGGAGCAGCTGATCGATGAGGAGACCGGGGCGCCTTTCACGGCACATACGACGAATCCGGTGCCGTTTATCCTGGTCAATGCGGATCCTTCCTACAAACTGCGCGAGGGCGGCTGCCTGGCGGATATCGTACCTACGCTGATTGAGTTAATGGGAATGGAACAGCCGGCGGAGATGACTGGAAAGTCGTTGTTGGTGAAGTAAGATAGAAGAAGATACAGGTAATGATAAACAGAATGTAAGAAACGATGGGAGAGATATACACGTGTTGTGATGTATCTCTCTTCTTTTTTTGGTATAGGAAAGTTATCCGCTTATTCGAGGCCGCGGAGCGGATCTCGTAAGGTTAATTCCGAAGGAATTTACCTTTTTTATAAGCAGATATGGCGGTGGGGTTGACATTAGTATCCAGATGTTGTATATTAAGTGTACCATCACAAATAGTACAGTTAGTATGCGTGAAAGAAGATGGAATGAAGGAAAGGAGACGGCATGATAATCATAGATTATAAGGACACAAGGCCGATATACGAGCAGGTAGTGGAGAAGTTCAAGACGTTGATACTGCATGGAGCCTTACAGGCAGATGAACAGATGCCTTCCGTGCGCAGTCTGGCGATGGAACTTTCCATCAATCCCAATACCATCCAAAAAGCTTATGCGGAATTGGAACGGCAGGGATTTATCTATGCGGTCAAGGGCAGAGGGAACTTTGTGTCTGGCGACGGACGGCTGGTGGAGGAGCGTAAATGTGAGTGCATCCAGAAGATTCTGGAACTGGCCAGAGAAGTGCTGGAGATTGGTATGACCAAGATGGAACTAATCCGTGAGATTGAGCAGCTGCAGGTATGACGGACAGGAAGAGAGGAGATTTATGATAGAGATACATAATCTGACGAAAAATTTTGACAAGATCAAAGCGGTCGATGAAGTCAGCGTCACGATAAAAGAGAAGACCGTGTTCGGGCTGATCGGGACCAATGGCGCCGGCAAGAGTACGGTGCTGCGCATGGTGTCCGGCGTGTTGAAGCCGGATGAAGGTACGGTGGCTGTGGATAATATGCCGGTCTATGACAATGTGGAGGCGAAGAAAAAACTGTTTTTTATTGCAGATGAACCTTATTTTTTTGCCAATGCCAATGCCCAGACCATGGAGCATTATTACAGCGGCATTTATGAAAATTTTGATAACCTGGAATTCTATAAATATCTGGAAAAATTCAATCTGGATAAGAGAAGAAGGATTGGCACTTTTTCCAAGGGTATGAAGAAGCAGCTGGCACTGCTTCTGGGCATCTGTGCGCACACGAAATACATACTCTGCGATGAGACCTTTGACGGGCTCGATCCGGTGATGCGTCAGGGCATTAAGTCGATCTTTGCCAAGGAGATGGAGGAGAGAGGACTGACACCGGTAATTGCTTCCCATAATTTAAGAGAATTGGAAGATATCTGTGACCATGTGGGGCTTTTACATAAAGGGGGCGTGCTATTATCAAAGGATCTGGAAGATATGAAATGTAATATCCAGAAAATTCAGTGTGTGTTCTCTTCCACGGAAGATGAATTAAAAGTATTAAACGGGCTGACGGTGCTCAAGAAAGAACAGAGAGGATCTTTGTGTACTGTTACCGTGAGGAGTACCAGGGAGGAAGTGGAGGCGAGATTCGCCACGGTAGATATGATATTTTATGAAGTGCTTCCTCTGTCACTGGAAGAGATCTTTATCAGCGAAACGGAGGTGGTAGGTTATGACATCAAAAAACTCATTCTGGGCTAGCAGCAGGGAAAATCATAAACGAAGGATCTGGGTGTGGGTTGTGGCGGTGCTGTCGCAGCTTCTTGGATACTGCGCCATGGTAACCATCTATTTAAGCCGGATCAAGAATCAGTATGAGATGGGAGCGTTCCGGACGGCAGAGGCTTTCCGCAATGCCATGTACCAAGCCGCCAGGGATGCACTCGCTTTCTCGGACAATTTATGGCCGTTGGTCGTTTTTCTGGGAGCGGTGATTGGCATGCAGGGATTTTCTTATCTGTATGACAGGCGGAAGGTAGATATGTATCATAGCGTACCCGTATCGAAGAAAAAACGTTTTACAGTTATCTATGTCAACGGTATTATCATTTATCTGACAGGAAATCTCCTTGGGCTTCTGACAGGAACTATGATTGCGGCGGCGCAAAAATCTGTCAATGTGGATGTTTTGGCCAATGAGGGACTTGCTTTTCTGTGGAACTTCCTTTTGTTTCTGGTGATATATCATGCCATGATACTGGCGGTGATGCTTACGGGCAGCCGGTTTGTGACGCTGTGTATGTTTGGCGTGTTTGTATTGTATGAGATGTTGGCGTACTGGATCCTGGACAGTATGAAGTGGTCATTTTTTAAGACGGCTACCAGCTTTTATTTGCAGACGAGTCCCAGGATTTCGCCGGTGTACGACTGTATGTCCGTGGGCTGGGAGTTGAAAAATGCAGAAGACGCGGCTAAGGCGGCCAGCATCTGTCTGCCCATTTGTGGCAAATGGATTTTGATTGCGGCAGTGTTTCTTGTGGCGGCATATCTGTGCTATAACAAAAGGCAGTCTGAAGCGGCCGGTAAGGCGCTTGCCTATCGTGTTGTGGAGCCAATCGTAAAGATTGCAGTCGTCATTCCCGCAGGTCTTATCGTCGGGATGGTGGTGTTGGATATGTCCTACAAAAACGAGATGCTGATGATGATCGGTATGTTGGTTAGCGGTGTAATCTTCTGTGCGGCGCTGGAAGTATTGTTTGCTTTTGATATCAAAAGTCTTTTTAAACATTTGTGGTCGGGCGGCATTGCGATTGCAGGTATTTTGGCAGTATTTTGCATCTATAAGTGGGATGTATTCGGGTATGATAATTATATACCGGAGGAAAATAAAATAGAAAGTATTGCAATTTCAGTATCCGGATACTATGATAACTATTGGGATGAAAGCTTCGAATATATCAGTCTGGCGGATTTTGAGATGGAGCATATGTTCCTCACCGATACGGAGCCGGTCCTTACGCTTGCAAAGAAGTTTCAGACGGCGGATGAGGAGCAGATGAAGGATGCTAGAGGCGTGCAGGTGTTGTACCGGCTTAAATCCGGCAGACAGGTAAACCGTTCCTTTATGATAGATTATGCCGATGCGGATGCGCAGGCACAGCTGAACCGAATCATGGCATCGGATGCCTACAAGAAGGGTATTTTCCAGTATATGACAGAGGATATTTCGCTGGATAAGCTGATGCGTGTCACTTATAGCAATGGTGCAGCTAAGACGACTATCCCCATAGAAGAAGTGAACAGGCTCAAAGAGGCGTGGATGAAGGATATGGAGCAGTATGATTTTACGCTGGTGCGGGAGAATCATCCATGCGGGCAGATTAATTTACAGTATGTAAATTATATGTCCAATTATCTGTTAGTCTATGAGGACTTTGAGAATACGATCGCCTGCTTGCAGGAGATGGAAGCTTATTACCCGGTGAAACTGGATGCGGCGGATGTTGATTATATTACGATTACAAATTATCATAATGAACTGACGGAACAGATGTATATGGATGATCCGGGCTATGATTTATATCGGGAAGCCTATGGATCCGCAATGGCGGTGGAGGCCAAGTATGAGGAAGGCCTCTATGTGGATTATTCGGTGCGGGAGACCTTTTATGATCAGGCACAGATTGCGGAAATCCTGGACAATATCCATCCTAACTGGATGGTATCCGAGTTTGCGACTAGAGAGGCCACAGACAATAATTATGCAGTGGAAGTGGTGTTTAAGAAGGATACCTCATATCCTTACGAGAGAGATTCTTACTATTTTAACTACTATTTCCTGGGCGGACAGGTGCCAGAATTTGTGGTGGAAGCGACCGCTTATGTGGAAGAATAGAGACTGCCGGCTGAACAGGCAAAAATGATTAACATTACGTACAAACGATATGTAAAAGATCGGCAGAATGGAGGAGACGGTGGAGAGGCAGCAAAAAGCGGAACCCGTCATATGGGTAAAAGATTTGTATAAGATATATCGGGTTGGTGAAGAGAGAGTGCGCGCCCTAAACGGCGTCAGCTTCACCATCAACCGGGGGGATTTCTGCTCCATCGTGGGCACCTCCGGTTCCGGTAAATCTACGCTTTTGAATATGCTGGCAGGACTGGAAAAGCCTACCAAGGGCGAGATTGTCATTGCCGGAGAGCATATGGAACAAAAGAGCGAAAACCAATTGGTTGCTTTTCGCAGGGAACACATCGGGTTCATTTTTCAGTCCTTTAATCTGATGGGCACCATGAACGCCATCGAGAACGTGGCTCTTCCCCTGACATTTCAGGGGATGGATAGAAAGAGTCGCAACAGGAAGGCGGAGGAGATGTTGGATCTGGTGGGACTGACCAGTCATAAGAAACATAAACCTAATCAGATGTCCGGCGGACAGCAGCAGCGTGTGGGTGTGGCCCGCGCCCTGGTGGTGGAGCCGGAGATTATCTTTGCAGACGAGCCTACTGGGAATCTGGATTCTAACACTTCGGTGGAAGTCATGAATCTGATGAAAAGGGTGGTGCGGGAAAAGAACCAGACGCTGGTGATGGTCACCCACGACAATTATCTGGCCGGGTTTGCAGATATCATTCTGCGGATTCGGGATGGTAAGATTATAGAAATAGAAGATCACAGAGGGGAAGAGATCCCGGATGAGATTGCCAAGCAGGCGTGAATACGGGAATCTGGAAGGATGGTAAAATGAGCAGAGGACAGAGAAAGGCAGGAAATACATTGATGAAAGGAAAGCAGAGGAGAAAGATTCTGAGCGCCATAGCGCTTGGAATTTCCTTTATGCTTCTGATACCGGTGGTGGATCCTGACGGGATGATGAGCCGAGTTTATGCCACTGAGAACTACAGATATGAAGATGGGAACTGGTATGAAGACGAAGAGGTCAGCGAAAATCATACCAAGATTAAGTATCTGGAACGGTCCTCAGACCGGGTGATCACAGATGATGACCGGGCGGATGCCGATGCGGATATGCTCTACTATATGCAGAGTCTGGAAGTGCGTTATAAATTGGATGCCAAGGTGGTGGAGAACCTACATAAGGTGTTCGACAGCGCGGTATATTATATTGCCAATACGGAGATGACGCTTACAGAACTGTGGTCCTTTGTGGCAAGCGCCAAATCTTCCATGGAGTCTGCGGCAGTGGAGAAGGTTACCATGACCACCAGTGAGTTTTTGCAGGTGGCGGATAATTGGGAGACACCCATTGTCAGTTACGGCCAATCGGTCTCTATTGTACTGCCTGTCGTTAACTTTGGAACGGAGGAATTGAACGATCTGATCATAGAGCCCGTGACATCCACTTTGGTGACGGAGTGGCCTTTTGAGCCGGATATGACGAACTATCTGCAGACGGAGCCCTTTATTCCAGGATGCGATACCAAGGAAGCGGCTATGATCAACCGCCGGGAATTTACTTTCCATTTTACCACCAGAAGCGATGTGATGAGCGGTTATTATCCTTTGAAATTCAATGTTTCTTATACGAAGGCCGGGGTTCGAAGCGAGGAACCCATAGAACTGACTGTGTATGTCAAGACCATCGGTAAGCCGGGCAGCGGCATTATCGGCGGCAATGGGCAGGAAGCTTCTGGCGCGAAGCCGCGTATCGTGGTGACGGGATTTGAGACTAATCCGACCAGTGTATATGCGGGAGATACCTTTACGCTGACAATCCATGTACAGAATACCGCCAAGGACACTGCGGTGACCAATGTATTGTTTGATATGCAGGCGGCCCAGGAAGGTGAGGATAAGACTAACACCTATTCGGCATTTTTGCCTACTTCCGGTTCCAGTTCGGTTTATATGGATAGGATCGGACCGGATACGGCGGCGGATATTGTGATCGAGATGACAGCCAAGGCGGATCTGGCACAGAAACCTTATGTGCTTGACGTGAACATGAAATATGACGCCAGCACTGTGTTTGACCTGACCGATAAAGCTAGCGTGTCGATACCAATCCTGCAGGAGAGCCGCTTTGACACCAGTATCCCGGAAGTGGTGCCTTCCGATATCGAGGTGGGTTCCCAGTCCAATGTGATGTTTAGCATTTATAATACGGGAAAGACTACGTTATACAATGTACAGGTGAAGTTCCGGGCGGATTCTATCGAGGAGGCTTCCGCTTTCGTGGGCAACCTGCAGTCCGGTAATACGGGCAATGTGGACGTGATGCTGACCGGCGCGTCGGCCACCATGGATGACGGGACCATCGTGATGGAGATTTCCTACGAGGATGAAGCGGGGAATGTAACGACCCAGGAAAAGACCATTACCCTATTTGTAAATGAAGTTTTTATGGATGATATGATGATGGGCGATGATATGATGGGTGACGATTTTATGATGGAAGAAGAACAAGGACCTAAGAAGGGCCTGATCATCGGAATCGTAGCTGCCAGTGTAGTTGTGGCAGTAGGGATACTTGTCGTATTCTTAAAGATAAGTAAAAAGAAAAAAGCGGCGAAGGCATTGGCGGAAGAGATAGCCGATCTGGAGAAAGAACTGGAGCAGGATGAGGATAAAAAAGGATGAAGTTTCTGGATTTGCTGCGCATGAGCAGCTCTAATCTCTGGAAAAGAAAAGTGAGGACGATTCTGACGGTACTCGGCGTGGTGATCGGCGTGGCTTCTATCGTAGTCATGATTTCCTTGGGCCTCGGTTTAAGCCGTTCCCTGATGGAGCAGTATGAGTCTTATGGGAGTCTGACGCAGATTGAGGTAAATGAACCCTGGGGCGATTCTTCGGAGGAAGTGAAACGTCTTGATCAGGCGCTGATCGATGAGATTCTGGCTATCGAGCATGTGGAGTCAGTCTATCCGGTGTTGGATACCCAGGCGATGGCCAAATACGGAAGTTATCAGGGCTACTTGCAGATACAAGCCATTCCCAAAGAGGCTTTTGCGGATATGAATATCGAGGTAGGACAGGGGCAGCTGCCAGGCAACGATGACCAGTTGAAATTCTTCTATGGGTGCGAGGTACTGCGGAATTTTTACAACAGTAAGGGAAGCGGCGGAAGTTACTGGGAGACGGGTACCCTGCCGGATATTGATCTGATGAACGATCCCATCTTTGTGATTTTTGATATGGACGCTTATTACAATTCTGGATCAACGGATGAGAACGGCCAGGTCAAAAAGCCGCCTAAGAAATATCTGATCGAGACCTGCGGCGTGGAGAAAGAACCCGGAGAAGATCAATGGTCGCAGTATGGGTGGTATACCTTTTGTGATATTGACCAGTTGATGGTGGAGTTTAAGAAGATTTTTAAGAATAAACCGATTCCGGGACAGCCCACCACGAAGACGGGTAAGCCTTACAAAGAGATATTCTATAATCGTCTTCTGGTAAATGTGGACAGCATGGATCATGTGGTGGAGATACAGAATTATCTAAAGGATTCCGGATACAATACCTACAGCCAGGCGGAATGGGTGGAATCTGAGCAGAAGACCATGGGCTATATCCAGGCGGTGCTTGGTGGAATTGGAGCCGTATCGTTGTTTGTGGCGGCAATCGGTATCACCAATACGATGATGATGTCTATCTACGAGCGGACCAAAGAGATCGGTGTCATGAAAGTGCTGGGGTGCGATCTTCGTAATATCCGGAGCCTGTTTTTGATGGAGGCAGGATTTATCGGATTTATCGGTGGGGTGATTGGATTGATCCTCAGTTTTATTCTCTCTGCTATAGTCAATCATGTGGCGGCGACCATGTCACAGAATATGACAGATATGTCAGGAATTTCCTATATTCCTATCTGGCTGGTGCTGTTGTCATTGGTGTTTGCAATCCTGGTGGGTATGGTGGCAGGATTTTTCCCGGCCAGAAGGGCGATGAAGCTGAGTCCGTTGGCGGCGATAAGGACGGAGTAAAACGGACTAAATAAAACAGACTGAACAAAATGGATGCTCGGAAGAATCATAATTTCTGCGGTACTGTGTTGTCACTCCGCAAAAAATATGGTTCCTCCGAGTTGTTTTTTGGGGATAGGACAGGTATATATGATGTTGTTTGAGAAATGAAATTAAGAGAATTGCTGCGGAATTAAGGTGGGGTAAAGCCTGTGCTTTTTGACTTGACATAATATTTATGAATGTAAACGGATTTTTTAATAATAATTTTGCGAATTAAGAAAAAATAAAGAAAATTAAGGAAAAATTGCTTGCTTTTTCCTATAAAAATGTTGTATGATAGATTTACATAAATATTTATTATGGTAATACAATTTGAATATGTATTGGAGGAGAAAAATGAAAAAGCATAGAATAGTTCAATGGTGTATGGCATTGTGTATGGCTTTAGGGTTGCTGATCCTTCCGGTGGCGCGGATGGATGCGCAGGCGGCTGAGGTGATAGCAACAGTGCGCGGAACAGTGATGAAGGGAACCACATCCCAGTTGATGTATCTGGATACTTCCAGTGGGAAGATGGAGGTGAAGATTGATGGCAGTACAGACACCAGCGGGTGTAAGTTTTTACTGCCGGGGAAAGTGATCAGCGTTTCTCTTTCCCATGGTTCAGACGGATACCTTCATGCAGTAAAGATGACCGCAGATGCACAGGATTCTTCCGTCACACTGGATACGTCCAGTGTATCTACCGTGACAGGGACATTGAGCGATAAGACCAAAAACGATGTTCTTTGTCTGGACACACAGTATGGCCTTATGGAATTGAAATATGATGATTCCTTGGATATGAGCGGTTGTTCCATTATGGTCCTGGGACAGAATTATACGGTGAAATGTGTGAGAGGTTCCGATGCTTACATGCATGCTATCAGCATCAGTGATGCATCGTCTTACAGTGGCAGCACTACTTCTTATGTGCCCAGCAACAGCAATTCCTCCAATTCTGTTACGGGTAGTGTTTCCAGCGATACAACGCCGGACATTCTGTATTTGTCCACGTCCGATGGGGTGATGCAGTTTAAGATTGACAGCGATGCAGATACCAGCAGAGGCATGGTACATACAAAAGGGAATAAGCTGACAGTGTATTTTTACCATGGTTCAGACGGATACCTTCACGCCACGGGTATTGTGGGTGAAAAGGAAAGTTCCTCAGATGTGTCAGTAGATTCTTCCAATACTTCTACCGTATCTGGGCAGGTCATGAAGAAGTCAACGGAGAATATCCTTTGGTTGGATACGCGATATGGGGAAATGGAACTGAAGATGGATAAAATAAATGGGGAAAATAATGGAAAGGTTGTTGTGAGAGATATGTGGGTGAGCGTGACATGTGCGAGAGGTTCTGATGCCTATATGCACGCGCTCAGCATCAATACGCTCAGATAGTGTGGCGAGCGGTTTCTGTCTCGGACACTCTCAATAGGAATAGGAAACTTTCGTAAGAGTTTGTTTTCAAGTATGAAAAATACCTTCTGTGCGCATACTACTACATAAAAATGCGTACAGGAGGTTTTTTATGGGAATGAAACTGCGGATTGTGGATGTACATGCAAGAGAGATTTTAGATTCCAGGGGAAATCCTACCGTGGAGGCGGAGGTTACCGTGGAGAAAGAGGTGGGAGGCAAACAATATATTGGCCGGGCGGCAGTCCCAAGCGGCGCCAGCACAGGACGATTTGAAGCGGTAGAACTTCGGGATGGCGAGACACGATATTTTGGGCTGGGAACGACGAAGGCGGTAAACAATGTGAATACCAAGATCAGAGAGGCGCTGATGGGTATGGATGCCTTGGATCAGGGATTGATCGATCGTATTTTGATAGAACAGGATGGCACGGACAATAAGAGCAACTTGGGCGCCAACGCCACGCTCGGCGTGTCCATGGCCTGCGCCAAAGTGAGCGCAAATGCATTGGGGATTCCCCTGTACCGCTACCTGGGCGGTGCCTACACGAGACTTTTGCCTGTTCCTATGATGAATATTTTAAATGGCGGAAAACATGCGGATAATACCGTGGATTTTCAGGAATTTATGATCATGCCCGTACAGGCGGAGAGTTTTCGGGATGGTTTGAGAATCTGTGCGGAAATATATCATAATCTGAAGAAAATCTGCAACAGCAGAGGATTGTCTACGGGCGTGGGTGACGAGGGCGGTTTTGCGCCTTCCCTTCCCGATGCTTTTGCAGTCCTGGATCTGATTGTGGAGTCTGTCAAAGCAGCGGGTTATACGCCGGGACAGGATATTAAGATTGCACTGGATGTGGCGGCCTCGGAGCTTTATAATGAGGAAGATGGGGTATATCATTTCCCAGGAGAGACGGAATTGAAGTTGCAGAGACAGGCAGTGGAGGGTTCTCAGGTGCATGAGTGTTATGAGGCGGGTTGTGGACCGACCGGTTGTGAGGGCGTACCGGAGATTACGCGGAGTACAGAGGAGATGGTGGCCTATTATGAGGAACTGGTGGAGCGTTATCCGATTATTTCCATTGAGGACGGACTGGCGGAAGATGACTGGGACGGCTGGCAGATGATGACGAAGAAGCTGGGCGGTAAGATACAACTGGTAGGGGACGATCTTTTTGTCACCAACACGAAACGTCTAGACGCGGGCATTAAACTGCAGGTGGCTAATGCAATCTTAGTCAAAGTGAATCAGATCGGCACTGTCTCGGAAGCTATGGATGCCATAGAGATGGCCCAGAAAAACGGATATAGGGCTGTGATATCCCACAGATCCGGAGAGACGGAGGATACCTTTATCGCAGACCTGGCTGTGGCGGTGAACGCTGGACAGATTAAGACAGGAGCCCCCTGCAGAAGCGATCGGGTGGCAAAGTATAACCAGCTTCTTAGGATTGAGGAGGAATTGGGGACTGTGGCGTGCTATAAGGAGCCGTTTAATAAGATATAAAAACTAAAAATGGACATGTAGGCGGTCAGAGACTGGCTGCTTACATGTCATATTATGGAAGGAGTCATTTTATAAAGATGAAGAAAATAGGGGTGCTTTCAGATACGCATGGAAAACTTAGGAAGGAAGTGATAGACGTCCTACAGGGATGTGACCGGATATTACATGCAGGAGATATCAATACGCCCAAAGTGTTAGAGAGACTGCAAGAGATTGCGCCGGTCTGCGCGGTGCAGGGGAACGCCGACAAAGAATGGGACAAGCCGCTGCCGCTGGCGCTGGATGAAGAAATCTACGGTCTGCGGGTTTATATGGTACATAATAAGAAAGAACTGCCGACAGATTTGTCAGGATACGATCTGGTCATTTACGGACATTCCCATAAATATGAAGAGCGGAAAGAGAAGTGCTTCTTCTTAAACCCGGGCAGCTGCGGACCGAGGAGATTTTCCCTGCCGGTGACGATGGCGGTGGTGGAAGTGGAGGATGACGGGACATTTCGGGTTGTAAAGAAGGACATTGCAAATACGGCAGTGGGACGTGAGACAGCGTTTACGGAAAAGACGCTGGCCTTGTTGCTGCAGGATGTGGATAAGGGCAGGAGTGTTGCGGAGATTGCCAGCAAATATAAGATTGATAAAGAAACGGCGGAACAAATCTGCAGACTATATCTGACACATCCGGGTATTGGGGCATCCGGAGTGTTGGATAAGATGGCAATGCCTAGGGACAGATAGCGAAAAATCTATTCCATAAACCAAAAGAAATGTACATTTTTTGAATTTGTTGTCTTATGAGAAAATTCCACGGATATGCATTGCCCTGTTGTGAAGTTCATGGCGCTCATTGAGAAGCAAATTCTACCGTTTGCTTTTTGTCCTTATATTTTGATCTGTGTCCACTTACCCTTTTTAAACCGCGTTGAGGCAAAGAGGAAACGCGAGATTTGATCTGCCAGAACGCCCAGCCAAATACCTACGATGCCAAATCCCAGCACGTAACCGCCCACAACAGAGCCGATGGTACGGATAAAGGTGACGCTGATGGTGGAGGCCACAGCGGTGTAGAAGGTATCTCCCGCGCCGCGCAGACAGCCCATATAGACTACTTGGCTGATTTGGAAGACCACAACGAAGAGGATGACGCGCATGATATTCACGCCGATAGCAACAATGTGTTCCTCCGCAAAGAAGAGACGCATCAGCGGTGCGGCGCCCACAAAGTAAACGACCGCAAGGAATGCGGAAATAATGCCGCCGAACATCCTGCATATGCGGCCATATTCCTTGGCAAGGTTCTCATCCCCGGCGCCAAGACTGCGTCCGATCAACGCCACAGCGGCCGCCTGCAGTCCGTCACCGAAGGAGAAAGACAGTCCCATGATATTCATTCCCACCTGATGGGCTGCCATGGCGTCAGTCCCCTGTTTTGCTGCCATGATTGCTGTCAGCATGAAACCGATTCTCATGAGAAGCTGTTCAAAGAACACACTGTAACCGACTTTGATCAAATGTACGAAAGACTCCATGGCGGGCACAACGCGGTTTTTCATAATATAAGGGAGACTGATGAAACCATCTGGTTTCAAGATGGAGAGGATACTCATGATGCAGGCAACGACTGTTCCCAGGACAGTTGCCAGAGCTGCGCCATGGATGCCCAGGGCGGGAAAGCCCAGGTGACCATTGATCAGCAGATAGTTAAAAATGATATTCACCGTGTTGGATGTCACATTGGTGCGCATGGTAATCTTTGTGTTGCCGGCGCCTCTCTGGGCGGAATTAATACCCATCTGGATGCAGTTAAAGATCATGCCGCCCATGATGATCTGGAAATAAGCCACGGCGCTGTCATGAGTTTCCGGCGTGGAACCGCACAGGTGTATGATGGGACTTGCCAGCATAACAAAAAGGACGCTCAGAAGAACTGCCGCCACGATGATAAAAACAATGGCAGTACTGAGAATCCGATTTGCCTCATAAGGCTTTTCCTCGCCCCGTCTTCTTGCTACCAATGCTGAAATCGCTACATTCAGGGCAAAGAACAACGCCAGACCGATGAACTTAGGCTGTGTGGTAAGTCCCACGGCGGCTACTGCATAAGAGCCAAGGGAACTGACCATCAGCGAGTCCACCAGTCCGGCGAAAGCCACGAAAAAAGATTCCACAATGGATGGCCATGCCATATTGAAAGTGACAAGGATATTTTCTTTACTGTGTTTAGCCAGAAAGGATACCTGCATTTTGCGTCATCTCTCACTAATAAAGATTTAATGTCATAGTCCGCGAAGCGGATCTCGCAAAAATACTTTTCTATGTTACAGGAAAATATCTTTCGCTTATCCGAGGCTGCGAAGCAGTCCTCGCAAAAATACTTTTCTATGTCACAGGAAAATATCTTTCGCTTATCCGAGTCCGCGAAGCGGATCTCGCAAAGTTAATTTGCGAAGCAAATTAACTTTTGTTATTGTATGGAAGAATAGCCATATGCATTTGCGAAAGCATCAATAGGTTGTTTTTCCTTGCACAGGGCACATTCCTCAGGACTGTAAGTTTTGTACTCCGGGATATCGGATGTGTTGAATAAGGAGTTGATCGGAATCCCCACCACGCTGTTGGCGGCGCTGAAGATTGCGCTCACGCCGCTGATGGTTGCCCCATAATAGGTCAATGTCTGTACCGCCTTGGTAACAGTGCGCCCGGTGGTTGCACTAGCCAAGAGGAGCAGTACATTCTTATCTTTGATCATAGGCAGATAATTATCGCGGAATAACATCTGTCCGGAAGTGGAGTACTCCGGTGTGACAATATAGATTGTCTGGTGTGCATTTCGGGAATATACGCCAGCCCTTGTCAATTCTTCTGCTAAAAATGCGCCAATGATCTCGCAGCCGTCGATGCAGACGATGGTATCCACGACGGTAGACAGCATGATCTGTCTGCTCAGTTCCTTGGCAGCGGTGGATGCCTCGCTCAATCTAGTCTTCATGGTGGTCATATCCAGAAAGTGATTGATATGGGAGTTGGGGGTTACAAAATGTCCGTGGATTGCCTTCAACTCGATGTTGGGGTGGCTTTTGGAGTGAATCTTAATGAGTTCCTTCATATGCATACCTCCTATCATGATAAAGTTTATTTGGGACACAATATTTCCCGGAGGAATTATCATGTTGTTGTAAATATTATACAGCCTGCGCAGTTGTAAATCAATCTCGGCTTGCCAAAATATCCTGTACATTTTGCGGGAGAGATGATAAGCTGTAAGGAAAATGGCAGGTATTCCGGTGTAAGCTTGAAAAGGTAAGCATTTGGAAAGGATGGATAGAGCATTTTTCAATCTAAAAGAAAGAAGACATGGGAACATGAATATACAGATTTTCAGGAGTAACAAGGCGCAGTTTGAATATGATATCCACGCGTTGGTGAAAGCTTTTTATCCGGAATGGGAATTAAAAGTGCTGACACCGGCTTCTGTGATAAAAGATAAAAAAATCTTGGAAATGGAACCGGTGATGGAACTTTTGTTTGGAGACACGGAAGTCGTGTTTCGTGTGCAAAATAGTTTACATAATTTTGATAGACATAATCATGAGGAGCAGTCGTGTGAAGTTGATACGGGGGAAAAACATGATATGGAAAAGGCTGGATATCATGCGTACTTCTGGCAGCATACAGATCAAGTGGATCCGACAGAATATAAGAATATTTTTAAGCGTTTTCTCTATACATCTCTTCGGGAGGAGACAGGGATATCTCTTCCTTGGGGGAACCTGACGGGTATCCGGCCTACGAAGATTGCGATGACCATGCTGGAACAGGGTAAGAGCGAGACGGAGATTGCAGATTTTTTAAAAAAGGAACATTTCGTCAGTGAGGAAAAGACAGCGCTCGGCATTGAGATTGCCAAGCGGGAGCGCAATATTTTAAGTACCCTTCACTATACCGATGGATATAGTCTCTATATCGGGATTCCCTTTTGTCCCACAACCTGTCTGTACTGTTCTTTTACCTCTTATCCGATCAGCCTGTGGCGGGAACGGGTGGACGACTATCTGGCGGCACTGGAGCGGGAAATTGATGCGGTGGCGAAGTTGTATCGTGATAAGATATTGGACACCGTGTATATTGGTGGCGGTACGCCCAGTTCATTGTCAGCGGCGCAGCTGGAGAGACTGTTAGGAAAATTAAAGCACACCTTTGATTTCAGTACGGTACAGGAGTTTACGGTGGAAGCAGGGCGCGCTGACAGTATTACGGAGGAGAAACTGAGAGTCCTTTATGCAAATGGGGTTACCAGAATTTCCGTGAATCCTCAGACCATGAAGCAGGAGACATTACAACTGATCGGCAGACAGCATACGGTGGAGCAGGTGATGGAAGCCTTTACATTGGCGCGGCGGACAGGCTTTGACAATATTAATATGGATATTATCTTAGGCCTTCCCGGAGAAGAGGCAGCAGATGTGTCTCACACCATAGCGGCCATAAAAGAACTGTCGCCGGATGCACTGACGGTACATTCCCTGGCGGTGAAGCGGGCATCTAAGCTGCATCAGTGGATTGAGGAGAACGGCGTGACAGCGTACAACAATACAGAAGAGACTATGCGGATTGCGGCAGAAGGCGCGGCGGATATGGGAATGGAGCCCTACTATCTCTATCGACAGAAGAACATGTCCGGTAATTTTGAAAATGTGGGGTACTCTAAGGAAGACAAGTATGGGATTTATAATATATTGATCATGGAGGAGATGCAGACGATCGTTGCGCTTGGCGCCGGTTCGATCACGAAAAGGGTATTTCCGGACGGGCGGATCGAGCGGAGCGAGAATGTGAAAGAGGTATCTCTCTACATACAAAAAATAGATGAAATGATTGAGCGCAAACGGAAGCTTTTACTTGGTGGTTTAGGCGGCCGCGTGGTATAATCTTAGTATCGTTGACGGTAGTCAAATGAAATGAATTGAGGAGGGCAGACACAGACATTATGTCGGTACAAAAGAAAATCGAAAAAGTTTATGAGGTATTCTTATTTGGTGCAGTTTTATTGGTGACGGGATTGATTGTATACACAAACCTGTTTCATTACTGTTATCGAATGAATGCGGATATCGCTTCCGAAGTGGTACTCGCACAGCTTATATGGGAAAGCGGGGAGGCGATCCCCAAATCATGGATACCGTCTACAGAATATAGAATTCTTTCTTCGGCTAATCTGGGCGCATTGTTTTATGGCGTGTTTCACAATATAGAGTTCGCCATGGGATGTGCGAGTAGTATTTTGACGTTCGGTATTTTGGGAAGTCTCTATTTTTTTGTCTCTCAATTTTCTTTTCGGCGGGAAGAAAAACTATTGTTTTTGTTACTGTGTCTGATACTTCCCAATCATTTTGTGATGCTGGAATTGTTTTATCTGTTTTGTTCGTATTATGCAGTTCATATTATTTTATTGTTTCTTACACTGGGAGTTTATGTAAGGCTTCTTGGCAATGCGCGTGTTCACGGTGTCTGGCAGGTACTTCTTATCCTTTCTTCATTTACGATTGGAATGCAGGGGCTGCGGGGAATTTTAGTGCTCAATGCACCGATGTTTGCGACAGAGATAGTAAGACAAATCGTCCTTTGGTATAAAAAAGAATGGAAAAAAAGAGATGGTTATATAGCAGGCTGGTGTACGCTTTTACTGCTTGCGGGGTATGCTGGCACTTTTGCGCCATTTTCCGTCGGGCAGGAGATTTCCAGAAATATCAGAAAGGGTTTTCCAAAGCTGTGGGAGAAAGTGATGCCGCATGTGTTTGAGGCTATGGGATTTATGGGTGTTGAAGGTGTGGGGAGAGTCGTACCTGTTTGCTTTTTGTTGGTTGCGATAGGGGTGTTGATCGGCTGTATGATTCAACTTTTCAAAAAGAATGAGGAGTGTGGGGGGGGGGCAAAAGCCGCTGATCTGGGCATATATTCTGCTGTGGATATCACTTGGCGCCACGATGGCAGCGGTTGCCTTTACAACCATGGAGTCTTCCAAGAGATATTATTTTTTAATCTTTCCTATCATGGCTTTTGGATTTATCCGTTTTATGCATTGGGTTCATGAAAAGGCGAGTTACCTTCGTGTCGTTGGCTGTGCTTTGGTATTGTATTTACTTATTTTCCAGATTCGTGAAATCTATTTACCTGTTATGGAAAGTAAAGAGCCTGCAAAATCGGCAGAATACGAAGTGTGTAAATATTTGCAGGAGAATCATTACGAAATAGCATATACGAGTTTTGATAAGGGCAATGTGATAACCGTGTTGTCGCAGGGGGCTGTACGCGGCGCGGCGGTTGGCTCTATGGAGAGTATGGATATGTGCAAATGGTTGAGTAGCACGGATTGGTATGTGCCCAATATGCCATATCATTCACGGACAGCATATGTTGTGCCCGAAGAATATCTGGAAGCGTTTGAAAGATTTCGCGCAAGCCATGCAGAAAATATATGGTTTGAGACAAAAATCGAGTATTTGTACATATATGGTTCGGATTACAATCTTTCCTGTCTGTGGTGCCAAAATTGAACAAATTGATTATTGTCGTTTAAACTGGACTTTCATGATAGGCGTCTGATATAATAATATCATTGAAAATCTTAGTTTAAAGGAGGCACGATATAAGATGGCTGATTTACCGGAAAAATACTTTATTGAAGAAGAACATGTCCCTATCCGAAGGTCCCAGGAATATAGCAATATGTGTTGGTCCTTTTCCATGTGCCGGGCCGTAGAAATTGCAATTTTGCGCAAATTTAAGAATGAAACGAGAGAAAATCTGCGTCTGTCGGAAGTACATGCCAAATATTCCTGCTTTAATATCTTTCAAGAGGATACCTATAAAAATATCTATGGGTTTAATCCTCAAGTTAAAGACGAGATCATTTATCCCGCTCCCAAAGATAATGATCTGATTGGTATCACCGGCGCCTATTTAAGCCGGGGCAGCGGCGTGGTATATAATGATTATGACAAATTCCAGAAGGATATGACGCCTACCAAAAGAACTTGGGCAGAAACAGAAGGAAAGCCAAAAGCTTATTATGTGACGGATATTTATAATATGCAAAAAATTTCTGGCGCCTACAGAGATAAAAAAAGAAACTGGATAAAATCTGCCTTACAGGCATATAGCGGAGTTCCTATTTCCTTAGCTTATGATGAAAAAGATTATAATCAGGCTCATTCCGCATTATACTGCACCGATACCAAAGGCCGCTTTGCCCATTCCGCGCTGATTATTGGCTGGGACGACAGCTTCCCTAAAGAATATTTTAACGTAAAGCCGCCTTCTTCTGGTGCCTTTTTAATTATGGATTCCAGCATCACAGGTTCCCTTCCGGAATTAGCGGAACCTTACCGGAGATGTTATTGGCTGTCTTACGAAGACTGTTTTCTATACAGGAACGGATACGCCATCGGAGGCGTGGTTCCTTCTTACAACATCCATACCATTTGCCAAAACAATTATTTTGGCGTAAATAATTTGTTTTATGAGAACAGCACGTTCGATATCAATCATATCAAACAAAAAATAAAGTGCAAGAAAACAAGTCCATACCCTGAGTATGTGAAAGGAATCAGCATATACAGCGCAATTGAAAACACAATTGTGTCGGCAAGCATTATTAAGGAGCAGAAGGGGGAAGAAACGGTTGAAAAAGTAGTCGAATGGAAAGAATTGAAAGAAGGGGGATACCATATGTTATGGGCGGCAGACACAAAGAAAATCCTCCTGGATGAAGCAGTACAATCTTACCAAGTGGAAATAGAATTAAAACACAAAAGCGTTAATTTGCCGTACTCCATAGAGTCTACTTCAGGCGTACGCAATGTGAATACACAGATCACGCCCCTGGAAAACGGCACCCAATTTATTTGTGATATATCGCTTGATAACAAATATACAGACATCTGCAGCTTAGAAAATAATTCCCTGGGACGACTTTCCATTAAAGTCATTACCGTCCCGGCAGATGACGCATGGGACAGCCTCCAAACATTTACAGAGCAGTTAAACTTGCCGGCGGCTATGGAATCCAAAGTCGGCAACCTGCAGACGGCGTCCTCTGACAAAAAAATACAGATAAAATGGAGCATGCCGGATGCGATGAAAGACGTGTCCATAGAAAACCAGAATACGATCATCAATAAATCCGACAAAGATGTCAAGCTTCTTTTGATGGCGGAATTAACCATACAGGGAGCAAAAGAAAAATATGCCGTGCAGAAATTTTTCCATACATCCATAAAGCCAGCACGGCTTATGCTGGATCCGATTACCTCCCCTGAAAAGGGCCAAAACAAATTTACGATCAAGGGGAAATCTCCATTCGGCCAAAGTCAGGTGACACTTTATGCGAAGAAAAATTCCGGGAATGACGAGGACGCCCTGATGGCGTCTGCTTTTGGGGATGACTATGACGACTGGCAAAATATCAAGAACGTTAACCCGAAGGCGGACGGTTCCTTTGAAATACAGAATTGCTCCCTTGGGATGTGTTGCGGAACGTTTTCTATAAAAGCAATCTGTAACGGCATTACAAGCAATTGGGTATCCTTGACAATTCAAAATCCTAACGATGTGGATGATAAGACGAAAACAGTTATTATAAGCACAGCTTTCGGCCTTTCCCTGCTCTTGGTAATCGGTACTTCTATTTATCTGGGTTACCAATACTACTTAAAGAAACAAAGATATCGTATGCGCCCGGAATGGTTTATATTCATAAGGTTGAAATATTGGGTTCTCCGGGGATTTTCATGCGCAGAACTGGAAAACGGATGCCAGTCTCTTGACGAGGATTCACGCCCCGTCATTGTACTGGAAGACAGCGGATTGGAAAATACCCTGATCAATGAGATGATTGATTCCAGCATAACCGGCATTGATTTTGAAATTGGCGTCAATTGTAGGCTGATTGATAAAATGTCCGAGAATTCTTCCTTAGAAAACTGCCGCTTTATTTATACCGAAAATAAAGGCAGAGATCGGATTGTGCCGTTGGTTAAGAAAATGGACCATAGTTCCATGAAAAACTGTCAAATTTCCGCAGAAGTTTATGGTCAAGACAATGGTTGGTTTTATGGTATTGCTGAAAGCGCATTCAATAGTACTATAGAAGGCTGTTCCGTTAACTTAAAATGCACCGACTCATCTCAAAACTACAATTATGCCGGTATCGCAAATGAGATTTCAGATCATACGACTATAAGAGACTGCAAGGTTCAATGCAGCTTGATCGGAGCCAGCGTGGCAGGTATCTGCATCCAGGCGTCGAACAGCACAATCACCGACTGCCAAGTGACAGAACACAGCGCTCTGACTGGTACAAATGCAGGCGGTTTTCTTGTAAGCGGAAGCAATACAAAAATCCAAAACTGTCAATTCGAAGGCAGCCTGTCCGTCATGCAGCCGCTGAAAGACAAGCATTGTCTTGGAGGGATTGCCGGTTCCCTACAAAACGGATGCTTAATTGAAAATTGTAGTTCAAAAATAGAACCGCGAATTTCAAGTCAGGATGGCAGCGTTCATTTGGGCGGTATCGTCGGCACTGCAGACGCATCCAAAATAACTTTATGCGCCGCAGAGATAGGATGCTATTATGGAAGCGGCATTTATTTTGGCGGCATTGCCGGCATGGTAAGCGGCGGGACGGAAATTACAAAGTGCTTTGTCTCCACGGAAGATATGGGAATGGAAAGTCAATCCGGATATATGTTCGGAGGTATCTGTTCTGAGACAAAAGAATCTGCTGTGATAGCAGACTGCCTCTGCTCCTTGCCTTCCGTTAAAAACGTTTATGCCGCTGGTATTTTGTACGATGCACCAGAAAATAACCAGATAACCATTAGAAATTGCTGCATGGCAGGCAGTATATGGGCGGATTTGGCAGCAGGCATTACAGCTGCAAAAATCCATTCTCTTGCGGGCTGCATTGTGGCCAGCGCTTATTTGCATGGATCCAAGACAGGTACATATAAAATTTCTCCTAAGCAAGATGCCACTTCTTGCTTTGCATATGGTGGAATACAGACAGAAGCAGGAGCAGCCTTTTTGGACGAAGATACAGCTTCTACACGAAAGGCAGAGGCATTTTTCAAACAGGAAACCTATGAAGAAATGGGATGGGATTTCGCAAATACATGGGAAATGGATTCTGAACGCCATTTTCCAAAATTGAAAAATATGCCGCTGGAGCAATGTTATCCGTTCCCATTTCCTTATGTGATACCGCCGGCTTCCGGTGAAACTTATCTTTTCTCAGCAGACGAATTTGTACAATTTAGGGGGTATGTTTCCCCAAGGCACACAAGAATAAGCTGGTCCCTTCACGCGGATAACAGAAACGGAATGCGGCAAGAAAGTGAATTATATAGAATGGTTCGGGAAGATGTTTTTCATATTTATGTGGGAAAACTTCTTCCGGGAGAATATCGGTTCGAAATGAAAGTCTGTATTGACGGAATTATCGTTACAATCGAGAAGCAGATTAAGGTGGAGAAAAAGAAAGACTAATATGGACGGCATCTCCTTTTGCAGACTTACGCCAGATAGTAGGGCAGCAGTCAACTTTTACAATCACAAAACCACCGGCATAGCATCATAGGCCGGTGGCGCTGATTGTAAAAATATTTTTAATTCTTTTTGTGAATATCTTCATAATTAAAAATTTTCAAAATCTAAATTTCCCAGTCATCCTTGAACAGACAATCTTATGTCATATCTTTTTGATCCAATAAAAGAACACAATCATGATTTCGCAGATTGTTCTCTTCTGCGAAAGATGAT
>CAMNSD010000008.1 GCA_946554445.1 uncultured Lachnospiraceae bacterium | reverse complement strand
CTGCATTGGCATCTGTAGCCAGCTCCATGTACAGGATGGAGTATGCCTCGGTCTCCGAAAATGCCTTGGAAAGCTCCTCGGACTTGACGAACCGTCGGCCGTCCGGACTCTTTTCGCCGTAAGCCTTGAGAATGATCTGCTTGAAAGTCGCAATGATAGTCGGTACATCCTGTGCTGCCACAATCTGCCGGATCATTCCGGTAAGCCCGCCGGGAATACTCAGCTCCATCTCCATTGATTCTGCTTTGGAGAGATTGAAATAAAAATCCTCAACTCTTTCCACACCGTTGTAATCTGTATAAGGTATTGTTTTCTTTAACATGTTCTTTTTCTCCTTTCAAATAAAATAGGGAGCCGCCAGTCCATCACCCTGAATACGACTCCCTACTGGTTGCACTATGCAGTTGTAAGATTAGCCCGCTGCTGCGGTAGACTCCTGATACAGCTTGAGGATCTCATCCGGAAGAGGAAGTCTTGCTTCTGTTCCATCGGAGCCATCTTCCGTGGTAGGATTGGTACCGAACAGAATATCTTCCAGCTTCGCCATGAAAGCCTTGTCAAACTTCGTGGAGTCAAAAGTCAGGCAGGCTGTAGGTTTCAGCTTCTTGCCATCAATCACGGTGTTAATCGCTACCGGGGTGGTGGTCAGCTCCCAGGACATTGAAATCGGTTCCGGACTGTCGTTGATAGTGCCATAACCTTTCTCGGAAGGGGCTGCCAAAGCACCGTAGATCAGATGCAGCTTATAGCCGTAGTCATTGTTATCAACATCGTTGCCAAGGATAGTTCTGTATGCCATACCGAACATCTTTCTGTTCTGCTGCCCGGCAAACATACCAGGAACAATCTCAACAGAGCCATCGCATTCCGCGAACTCAGGCGGATATGTATATGCCTCGACAGTAGCCCCGAACTCCTCAACAGACATGAGGTTCAGATACTTAATATTATCCGCATATACGGGAGAAGCCTCCGCACCGGACGGACTCTCTGTTACTGCGCTCAAACCATTCCACGGAACGCCTTTTGTGTAAACTCCGCCCGTCTGGATCGGATAAAGAACGCCATGATCCACGCCTGTTTCATACAAGCGTTCACCAGTTTTATCCCATTCAAGTTTCATAGATTTTGTCCTCCTTAAAAGAATATTGTGTAGACATCATGATTCAGATTGTCTTTCTCGTAATGCCGGTTAAATTTACTGGTAGGCAACAAAGCTACTTTGCCGACGATAGGACTATCCGGATCTTTGTCTATTACCGTTACTGAATATTCCATTTGAGATAAGTAAACCCCGTTATTTGCATATGTAGGTTTGATGCCATTCCGAGCATACACAATAGCGGGGTAACACATCTTAACGGATTCCGGGGGCTGAAAATAAACATTCCTACTTCCGAGAACTTCACACAGTACCTCGTGAAACAGAAGCCGTCTATCCATCATTGTAAACACCCCCTATGGTTAAAATAAGTCTTGGATACTGAACTTCAACATTTGAAATTTTCCATTTAGCACCCATAAACCCAACGTACCGCATCGAATAGAAATGTTCATTGGCAAACGGATCGGCGACTATGCTGATTTCGTTTGCAACGTTGATATCATCGTTGAGTGTTTCAGAACTTTGAAGCCGACGCGTATTGCGGGTCACATCACCGTAGTACATGCGCTCCGTAATCTGTTCCTCCCACACGCCGGGCTTGGTTTCAACTGTCTCAGCATAGCCAATCGGTCCGTAAAACTTCATTGCTCATTTCCTCCGTTTTTAGGCATAAAAAAAGAACCTAAGAGGTTCATCAATTTACACCATTTTGAATGTCTGTGGATCAACCGGCAACAACCTCATCGGTCACATCCTTTTCCAATGCGATTGCACAACGATACCTCGTCAAAGCACCGGACAGCCTTGTCTCCAGCAGATACTTCTCCTGATTGAAGTCGATATCGAACTGGTTGAATCTGGTGATCTCGCCGCCCTTGGTGGAGCCGATGGTATAGTCAGCCATATTCACAAAGATTCCGAGAAGCTCCTTTGTCTTCTTATCGGAAGTCTCTCTGGTCAGACCATCGAACTGCTCAGCCGTGTGGATCTCCCCGACATTCAGAGCCTTTGCCAAATCCGCAACTGTGTCATAGATACGGCGGCCGTTCATGTCTCTGGCAAGCAGCATGATGTTCACGAGATGAGGCGTGCAGTAGAAATCAGGCTGGCCAGTCCCTTTGTACTTCTCTCTGGAATAGAGGGCCGCACGAATGATCGCTTCTGCATAGATATAGTTCTCACTGAAATTGGCGCCGGTATTCGTACCCTGAAGCTCGGTTTTTGCGCCATTGAGATCAATGTCAACGTGCATCGTGAAGAACTCGTCATCTCCCCAGATCGGACGGATATGTGTCTCGTCAATCTTGCCCTCGGCACCGGGGATTCTCCCGTCACTGACCATGATTGCAATAGCGATCTCCTCGTTCAGCTTCTCGCGCATATCCTGATAGATGTAATCGGCAACCTCGAAGTCCGTGATATCGACAATGTCGTCCCGGTTCAGCTTGTCCTTTACGAAAACGGTCTGCGGGTCTGTGGTTCTGTTGTACAG
The DNA here is from genome assembly GCA_946554445.1 of uncultured Lachnospiraceae bacterium. Classification (GTDB taxonomy): domain Bacteria; phylum Bacillota; class Clostridia; order Lachnospirales; family Lachnospiraceae; genus UBA3282. Next base: position 142,853 of record CAMNSD010000008.1, on the reverse strand, counting down.
GGTCATGTTACCGCGCTCCTCTTTCTTGGAGCCTTTCTTGTAACCTCTCGCACGAAGCTCATCAGAACGGGCATCCATCTGGCGGGTACGGATACGGCTGAACGGAGTCTTGTAAGCCTTGCTCATTACCGAAGTAACCCATCCCTGATCGCGGGTAATTCTCTCGGGAGCGCCGGGGCGTACATCCCTGAATTCAGGGAACAGTTTCTCAATGTCGGTGATTCCATGAGCCAGAACATCATCGACATCCATGCCGCTGTGCTCCAAAGTCTCTCTGTTCTGTTCCAGATAAATGTTGAGAGCTGTACGCAAAGAGCCTACGCTGTTGCTCTTGGCAAGGTTGATAATATCCACCTGGTCGGCATGGCTGAGGAAAGTGCTCTCCTGAACAGCTCCCTGGTCAAATACGTTATGTTTCATAGTTTTGTTACCTCCTTTATTGTTTTCATCATCGTCACCCAGCTCTTCTTTTTCCTCCAAAGCCGCAGCGATCATCGCATACGCAGCATTCTGCTGCTTTTCCGTCATGGTGTTCCATACATCGCCGACTGTCTCATCATCGTCGGTTTTTGTTTCCGGATCTTTCTTTTCTTCTTTCTTCTCCTTTTCCTCTTCCTTTTCCTTTTTAGCTTCCTGAGGCTCTCCTTTCTTCTCTTTCTCCGGGTCATCAGCGGAATGATAGAGCATAATATTTTCATCGTAATTGATAATCATTTCATCCTCTGCTTCTACTCCGTGAACCATCACTGTATCAATGAACGCACCGGGATTTGCACCAGCAAGAACAAGACTAAGCTCACGGATAACACCATGAACAACATCATGTCCTGTCTGTTTCAACTGATTTGCCCAAATTGACAGAGAAACCACGTCGCCATGCTGTACCAATTCTTTGGCAGTCTTGCCGGATTCTGTTTCATTGAAAGTACAGTAGGCATACACGCCTTCTTCCCTGTTTTCAAGCAATGCGTGGCCGAGTACATTATCCTGAGAACTATGCTGATGATTCCAAACAAGACTGACCGTTTTTCCGTTCTGTCCTTTGAAAGCATCTTTCCGGATAATTCGTCCATCGGCACAGCGCAAATCGTTTCTAGTGGCCCATCCACTAAAATCGCACTTTACCATTTTGAATTACCTCCTTCATTTCTTTTTACTTGACTTTTTCTTACTTTTCTTACGTTTAGACACTTTAGGCATTTCGGCTGCAATCCTGTCAAACTCCCTCTGGTAAATTTCCTCGTATGTTTGGTCAATAGATTCCTTTGCCGCTTTATAAGCTTCTCTTGCCGCCGCAATAGCCGTTTTAAGATCATTGCTGACCTGCTGCCTTTCCGCTGAAGCATTAGAAGAATTGCTCGACCTTTCGGCTTTGGTGTCTTCCGTAACCCGCTGTTTTTTGTTCGTCGCCGTGTTTCGGACATCGCCCTTATCAGAATTGGAGCGGTCGCTTAACTTATCCTTTTCCGACTTGGCATCCGAACGAAGCTTTGCGATTTTTTCATTCCTTTCCGCAATCCGTTTGGACTTTTCCGCTTTAGAAAGACCCTCAGGAATAGGGACGCTCATAAGCTTTTCGATTTCCGACTCTTTTTTCGCTTCCACCCGCTGTTTCTTTTTCTCAGTTTCAGCCGTTATCTCATCCAAATCGGATTTCTTCCTTTCGTCAATGGCCTTTTTCTTCGATGAAGCCCTTTGTGACAAAGCCTCATTCAGATCTTTCAAACGAGACGAAATTCTTTCACGCATTGCCTTTGCGTTACTTCTAAATTCATCAGTCCTCTGCTTTTTTATTTCCTGTTCAGCTTCTACCTTGGTCTTTTTCTCAGCCTTAATCTCGTTTCTCGTATAGGACCAGACTTTCTTACCCTCATCGGATAATTTCCGAACGGAACGGCGTTCTTTCAGCTCGCGATTTTGCATGTAATACTCGTGTGCTTTGACGGGATCGTAGTACGGAGAGGCATAATGCTGGAGATTTGCTGTATTATCCGTCATCATCAACCACCTCTTCCCCTTCATCATCGTCCTCGGACATATATCCGTCGATTATGGAGTTTATCTCGTCTTCCAAGCTATTGAGCAAATCGTTCACAATGGAATCTTCTTCACTATCTTCTCCACCCGGTTCATCGGTTTGAGGACTTTGCCCAGTCGGATTACTCTCGTTCGGTTGGCTGATATTACTGTTCACCAATGTATCCGCTTTTGGATCAGAAGACGGGCGCATACCGATGACCTGCCTGATTTCATTAGATGTCATGATTTCGTTTCTCGTAAACTTGTCAGCAATCTCAGCAATGCTGTCTACCGGAACAAGCTTGAACGGATCTCTGAAATACATAATGTCCTGCTTCTGAGACCGAGCTGTTTTTGTGAGAAACTTCCTCTTCATTTCATCCACAATAGCCGACACAATAGGTTCTATCGTTCTGCTGTAATAATTGAGCATTGTCTTTTCGTCAGCAGTACCATCAAGAATGCTCTGGGTAATGCCGAGCTGACTAAATAACAGAGAGGTCAAATACTCGATCTGCTTCATGAGATTATTCTCAAGAGAACGGTTCAACTGAGTAATATGCTCCGTACCATCCGTATAAGCGATTCCGTATTTGGAGCCGGCTAACTGCCGCTCAATATCCTTCCTCCTGTTTTCTGCCTGTACTCTCCTAGCCTCTGTCTTAATTACATATGGAAGCTGAATAATTAAATCGAGCTTACCGGAAGCCGTTTGTTCATCTGTCACATCCAGTAAACTTAATTTTCTTATCAAGCGTTTCATAGTCGAGTTCGGCTCATTGATTACGGCATAAAGAGGATTCTCAATTATGCAGACAAATCGTTTCGGAAGAGTAATATCCTCTTTTTCCCCAGTCTGCTCATTGTATACACGAAGCCGCACATGAGCGGGATACCACTCCAGTATCTTGGCAACCCTGAGAGAATCAATATCAACAGAACCCGGCAGTCCGTCTTCCGGATCGTCATCTGTATCCGTTGGAACAAGAGCAATACACCCTTCATCCAACAACGACATAACCGCATCCTGTATAAATGCCCTACCAGTCTGATCCAGATTTGCCTCTAATGACAAACAGTTGTTAAGAGGCGAATTGATGGTTTCTTGAAACCGCCCGTTTTTGTCCAACCGGACATGCTTTATGTCTATCGCCGCCACGTCCAGCGCAATCCGATTGAAAACAGAAGTAACGATTGACCGTTCATTCCCCATAGAGAACCTCGGACGGTCCGGTCTGTATCCGTAACCGCTGCCTATATTCATATAAGCCCTCGTTGGGTCTTTATTGCTTGTAAAAGCGTTCCAAGCATGTTTCAGCCTGGAACCAAATGCAAATTCCATTTATGATCACCCCCTATGCTTTATCCAAAACGGTTTTCTTATAAGCCACTCTTCCGGATGACCATACTCCGTTTTTCAACTGCGATATGTTATAACCCTCGTCGGCGAGTGCCATCATAACTCCTACTTCTCCACGCTTCGCTACAAACTGAACGACTTTGCCAGACGGAGAACGTAAACTTGATACCGATTGACTCATAAGCTCAGCTTTCTTCCGGTTATATGCTGTTACAGTTGTAGCGCTCAGCTTACCTGATTTTGTAACCGCATCAGGGTTCTTCAGCAGCTCGTTAGCATATCTGTTAAGTTCCCTTGAAGTTTTCTTTTCAGCCTGCGCTGTAATCTTGTCACTCTTTTTTGCAATCCATGTTGAATCCTTCTTGCTAAGATTTCCAAGCTGCGCCGGTGTTCGCCGAATCCCCCATTTCATTCCGAGGATTCCGTGATGTTTAAGCTCAGACAACGCACTCACCTCCCTATCAGTTTTTAGGCAAAAAAAAAAGAACCGATACCGGTTCCGTTATTTCATCAAATACTACTCAAAAGCATCCCTGTTAAGTTTATACGCTATATATGCATCCATCATCGCCGCAACCGCATCAATCTTCTGGTCACCACGTTTCTTATACAATTTTCTGTTCCCGTTGGTATCTTCCAGTGTGATACAATTTCCCATGCAGAAAGTCATCAGTTCTTCGTCAAACAGCAACATCCGTTCCTCAGATAGCTTCTTCAACTCACCCAAAGGAACTGATTCTGTTTTTGCTCCCTGAATCACTTTCTCGATTCCGAATGGTCCATTTTCAGAAGCCCATCTCTCAACGAACTCTTTTGCATTATACGGATCGTACCCAAAGCAACGAATGTCATATCCGCTCTTGACAATATACTCGTCAAGATCTTCGTAAACAAGCAGCATATCCAGAACAGTGCCTTCCATAACGATAAGACTGCCTTCTTTTATGAATTGGTCATATTTGATTCTTAATGCTGCCGGAAGTTTCATAAGAGTCAGTTCAGAAATATAAGCTCTTGTTTTGACACCGAATGCGCCACCAGAAAGTGGGAAGAGAAATGAGAAATCACAGAAATCATCACCTCTTGATAAGTCTGCACCCAAAGAACAGGGCATTTGCCAGTATTCCCGCTTACGATGTGGAAGAGTTTCTTCATATGTAAAGTAATATGTATACCCTTCCATCGGAAGACCAAAACGTTTTGCAAGAATGTCGTTCCTCGCCGCAGGAGCATTTTCAGCTCTTTCCACATCTCTCTGATACGTGTCATAGCTGACGGTAACACCGAGATTAGGGTTTGCCTTTTGCCACATATCAGGATTACCGACTTCGTCAACGGAATCCAGCTTATACCACCATATGGAAGTATGGATATCGCGATACTCCCCTTTCAGGATCTTCATCAACTCCATTTTGATTGTATCGCCGCTTCCGTTACGAACCGTACCCTCGGAACTCACCGCAACAATAAGGTAGTCATCAACTTTGGATGCCCCCTGCTCGATAGCACCGACAACATCTTCCCTCACATCCCCGGAAAGCCATTCGTCAATCGTTGCGAGCTTTGGTCTCATGCCCTGAAGCTTGTCGATTGACATTGGACGGATTTCGAGAAGCGAACCTGTCAGGAAATTCTCAATTCCCTTTTTAGTGGAAGCGAGCTTCACACGGTTTGCTTTCGAACCAGTGGTATTTTGCAAAGAGCCTTCTGTAAGGAAAGAAAACAGCGGACCTCTCGAACGGGTAATGGATGTCCGTATTGGCGACATTATTTCTTCTGCCTGTTTCATGGTAGGGGCAGTAGTCATCTGATATGTTGTCGATGTGTCAATGTTGAGAAAGTAACTTTGAAGACAGGATTCGTATAATGATTTGGAAGCACCTCTCCCAACGATAAGATACTGCTTGTTGATAAGACGCTTCTTTATCCATTTATTAACATAGTGACCGCCATGTCCATCGGGGTTTGGTTCGTAGATGCTTCTTTCTTCGTAGTAATACCATCCAAAAATCTGTTCCGCCCATACTTTGAATGAATCAAGCAGAACAAGGTCTGAACCGTCCGTAAGCGTAAGCTCCCCCTCACAATATCGAATCCATCCTTCGACAGCTTCATCGTCATAATAAATTCCGGGGTCTGCAATCAACTCGTCAATTCGGTTCATTTCCAACTCTATCTCGCGACAGATTGGGATTTTGCCTCTAAGCACGGCATCTCGAAACATGCCATAATATTTTGGAACGGCAGTATTCGATAACGCCATAAACTTATTCTCCTTTAATCGCTATTTGTTTTCCAAAACTTCCCAATCTTTTTATTATCATTTGCCTGGAAAATTCTGGTTGATTCGTCTTCTCCGACAGCCTTATCAAGCGCACGTTTCGCCTGATTTAAAACAGCTCCGGTTATGATCGCCTTTGTTGCTTTCTTAGGAGCTTCCTTGATACTTTCTTTTACCCCCTCTTTAACACCGGTAGATGCTTCCTTGATAGCCGTCTTAACATAATTTTTACCTTTTTCAACGGCTTGCTGGGAAAGGTCTTTCATCTTGATGCTCTTTACCTTATTTACCACACTCGCTATCTTTTCGGGATGCTTTGCCGCATACACTGTTCCAGCCGCAACAGTAGCCGTCATAATCGTAGCAGCCGCAACTCTTTTCACAAGTTTGGTATTCCGTTCCCGTTGTTCTGATTCAGTATTTGTTTTACGGTTTCTTCCAGCCGCTGTCAAACTACCATCCTTATTCTGATAACGGCGAACGCCCCATTTCTGGCCTAATACCCCATGATGATAAAGTTCACTATTAGCCATTTTGAATTACCTCCTTTACTGTTCCGATGGATCGACCGCAACATTTAGCCGCCATTCTAATTCTTTAATCATTTGGTTCATCGCTTCAATAACCGCAGAACTGAGCGGCGGATCGAAAAGAAGTTTAACCTTTAAATGTATATAGCTTTTTACCATCTCGATCTTATTGTCTTCGCCGATAAAATCATGCCATCCTCTATCTTCATCCTGAATCGAAAAGCCATTGGAGGGTCCGACACCAAGCTGAGTTAAGATTGAAAACACCGAGTTGATGTGCATAATAATGTCAGCATCGAACTGTTTATACTCTTCTGCGATTCCGAGAAGTTTCTTGATTGATGTCAGTATACTCTCCTCCATAATCTCACTCCTTTACGCCTTGACTGCGATAAATCGCTTCATGCAGAATCCCTCAAATCCTGAGGCAGCGCAGACATTGTAGAAATCACCGGTGGATTCGCTTTCGTCAATCATCACTTCTGCTCCGGCCGGTATAGTGCCGAGAATCTCAGCATCTTCATCCGGCTCTTTACGGACATTGAGTTTGCTGCAATCGACAACATGTCCGATAACCGGCTCACCAATTTTCATACCAGCAAGTTTTTCATTATTCATAATTGTTCTCCTTTTCTTAATGCCTCCAAGGGCATGTATCATTTTTCGTTCTTTCAACTGGGGGTCTGCTTAGAAGATTTTGATCGCCATAGTGAATGGCGTTATGCGTGGTGTGCTTTGTGCAAATGACATTATTCGGATCGAATACACATGGGTTGTTGTTGACAATATCCTCATAGGTTATTGGGTTGATATGATGAATAATGATAGAACCAAAGATTTCAAATCCATCAACACCCAAGTCGCATCCATTGTCACGAAAGATAATCTCATTACGAAATCTTTGCCATTCTCTTGAATGGTAAAATTCCTGATTGAGCCATCTCTTGAAACCAAACGTTTCTTCCCCAACAGTTCCCAAAAGACGGAGATATTGATAACGTTCTTCAAAAGTTGGTATCCGGATAAGCTCTGAATATGTTTTAATCATCAGGCTCGAAATCTCCCTGCCCACTGTAACTCCGAAATGCCTTCATTGCTTCACTATACATTTCCTCAATCCTCTTAGCAGATTGAAGAGATTGTGTTTTTGCTTCTATCAAGTCCTTCTGCTTTTCGAGAATCTCTTTTTCGATCCGTTCTTTTGTTGACCCCAACTTTAAGTAATGCGTTATGACCTGAGAAGAAGCAGTACCTTCCATCAACTGTCTCTCAGCAAGATCAATAGCCAAAGATATCATTTGGTTCTCTCTGGCTTCCGGTGATAAAGCCGGTCGCATTCTTCTCGAAGAATCAGAAGAGCTTACAGCCTTGGCTTTACCCATCCTTGCCGCCTCCTCTCATTCAGAAGTTATGTAGTTTCTTTTTACTCTCCGGGAGTTTTGAAATGGTTTTGATAACCTATTGTGTGACTTTTGAAGGAACTCCCAAGACCAGTTCTTATTCAATCCGAAAGGAGAAAACCGAAAGGAGAGAATATCCACAGCCGCAGGAGGAAGCCTAGCCCTGGAAGCTCCTTCAAGAGCCACACAAAAACCAAAGCCAAACCCAAAAAATTCCCCCGGAGAAAAAACAAAGACCGCCGCGATGAGAGAGGGGGTGCTGTTTTTGCGACCCTCCCCCTATGCCTTAAAAAGTAAGGTGATGTGGCAGTCTTAAAAATTTTGTTGAAAATTGTTTTGTGTTGTTTTTTGTAGCGAAAATGTGTTTTTAATACCAAAAACTTTCTTTTTGTTTATGCTTTTAACCGCAATTCAAGCTTTGTTAGCCATTAAATTGGCAGTCAAACCCAATCTTTGCTAATGCTGAAAGGCAAAACGAAACAAAGTGAAATTCTTCTTTCCAGCAAAGCAGACGAAACAAAGCAAAGGAAAGTTTCAGTGTAAATCATTAGTTACTGACCGAAAGATTGATTAAAGCCTGACCATTGATGACGCAGTTAATGCTAAACAGCCGATGCTTTTTCTCTAACCTTTCGATAAATGTTCCTGAAATCATACTTAATTATCTCGTCAATCGCTCTTTCTACTTCAAGATTGTTCTCTTCATCAGAGAGTTCGTCAGAAGTTCGAGCAATTCTTCCAAGATACGACGTCGAATGATAACCCTTTTCCTCATCGAACAGAAACCAAGAAGTGAACTGTTCAAATGGATCATAAGGATTGTCAACTGTCGTTAATCCAACTCTACCCATGAATCCTTATTCACTCCTTTCATTTCAAGTATTTGGATACTGTAGAGGATGATACACCAACAGCTTGAGCTATCTCCGCAATACTGTAGTTACCAGACGCCTGCATTGCTTCAATCTTACTAACTTTAGCGGGGCTGAGTGTTGATGTGCTACGAGGTGTTGCATATTGACGAACCTCATCAATGTCAGAATTGTTAAGAATCTTGATAAGCTGGCTTTCACTGATAGCTCCCGCCTGTATAGCCTCCCATCTCTTTTCATCGAGAGGTATCTTGATTCTTTCTGCACCCATCTGGATACGGGCTTCTGTAAGCGCCTGTTGGCTGGCCTTCTTTATTTCTTTTGTTGTCATATCAGGATTCGCTTTCTTCATAGCATTCACTTTAGAATTGGCGATAAGCTGGGCCTGAGTCTCTTTAGGTGCGTTACGTAGGGCTATGTTCAAATCAGCAAGCATACCGTCCACTTCTTCCTTATAGGTGGCCTTAGCCGAAGCGGAGTAGGCTATCTTACCAGTGTTGATAATCTCCAGACGTGCCTTGTTGGCGAGGTCTTTTCTCTGGTTTGCATACTCAGCATAAGCTCTTTCCTGGGGGGTATCCGCATCAGAGATAAGGAGACGGGCATCATCAACTTCAGCCATCTTTGTACTCTTCTGTGTTCTTACCTTAACCTTGCCATTCTTGTCAGTATACTCTTCCTTTACAGAATTCCAGATTAAAGCCCCCTCTGATTTGCTTGGGTCATACCAATCCTTATCTTTCTGATTGACTTTTGGACTTCCCTTACGTTTAAGAACTTCCTGTTGAGACTTTGATCTTGAAATCAGGGTTGCAGCTCCCTCATGATAACGGCCGTTCACATCTGTTGTTCCCTGATAAGTCTTCTTCAGGTATGCAATGTCATTATCTCTTTCACTCTGTTTGTAGTCGAGACCATGCTTTTCCGCATCGATTACAACCATACTGTGGCGAACGGCTTTAGCAAGCTCCTCTTCTTTAGCGCCTCTTAAAGTCATGTCTGTAATCAGATTAGAAATGATACCCATTTCAGTCTGAGTATTCTTCATAGGCTTAAATTCTCTGCCATTGCGGTAGTAATGAACAGTTCCATCCGGGTCTGTCTTCGTAGAATCGTGTCCATACTCAAGCTTACCATCAAATCCTTCCAATCCCTTTAACGGTGGAGTGGAAGTAATCTTCACACCTTTACCAGTAGGAACCACCATTACAGTATCGCCATCGAAATCTGCTCCGGAAAGTCTCTCTGCAACCTTACTATTGATACCGACAGCATCTTTGGCAAGACCGAGCTTGCTCTTTGCTTCCGCCTGTTTGTTGTTTACAGTGAGCACAGGGATTTCAAAAGTTCCACCATGAGGGAATCTGATAAGAGCTACTTTCTCGCCGTTCTCGTAACCCGGTGCATAGACTTCATCATCTTTCATCGAAGTGATTGGAAGAATGACTTTGTATTTCTGTCTCGGAAGAGATGCTGCTTTCAGATGTACTGCTGCCGCATCGCAATCATCAGCAAAAGACTGCAACAAAACTTTCTTTACTGTTGGATTGGTCAAGGAACAAATCTCATCATACTCTGCCTGAGCATCGGCCATCGTCAAACTCAACTGTCTCTTGATAAGCTTCATACTCTGCTTAGAAAGAAACTGCGATGGTAACTTATCGTCCCAATCTCCCCAATCTCCTTCTTCTGCACGTTTGTTGATTAGAGAAAGAGACTGTTTTTTACCGGTTTTTGGATCGGTAAATTTGCCATTTGGGTCATCATAAAAGCTTTGCCCGCCATGTTCCTTAATCAAAGAACCGAATGGGTTATTAGGATCTTTTTTGATTGTTTTCAAAACAGTGTTATCTTTTGGGCCGCAAACAGGAGTTCCTTCTTTCTTATTCGTGTTAAACCGAACATCCACACCATCTGGCAGGTCATCAGCATACATCGCCATACCCTTCAAATAATGTGTTCCGTCAACAAGGATTCTTACCTGTGCATAATGAGCATCACCGAGCGATAAATCATCCACGCCTCTGCGAATCTCAATAACACCATCTTTCTTTGTTCCACCGTCTTCAGCATAGACGATCTGAATTCTTTTAGAACTCATGCTCTCCGGATAATGAAAACCTTTCTGGAAACTATCGCCGCCATCATAAGAAATGCTATCGCAGACTTCTTCCAAAGGATGGATCTTGTCAAAGTCATAGATAGCACTCGATACCTTTGTAATTTTCTCATGAACTTCGCCGTTCTTATCGGTATAGGTTCTGGTGATTTCCTTATAAGGTGTATCAGGAGGACAAAGAACTCTGATATTTGTCTGCTGCCCTTTATTTGTTACCTGCGGAACACCACCACCGAAATGGTTATATCCATCAAGCTCCAAAATGTAAAGAGCCTCTTCGAGTTTTTCTCTTGAGACTCCTAAGTATCGTTCTGTTCCGGCACTAATTGCAATCATACCGTGTTCGTCAACTTGTCGTTTTAAATTTTCAGCAGTTACTCTGGCCAGATTCATACGGGCTTCCGAATCTGAGTTCAAAAGAGAACGAATAGAAGACTCACTGTTGTATCCCATCATTCTTGCAATCTCGCTCGGATTGTAACCATCTGATTGAAGCGCTTTTGCTCTCTCAACCTCCAAAGCTCTCCTCTCGTCTTTGGCTAAAGACCGCTGTGTTCGGAACTGGGTTGTGGTCAAACCCATAGCTTTGGCAATTTCTGTGTCGCTGAGTCCTTGTCCTTTCAGTTCATCAACACGACTCAAAAAATCACCATTTCTCTGATACGGATTTTCCCCACTTCCCCAGGGGTAACGTCCAGAATGTCGTGGTGTTCCGTAGTGCATTAGAATATCTTTCATTTCTTCCACAACTTGGTTCATGGCTTACCCCTCCTGTTCTTTTACTTTTTTAATTACTTTGTCAAATGTGACAATCTTGTCCATAATCGGAACAATCTCGTCGGTTTCCGGAGCATGAATTTCAATTTCATTGTTCTGGTACAGACACAATACAATATCAATCTCCGCCGGTTTCACTTTATACTCCAAACAAAAAAGAGCAGCGTAGATCATAAGCTGCTCAATGTGGGCTTTAATAGTTCCAGTCTTCAAATCGTGGATTCTCAACAACCCGTTTCTGAATGCGATGCTGTCTGCTGTTCCGAAACAGTTCTCTGAATAATACAGAATCTGTTCCGGAGTCATCTTATAGCCGATGGCATCATTTACATACATATTCAAAGTTTTTTTCGACTTCGGAAGTTTCTGCCCAAGCCTGATACACTGAGCCGCAAACTCGTGAAGTACAGTTCCTTTTTGGGTTGCCAAGAATTTTACATACGACTCCGCCACTTTGTTTTCATCGTAGTTAATCCAATGATATTTGCTTGCTCCAAGAAAAGCGTGCTGCCCTTCAAGAATTGAATGATTGTTGAAGTTCATGTAACACTTCCTCCTTATTTTTAGGATAGATGAATCTTGAGAAAGACATCTCGTTCATCTTCTCAACGTAATATGGTTGATTTGCCTGTTTCTTAGAGTTCGCACTTTGCTTACATTCCAAAGAAGCCCATTTGTCTTTATAAAGGATGAGCAAATCTGGTATACCCTGAATGTGATCCGGGTCGAGTTTTGTTACGATGCACCCAGGAAACATTTTTTTAAGTTCCTGAATCAGTTGTGCTTGGAATTTGCTCTCCAACATAACAGGACCTCCTTTCATTTTGATAAATACAAAAGAGAAAGAACAAGCATTTAAAAATGCCTATTTTAATCTCTCTCCTCATAAAAGGGCATGTTTTTTTTGCGAACTAAAAAATAGCAAAAGAAAAGAGCCGCTGTTACACGACTCTCGAATATTTTCTATATTTTGTTTTTATTGCTTAGCTGTTGTTCCTGAGATACCTCACCAATATCCAGATGAGCCAAAGACCACCAGTTGCAAAAACCAGTATCACGTCCAGAATCAATCCTGCTGTACTTCTCTTTTTCTTACCTCCACTTTTTCTACTCATATTATTTTGTCTCCTTTCGACTAAAGACTTTTATGCTGTTTTTAAATAAGCGTTTCCTTCCATATCCAAAACAAATGCAGATTCTTTTTGGAAAGACTGCAAAAAAGACTGCAACGGCTTACGTCTAATAAATTCCTCTCCGTTTCCTAACGAATCAACAAATTCTTCTACCTGTTTTTCATAAACAGTTTTATCAATCTTTTTTAACAGATTTCCTTTATACGTTTTGATGTACATTTGTATTGCCGAAAAATTGGATAACATCCGCTTCTCATATTTGTCAATGTATGACAGGATATCTTTTTCGACATACTCATGGTATAATATGTTTCCATTTTGTGAATAAGCAACCTCAAGTATATTGCTCATACAATATAACTGTATAGCCAGTTGAAGACAATCTTTAATCTGGAACGCTTTCCCGATGATTGAATTCAAATCCGGTGTGTCTTTTGCTTTAACAAGGGAATCCAAATCAGACATATAAAATTCGATGTCCTTCATTGCAACTTTCCTGGCTCCTTGAAGACTGATGATTGTTGCAGTTCTTTGATGGTCGCACTCCATGATTGAGCCGTAATTTTGAAATGCAAAATTGACAAAGCTCACTTCAGATATCAATTCTGCTTTTTTATCTCCATATAGAAATTCGAGAATCTTATCAATTTTTTGATTGATGGCTGTCAAATTGCTATTTATCTCGGAAAGGAAGTATTGCCCGGATGCTATGGACATTGCTGTAAATGCGCCCATTATAACTTGTTGCTTACCTAACAACTCTAGCGGCGCCTGTCCGGCAATTTTTCCATCTGGTCCGTAATATATATTTCCCAAACCACCATTCCCGTATTTCATCAAATCGGAAGTAGTAATACCGTCCGGCAGATGCAACACACAGGCATTTTTTGTTCCGATAGCCGCCAGAGATGGAGCCGCATTCAATAAAGCACTGGTGTGCATTTTTTGACTTGATGTTAATTCCAGCTTTATTAAATCTTTTCTGTTTGAAAAGTCGATGTTGTCCTCGAATATTTCAATCTCAAAACCACCAAACGGAATCACCTCAGCATTACTCATGTTCAATACCTCCAAAACGCTTTCAAATACTTCTGCGCAAATAAAAAGTGCGCCCCAATGTAGAGACGCACCTGCAAAAGTGAATCTCCCATTGTTGCGACACAATCTCATCCCGTCTAAGGCATAAGTAAAGAGAGAAAACACCCTTTGCCAAAAGTGGTTTCCCTTAAACGAGATTTGTGAAATTGTGTCGCAGCTACAGTATACCACAACCCAAGCAAAAAATAAACAGGTTTTTAAATATCCTATTGACAGATTGACAATTTTATGCTAAGGCAGTCTGCGACATCGCAACGAAAGATGCTTTCTTGTACAGGTAGTCATAAGCCATCTGGGAACCGTCCTCAAGATATACCGTAATAGAGAGATACCCTCTCGGTTTCCAATACGTTGCTCTTTTTGATAAATTCGGCAATCGAATCTTAAAATCTTTATAAATGTCATGCCATGTGATTTTTTCTCTCATAAGAACCTCCTTTCTTGCTCTCTGGTCAAATGCCCACTTTTTCCTGCCCTATTTATAATATTATTAAATATTTTTATCATAATAGTTTGAGAAAAAAGTGGGAAAGTGGGCAAACAGCCCTCAAACCCGCATAAAATGGGCATTCTTGCTGGCCAAAGTGCCTGGTCACTTTTCAAAAAAAGTGGGCAAAGTGGGCAAAAAATGGCCAAAATTTGTAAAAATTGTCCGTAAAAGTTCCATAATTTTCGACCAAATCTTCACAATTTTCTCCTCTGCCCACTTTTTCTGGCCAAAAGCCCACTTTTAAAAACAGGATTTGACCAGAATTTTTTAACCTAGATTAGAGTTTGTCCGGCTGAAAAGACTGGTACGGACGCCAAAATTACCGCAAATTTACGTCCGATTTCTTCTTATAATGGATACAGTTTGGGTCACTCTCCTCAATAAAAGAAGAAATATCATCCGGATAATCTTCATACATCTTCTCACATGCCCTCAAATACTCAAGGTATGTCTGTTTGTATAAACACACCTCTCTATGTATGCAACTGGTACACATTGTTTCTCTAACAGCACCGCTCATGAATCTCACCTCCAAATTCGTTCTCTTTTAACCGGATCGTATTGCGCCCTTGGTATGCCCAAGTATTTTGCAACAGCCAGCTCGTATGTAACCGATTCACCAAATCCTCCCTCATACTTAGGAATAGCCACAACCATACCCGCCTTAGCAATTCGACAAATATAATCATAGTCAATCTCAAACAATGTCTTATCACGCTGTTCGGTTGGATAATCAACAATATATCCCTGTGATTTATAATACGCCACAGCTTCTTCAATATCTGACTTCTGTGATAAAGAAGCCAGTATACATACTTTTTTAATCATCTTTTACCTCCAAACCTTTCCAGACTGGGTATCTTTGAGAACAATCCTCTCTTCAAGATGAAATCCAGACAACTCACAGATTGTAAAAATTGTGTTCAGCAACTTATGAAATCTCTCATCGTCCGCATCAGCGCTCTTAATCGCTTCGTAGGCTGTCGGATCTGAATAGCCTTCTGCGTTTTTTCTTAAATTATTAGCCACTTATTCATCCCCCTTTTCCCGGTGCTGACTTTTCTGAGAATCAAATCCGTCCGGATACCTCTTACGAAGCTTGTCAATATTCATTTGTAAAATATCTTCCAGTTCATAGCCAATGATAGTAGCTCCAAGAGCCAGATACCAGGTCACGTCGCCAAGTTCCTTAGCCAGATGCTCCTTGTCCAACTCATGCCCCTGATGCAGATGCTTCTTCACCATATCAGCAACCTCACCAGATTCTCCACATAAACCAAGTGCCGTGTTGCTCAAACCTTTCACTGGATCATTCAGTGACTCCGGGTTTACACTTCTCATTGCTTCCTTTTGATACTCATTGATAGTCATAAATTCTTATCCTCCTTATTCTAAAAATTTTTTGAATAATTCTTTTTATAATGAGATTCAAGACATACTTGATTATCTTCCTCCCAATATTGAACCAAATCAATATCATAATCTCCATTATTATACATGTTACTGTTCGGAATCGTTACGACAGCATTTTCCGGAAGATTTTTTAATTTATTCCTTAACTGTTTTACAGTCATAAATCTTATCCTCCTTAATAATCTCTTCCGTTTCCCCAACGAAACGAATCATCCATGAATACTGCTGCCTCATTAACCGCCTTAATCACCATAACTATACCAAAAGCGACAATAAGACATAACGCCCCAATCACTACAAACCTCATAAAACATCAATCCTTTCCTTATAAATGTAAAACCCTTTCGGAAATCTCTTGAGTTCTTCCCTGATTCCAAAAGTTGGTTCCGATGTAACCGCAAGTTCTCCGAGCTACATTCATTTTGCTCTGGTCACGGTTTCCACAAACCGGGCATTCCCATACAAGCTTTCCATCGTCTTCAACCACTTTTATCTCTCCATCAAAACCACAGACATGACAATAATCGCTGCGCGTATTCAACTCGGCATACATGATGTTGTCGTAAATATAACGAATGACAGAGAGAACCGCAGGGATGTTATGGGACATATTAGGCACTTCCACATAGCTGATTGCTCCGCCAGGACTGAGTGCCTGGAATTCGGATTCAAAAGACAACTTTGTAAAAGCGTCTATAGGCTCAGTAACATGAACGTGGTAGCTGTTAGTAATATAATTCTTGTCTGTGACTCCCTCGATGATGCCGAAACGTTTCTGCAAGCACTTGGCAAACTTGTATGTAGTGCTTTCCAGTGGGGTACCATACAAAGAGAAGTCAATATCTGTTTCAGCTTTCCACTGTGCTGTATGCTCATTCAGCATCTCCATCACATGGATAGCAAAGTTCTTACCGCCGGCTGTGTGAGACTCACCAGTCATACACTTCACACATTCATACAAACCGGCATAGCCAAGGCTAATGGTAGAATATCCATGGTAGAGCAGCTCATCGATTGTCTCATTCTTATCCAATCTTGCCAATGCTCCATGCTGCCAAAGAATCGGAGCAATATTTGACGGGGTGCCTTTCAAACGGTTGTGCCGTGCCATAAGTGCTGGATAGCAGATATTATCGAGACGGTCTCTCAAAATATCATCAAAAAGGGCAAAGTCTTTATGAGAACTTAACGCCACATCCGGAAGATTGATTGTCACCACACCCTGATTGAATCGTCCGTAGTATTTGTGACCGGCTTTCCAGTTGTTGCATTTTGAGTAGTTTTCTGTAGTTCTGTCCGGTGTAAGAAACGAACGACAGCCCATGCAGGTGTAAGTATCTCCGTTCTTCAGCTCCCGCTCAATTTTGTTAGAAATATAATCCGGCACCATTCTCTTGGCCGTACACTGAGCCGCAAGCTCTGTAAGATAGAAGAATTCTGAATCTGGCTCCACATTGTTTTCATCCAGAGCATATATGAGTTTCGGAAATGCTGGCGTGATCCAGGTACCGGTTTCATTCTTTACACCCTGAATACGTTGCTTCAGAACTTCTTCTATAATATTGGCGAGATCTTTCTGCTCCTGCTCATTCTTAGCTTCGTTAATATCCATATACACCGTAATGAATGGAGCCTGCCCGTTTGTTGTCATCAACGTAACGACCTGATACTGGATGGTTTGAACCCCTTTGGTAATATCATCACGAACCAGTTTTTCGATGAAATCATTATACCGACGTATAGAATCTCCCCATTGTAAAAGATCAGAATACTTTTTTCTGAACCGTTCTCTGGTATCGTTCACAAAAGGTGCAAGGTGAGCCAGACTGATGGAATGCCCGCCATACTGAGAGCTTGCCACCTGAGCGATGATCTGCGTAGCGATGTTACAAGCTGTGCTGAACGTGTGGGGCTTCTCGATAAGTGTACCGGATATCACAGTGCTGTTTTGAAGCATGTCCTCCAGATTTACGAGACAGCAGTTATGAGAGTGCTGAATGAAGTAATCGGCATCGTGAAAGTGAATGAGTCCGTCTTCATGAGCCTTTACGACATTTTCAGGAAGCAGGCGCCGCATAGTAATATCCTTGGAAATCTCTCCGGCAATATAATCCCTCTGTGTAGGAATGATTTCCGGATTTTTGTTGCTGTTCTCCTGCTTGACAGCTTCGTTCTGAAACTCCACAAGAGACATTACCTTTTTATCGGTATCCGATTCACGCTTCAGCTTATGGTCGTAGCGGTAGCGAATATAACGCTTTGCTACTTCGTAAGCTTTCATTTTCATCAACTCAGTTTCAACAATCTCCTGAATCTCCTCAACCTCAACAGCCCTTTTAAACTTATTGAGCTGCTCGACAATCATCTGCGTAGTGATTTGGAGTCCAACATTGTTAAGCTGTTCCTCTGCACTGACCTCCGCATTTGCATTTGATATTGCGTTAAATATCTTTTCAGCATCGAACGCAACCTCTGTTCCGTCCCGTTTGATGATTTTTGTAATCAATGTTATACGCCTCCGTTCTTATTTTTTAGAAAAAGAAAGAGCCCTTGTTAGGACTCCTCATTTGAAAACATTTGATTCACTTTATCAGAAGCAAATCCTCCAAAATATGCACTTTTGATAGCACCCATACAATGCTTTTTATTTGACTCTTCAGCTTTCTTATCGCTAATACAGCCAAGAGATTGCCGAATGTTACATAAATCAATCATTGCTAGATGATACTTCCAAATAGCATAGAATATAGGGTTTATTTGTTTCTTCATAAAATATCACTCTCCTTCCATTAAAGGAGTTGTATTTAATGCGATAATTCTCTGGTTTGTACTTCCATAGAATTTACCAACACATCTTTGTGATTCTATGTATGGTCCGTCTACCAATGCGTCTACAAATCGTAGCACTTCCAAACCACAAATTTCCTCATAAATATAACCTGTGTAAAGCCAGATAGTTTTCTCCGGCATTTCAGCTTTGAGTCGCCTTGCCAGCCGGGTGACCTCAGCTCGATTAAGCGGATGTAGAGGATCTCCGCCACTGAATGTTAAACCAGAAATATAACTCGGTTTCAGCAAGTCAAAAAGCCTTGTTTCTGCATCCTCGTCGAACAAATATCCTGATGTTGGGTCGTGCGTATCAGGATTATGGCAGTTGTAGCAGTTATGTTCACATCCAGATACCCACAAAACTACTCTGCATCCGATACCGTCTGCAATACTGATTGGTGTGATTTTTTGGTAGTTCATAAAATCCAGTTCTCCTTTGAAAATATCAGTCCGCCACCAGCCATCAACGTAAATAAAAAGAATGTTGCATCCCACTCGATGGGTACAGACAACGCCCCTAAACCTATCATAACAGCTCCGTAGAGCTTATTTTTCAATAATTCTCGTTTAAACATAACCTATCTCCTTAAATTTTGACAAAAGAAAGAGCCGTTGTTACGCGGCTCTCAAGGTATTGCTTAGATTATCTCCTTAACATGTTCTTTTTCTTTGTTGGCTTTTTGGATACCGGCCTCAATGTCATCCATCTTTAACTGCATTCCGCTTTCTCTGAATTTGGAATATGCTTTGGCCGTTGCACAGTGCTCAATACACTGACATACCCGGTTAATCAGCGCATAGACACAAATATAGACAATAAGAAACGCAATTACAATCTGTACAAATGTCATTTTTGTTTTCCTCCTCGATCTCTAAAAATAATACTTAACAGCAACCCAATTACAAACCACAAAACTGGATTATCAATCATTTCAAGTATCTTCATGTTTTGTCACTCCTTCCGCAAACTCAATATTTACTTCTACAACATATTTATTATGTTGCTCATCATAATTTAGAGACTGGGTAACAGAGAATAAATCTTGACCCAGCCATTGTAACTGTCCATTCATCGGATTGATGGCATCTCTAATCCACAAAAATTCTTCCGGATGTTCTATACAGTATTGCATTGTAAATCCACATCGGTTCAATGCCTTCTCGATTTGCTCGTCATATTGAGATGCTATTTCTCTACTAATTTGTTCAATTATTCCTGACATCATTTCTCTGTTCCTCCCGTAGAGATTTCAGAGAGCTTGACTCTCATCTTGTCAAGAATATCCTCCACCGTTTTTCTGGTAGCATCGCTCAGTTTTATATAAGCCTTATGCTCATCGTACCAATCGAAGATTTCAAACAGCTTTCCTTTTGACCAGCTAAATGCCCACCAATCACAAATCATTTCAAGAATATAATTGTAGGGCATATCCAGAGCAATCTCGCCCTCTTTCGGGTCATCGTTGATGAGAACCCAGTGCTGCCAGTGATGAGGATTACGATGCAGGTGTAAAAGCCAAGCCCGTCTGTAGTTCTCCATCACCTTATAAGACCTGTTTCCTCCATAGAAATATGCGTCATAAGCTTCATATTCGTCTTTCTCATTCTTAGAAGCATCATGCGCAAATTCTGTCTGCCATCCAGCACCGTCTTCATTTACTAAAAGCTCTGGGAGATTCTCACGAATCCACTCGAAGCCTTTGTAAACATTAGCGCGATGCTGCTGTAAATATAAATCATACTGTGCGCTCAAATTTTATCACCTCGATTCTTTTTTAAGAAGTATTCTTGCATTTTTGTTGGCTGATAACCACCTTGTTGGTAGTCTCTTTTATTACATTCACTGAAACAAAACCCAATAGACATTTCTGGATTATTCAGCATTACTTCTCCAATAGCCTCGTCCGAGACTTCTCCAAAATATAAATCTTTTTCTTCGTCAATTTCGGTTATTTCACCAATTTGAAAAGTACCAAAAAGTTTTATCGGTTTTCCAAGAATCTCTTTTGGATTAACTAATCCATTCGTTAATGACGATAATTTTCCTTCAATTCTCAATCAACTTTCCTCCGTAAATTAAGCAAAGCCTTTGGGTGTCGGTTTTTGCTCCTGATAATCCGGGCAGGAAAACGAAATATCCACATGTTCATGCTCCATCATAGTATCCCATCCGTAATCATCATTCGGTCCATCACCATATGTAGTATTTTTCAATTTCTCCATAGCCTGTTTGGGATGTCCATAATATTTGCACACTCGCTTGTACATACATTTATCACAATCTGTTAATAATTTAAGCATTGCTATTCTCCTTTCACGCGACGAAGTTCGTCACTTGTCATTTCCTTTTCCAAACGCTTAATTGCTCTGTCGAGAGATGATATAAGCCCGCTTCTATAAGAGCGCGACCCACATCGAATACTTCCTCTGTCATATCGAAGATTAAACCAATCCTTCTCTCGAACTGTAAGCGGTCGTTCGGCTTGTATTTCGATGCAGCGTTTTAAATCTTTCATCTGCATTTCTAACTGCTTATTATCAAAATCTCGCCAGTTCATTATTCTCCACCTATCTACACTGAATATTTTTTTGGAAGTTTACTTTTGCAATCTTCCAAAGTCATATCTTTGGTAATATACATATTGTGCCATCCATTATGAGGAAAAAAACCAATTCAACTTAACCACGCAATCATCGGCATTAGCGATATTGATAGATTTTTTTAGTTCATCGATTGTTGGTGTTCTATCGTTGCATAGATATTCTTTAACTATTTTCATTCGGTCGGTTCCTCCACATTACACGTAATAATCTCACTGTACGGAAGCTGCTCGATCCAATGGCAAAACTCCCGCCATTCATCCAGCTTGTGATTCTTACGGTAAATATAAATACCAGACAGAACTTCATAGTTCAGCATCACCGTCCGTTTCTGGTTGTAAGAGCTGGGAAGAAGCTGAATCATCTGCCACCAGTATCGTTTATCCTGCCGCTTCAGGAACTGCTCTCTGGCGCTGTTAAGAGCGACAATAGTGGCCATCAATGCGCCCATGTAATCATACATAAAGTCGCTGACTTTCTCATCCATCAAATCTCCATCAGTGTTACCTCTCGGAGCCGCACCCCAACAAGACAGATGCTCGCAACTGAAATCCTCCAGCGTAAACTCCTTTGCATGAATTTTGTGCATTGTGGAGCAGGAGTTGGCAACCGTACCGATTTTGTACGTATCAAACTCCTTCCACCAATACAATGGAGCCGTAATATCTACATATACGGCAATCATCCGGCGGAATTTTCCGTGAACTGAACCGGCTTTTGCCAGCTTCATCATCAGTTCATGATCTGCCTTGCCGAGCTGCCATGAATGGTCATATGCATGGGTACAAGGTATCTCTACTGCGCAATGTTCGCAGCCGATTCCATCTTCACCACCTTTGCAGATACCGCTGTCAGACTTATTCCAACTATTCATCGGGTTTCGCATACCACGGATAACATGTTCCCATCCCATTACCTCAAAATTTTCAATTTTAATCATCGCTCTCGTTCCTCCCTAAAACCTCTATTTTAAATCTCAATTCACGGCCATCCATATCGCTGACTTTAAGTCCGTCCAACATATCGTTTAAGGATTTAATAGAATCCTCGTCAATAATTATAGTTTCGGTTTTGTAGCGTTCAAACGTGCCGAGTTTCCTGCGAAGAATATTACACAACTCGATTCCGTAATTGTCAAAATAATGAATTGCTTTTCTGTCATCATAAGGACCAAATGCTTCCTCATAAGTGATTGGTCTACGAATGTTACATTTAAGTTCCCACGCCAAGTGACAAATATGATCGGCCGTTTTAAGCGTAGGACAAACAATAACTCCGTCGGTTTCGGAAGCTTCTTTTATAAGTCTTGTTGTTTTTCCGTTTCCTCTACCGCCAAATATAAAATGAGGTCTATTGTCTATCGGTTCTTGCTGAAACCGGCATCTCCAAACATCCATTCCTAAATTCTCCTTTCCTCACACGTTTCACAGTGACAATCAGTTGAGGGAGTCCCTTTGGAATATAATCCGCAGTAGACTCCCTCATCCGTATCAGGTATCCATTCTTTTCGCTCTTTGCACTTGTACTCACCCCATGTTTTACAAAATATAGCATTGGAGCAAGTTGTGCAGTTCTTTATATCAGGCATTTTACACCCCTTTCAATCTAACCATCGGTTATCCAGATAATAGAAGCCGTATACACATACACCGATAAAGATAATCCATAGCACCCAAAATATAATTGTTCCGCCGTTGGATTCCAGCAACTCTACTGTTTCGTCAATCGTTTTATTTTCATAAAAGGGTGTGTTGTCCGAAATAGTATTATTCTTTAACTCTGTGAATATTGTTCCGGTGTATTGTGTTGCTACGCCGTAATAGCAAAATCTAACTTTTACTCGTTCACCAGATTCCCAACTCCAAACCTTATCGCCTTCAATAGTGGTTATGTGTTGATCTGTAGGAATTCGTATTTTTTCATAAGGGAAAGAAATATCAAGAAAACTTATTTCTGAAGAATGTTGTGACCCTCTGTTTTCTACTTCCCATTCATACCAGACTTTTAGTTTTCTATGCTTGTTTCCTTCATCATCTTCTTCAGTCACATACTCTTCATGCCGCTCATAGCGTTCTTCTACTTTTTCTACATACATATATTCTCCGCCTATTTCCGGGTAGGTAACGGTGTCTACGGCTTTTAAATCACCGTAGACAAACGCATTACCGACATTGGTTCGCATACCATAGGCAAAAATATCAGAACTTTGAATCTTTACAGCCTTGTTATAGATTTCGTTTTTATCCATCTGGTACTCCGAAATCTTTCCAGAAATCAAAACACCGATCAGGAGCATTACGGCTATAATAGATACACTTGCGAGAATTTCACGCTTCGTTATCTCAAAATCCCCGAAGTCGAACCCTCTTTTTCTATGCCCGTGATAGTAACCCATACGTCAATCCTCCCCGAATAGATTTTGTGGAGCATCAACCGGGGCTTCGTAATCCAGATACTGATAGCTCTGCCTCTCATACCCAAGCATATTCAGAAATATCCTTGTCGGGAATTTTTTCACATAACGGTTGTACGCTTTTACCTGCTTGTTATAGTTGCTCCTGTACTCAGCGATAAGATTTTCAGTCATAGCCAGTTCATTCATAAGTTCTCTATAGTTCTCATCAGCTTTTAATTCCGGATATGCCTCAGAAACAGCAGCAATAGCAGTAGTAGCGTTTTCAATATCCCCGGCAGAGCCACGCCCCTCGACAATAGCCGCCAACGTTTCAGCTTCATGCTTATCGTATTGCTTAACGCAATCTGCCAAATTGTAAATCAGATCCACCCGTCGCTTTTCCTGAACCTTAATATCCGATTCAGCGGTGTTCACCTGCTCTTCAAGAGCGAAAGCTTGGTTCTGAGAGCTTTGCACTCCAAACACACACAATAAAATAACAGCCACAACTCCGGCTGCTACGATCAACATTACTTTCCAGTTTTCTTTAATAGTTTTCATACTTGTTTCTCCTTTTCATTTAATTTGTAAACCATTTCTCTCAGATAAGAACTGATCGCAATCGGATACAAATCAGATTTCATGTCTAAAAACTCGTCCATCATGAAGATGGTACTGATTCTTTTCCGCCCTTTCCCGAAGATTACTGTCATACAGTCCCTATACGAGTGTTCTTGCGGTTTTAAATTGAAATTCACCTCGTCTAAGTGTTCATCCAAAGCAACTTTACATGCCGAATCCATTATCAGTTTCTTTACAGAATCGCTATCATTCATGATTGTTCTCCTTTTCGTTTATCGTGAATTTCCGAATGCAACCGCTTAAAATGCATTGCCCGGCGGTTCTTAAACTCTTCCAGATCAATTTCTTCCCATCCATTCGGAACATCCTTGAAATATCTGTTAATTTCAACCGTCTTTCCGTCCGGTTCAATTACATTCAGGATGCCAACAGTGTCGAAGTCGCCGTTTTTGCGATCTGTCAAATACTCCTCGCACATAGCCTTGTAGGGTGTATCACTGGGAATATAAGGCATAGTGATCGGGTAGAGTTCTTCAAGAACCTGGTCTACCAATCCGGAATGCCATATCGTGTTGGTTAATGTTTCAACCATAATAAAACGATCAATATCACGATACTTAACCGTCCCATCAGCGTAAACATATTTGAACAAGCTGCTCATACGTTTACACTGATAATTCACTTCTTCTCCCTGATGTCCACTTGTATCGGCAATGTGACTCCATGTTTCTTCCGTATCCTCGATAGGACAAAGCGGCTTACCGTCAATTAAACGGTTAAGAATTCCTTTTGTAAAACCAATACTGAACCCGCTGTGGTTATCTTCTTCGAGACTTTTAAAAGCCTTTAAAGCAGATTCATAGCAGGCACACCCATAGTCGAACTCCTCTTCCGGTGCCTCTGCTCGCTCATGTTTGCAAGCTGCCTCTATCTCCATTTTCGCCCAGGCAAGCATACCAGACTCGCATTCATCAGGAAGTTTTCCGTTCCGATCATCTATATACTCGTTGGCAAATATCTTTCTGGTATCACCGCCGAACTCAGCAATTACCTCCGGTAGATTCTCATTCACCGCATCAAATATCAAGCCCTTGTTACGGCACCATTTGACTGCTGCATCAAGGAGTTCATCGACCCGACAAGTCCACAGGACGATTTTGGCTCCGTTTTTCTGCTTCTCCTTCAAATATAAAATGGTTTTGTTTCTCGGCTCTCCAATCTCCGGGTACTTGTTTTCACAAATCGTACCATCAAAATCTGTTGCAATAATATAAGAACTCATTCTTTTCTCCTTTCAAAATATAAATTTCTGGTTTGGTTAGCTCTCCTTAAAGAATTCCCGAATGTTAAACCACTTTTCTTCCATCAAGTTTCCGATCTCATCAACCGTAGAACCCCAGCCGTTATCTTTGATTCGGATATACTTTCCGGGTAAATCTTCCCACTTATCCACACCGACTGTTTCGAGTATCTTTGATATGGCTTCAAAACTTTTTACAGAAAATACCCTCAACTTTGATTCTTTATCATATCCGTCGAGTGAGTATCCTCCTATTCCACATACAGAACCTCCCCATTTAACAAATATAAAAAAGGTCATGATTCCGTGGTCTTCCCGGCCGAGCATAGTTGATGTGATTTGCGCATTTCTGATTTCCATTCTTTTCTCCTTTCATTCTCCTGCTGAAATATCAAACCAACGGTAACTGATGATTTTGTGCTATCTCCGTTATTTTCTTCGCCAGTTCTACGGCTGCTTCGTTTCTTGCGTCCGTATCATTCTCGGCCATCTTACAAATTGTTGTGATAAAGAGCCTCATCGTTGACTGCTGCAAAGTCCTGTGTGAGTGGCAAATAGTATTTGCGAAAGTTTCTTCATCACAGGCCAAATTGTTCACATAGTCCAAAATATCATTGGCGAGCTTCTTTCCTTTTTCATCTGTTTTCATGCTCTTCTCCTTTCCATTCCGTAACTTCATACCCATGCTTATTAAGCCATTCCGCAACAATATGGCGGTGACAAAACTTTGACGGGCCTTCATAACAGACCAAGACAATGTCCAGGCCACCTGATATATAATTCAGTACATCTACAATTTTTGATGCATCTAACGAAGTCAACTGTTTAGCAAACTTGAATCTATATTCAGCCTCATCATGATTTTTGCGCCATTCCGACAATAAAGCACCCGAAGGAGCGAGTAATTTGTATTCTGTCCCACCATATCCTTTCGGCGCTCTGCGGCATATGGAGATTGGAACAATGCCGACCGGAATATTTTTCAAGTTAGCAAAATAACTTGTATAGATTTTCATTTATCTCCTCCTGAATTTATCAACACCTTTAACAGCGCCGGTTTTCTTGTTGATAATGCGGTAACAGAATTCTGTTTCCCCAACAAACATCCAGTCCTTCCAATTAAGACAGTGAGCCGTTAAGCATTCCTTCTGTTCCCGTGTCAATCTTTTCGGTTGTTTCATGATTCTCCTTTCCGCAAGCTTTATATAAAGCAAACAATATAGATAAACGTTCTTGATATGGCATTTTAGAACTTCCGCGAGCTATCGGATGCACCAATTTTGCGTCTGGATGTTCTTCTAAAAACTCCGTAAGTTTCTTTTCCCATTCAAACAGGGGGCGCCCGATAACCGCCTCGCAAAACTTAGCAAACGTCATCCACTCACCTTCTTATCTGTTAGTTTTTTGTATAGTTCGCTCGCCTCATCTCCCTGAAAAGCGTTAATAATATCAATCTCTTTTTCCTTTCCTCGTCTTCCGATAATCAGCACCGGAATATCCCCATGTGTGTAGTCGAAACTTACAAGGAAAGTATCAGATTTGTTTTTCAGTCCCATCTTTTTCTCCTTTCTCATTAAACCAGTCAGCAAAGCTTTGTCCGCAACCATCGCATAATTCAAACTGGCATCTGGGATGTTTCGTGGTTGACACCCAAATACTTTTGACTGTAACCTCTTCTGCCAAATACCCCTTTATCATTGCGGGATAAAAATCAGCACCGGATACAATCCTTTTTCCACAACGATCACATTTTCGGTATCTCATTTGTTCCCCCCCAAACAAGAAGAAAGAGCCCTTGTTAGGACTCCTTCGTTTATAGGTTTTTAAATAATGTTTTTGTGCACCGATTGGTCACTTAAACAGATCAAGCTCTTCTAATGTTTTGTACTCAGCCTCTTCAAATGCCATCGCTCCATTCTTAAATGTGGATATTGTAAGGTAAGTAATACCTACCATTATAATGCCCCCACCAATTAAAATGTCTCTAAGGCTTCTCTTTGATAAAGCATTTACAACAATATCTTTTGTTTCACCTGTTTTAGGGTTTGTTATCGGTCCAAATTTAGATTTAATCATTTAAAATGACCTCCTTTCATTAAAGGACTTGTAAATACTGCGTTTCACCACTTCACATAACTGCTCTCATTGAAATCTTTTTTATCCTTTAAAGCTCTGCTGATAGCCAAGTCGATTCCTGAACGAGATTTCAAGTGATAATAATATAAGTCCTTATACGGAGTGTTTAGCCTGTCAATTCTTCCAGCAGATTGCTTCATAATCTTATAAGAGTAGTTCTGTGAGTAAAATATAATCGTATCCGTCTTGATACAGTTCCACCCTTCCGCTCCTGCATTGTACTGAACCAGATAGATCCATTGCTCCGATTCCGGTACAGGTTGGTGACAATGTCCATTCCATTCAGCAATCTCATAATCACTTTCCTGAAACGGACAAAAAAGATTTTTGAGAAGCTCCAACTCGTAATCGAAGTTGTAAAATATAATTGCCCGTGGATGCTTTTCAATAATCTCCAACAAGGCAATCTGCCGTGATTCTGCCGTATTGACTATTTTCCGCCAAATATAACAAAGCCCGCCGGCATTCTGAATCGGCTCATTTTTATAAGGGTCCCAACGTGTTCGTCCCACGTCTTTATATGTCTCAATGTCGTATGAAACAATAATGTCCTCATGATGTGAAACGGTTGTCCGTCTGAAATCCATGTTTACCAAAATATCATTCCTGTGCCGGATTAGTTTCCCAGTGTTTAAATACCGATCCACTTTTGGAAACTTACTGAAACGGCTGTAGACGATATGCTCTCTGGTGAACTCTGTTCGATTCTTGTAGAATCCGTTGGCAATGAAAACAGGAATATAATCCTGCCATGTATCCCCCGGAGTAGCCGACAGCAAAATCCACTGATTGTGTTTCGCTATCTTCAGGAATGACTTTACCCATGCTCCGGACCCGACCACTCTCTGCTCGTCAAATATAAAGAAAGTATCCGTAACCTCCGAATACTTTTTTATGTTGTTCCATGAATCAACGATTACCGTGTTCTGGTATAGGCTCACTTCCGGATTCGTAGAAAGAAGGAAGGGCGAAAGCTCACCCTCCCATTCCTTCGTGTCCCGTTTCCGGGCAGTTGTTATGATATACAAATCCATCGGTGGGTCTCCCATCGGCATATAGTTGTCACCGGCAACACCACCAAGAAGTTCTCCGCCGTTCAGAAAGAAGTAATAAGCAAGAGCCGTCCTCGATTTACCAGAACCAACATCACCACAAAGGACACAGCCGTTTTTCATTTGATTAACGGCTTTCATTTGGTAATCGTATAATTCAAGCCCCATCGCGCCTATCTCCCTTCAAATATCAATATTCATCGGGGAACAGAATAGTTGTAGCACTCCTGTCCCATTCCGTAATAATCCAAATCTTAGTACCGGACTCCTTATGTTTGTAAACCGCGAGAATCCGCTCTCCATCTTTTAAAGCCTCGTTGGCTGTCTGTTTATCCTCATCGCAGGTATCGCCCCAGTCGCATTGACAATACCTTCCGAGCGAAAGCTGAACAAAGGCTGCAAATGATGAGTCCTTTTTCATTTTCGTATCAACACCAAGCGTCACAACAACTCGACCGAGTTCAAACTTAGGTGTTTTCTTTGTTACGATAACCTCTTCTTTCAAAATACCATTTATGGCTTCTTTTGCGGCCCCAATACCGTTATCACGGTCATATAACCACTCATCAAATTCTTCGTCAGACGAAAGATCCACTTTCATGACTCGCCCTTTCAGGTAGTCAAAGTAAGACTGTTCTTCTAAGAGTTCCGCGGCCTCTTTCTCTGACATATTTTGGGGGTCATATTGAAGAATCCCCAACCCTAACGGTTTTGAAGCATTGTATAACGCAGCAAGCACCTTTGCTTTACTTAATCCTTTAATGTTTATCATCGTTACTTTCTCCTTTCAAAATATCATTCATTCTGTGAACTATCCGTCTGGTCTGCCAAACATCTGAAAAGTACATCATGGTAAACCAGTAGTTCTCAGTCGAGTCACCCTCTTTAATTGGATTGCAAAACACGTCACCAACCTTGATGTATGCGGCTACACCAAGAAGCGAGAGATGAATATAACACATCAATGCAACAACTTCATCAATATCCTGCGCCACCACAAGTACATGGTTCTGATAATTAAGGTTTTTCTTCTCCAACTGCCGTCTGACTTCATGGACTCCGGCAATCAATGTTGCTCCTGCTCCGCAACACGGATCGTGGATTGTAACATACCCTTTCTCATCAATTTCTTTTGAAACATCATCGACAGCTATCTTAGCCATGAGATTGCAAATATGATACGGAGTAAAGAACTGTCCGTTTTTGCCGTTGCCAAGATTCAATTCCATAAAAATACCGCCCAGGAAGTCTTGCTCCGGATTTTCTTCCAAAGCCATGACTGTATGAGCGGCAAGTTCAGGAAACAGTTGTTGTTCCTCTTTGCTGTACTTATTGATGATTTTCAAATATCTTTTCTCCCTCTCATCGTAGTGGCTCTTGTCAACCGGATTGGACAGAGAACAGGCAAACATCACCACAAAATCTCTCCATACATCCCATGCGCGATGACGGGTGGTCAGCCGTCCGAACGCCCTTAGAAATTCCTTTCTCGCATCCAATTTCTTCTGCTGTGGCTCCTGAGATGTTGTCTTCTTTTTAGGCTTATAACCGTAAGCTGAGTTAATAGCTGTCTTCAACGCATCTTCTTTTCCCAAAATATAATCCGGAATCTTCGGTGGTTCGTACTTGGGCGGCAGAGAAGAAGGTCTCTGTTTTACTTCTGTTTTAGGAAGCGGTTTCACCGGAGCAACAGTAGGTTTCTTTTTGGCTGTGGACTTCTGCTGCTTCGACTTCTTTTTCTTCCAAAATGGCATAGTTTCTCTTTTCGCAAAAAGAGCCACCGCCAATTCAGACA
Source organism: uncultured Lachnospiraceae bacterium (assembly GCA_946554445.1). Lineage (GTDB taxonomy): Bacteria > Bacillota > Clostridia > Lachnospirales > Lachnospiraceae > UBA3282. Next base: position 112,671 of record CAMNSD010000008.1, on the reverse strand, counting down.
GTGGCCCTCAAATATAAATCAGTTGAACGGGATTTCATCCGGCCCTTCCATGGAATCGTACTTCTCCGCAAACTCGTCCTCCTCAATAGTCACATACATAGTCTTCAAATATGCCTTAACACCGGTTTTGTCCTGGACGGTCCAGTTATACGGTCTGATAGTCAGATCAACATTGCGAATCTCCGCATAGTCCAGGGAATCGATCGACTCATCATCCAGCAGGGTCTTGGTCTTCCTCGTAACCATATATACCTTGGGCGGGATGTTCTCGTAGCTCACCTGCACCTGAAGATAATACTTCGGCTCATCGCCTTCTTCACGGGCTTCCAGGATGCGGATATTCCAGCCTTCATCGCCGAGTTTCTTTGCCAGATCCACGTCATCGATGATGACGCAGAAGTTCCGGCTGCCTTTACGGTTATACTTGGATTCTTTACCAGAGAAGTTCCTGAATATAATTCTTGCATTCTCCATGATGATATTGTCATTTACTCTGTTAGTCATTTTTTCGTTCTCCTTTTCTATTTTTATTTAGTTGAAGGGTAGACCTTCCTCATCATCTTCAGGCTGATTCATGAATTCACGCTTAGCGACAATTTCGGAAATATCATACCCAAGGTCACAATCCATGTGGAACTTGTCATCATGGAACTTCGGACAATCAAAACACGTAGCATATTTCATATCGCCACACGGCGGCAGCCACGGCTCAGGAATATCAGTATCTGCGTCGTTTGCTCCAAGCTCCTTAACATACGGATCATCCGACACAAACCACTCGAAATCTCCATACTCCGAGATAGTCTTAATAGCATCGTCTACCAACTTGTCGTAATAAGACCGGTCGATGTCATCTTCCTTATTCAGCTCACGGACCATTTCAGATTCGAGCCAGCGATACCCGGATGATCCCGTTACTGCATAATACTTACCGTTCTGCTCTCTGAGAAGCACACCGCCACCAGTACCCGATTTAACCGGGCAGAAGCGTCCAACTTTTCCGATGAAGCGATAGTTATGCCCCTTATCGATTTCCGGCTGAAGCTCCGCGCATATCTTCTCGAAAGTTGTATCCGACAGCAATCCTTTCTTGTAATCGCTTTCCGCCTTGGCGAACTGCTTTTCAAATTCAGATACATCCGGCAATCCCTCGTTCATATCCAAATATATTGCTGTCTTAACCTCTTTCGTTTCCGCCATATCCTCAAAGAGAATCTCTTCTTTGCTAAACAAAGTTTTGAAGACATACGGAACCTGGAACTGAGTTCCTGTTGCCGTCCATTTTCCGAGACCATCCCCATCCTTGTATCTGGCAATATAAACAGCGTCATTCACCAGACACATTCTGTCGTATGTAGCCTCATGCTCAAATGTGTAGCCGTATCTCTTGCCGAAATCCATAACAAACTGGATAATCTCCGGCGTCGCATCAGGAATCTTGATGGAGTCGGTCTTGATGTGGGCAACCGTGTATCCACGTTTCTGTACCTCATGCTTCAGATCCACCATGAACAAAGCCCCACGCTTAGCCACGATATTGTCAATGTTTCTCGGATCACGGAACGCATTCTCGAACGATGCCGAAGTCAAACCATAAACCGAATTGATCGCGGTCTTCAGAGCATCAGCAAGCTGCTTAGATGTCATCTCACCATCGATCACCTTCTGAATATAAGGTGTAAGCTTGCCATCCAGCATCTTGTTCACAATCTCCCAAGCTTCATGCTTGATGCTGACACGACCCTCGACAATGTCACGGAACGCTGTTGTAAACTTCACGCCGAACAGAACTTCTGCAATCGCACTATGCGGGTGCATAGAAGCAATATCCAGCAATGCATCATTTCCGTGCATACCAGGCTCAGAATATACATAACCGCCTTCTCCGACTTCCTCTCCACGATATACAGACTTTCCGTTCTCGAAAGTATACCCCGGAAAATATGGCAAAAGGCTTCCTGCCTCACCGTGCGTTTGATGCATCATTTCCGGACAAGCTTCTGCCAGGAAATTATAAGTTTCAGCATCAATGTTGTATACCGGCTCTGCAAGATTCCGATAGTGGAACTGATCCTGCGGTTTCCGCTCATTTCCAAATATAATTCTGGTTGTGAGCGTGTTGGTTGTGTCATTTACCGTCATATCTGCCAAGTCTGCTAGAATCTGTCTTGCCGTCCAATCCGCCTTCAAATAAACAAAGGCTGCTTCTGTTGCAATAACATCGTTATCACAATACTCAGCAACCTTGGTCCAAAGTTCTTCGGGAACCGGTTCATCCCACGGAAGCCCCAACTCCTGGTGATGCGTCCCTGCCTTTATAATACGGATTTCCTCTTCTGAGAAACCTTTCTTCTCCAGCTCTTTTACCGAAATGTTCCCCATTTCAATTTCCAGCTTTTTCAAACTCTTCTTGTTTCCAGCGGAAGCGAAATCATAAACGTCCGTATAAGACACGTTATATGCCTCGCCAAAGAAACAGTCCCGGTTAGCTCCTTTCTTTGCCCCGACAATCTTCTGGGACAAGTTGTAGAGCTGTTCGTTCGTATATCCCATCAGCCTCGCATACAATATATGATTATCGTAGCGGCGACAATTAAAACCAACCAACCGGAACCGCATCAGTTCCTCAATCTCGGTCGGCGTCGGGTTAATCATCCGCACAACAGGCTTCCCCTCGCCCTCGATCTTCCAGTTTACAAGGAACAGGTTCGGAAATACCTCCACATCGTAAAATATAAGTTTCGCCTCATCATTCTTAACGCCTGTTGATGCGTCCGCAGACTTAAACTGCATCTTATTTACGAGTTTGATACAGTAATCTGCCTGATGGGTACTGCTGGCGGCAAAAGCCAATACCGCATTCCGCATATCCGTGACGTCATAGTTCAGATCACTGGCGTATGCGTCCTCCAGTATCTTGTAGATAAAGTCTATACTGGGCTTAGTTCCGGGGTGTATTTCTTTCTCCAGATTACGCTTAATAAGTGTTCTAAGCCCTTTCTCGCTTTTGATTGCTTCAAAATTTACCATTTTGTTTTCTCCTTTCATCGGTAAACCAGAGCTAATTGTTGCGATAGGCAAATCATTACACTTCGACAACTTGCGTCTCAGCGAACTCTTGCCACTGAACACCTTAACTTCTATATGTTCATCGTATATTCGACTCAGCATCGTTGGATCGCCGGTATAAATATAATGAAGATGTATTCCGGCTTCGCTCTTGCTCAATTCTGCATAAGTCGGCGGCCATTTACTTGCTGCTTCGAGATTCTTTTCAAAGGATTTATTGCCGTCCTTATCAGGAATATCAAAGTCGATAACTATGTGATTCTCCGGGACTTTGACATAGTGAAGTCTTGATGTGTCAAGGCCAGAGAGCAGGTCCTTGCAATCGTCCCATTTTTTTGAAGGGGTCTCTTTTGAACTTGCATACTGAGCCGGACATTCTCCGCACTGTTCGTCAAATATGTTCGTGCATTCTTTCGCACTGTGAAAAGATAACCAGGAATTTGGTTTTGTTTTCCCGTTTTCACCTCCCGGATTTTTTTCGGGTTCAAATTTGTCTGCTCTAAACCCAGAATAGTAGCTGCGGACTCTCGAACCATCATCCATATTAAACCGTTCGTCATAGTTCCTGAAATAGTTCTTGAGTTCTTCCTTAAATGCTCTTTGCGGCAGAGAATATAAAACCTTCGCCTCATCACAGTAGGTCTTATACATTTCCCAGGCCGCTTTCAGTGTTGTCCCGTCCTCTCTTTTGAACACATGGTATGAGTCAATGATGTAGTTGTAGAAATCATTCGATGCCCCAAGCATACTGATCGGGATATAATCATCGAACATACCGGGGTCACTCAAATAGATTTCCTGACAATGATACGCAATCGCGCCAAGCTCAAATCCAACCTGCTTTACGATAGTTTTGTACTCCTTGGGACTCAGCTTGTTCCCGCTCGGAGAAACGTCGATCAACCTTCTGATAAGACCAGATTTCGCGTCTGTAATCTTTACAGGTTTGTTTGTACCCATAAAGAGAAAACACTTAAACCGGTTAGCGTAGGTAGATTTAAACTTCTCGTTTACTGTCATTAACTCATGAGAAACCAGACTGTTCAGTCTTGTGTTATCCTCTATCCTTGACAAATCGCCATCGTGTTGAATCGCCACAAGAGGATTGCTCTTAAATGCCTCCAGTGCAAACGAATTACTTGCAGAGCCAAGAGCCTTAGCATCAAACACGGAATAGTACCCCTCGAAAAGCTGTTGAATAATGTTAAGGACAGTGGACTTACCCGTTCCCGCCGCCCCGTACAAGACCATAAATTTCTGCAATTTCTTTGAATCTCCAGACACAACAGAGCCAATCGCCCATTCAATCTTGCGCCTTTCTTCCTCGGAATATAACACAGACATCAGCTTGTCGTAGGCAGACAAATCGCCAGCTTCAAGCGGATAGTTCAGCTTTTTACTGGCGTAATCTTTTTTGTTCGTAGGCGTGTTTGAAAATATAAGTTTTTCATCCAGCATATGGAAGGAATCTCTCAACTGCTTCTGACAATACTTATGCCATGAATCAATCATGCCGGACTCAGCGTCCCACATATGCAGGACTTTAATGATATCGGAGTCAAAGCGTTGGCGGTTTTCTTCAGCATATCTATCCAGTTCGCGGTCGATGAGCTGTAATGCATCCTGCTCATCCGTAGACCATAAACCGCGTTCTTCAATCCAGATAGCGTAAAAATCACCGCCTCTTATCATAAGATCGCCGCTTTTCTTGATAATGAACTTTGGATAGATTTCTATAACACCACGCTTCTTGCTACGTGTCGAAATCGTTAAAAAGTCGATCATTTCATTACCTTTTCTCCTTTCCTTCCTTAATAAAGCTTTTGGCCGTTTCAAATCGCCAATCGTCTTTCCCGTTGTAGGTGAATATGAATTCCTGTTTATTCGTCTGCCTCACCCGTATACTGTTCTTACCATTCGGGAACCATATTTCTACATTTCCACCTGCATAATTCGGGAAATATAATTCAAACCATTTGTATACATCTCCATGTGCCATCCAGTACCTCCGAATTCATACAAATTTATCCAAGTACCAACACATCTGATACCAGATTTCAACCGTCCGTAAATCCCGGCTGCAATGCTCTACGGTGAACAAACCGCCCTCGCCATTCCGTGCATATCGCCGATTCAGAAACCGTTCAATCACTTCGTTTGCATAATCTTCATCAAACTTTGCGTCCGTCATAGAACCCAAACCGAGATTTACAATCATGTTCCAGAACCACTGACCCGTTCTATTACCGATATCCGGGTCGTCCATGATATGTTCTTCACAACGAATGGAGAGGGCGATCATCATTTCTAAAACACTACAGGGCCGATTATCCAAATATGTTGCGATTTCGGAACTCTTGTATGAATTCTCGTAACCGAAACGATATCGTAAGTCTATCCCATCGCCTTCCCGGTTCCCGTCCATAGGAATCGTATAGGAAAAGTCTACACGATTCAGGAACCGCAAAAGTTTACGATAGGACAGACTTTTGGAATATCGCCGATCCAATACGAGCTGGCACATCCACTTAAAATACTTGTTATTCAGCTCGCTCCTCGTCATTTATACCTCCCTCTGATGCGGACGTTCCTTCCGGGCTTCCGAATAAGTCCGTTCGTCCATGAGGATCTCATAGTCGCATCTCAGCCTGTCATTTCTCACAAAGACAGAGTCGTCCTCATACTCGCCAAAACGGGTCAAAGATTCCATGCCGACTACGTCATCCACATCTTCAATCTTGTCGCCTCCATCATCCACCAGAACCTGATCCGCGTAGTATGTAAGGCTTATTGTGTCGTAATCCTCAAACTCGCCAAATTCTTCCGGCGAGATTACATAAGGCTTGTTTTCTGCCATCTCCGTTCCCTCCGGTACATAAGCTTCGTTCTTTAATATCCCCGCATAGGTGGAGATATCAGGCTTCGCTTCAAATTTCTCCACCCTTGCCTCTGTACTCGGCTGCGGTTCAACGGTTATTTCAACATCAGCGCCGCTCTGTTCTCGCTTTGAAAATATCTCTTTTACAGAGTTAATTTCCTCCTCGGCAATCCGCTCATATTTCTTTTTCGCAAACTGCCACGTAACGACAGAACCCGCCGCTGCTCCGAGGACAAATATAACAAGTCCTGTTACTTTACTCATCACTCATGTCCTCCCTTCTTATTGTCATCACCGTGAGTGCCAGCCCGGTAAACAACATAGACACACTCAAAAGGATACCCCCGGTGATGTGTCTTTTCTTAGGGGTATCCAGTACATAATCCAATATAGAAATTGTTCTTTCAAATCCTTCCATCATCTTACACCCTCCTGCCATCTGATAAGAGCGCAACGCCCCCAACAAAGCAAACCCCGGCCAGCGCCGCAAGGGTATAAGATACGATTGCTGATAAAAAATTACTCATAATTTTCTCCTTTCATTCATAGCTTGAAAAATAGTGGTTTCCTAGTTGAAACATTGGAACGCCATACTTGCTGTACTCCCCGGCTGTGAAGAATATAACATCGGTATTTGTGCGAGACAGTAATTCTTCTTCAACGAGTTGACAAATATCATCCCTCACTTCGCACCGGTCAACACGTCCGTTCCAGATTGACGAGAATTGGTTTCTCTGATAGATAACATCGTAAACGTTATCCGGGAAATGCTCGGAATCCATACGGTTGAGAATCGCATCGATTACAAGACGTTTTCCATCTTCACATTCGCCCTCGGCTTCTGCCATCGTAACGAGAGCAATCAAAGAAATATCCTCATATGGCAATAATGATTCTTCCTCTTCTTCCAAAGGTTTTATAGTTACTATCGGTGATGCATCGATAAATATAGGTTCAGGAACCACATTATGCACCGTAACATTACCTGCATACACAACTTCGTCTTCCACAGAGATATCACTATGAAAAAACATAATAACCGATAAAAGAAGAGCAGCGATCATGGTTACTTTACGCATGTGAAAACTCCCTTCAAAATATAATTAGACTATCCTCATCTCTTTTGGGCCAAGACAAGGATAGTCTGTCATTGCCCGGCACCAATCGTCTCCTGAACCGATACCATCGAGCCCATCCATTCACATCATCTCCCAGATGTTGCCGTCAACATTGAAATCCAACAGAATCGCCGGATCGAGTCCGTTCGCAAAATCGGAATAGCTCAGATTGTCCGTATACAGTCCGAAATCAACGTAATTGTCACCGACCGGATTGTCTTTGTCATAAACCCAACCCACGACCTGACCTGCTTTGGTGCGAGGAAGTCCAAGCATCTCATATACATCATTCAGAAACAGACGCTTTTTCGCCCTGAGCAGATCATTGGCATAGTTCTCCTGCGCCTTGATGAACATGATGTTATATTCGTTGTTCGGCTCCCAGTGGGGATTCAGGATCGAATTTCCGTCCTCATCAACCGTGTACTTCTCGAAGAACCGGGCATACCCGCTTACATCGGACGGGTTCACCACAAAGGCATTCTTCTTGACCTTTTTCTCTTTTCCGGTTTCCGCGTCCACCTCGGTAGCCGATACCTTTTCGGCTTTGATGTTGTACTTCAGTTCACGGTCAATCTCCTTACCAAACTTTTCGATCACACGACTTCTGTAATTCTTAAAATCGGTATCAAGAACTGTATAAGCCGCTGTCAATGCCACATTCCTCTTACGAAGAATATTGTTAGATGCCAGAATGCTGGCGATCGATAAAGCCCCGATTGCAACCGCAGGAGCATACGTCTTTGCAAGCTGGAGACCGGTCTGTGCATAGACAATCACCGTGTCTTTCTTCGCATCTTCCTTGGAATAATCCTCTCCGGCCTCCGTGGTGCCATTCTCCTCTGCCGTATGGATCTTATCCATCTTCTCTTTAGTTTCATCCATGACCGCATCGACTTTAAGAGTCGCTTTGCACGCCATAACGGCACTCACAATCACACCAGCAACACCCGCTGCCATAAGAATTTCTGGGCTGTGCTTTTTCATCTTGAAGCTAACATTACCGAAAACTCCGCTCACCTTATTCATGATTTCATCTTTTTTCATTTCTGCTTATTCTCCTTTTCCTGAATTTCTCCGCCTAATGCGGCATATCCACAAATATCAATCCAGTTGTCTTCCTTATAGACGCCGGACGCATTACGAGCTACCTTCATCAATATCATCATGTTGGCAACGTCCGTAGGAGTGACATTATAGTTCAAATACGCACTCCACAGCGCTCCGATAGAGGCAAAGCTGTCCTCCGCCTTTCCGTATGTACCCTCACGTTCGCCGTTGATGATGATCTTGGCAGTATCCAAAATCTGGTCTCGCCTTAACGTGGTTTCTTTCATCATAGAAATATCCTGTTTCATTGCACATTTCCTCCTAATTCAGCGGGTATGCTTTCGGCAGTTTAAGAACATAACCATCGCGCACTCTAACCGCCTTACATCCAGCAATATCCGTCCAGCCATATTTATTTACTGCGAAGTTATCTGTAGACACGTCTGCAAGATCGTACAAATCACCAACGCTCACAACCCCGTACTGGCTGATGATCTCATTCATAGCATCCAGAACTGACTCAGCATCACCACGGGTTTCAAATATAATTTCATCGTAGTCGAAACCGTTTCGCCCGGACTGTCTGTAGCTGCTGCTCCGGCGTTCCTGCTCTCCGCTGTTCCCATAATACTTCCCGTATGAAACCTTCGTTGTTGTATTCTTTTTCTGCCTGGTTTCCCCGTAAAGAATCATGTCAACGCCGTTTGTCACGATGTCGGAGATTGCCTTTTTCACCGCCGGCACAAGCACCTCCATAAAAATATAAGATTTTACATTGCCGACATCTTCCGAAATGAAAACATCTGCAAATTTCTGCATCTCGCCCTTTTTCTTAGACTTAGCAGAACCGCTGATGACTTTTCCGACTTTCTTTTCTTCTGATGATTTCTCGGGGAGAGCTTTTTGCTCATCTTTCATTTTGTGTGAGTTCCCTCCGTACTGTTCCATTGTTCTTCTCCTTTCTACACCATTTTAAACATTACATCCCGCGCATTCTGTGTTCCGGCGATAGTCTGCGCAATAGATCTGTAAATTCTCGAAACATTGCTGAGGTTCGAGTTGAAGTCCGCTAAAATATCATCAAGTTTATTGTCAAATTTGGCAGCTATCTGTTCCTTTGCCTTATTGACAACGTCCTTGCGAAGCTCATCCTCATCAATCTTAGATACCCTCTCTGCGATCGTATCCGTGACCTTTTCCGAAATCTTCTTGCGCTCATCTGATACAGCCGAGGATACTTCACTGTGAATATCAGACTTCATTTTACTGATGATATCTGCCGCGGCGTTATCTACAGCATAACGAGCCCGTCTCTCGGCTGCTCTTTCTACCGCCTGATCGATAACCTCTTTTGGAATATCAATAGGAACATCGTTCGACAAATCATCAATCGTTGTGTCCAGCTTTTCGCAAAGCTTTTTCATCTTACAATGGACGCCGAGTCCGTACCCAACTCCGATAAGACCAGCCACCATCATCCCAAAACCAAATATCCAATCACAATCAATTTTGCTCATGATTTTTCTCCTTTCCAAACCTCAACCAGTTTTCCCGGAAGAGTTATTCTTGTTGCGGCTATTTTGTTGTATTGCCTTTTATATTGATAAGCCAGATTGCTCCTTGCTTTCTTTTCAGATGCGGCATAGGTAGTCCCTTCCCAGTTATTTGAAACGCACTGTTCAAATTCCATGACAGGTCCCTTGTAACAATATCTGTTCATAAAACACCTCCAGTCCGTTCCAAACAACAAAAGAGAAAGCACCTTGTTACAGATGCTTCCCCTCAGTCAGAACGACTATTATTCTGTTCTTCAGTTACTCCTCAGAATTCTCCTCATTGGTTCCCTGCTCGGTGTCGTCATCAGCCACTTCTTCAAACTCACCGTCAATCACGTCAGAGTCCTGCTGCTTCTTCGCCTTGATCTTGTTTGCTGTCGGAATGACAACGTACTTAATGGCTAACCCGCCAAGCACAATCGCCAAACCAACACCAGCCGCAATCTTGAATCCCTTACCAGAACTCTTCTTCACGATCTCCTCGGTTGCTTCTGTTGCTGTTTCAACTACCTCTTCATTTACCATCATTTCATTAGGTTCCATTGTTGTTCTCCTTTCAAAAATAGAAATTTAGTGGTTCTCTCCATTAAAGTGCTTGTAAAATTTGCGAGCTGTTAGCCGTTGTTACGATAATCGTATCTGGGTTCAACATGGTAATCAATCACCAGACAAGGTGTTCCGTCATCAGCAATCTGAGAACTGAATCGGAGTTCCAAATATCCGGTATCGATGTTCCACCCAAGGTCATCACCCATACTCATATGTGGCAGGCCAACTTCGTAATTGAAATCGTTCCAGGATATAAACATTTCGTCCCGCATCCGTCGATTCAGTTCATTCTCAGCTTTTTTCAGCTTTTCCATATCCGATCTAAAATATCTTCCAGATGCAGAGTCGTAGCAGAGTGTATTTCCTCTTTCTGTTATGATAACCTGCTGAGTGCTTACGGGATGCTGCTCAATCTTTTCTTTGGCAATCGAGTCCCGTATAGCTTCTTCTTTTTTGTCGCCTATCGCCTCAACAACTTTTTCCTGATACTCCCGGAATGCTGATTCCGATAAGCTGTATGCTGTTGCTAACGCGGCTCTTCTACGAACATTTACAGAACTTGCTCCGATGAGGCAAAGTATAGATGCCGTACCGATTGCCGTTGCAGGAATATAACACCTCCATGTGGCAAGAACCAACTCTTTCGGCCTTAACTTCTCCGTTTCAAGTTCTTCTTTCTTCTCCTCAATACAAATCAAGGCTTTAGGGGTTGCCCGTACCGCCAGAACTGTTGTTGTAATCATTCCGGCAATACCAATCCCGGTAAGTATTTCCGGGCTATGTTTTCTAAGAGCATCCTCCATATTTCGGAGAGCCTTAGATAGTGGTTTTGTGTTCATAAGTGACGTTTCTCCTTTCAAAAATATAAACCGCCCACAAGGGGCGGCGATTATCTAACCAGCCAGAACTCCGGACGAACCCCGCCAGAGCCCGAGGCGTTGACGTAGTCCGTATAGCCACAGCTGTTCACATCAGCGAAATAAGCCGAAGAAACGCTTTCTTTTGTAGCATTGCGGAGCCACCACCAGCACCAGTCATCTTCAAAGTCGCAGACACGGTTTCCGCGCCGCTTCATCATCTCAAACTGCTCGTCATTATCCGGCTCAAAGTTTTCATAGAAATCGTCATGACCGAATACCTCGCCGTATGTAGGAAGCGTGATCTCCGTCACCTTGTTTCTCAGCTTATCCGGGAACGCCCGAAGAACAACTTCATTCAGCCACCGTTTCATGTCCGAACCATCGAACCCGCCCTTATTGATATTGGATTCATTCATCGGATGCCGGGCAACGACCTCATCGAACAGGAAGAGAATCCCCTTGTCCGTTACCTTCTGGGCGGTTGCCGTAAACCTGCCGAAGCCGTGAAGCTTTACATTGATCTGATCTCCTACGCAGATTTCGTTTGTTTTGAACTGCACCTTTCTTGCTACCTTCATAATTTTTCTCCTTTTCATTTTAGATTTGTTTGTTAAATGCGCAAAAATATAAAACCGCCCACAAGGGGCGGAGATTAACCTAACCGAAATACCGGACGAACCCCGCAAGAGTACGAGGCGGAGCCGCAGTACGCATGGCCACCGTTGAGCACAAGAGCGAAATAAGCCGAAGAAAACTCTAATTTGTTCTGCAACCATCCCCACTCATAGGCTTCGCCCTCGCGGATTGCGATACGATTCTTGCGGTCTGTCATAAGAGGCCATTGTTTCTTGCCGCTTGACTCGTAACCATCGACATCACCAAAGAATTCTTCCGCATACGGGATACGAAGCAGATCGCCGTTCTTAAAAGGAACCATCATATTCCTGACGGACTCAAAAATTGCCAGGACACTGTTCTTCTGAAGCTCCGTGCGTAAATCACTTGCCTCATAACCGCCCTCGTTCGTGTTCTCCCGATTCATCTTAAAAGGCTCATCAAGATACTGGTCCAGAAGAAAGAGCGCCCCCTTTTTAGTAACTTTCTGACAGGTCGCCGTATACTTTCCGATCTCAATCTGATCGCCAACCTTAAACTCACCTGCTGCCTGAATTGATACTTCCTGTTTTCTTAATGCTTTCATCTTTTTTCTCCTTTCATTTCATCGCATTTAGGATGTCTAAAATATCAGTTGCCACTTCATATGCCACAGAGAAAATTTGGGCATCGTTCTTATTATCGTGATCCATTATTGCAAAGCTTTTCATCTTAATGCTAAAATCAGCAACTGCATCAATGGATTCTTGAAAAGTCGATGCCTCTTTAACAAGTTTCAAAATCTCTCCTGCGGCGAATCTTGAAAAACTTACTTGCCTGAAATAATACTCAGGCCAGTTTCTTTGAGGATCTGTCAAATCATAAATATAATCCTCGATAGCCGATGTAACACGATTGTCCATAATATCCTCCTGCAAACAGAAAAGAAGAGTCCCTGTTAGGACTCCTCGTCTTCTTTATCTCTTTTGGCAATCGCTTCATTGACCTTTTCATCGATCTTTTCGTTCATCTGCTGGTCTTTAACCCAATCGGACAACAAATTCGCCGCTAATCCAACTACGGTTACTACCGTTCCAAGAACTTTAATGATACTGCTTTTTCCCATAAAGCGTTACCTCCTTTCCATAATAGTGATTGTAAATTTTGCGATTTAGAAATATGTTACGGTGAGTCTATGGTTTCCATCGACAATACGCCATATCTCGCCGTTCTTCCTGGCAAGCCTTATCATGGTTTTCTGATACTGCCTTTTGCCGCTGTCTACGCCGAGCTTGTATGCGATAAGCCCGGTTACAAATATGATCCCAGCACCTACTGCAATATCCATAACATCGTGCTTTGTTAATTTTGTATCTTCCATAACGTCAATCCTCCCCTACTATTTCTTCGAGTAATTCCGCTCCAAACTGCTGCGGTTCATATCCTGAAATAATTACACATTCAAGATTGTCTTCGAGAACGGTTTTTCGATTGTCAAAATCAAGCCACATTTCGCCGCCCTCATAAATCTCCTGTAAATTCCATCCCATCTCGTTGCCAAGCTCAATCCCGTTAATACCAAGGAACTCATAATACTCGTTTAGAGTGCAATATCCACGGAGCTGAAGATTACGGTTGATATGATACTGAGCGTTAATAACCGCTGCCATAGTCGTATTAAAATATCTTTTGGAGAACATGTCATAGCACAGAATACGCTCGCTCTCTGTATCCATATCCATGTTATATATCTGATACCCCCAACCACCATCAGCCACCATTGCGTCTTTAGCCATTTCAGCACAGATTTTATCGTCCGCATCCGCCCCATAGACCTTTTTAGCTGCCTGGCGATATTGCTTGTATGATTCGTTTACCATAGCATAGGCGCTGGATAACGCCGCCTGATTACGCTTATCTAAAACACCGATACCAATGATACAAGCGATTGTGGAGGCACCAACCAAAACCGGCGGAATATAACACTTCCAAGTTGCCTCTATAAGTTCCTGAGGGGTCAACTTATCTGTTTTTACCTCGTCTTTCTTAGCTTTAATCAGCACCATAGCTTTTGGTGTAGCCTGTACTGATAATACGGCAGTACCAACCACGCCGATTGCTCCTAAACAAGTTAGGATTGTTGGGGACGCTTTTCGCAGTCCCAGTTGCAGTTTGTTCATACCTCTTTTTCTCCTTTCATTTTTTTGTTTTGGCTGTAGAAAAATAAAAGAGAAACAGATAGGACTCGAACCTATGACCTAATGAGGGGCAAATTACTACCATTCCTCATTCGCTCTACCAACTGAGCTACTGTTTCTCATAATATGCTGTGTAATTTTTGCGAAAAGAAAAGAGCCGCTGTTACACGACTCCTAATTTGTTGCTGCTATAAAATATAATTTTTTACCAAGTTCTTCAGCTTTACGAATTTCATACCTTGTGCTTTCTCCAACGTAGCAATCTACGTCTACGACAAATATGGCGTCAGACATTGCAATTTTCTCTGTATGCAATTCCAAATACCATTTCTTGTCGTGACGTTCACATCCCATCGCCGGAAATAGCACAATAAACCCCAAATCAGTAAGCTGCTGATAGACACTTACCATTTCTGTTTTATACTTATAGCTCCCACAAATAGTTATAATCTTCATACAATCACGCTCCTTTCATTAAAGAAGTTGTAAATATAACGAAACAGAAAAGAAGAGCCCTTGTTAGGACTCCTCGTTTTTAATCAAAACCGCTTCCCTTCAATATTTTTTTGAGTTCTTCCTTGCTGAGTTCCACATCAATATCCAAATGTGCGTGTGTAGTTCCGTCGTTTACAGTGACTTTCATTTCTTTAAGCCAGATATCCATATCTACACCTAACTTCTTTTTGATAATCACCTTCGCTGCTTTCGACACAAGCGCCGTTGTGAATTTTGATATAATATTCATCTCGTCCATACCTCTTTTTCTCCTTTCGGTCTATGGTTTTCATAAAGGAGCGTGTATAAATTGCGAAAAGAAAAGAGCCCTTGTTAGGACTCAATTTCTTCTAAAGTAATCCAAAGTTTTGATTTTCTAATGAGTGGCAGATACCCTACAATATCACAATACTCGTCAATTTTATACTTACAGTATGGGAACGATTTATTCGCCACATTTATAAAAGGTTGAATACGATCATATACGAGCTTACTATATTCAGGGTTAATATCTTCAATATATTCTCCGAACGCAAACTCTTTTCCCGTCACAGTCCATTCATCATTAACCACTTTTATATGCTCACGAAATATCCTCGCAACCTCATTTCGATGTTTCATAAATTCTTCTCTCATATGTTTTCGCATAAATCTTGGCACCTTTTCAAAGTGATAAAATACCTTAAAATATCTCTCTTCATACTCGTTGTTCATAACCTGAACCTCCTTTCATTAAAGAGGTTGTAATTTTTGCTAAATATTTCGTCTGTCAAAGACCGTTTCCCACCGTTCGCGCTTAATGGGCTTCATCTTCAGCGCCCACATAATTTGCCGGACGGTTACAGTAGGATATAATCCGTCCGTAGCCTCTCCTGCACGTTCGTCAAAGTACGCTTTAAAATGTGGGTGCAAATATATTTCAGCAGTAAGCCACTGATCTATTTCGCTCCACCAGGTACTTTTTGTTTCTTTATCAAATCGCTGTTGAATCACGGCGAGACCTTTTCCACTTATCTCAAATAGAGTACAACTATTATAAACCGGATGATTACAAATATAACGTCTGCCAAACTTTGTCCGTGGCATTGTCGGTTTCTTGTAATGATATCTCATTTTATTTTTCTCCAAAATGCAAGAGAAAAAGCCCTCGTCAGGACTTCCTCTCCCTAATATTACTCGTCAAATGTCGGGCATGATAATTTGCAGCTCGGATAAGGACCTCCGCAGGCTCTACATCCATCAGGTGGTACATTTCCTGCGTACATACTGAGTACCTGTTCTGTCCATTCTTCTTCCTCATCTTCTTCGTACTCATAATCCATCACGTCTATATTCCAACCGCATGATGGGCAGGTATAAATATCATTTCCACCTCTGGGATGTTCCCTCCGGTCCATAACTGCTCCGCATTTGTTGCAAATTGCATACCCTTCGTTCAGGTATTCTATTAACTCAATACCCTCCGGTTTAATAATTTGGCTCATATTATTATCTCCTTTCGTAACTCGGAGTGTACTACATATCATACACCCTTTTCATAGTTAAGTTAAGAGATTAAAGAGCTCTTTGTATCTCCATAAGAGGATATGCAATTTTGGCGAGGAAAAACGAAAAGGCGCTGTAAATCTAACGCCTCTCCGCTTTGGAATCTTCAATTCTCATCGTTTAGTCGGTTTAACGAACCGAACCAAGTTCTTCAATGTCTGAACTGTAAATGTGCCGTCCTTTTCCAAATCATATCCCATCTGATAAATCTTGGCAAAGAACACTAGCGGCACCATAAGTTCGGCCGCAGCAATACCGATTCTGATATATCGATCCTTTTTCTGCTCTGCGAGTTGCTCTTTACGAGACTGCTCATCTCTTTCCGCCTGCTCATTATGGAATTTTTCTTCCTGTTCCATCTGCTTCTTACGGAAATCATCATCGTCAATCTCTTTGTTGTACTCCATTGCAGCTTTAGAATCATCGATTCTTAACCGATACAGCTTGGCCAAACCCTCTATGGCTTCCGTATGTTCCTTGCTTCCTACTGCAAGACCGGATAAACCTCCAAGTTCGGCTTTAATCTGTTCGTCCAACATTGTGATAATGTCTTCGTTCATTTTCTTTCTCCTTTCACTGTTAAGTTTTTAAGCTTCCATAAAAGGAACTGTTAGTCGTGCGAAATATAACTTTTGAGATTTACTTTCAGCATGACCGATTTTTTAGATGCGATAAAGTCGATGCTTTTAGATGCTTCCAGAAATATAAAAGGACCGTCCGGATCAGATGTATCAACCCGTAAGGTCCCGATGCATTTCGGTCTAAGAATCACGACTGCGATTCCACACCCAATAAAAACGCCGACAATAAATATAACGACCGCTTGCATAGTGTTCCTCCTTCCATAGATTTTTTCAGATATCAAGATAGCATGTTTTTCAGTCACCTACGTACTGGTTTCTAAGCTAGATTAAAAATAAAAGAAAAGAGCCGCTGTTACACGACTCTTCCCTCTGAATCATTCGGACTCTTTTACTTCGGACGGCTCAATATTTGTCGGTAAGCCAACGCCCGTAGCGATGTAATTCATGCAGTTGAGAATTTCCGTATCGCTCATGCCTTTTGCTCTGAGCCATTCGGTCATTCTTGCCACTTCCTGAACGTTCATCATTTCGGTTTTCTCCTTTTCTTCAAAATTAGAACCTTGTTCCGTCATATGTGTCCTCCTTTCATAAAGGGCGATGTATTATTTGCGAAATAAAAAACAAAAGGTATCAAGTATCGGCTTAATTATACCATTTTTTAAGCTAAAAAGAAAGAGCCCTTGTTAGGACTCCTTCCTCCTTCCAGTAAAGCATTCTCTCATAAAGTCAATCTCTTTCTGTTCATAACCATCTTCCAGTAATTCTTCATCCGTAATCTCTGAAATATGATCTTCAAGCCATCTTTTTATTGCACTCATAAATCTCACTCTCCTTTCATTAAAGGAGATGAAATTCGTGCGAAAAAGAAAGAGCCATTGCTGGCTCAATCTTCAAAACGTTCTGTGATGTCTCCGTCAACATTAAAGTCTAACCAAATACTTTCTCCGTCTTCGTCCTCCTGGATTCCAAAATCGATGTAGTTATCTCCCAACGCATTTTCCAAATCGTAAAACCATCCTACAAATAACGATAACCTTGTTACTTTAAGTCCAAGGCATTCCTGAATATCTCTCAGAAATACATAGCCTCTACATTTCAAAAGATCGTTAAAGTAGTTTTGTTGCGATTTCAAATAGATTAGATTAAACTCTCGATCCTGATCCCAGTTAGGATTACTCGAATCAAATACTTGTGAATACATACTCCTTATGTTTTCCATAAATCTCACTCTCCTTTCATTAAAGGAGATGAAATCTCTGCGACTCTTACTCCCTTTCTTTACTCAGCAACCAGAAGAACCGTCTGTACAAGTCGTAGTAGACATCTTTGCAGCACGGAATATTATACCTTACCCGCAATATGTCATAAGAACAACCCTCTGTTACCCCATGTAAAATATAACTTGCCAGTTCTTCGTCCGTATCCTCTGCGACATCCTCTATCATTGCTATTCGCTCTGCTAAGTACGCTTTTGTAACGGCGCATCTGGCAGTTGGATCACTCACTACATTGAGCTTAGCAAGTATTGGATTATCGTTCGGTCTCTTGCTCAGCCCATCCAACACCCCATACGCTTTCTTCCATGCAGGATACTGCAAACAAAAATGTTTCAGCTCATAATAACGGTGGCGGTCAATCCAGTATTTATTCTTTTCCGAAAGTTCAGGTCTTATAGTCGTACTCATACTTTTTCTCCTTTCCAAAGATATCCGGTTTGCTCGTACAGCAATTTGGGTGAGATATAGAAGTTAATCCGTCCCAGCTTGCTGTTCATTTCTTCGATCTTGGTTACGAGTTGACCATTCCTTGTGGCTTTTCCAATCGGAAGCCAGCCGGAAATAATGCCAGCTCGTACCCAGGAAGCGTCTTTACCGTATACTTTGGCGGCGACCGCGACCGGTACAGAACCAGTTTGAAATATGGCGTCCATACAGTCCTCCTTTAAAATGTTTTTCCAAAATCTCACCCCGGGAATTTTTCGGATTTTGTATGTTAAGGCTATCAGAAAAACATGTCACCTGCGTACTGTATTTAATCTAGGTTAGAAATAAGGAAAACTTTAGCAAGAAAATATAAATGTAGGAGTTGACAATTCCTACACTATTTATTATAATGCAGACGTGGAAGGAGAGTGATGCACAATGCTAATGCAATGCCCTGAATGCGAATTACAAGTAAGCGATAAAGCGACATTCTGTCCGCACTGTGGATACCCTATACAGCCGGACGTAAAACCGAGGAAACCTCGAAACAAGAATAATAAGAGAAGAAGATTGCCAAACGGGTTCGGACAAATTAGCGAGATTAAGAACCGGAATCTCCGGAATCCTTACCGGGCTATGATTACCGTCGGCAAGACAGCGACTGGCAGACCAATTTGTAAACCGTTGAAACCGGAATCCTATTTTCCTACATACAACGATGCATATGCGGCTCTTGTAGAATATAACAAGAACCCTTACGACTTGCAGCCTGCTATTACCATGCAGGAACTCTACGACAAATGGTTCCCAGAGTATGAGAAAACCGTAAAAGACTCAAAGGCTGCCGAGAATGCCTGGGAATATTGCTCTGCTGTTTACACTATGAGAGTGATGGACGTTCGTGCCAGACACATCAAAGGATGCATGGAAGAAGGTGTTGCAGTCGTCAAAGGTGTTGAACAGACTCCAACCGCAACTATGAAGAACAAAATCAAGTCGCTATTTAACTTGATGCTGGATTATGCTTTGGAATATGAAATCGTGGATCGGAATTACTCACGAACTTTTAAACTTCCTGATGAAGTTGTAAAAGAGTGTCACAATGTCAAGCGAGAACATATTGCTTTTTCGGAAGATGAGATAGAGCTTTTGTGGAACCACGTGGATGATAAGAAAGGCATAGACATTCTCCTGATTCAGTGTTATTCCGGATGGCGTCCGCAGGAACTTGGATTGATTGAACTAGCGAATGTGGATTTAACAGAGGGAACATTTAAAGGCGGTATGAAAACCGAGGCTGGAAGTGAACGGATAGTTCCAATTCATAGTAAGATTCGTTCTTTGGTGGAAAAGAAATACAAAGAGGCTGAAGAACTTGGCAGTAAGTATTTACTGAACTGGATTGACCCAAACGCCCGAAACAAGAAAAATATAAAATTGACCTACAACCGTTACACAAAAGCTTTTGATTTGATACGAACTGAATTAAATCTGAATCCAGAGCATAGACCACATGACGGTAGAAAACACTTTGTAACAATGGCAAAGAAATACGGAGTGGATGAGTACGCCATCAAATACATGGTCGGCCACAAGATTGCAGACATTACAGAAAAGGTTTACACCCAAAGAGAATTCGACTGGTTGAAAACAGAAATTGAAAAAATAAAATAGGATGTTATAATGGCGAAAGAAAGTAAAGCCGCAGTTACTTGAAAGGAGAAGTCTATTAAAGAGAGGAGGCGAATAGCTTGACAAATTATCGACAATATTATAAGCCAAGGAAAGACTTTCACCCTGTTTCTTTTTGGCATAGAGAAAACGATAAGACAGAAAGAGTTCACACACCCTATAACTCTTATTACGATCTCAACAAATGCGATAATGACAGCCCCATTTTAAATGTCAAGTTCGTATGATTCACACAAAAAGGAGATAGTTGTTACCAGCAACCGTCTCCTTTTCCTCTCTTTAATAGACTTCTCCTACTTGCATTATATGTAGGAATAGCAGTATAGGAGTGGTGCAGGAATAAAATAGGAGTTACCTACATTTTTCTGCTTTTTACCACTCTTAACCACTTCGACAATCCCGTATTTATGCGGCTTTAGAAGCCGTTAAGGGTGTAGTGAGATTTTATTATATACTTTTTCCACCGTCTACTATGCACCTAGTCAAATTTAGTATAAAATAAAGAAAAATGTATTGTGAAATATAGTTTCAAAACCCTATGTTTATTCTACTGTTTTCCGCATGACAAACCGGTTACCATCTAATATCCATGGCTGTCATATTATGATACAATATGAAAAACAACCCGCCTGTCCTATGACAAACGGGTTGTCCTTCTAGATCATAATGCTTACTTCATCTGCTCTTCCTGGCTCTTGATCATTCTACGAACCATCTCACCACCGATAGAACCGGCCTCTTTAGAAGTGAGGTCGCCGTTGTAACCCTCTTTCAGGTTTACACCCAACTCAGACGCTACCTCAGTCTTGAAACGATCCATAGCTGCTTTTGCTTCAGGAACTTCTACTCTATTCGTCTTGTTGCTTGCCATTTCTTTTCACCTCCGAAATACGTTTGAATGTTTTCCATTCTTTATCTATATTGAGATAAGCGCTCGCTCCCTGCGCTTATCTCAGTGACGTATGTCGCTGTGAGGCGCATTGGTTTGTTCGCTTATCTTGATGTTAGTATGTTCGGATGGTGAGAAAATATTATGGTAAGTTTTGCTATCTTTGAAACAATTTTTAAAAGGTTATCTCTGATACACCACCGTATCCGCCATCTTGTCAGCCGCATCTTTCCCCTGTAACTTTTCCAAAATCGCAAGGCCGAAAGCAATGGCCGCGCCCATGCCCCGTCCTGTAATGAGATTGCCGTCCGTAACTGCAGGATCCTGCAGCACTTCCGCGCCTTCTAAGTGACTCTCCATGGACGGATAGGAACACGCCTTCTTCCCTTTTAAATGGCCGCGATGTCCTAAAATACTGGGGGCTGCGCAGATTGCCGCCACAACTTTACCCTTCGCCACAAATGCATCCACCTGTGCCATCAGCGCTTCACAGGCTTCCAGATTCTTGGTCCCCGGCATCCCGCCCGGAAGCACCAGCACATCCACGCTGTCAAAGTCCACTTCGGAAAGCGTCTGATCCATGCCCACTGCAATGTCATGGGAGCCGGCAACTGTCTTTTCCTCCGTGATGGAGACCATCTCCACCGTCTCCCCGGCCCTGCGCAGGATATCCACCACCGTCAGCGCCTCAATCTCCTCATAACCCGTGCCAAAAAATACTGCAATCTTGCTCATCCTGTCTTCCTCCATTTCTTTCCTTAAATATTGATAAAACATGAATATGATTCCTTAACTTCTCCGCCGGTTTCCACCCCGCCGCATGGCCGCAATGCCTGCCGCATCCGCAAGCGCCCAGCCAATCGGAATCGCCCACCAGATACCCAGCACCCCGATTGCCGGAACCGCCGCCAGTATGTATGCCAACGCTACCCTTGTCCCCAGGGAGATAATGGTCAGCGCCAGCGAGACACCAGGCCGATTAATCCCCCGGAAATATCCGTAAAGCAGAAACAAAATACCAATGCCCACATAAAACGCGCCTTCAATCCGTAGATACTGCATCCCAATCTCTATGATCTGCGTATCCTGCGCTTTCACAAAAATCAGCATCAGATACCGCGCAAGCACAAAGACTATCACTGATACCACACCGCAGAACACTGCGGAAACTCCCAGTGCCTTTCTGGTTCCTTCTCTCACTCTCTCCGTTTTGCCAGCGCCATGGTTCTGGGAAATAAAGATGGAATAGGCGTTGCCAAACTCCTGGGCCGGCATATAGGCAAAGGTATCAATCTTCACCGTAGCCGCAAAAGCCGCCATCACCGCCGGACCAAAACTGTTTACCAGGCTCTGTACCATCAAGATACCGAAATTCATGACCGACTGCTGCATACAGGTCATACCGGAATATTTGCAAATTTCCGCCACCGGCTTTTCTCCCCGCACGAAGTCCCGCAGGGAAAACCGGAAAAACGGCTCCTTGCACCAGATATAAACGCCAAGTCCCACGCCCGACACTGCCTGGGCGATCACCGTTGCCAGAGCTGCGCCCTGCAGGCCCCAGTGAAGCTGTAACACAAAAAACAGATCCAGACCGATATTTAAGACCGACGCCACACCCAGAAAACACAGCGGCACCACCGAATTGCCCAGCGCTCGCAATAAAAACGCGAAATAATTATAAAGGAAAATGAACACAATCCCGGTAAAAATGATGACCAGATATTCCTCCGTCATCTGCATAAGTTCTCCCGGCGTGCGAAGCAGCCACAGAATCGGTCCCCGGAAACACTGTACCGCCACGCTGACTGCCACAGCCAGCAGCCCGATCAGCGCAAAAGAAGTCTGGGCGCAGGATTTCACCTTCTGCCGGTCCCCTTTTCCTATATAATAAGAAAAAACAGCGCCGCTTCCCATACACAGTCCGATCAGCAGGGAATTTAAAAACGTCATCAGCGTGTAGGACGAACCCACCGCCGCCAACGCGTCCGCTCCCACATATCTTCCCACCACCCAGGTGTCCACTATATTATAGCACTGCTGCAGCAGATTCCCCAGAATCATCGGCCCCGCAAACAGAAGCAGGGAGCCGGTTACATTGCCTTTTGTTAAATCATGGTTCATATCTATAGTTTCCTTGGTAAAATATATACTATTATTATAACCTGTATTGCGTTATCCTTCCATATTTTATATATTTATTTTATAAGATACGAAAATCACATAAAAGGAGCGCCTCATGGAAATCGAACGCAAATTTACCATCACCAAACTCCCTGAAAACCTGTCTTCCTACCCCTGCCACATCATCGAGCAAGCCTATCTCAATACTGACCCGGTTGTCAGGATCCGCCGGCAGGATGATTCCTACTATCTGACCTATAAAGGCAAAGGACTGCTCGCCAGGGAAGAGTACAATCTCCCTTTAAATGAGGCATCATACTGCCATCTGCGGGAAAAAGCAGACGGAAATATCATCTCTAAAAAACGCTATGTCATACCCATTGACCACCCACAGTTTGATGCGACATATCTGTCATCCGGACAGGATTCTATTGACCAGATTAGTCTATCTGTGGAATTAGATATTTTCGAGCCTCCCTTCGCTCCCCTGATCATCGCCGAGGTAGAGTTTCCTGACAAAGAGACGGCGGAAGCGTTTCTCCCACTTGACTGGTTTAGTCAAGACGTTACAAACGATCCCGCCTATCATAATTCTAACCTGAGCCGGCAGAAATTTTAAAATTTTCTGCCGGTTTTTAGGTATCCTGCTATTCTTTCCTGTTCGGGCTGCTCTCTACTGTTCCCTGCACGCCTCAGTAGACTCCCGCACCACCAACTCCGCCGGCAAAACAATCTGCTGATGCTCCTTGCGCTGTGCGATCACATCCAGCAGAAGATAGATGGTCTTTCTGGCAATCTCCTCCGCCGGCTGCCTGATGGTGGTCAGCTGCGGATTATAGTACTCCCCCAACTCAATGCCATCGTATCCGGCCACGGAAATATCTTCCGGAATCCGCCTGCCAGTCTCCAATACTGCCCGACAGGCGCCGACAGCTAAGGAATCTGAGACCGCATAAATGGCTGTCACCTTTTCCCCTGACTGCAGGAGTTTTTTCGTCGTCAGATAACCGTTCTCCATGGAATAATGGTCAATTTCTTCCTGTACGTAACAAATCAGATGCTCCGGCACATCCAGCCCGCGTTTCGCAAAAGCCTCCCTGTAGCCTTCCATGCGCAGCCGTCCGATGGGACGCTCTGACCGTTCTGTGATCAGGGCAATCTGCCGGTGTCCCAGCCCCAGCAGATATTCTGTCATCTTCTCGCTCTCCCGCCTGTCATCCACAGCAATATTGGAAAACGCCACCTTCCCGGCACGGTCCAGGACATTGACGCCGATCATGCTGAAAATAAAGGGAACGTTTAATTTTCCAAGTTTTTCCTCGGAATGTTCAAACAGACCACCCAGGAACACAATGCCCCGCAGCCGCTTTTCCTTTTCCAGTTCCAACGCCACATCCACCTCGTCCTCCTGCATCTTAACATGCCGAAGCACCAGTGCATATTTATTCCGCTGTGTTTCCTCCTCGATAATCCGGATCATATTGCTAAAGAGTGGATTGGTGATACCTTTCACCAACACGGCAATGCACTTGGCATCCGTCCTTTTCAGGTTCCTGGCGCTGTTGTTGGGAATGAAGCCCGTCTCCTCGATTACCTGAAGAATCTTTTTCCTGGTTTCCGGATTGATATCCGGATGATTGTTCAGGGCCCTGGAAACAGTACTGATTCCTACGCCGCATTGTTTTGCAATATCTTTAATTGTAATTTCAGCCATCCAAACACCCGATCCTCTGCTTATTTCTGCACTCTTCCGTAAAGTTTCGTCATGTCATACATCCTCTCTGCCAGTTCCTCTGTAAACTGTCCCGGCAGCATCCGCCACTTCCAGTTGGTTCCCAGTGTGGAAGGCATATTAGTCCTGGCCTCAGTGCCAAGTTCCAGATAATCCTGCATGGGAATCACACAGGTATCGGATACACTGGCCAGCGCCGCGCGGATAAATACCCACGGCACATCCTTCCTGGAACGGATATCCAGATATTTTCTGGCAAAAGCCTTGTCTTTTCGCGGCAGCTTATCATACCAGCCAAGGGTGGTGTCATTGTCATGCGTCCCAGTGTAGGCGATGCTGTTAGCCACATAGTTGTGGGGCAGGTAATCGCTCTCTTCCCTGGAGTCAAAGGCAAACTGCAGAATCTTCATCCCCGGATAGCCGGTCTTTTTCACCAGTTTAATGACCGAATCAGTCAAAAATCCCAAATCCTCGGCAATCACAGCCTTTCTGCCCAGCTGCGTTTTCATGGTCTTAAAGATCTCATACCCCGGCCCTTTCTCCCAATGTCCGAACTCTGCTGTGGGATCCCCATAAGGAATCGAATAATACTCGTCAAACCCACGAAAATGATCAATGCGCACCACATCATAGAGTCGGTAACAATAATCAATGCGTTTCATCCACCATGCATAATCCGTCTCCTGATGATACTCCCAGCGGTACAGGGGATTTCCCCACAACTGGCCGGTAGCCGAGAAAGCATCCGGCGGACAGCCCGCCACCGCGGTGGGCGTCAGTGTCTCATCCAGCTGGAACAGTTCCGGGTTCGCCCAGGTGTCCGAACTGTCAAAGGCCACATAGATGGGAATGTCCCCGATAATCTGAATGTTCCTGTCATTGGCATACTGTTTCAGCGCCAGCCACTGGCTGGAAAACAGGTACTGCTGGAACTGGTAAAAAGCTATCTCTTCTGCAAATTTCTCAGTATACTTCTTCATCGCGGCCGGTTTACGGAGTCTGATATCCTCGTCCCACTCGCTCCAGCTTTTGCCGCCGAAGGAATTTTTCACCGCCATATAGAGCGCATAGTCATTGAGCCAGTAGGCGTTGTCTTCCACAAACTCCTGATAGGCCGCATCCTCCTCAATGTGGCTGTTTCGATAGGCTGTCTTAAGCGCCCGAAACCTGGATAGATAAATCTTCTCATAGTCCACATAGGCATCATCGTCGCCAAAGTCATACCGATCACATTCCGCCCTCGTCAGATAGCCAGCCTCGATCAGCGCTTCCAGGTCAATATAGTAAGGATTGCCCGCAAAAGTTGAAAAAGACTGATAGGGAGAATCCCCATAGCCCGTGGGCCCCAACGGCAGGATCTGCCAGTAGGACTGTCCTGCTTTTTCTAATAGATCAATGAACGTATACGCCTCCCTGGAAAAGGCGCCGATCCCATACCTGGACGGAATACTGGATACAGGCAATAACACACCACTTTTTCTCATAACACCAACAAATCCTTTCCTTCGTTATTCTTCTACCTTATATTTCTACTTCTTCTTAAAAATACTTACTCCGGTAATGTTACCGGTAACGTTTCCAATTACTGTGAAAACAGCATAACACCCTCCTGTCCTTTTGACAAGAGGGTATTCTTATGATACTTTTATTTTGCTGTTTTATCCAGAAATTAAGCATTGTTTTTGTGCAAAAATTCCACAAACTCTGTCTCGGGAAGGGGCTTGGAAAAATAGTAGCCCTGAATGTAGTCAATGCCCAGGCTCTCCATTTTACGGTACTGTTCCTCATCCTCAATGCCTTCCGACACGATCTTAAGCTGCATGCCCTGAATCATCTGCATGGCCGCGTTCATCACGTACCGCGCCTTCTCATCCCGGAAGAAAGCTTGACTCATCTCCCGGTCAAATTTCACGATATCTATCGGCATGTCCACAATATAGTTGAGATTGGACTGCCCGGTTCCAAAATCATCCAGAGAAAACCGCACCCCAAACTCCTGCAGCGTGTGCATATTTCCTAACAAAGTCTTTTTGGCGGACATGGAGCCCGACTCCGTAATTTCCAGATTAATATATTCCGGGCGAATCCGGTACTTTGTCATAATACTGATATAATCTTCCGCAAGTTTCTCATAACTGCACTGCACCACGGACAGATTCACTTCTATATAATGCATTCCGCACTGCTCCAGATGCTGTCTCGTAAAAAAGCGGCACACCTTATCAAATACGATTTCCCCCAGCTGCAATATCTTCCCGTTTCTTTCCGCCACTGGGATAAAGGCCGCCGGCGGCACCAGCCTGCCCTCTGTGTCCCGCATCCGTACCAACGCCTCTGCGCTTACAAATCTATGGTGCTTCGTAGAATAAATGGGCTGATAAAAAACCTCAATCCGATCTTCCTTCATGGCTTGTTCCAACATCAGTTCCATAGCCTTTTCCTGCTGCATCTGCACCACAAATTCCTTGTCTATCCGCCGGAAATTGGATAGCGTATGCTCCTGATTCTTCCATCTGGCATACTGCATGAGATGGATCATCTCCTGATGGTCGCTCACTAGAAGGGAACTGGGCATGTAAATATATTCCACCTGCGCCATGACGCCGATCTCTTTTCTCCCACCCTCAATAAACACCTTAATCTGTTCGATGGTATTCTCCACATGGCTTAAATCGTCAAATACCATCCACACCTCGTCATCCGCCATCTTGAAGATCCTAGTGTCCGGGAAATTGGGCACTCTTCTGGCAAACTCCAGCATCACCGCCTGCTCTCTTTCCCCATCGTCCGCCTGACTGATCCCCAGATGGAAGCAAATCGACAGCACAGAAAATTGCCGGTCCATATTATAAAGCTTCCTGGCATAGAGAAAGAGCGCATCCTGATTAAACAGTCCAGTCAGCCGGTCCATCATATACTCCGGGTTTTCCTGCCGCAAAAAAATGATCAAAATACCCACCGCACCGGCGTATCCCACCAGGAGCAGTTCATTATTCAAAAACTGTACCACCGCTGCCGCAAACCAAATCCCCAGCCACATCAGCACCACTTGTGTCCTGCGTGGATTGGCCTGCCTGCGCTTTTTGATGGTCAGGATAAAATTCGCCACTAAGAAGCTGCATGTGCCAAGATAAGTCATCAGCACACTAGGCCCTTCCGTATAGACGATTCTTCCATTTCTACTGATACTGATGGGCAGAAAGGCTATGATAACAATATACAGAATAGCAATATCCAGTCCGCACATCGTCACCCAGACAAACTTTTTCTGCCGCTCATACACACCCGAACACTCATACAAAAGGCCAGCTAACCCCACCAGCACTAAAGAAGCCAGATAAGTCTTACAGATCACTACTACGGCAGTCCTGGACTTTTCCAGCAGATGAACGATTGCCCAGATGGACAGCATATCAAAAAAGACGCAGGCAAGAACCACTACCAGAAGGCACTGGAAGATAATCTGCGTATTCAACCGCAGACTCTTATATCTGACATAGAATAAGATCATAATAATAACCAGTATAATACCGCACAGCTGGGCCTGAATATTCATGCAATTCTTCCTCCTCTCCTGCCACCTCAGATAAAAGGTATCATCTCCCGCACCGAATGAAAAATCAGGTGGGGCACCGTCTCAGAGGTCTGCACTTCCTCCATCGTCGCCTCTCCACTTAGGACCAGCACACTTTTTAGACCATGGTTCCTGCCCGCTGCAATATCCGTATACAGCCGGTCTCCCACCATGGCGATCCGCTCCCGCTCTGTATTGACTCTAGTAGTCAAATATTCGATAATATCTTCATTCGGCTTACCGATCACCCGGTCAGGATAGCGGAAAGCCGATGCATGAATAAACGCATGGATGGCGCCCGCATCCGGGATAAATCCATCCTCCGTGGGGCAGTTATAATCCGGATGTGTGGCAATATAGGGAAGACCAGACCGAACATGATTGCAGACTCTGCACATTTTGGCATAATCAAGGCTTGTGTCAAAAGCCGTCACCACCACATCCGGGTGCTCCTCCTCCAACGTTATCCCCGCCTGCAGAAACTCCTCCTGCAGCAGCGGATTCCCCAGAAGAAACACTCGGGCATCCGGGAAATGCTTTTGCAGATAATATATGGTTGCCTGTCCGGAAGTGACAATCTTCTCCTCCCCGACAGCAAGTCCCATCCGCCCGAGTTTCTCCACATAAACCGCCGCGTTTTTGGAAGAATTATTGGTCAGGAACACATAGTTCCTGCCGGATTCCTCAATCTCAGCAAGAAACTCCCTAGCGCCTTCGATCCATCGTTCTCCCAGATAAATGGTGCCGTCCATGTCCAGCGCGAAACATTCAACCTGAGACAATATGCCTTCTGTGTCTTCATCGATTCCAGGAATCTGTGCCTGCATCTTAACACCTCATTCTATCAATATCAAAATTATTTCGTATTCCCAGTCATTTCAGCATTATAACAAAAGCGCTCTCGGTTGTCATCCCAAAACCTGGAATTTGAACAGCTTTTTATAAAAACTTGTTATCGGCAGTCTCCAATTCCCTGCTTTTGCGGTATCCGTCCTCGATAATCCTTTCAATCGCCTGCAGGAAAATATCCCGCGCCTGTTCCTCATCCTCTGCCTTATCCTTACTGTATTTCTGGGAACGGCACTCATACATGGCCACCTCGCTTTTCATACTCTCCGCTAAGTCCCTGTAATTCTGCATCTTCTCTGAAAACTTAAAATGAGCAATCACCCCGGCCGTGACCGTGGCGATCAGGGTGATCACAGGAACTGCCAGATCCAGGGACGGATACTGTTCCTCATAAAAACTGGCGGCCGCCGCCGCAAATGTAGCAAAAGCCGGCATCACAATACTTGCCATTCCCAAAAAAGAATCCCGCTTCTTATATTTATTGGCTCTTGTGATATAAAAGCGGAGGCTCGTCTCCACGCGCTTCTTTAATATCTCGTCCGTAAGACCATCCACCAGAAATTTATACTGTGCGTACTCCGATTTTTTCCCAAACATCTCTCTTCCCTCCTTTCTGTGCTTTTTATTTCCTATCCCGACTTTCATCCAACTTTTCCTTCCGGATTTTCCCCGGCATTCTCTGTCTTTTCCTGCATGCTTAACCATTTTATCCGTTTATAGAGTTTGCTTTTTCATCTCTTCCAGAATCCTGAGAATCTTGCCGCCATATCCCGCTCCCGTGGCCCAGCCATATCCCTGGGGATTTTCCTTCTGTCCCAGCCATTCCACATAACGCGCGCTGCCTTTCTTCACATAGCGATAGCGGGGATCGATAACTTTCTTCACCAACGGTTCTTCACTGGCGTATGCTTTCAGATGCTGTATCTGCGCCCGCACACCGTCCCGCATGGTCTCAAAACAGCATCCTCGTCTGTCCCCTGTCGTAACGCCCATACCGCAGAAATTATTCTGGTCAGGCGTCACCTCAGAACCGACAAAGGTCAGATTCCCGGTCTCCAGCATGGCCTGGGCCGCCGCAATGTCACCCCGCACGCCCTCGTAAGTCCCTTCCTCTATGTACAGTTCGGCCAGCTGTCTGGCACAGTATGCCGCAGAAGGGTTCTTGCCAATGATGTACGCTGCAATCCGATCGGTACTCACACGCGCCTTTCCCATAATAGGCGTCATGTACCGGTCGGCCTCTTTTGTCCTCGCTGACATTGCATTTTCCATAAAGCCTGCCAAAAATTTTGCGATTGCTGACAGAATCTTTTTGATCCATTCAGCCCAATCAATACCGCCTCTCTTACCGACAGCCTTCTGGAACTCGTCCCAGGTATGCGCTGTTGTATTGTGCACAAAGGGAGCTGGACAAATCTTTCCCGTCACATCATAATGCCGCAGGACATGGTCCACAGGCACCCCATATTTTTGCATCAAATCTCTGGTCAGTTCTACCGCCGCTTTCACCGTAGCGTCCTCAAAATACCAATCTTCATCCGAGGCCTCTTTCCTATTTTGATTTTTCTTGCGCACACAAAGTTCAATGCCGATACTATTGGAATTTCGACATTCGGGATGTATATAGTTCTTGGCGCCGCAGTGCCATGCAATATTGGCATCCTCCACGCTCTGCCAGATATCTCCTTCATATCCCACAAAATAATGGGCCGACGCCTTCCTGTCCCCACCCGCAAAATACTTGCAGTTTCCCTCAGCCGTCCCAAAATCTCCCGTATAATGAATAACGATATACCGTATGCGAGATATGGTTCCCTTGTTGTGATTATAGCTACTGATCATTTTATTGATTGTTTTCATCCTCTCCTCCGTTTTCAGCATTTATGATACGGTCCATTTCCTTCAAGTAGGGCATCCAATATTGTTCTTCAAACACCTGCAGACACTTCTTATAATCAACCATTTCCCACTTATCCAGCTGCTTGTTGATCCTATCCTGATACTGGAATATAAAAGCGGTGAACACAAGCCCTTTCACCAGCATCAACCCGCCATCCGACGCCATATATATTTCCCAAAAATCATAAGAAAGTCCTGGATTGCCCAGAATCTGCGGATCATCGTTAGCCAGTACACAGGGCACTCCCATCTTCATCAGGATCAAAGCATAATGGTTTCTGATATCCGGAAAATAACGGAGCATCTGATTGCTGATCGGACATACCTCCAACACCGGTCCTCTCGGCATTCCGTCATACGGCTCCGACATATATTCCCACAGGACGCCCGGATATGCCAGCAATTGGAATCCATGCCCAATCCTGCTTTTGGATGCAATCTTTGCATCCAGGATATTTTCCTGTTCAATCCACAGACTCTCCCCGGCATGGAGCATCAATTCAATCAAATCAAGCCGGCATAAGTTGGCTATTTTATATTGATCCCTCAGCTTCGTAAATTCTTTTTCTTCCTTGCTGCCTTTACCATACCCATCCATAACATTTCCATAAAAAATGTCCTGATAATAGGTATAGCTGGTCTTCCCACGATCTTCCTCACTGACAAAATCAAATCCCTTGATCAGTTCATTATAATTCCCCAACTTCCAGGCGATGGCCGTATCTACCTTTTTCATCAGCGCAACTTTGTCGGTCTCTTTCTGCGCATCTTTATCACGCCTTGCGCACAGGATCACACCTAAGTTTAGTTCTCCATAGGGCAGTTCCCATTCATCTTCTTTCTTTGTACGCAAATATTCATCCTTCGCTGCATTTTTCGCCTTTAGCAGTACATCCAGGAAATCCGAATACTGGTCAAGAATGCCATCTTTACTGCTATCCGTAAAATTCTGGAACCCACATCGCAATTCCACATAATCTATCCTGTCACGCAGACATTCCAAGAAAAACCTATAATGATACTGATAATAAAAATCCCTGTCTGCAAACAGACTCGACGTCCGGGCGAAGATCCTATTAAACTCATCCCAGATATAGTCCACTCTATCTGTATGTCCGCCTATGGTAAGCCATTGTTTCAGTGTCTCTTCCCCGTCATCCTCTATAAACGCTTGCAGAGGTTTGGGAGAATCCAGATGCTCTTTTTCAGAATCATATACCATCATCCCTTGCTGCGGTCCCTCTAGCTGGATATAAATGTCCTTCCCTCCCCATTTCTTCAGAAGATCTATCAATCCCTCCACCGAAAGAGCGGCCGCACTGTGAACATGGAGCAGGCCGCATTTGGGCAGTCTGCGAAATGCTGTCATCAACTTATTATCCTCTTTATCCAGTTCCGCCTTGTAACTTGCAAACGGAACACTGGAAGGATAAGGCTTCGTTCCTTTTTCATACCGCTCTCTGTACCGTCTCTTCTTCTGCTTCAAATAATCCCCTAACTGAGTCTCCAACTTATCCATATCCCCGGTATCTACCGTGAGTCCGCGCCACCTCTTATAAAACCATCTACTCTGATCCTGCGTCAGCAAAAGGCTGTTTTGCTCTACGGCCCTGGTAAGAATCTCCTCCTTCATAGAATTGCTCACATAATTATCATTCGGTAATATCATAGTTTCCTCCATTTCTATATTTTGCAATATTATGTTTATAAAAATTTGTTTTGCCATTTTTCTTCTACTATCTTGTCGAAAAAAGAACCGGCAGTTCATACGCTCTGCCGGTTCCTCTCCTTTAGATGTTATCCGCCTCTTAATCGATTGCATCCCAGGTGTTATTTGCAGTAAGCCTGATGGATCTTTCGTACTGATTCACAGGGAACTTGATCTCATATCTCTGTGTCATGCGATTAAGGTCGATAACCTCGCCCTCTTCAAAATCACCGAACGCAATCCAGTATTTAGGATGCAGTCCAAAGGTGTACTGAAGGTTGGGATCTGCCGGTCTCGCAAATACAGGATTGCCGGACATACCGATACCGATGGATGCCTTGCCTGCCGGGATGGAACCGTCACATCTGATGCCCAGTTTGCCCACAGTTGTCTTGTGATCGGATTCTACAAAGTGATATGCGCCGTCTTCCCGCTTAAAGGCGATGGAATTGCGTGTAGCATCCGAGGGATCGGCTTTTCTGACTTCTGATGCATGGAATATCACGCCGGGTTCCAGTGTGCCCTCTTCGCACCATGCAAAACTGTAGTCGATGTCCCAGCCAAATTTCAGCTTGGTCCCGGGATGTGCCGTTTTGCTGAACCATACCAAGGAACGGATATCCTCGTCCTGATTCTCATAGGTCTGGTAGATGCAGAAATCCCCACAAGATGTTCCCTGATGATCTACATTAAGTACATAAGGTGTTGCCATAATTCATTTCCTCCATTTTGATTTATTTTGTTCAAACATATCCGCAGCTGCACTTCCTGTCTGATGAAGCCAGTGTAGCATAGGGAGTCGGAAACTTTCCGGAAACAAATCGGAAAGTTATCGGAAACCTTTCAGTTTCCCATTGTAATAGAGTCTTTTTTCCTGGTTATTGTCTCTCTCATAGTGGGCAGCCAGCCTGGATAACAGTTCATAATACGCCATATCATAGACCGCCTCATATTCCTCGATCCAGTCATAACTGTTCTCAAACAAAAGCGGAGCTGTATAAAGCTTCTCTGCCCGCTCCCAGTCTCCCGCATCCTGACTTTCATGATACCTAAGAAACTGCTGCAGATCTAACTCTATCAGCTCCGTATCCAGATAAATCTCTTCTCTGCAGATTGTGAGCGGTAATTGCACCCCCTCGTTTTCCTGCCATCTGGTGATAAAACCACACACCTTATACAGACTGTCCCGCGCCCTGCCGCGTTCCGCCCCTGCCCACATGATTTCTTCCAACATCCTTTTTCTTACCGCCCTTCCTCCATTACAACACAGATAGGCAAGCATCTCCTCCGCCTTTCTGTTTTTCATTGCATGGTAATGCCCATTCTGATAAATACTGAATTTGCCGAAACACTCTATTCGTGTCCCCATTTTTTTTAGGCCCTGCCATACTTTCTGCCAGAGCGATTGGCGTAAACAATATTCCTGACTGCATGAACCGCCACTCCAGAAAATCCTGCTCTTTGATGCCCAACACCGCCATCGCTTGTCGTGGAAGGCTGACAACGCCTCCCTTTTTCACTTGTACTCTCATTTACCGCCTCCTTCATATCATGTATTTCCACCATACCTATTTGTTGTCATAGTACAATGGTTTACATAAATTATATGATAAACGTCATATAGTGTAAAGTACTTTTATGAAAAACCAGGTCATATTTATACGTATAATAGAAAACGGCCGTCTGTATTGTCATTTTACAGACGACCTGTTTATCGTGTCAGATGGCTTATTCACAAAAAAGATTGTTTATTCGCTGTCTAACTCCGCCAATATTTTCATCACACCCGCCTCCTCATTGGAAGGCGCAATATATTTCGCCACTTTCTTTAATCCCGGATGCGCATTGCTCATGGCATAACTTTCCTCACACTGCCGCATCATGCTTTCATCGTTCAGGAAATCCCCAAAGGCCATACAAGCAGCGGCATCTATCTGATAACGCTCCTGCAAAAACCGTAACGCCGCGCCCTTACTCACCTCTTTATTGGCTATATCCAGCCAGCAGTCTCCCGAAAGCGCCACATTCACCTTCTCAGGCACGTCGGTCAGCCCGGCATAATAAGTCACCGCGCTGTAATCCTCGACGAACACTGCCATCTTGATGATCTGATCCTTCTCCATACAGCTTTGCAGATCATCTGTAAATGCCAGCCGTTCATAATACATGTGTACATTTCTCTCCAGATCGGCACTGCCATGCTTCACATAAGCCGACTTCACCCCACACAAAATAACGCTGTGTCCATCCCTGACACTGAAACGTTCTACACACGCGTTCACATCCTCCGGCTGCATGGTATTGAGATAGATAAACTCCCCCTGATCAGCCACCAAGCCTCCATTATCCGCTATAAAAACCATTCTCTCCGCCGCCTTCGGAAACAGCTTATATATATTATAGTACTGCCTGCCGCTGGCGATTACCATCTTAATCTCAGGATGACTGCATACCCAGTCCTCAAACCCTGCCGGCACCTCCTTGCGGGAATTGAGCAGCGTACCGTCAAGATCCGTCACCACAAGCCTAATCTTCTTACTTTTCATTCTTCTTACTCCTCCTTAAAACCGCATGCCCGCAGTTTCTGCCATCATCTGCACAGACAAAGCACAGATATCAGATACCATTATAACAATCGCAATGCATATGTCAATTGCCGTTTTTCTATCCGTTCAGGCGTCGCTTCTGGCTAACGCCCTTCCCATCCTTCCGCACAGATGTTATAATAGACGCAAGACCAACAGCAAAAGGAGTCCTGCCTATGAAAGAAAAACTCTACACCATCCCCCTGAACGATGCCATGAATACTAACGATGAATGCCCCTTCTGCTTCATTGAAAGAAATGTGGAACAGGATCTGATTGACTTCGTCCTCGGTTCCGGCTCCTCCTATATGGAGAGCGACGTGCGAGAACAGACCGATCATGATGGCTTCTGCCGGGAGCACTTTAAAAAAATGTTTGATTATGGCAATACGCTGGGAAATGCCTGGATCCTCAAAACACATTATACCCAGATGAATCGTGAACTGCATGAACAGATCAAGTCCTTTAAACCTGGCAGGACAACTCTGAAAGATAAGTTCAAAAAGCAGACCGAACGCCAAAATCCCATCGGTATCTGGACTGCTCAAAAAGAAAAGTCCTGCTATATCTGCAAGCGCTACGAAGATACCTATGACCGCTATCTGGACACTTTCTTTGTAATGTATAAAAAAGATCCTGAGTTTCGCGACAAAGTCAAAAACAGCAAGGGTTTCTGCCTGCACCATTTTGGTGACCTATGCGAGGCTGCCGACAGCCGCTTAAATGATAAGGAGAAGGCAGACTTCTATGATCTTGTCTTCCCGATGATGGAACAGAATATGAATCGTCTGTATGAGGATGTTGCCTGGCTGGTAGAGAAATTTGATTACCGCAACAAAGACGCCGACTGGAAGAACTCCAAGGACGCTATTCAGCGCGGTATGCAGAAATTAAAGGGAGGATATCCGGCAGATCCGCCGTACAAAAAAAGTTAATTTGTGGACTTAATAAAGGCGGCTTGGTTCAATTGAACCTGGCCGCCTTAATTTTACCATATCCGTGTATTTTTCTTACATTGCATCCATGGAACCATCGTTGTCATCGTCATCGAAGAACTCTTCTACCTTTTCTTCAACTTTCTCTTCGACCTTCTGCGCTGCCTCTTTTGCACCGCCTACAACTTTCTCAGCCGCATCGGCCATCTCTGCGTTGATGCCTTCCTTGAAATCGTCTGCTTTCTGAAGATCTAAATCCACATAATTGCGGTCTGCATCCTTAGCCGCCCCGCTTTCATCCAAATCCTCGTCAAAGTTATCAAAATCATCATCGTCATCAAAATCATCATCCATGAGAGCATCTTTACTCTTAAGATAATAATACGCTCCCGCCGTCACGGCGCCAAGAGCCGCTGTTACCATTAAAAATTTACCTAATTTCTTCGCCATCAGTGTTCTCCTTTCACCGTGTGTTATATCATTATATTAATACTATTTTACGAAAAAGGAAAGGGAATATGTACAAAAAAAGTAAAAAAGGTAAATTCCTTCACAATTCACTTTACGAAATTCGTTTCGCAACCTGGACTTTAGTACAAATTTATCTTCCAAGCCCCATTTTTTCAGGTCCTGACCACAACATCTTGTACCTGAAATTTTTCTCTAAACTAGTTTTTCACATAACATTGAAACCTACATAAATTTGTGTTATAGTATAAATCGACCAAAAAGGTCAACTTATGTAGAATTGGGGAGAACATGAACGAGAAATTTTTTGATCTAAAGAAGGAAAAACAGGACCGCATGATCAATGCAGCCCTAAAAGTGTTTTCAATGGGCGGTTATAAACACGCCAGCACAGATGACATTGTAACAGAAGCAGGAATCAGTAAGGGCCTTTTATTTCACTATTTCGGAAGTAAGCTGGGACTCTATACTTTTCTCTACGACTACAGCGTTAGATTCATGAAACTGGAACTGACCAGCGGCGTATCTTCCACGACCACCGATTATTTTGAGCTTCGTAAACAGATGGAATTTGCCAAAATGCAGGTTCTTAAGAACTATCCTTATATGCAGATGTTCTTAAACCGCTGCCGCCGCGAGGACATGGGGGAAGCCCTTTCCGCCATCGAACGGCAGCGCAATGTATTATCGGATGTCTATGCAGTCTTAAAAAACCAATCTGACCGTTCCTTGTTCAGCGCAGACGTTGACTTTGACAAACTTGATGAAATGCTGGACTACACCATCGATGGCCTGATGGACGCCCGTTTTCAGGATGCTTCCTTCCACCCGGAGATGTTATACGAGGAGACAGCCTCCTATTTGAATATGTTAAAAAAGATCACATATCGAAAATAAAAAAGTCCGGTCCTGGATGACAACATCTAAGACCAGACTTTTTTTAATATACTGATTCCTTCCCGGATTTCCTCCATGGACAACCCACCATAGCCCAGGATCATGGTGGCGGGCATAAGAAACCCCTTCTCTTCTCCTGTGTCCAATGTTTCGCCCAGACGAAAGTCTCCCAGTCGATAAGTTTTTACACTCTCTGCCCGTGCAGCCTCCTCTAGCACTGCCTCACTTCTTCCCTTTTTATCCGTCAGCAGGATATGCAGTCCCGCATTTCCACCCGTGATACGGAACTCTTTTCCCAAAGGACGAATCTCGTTTAAGAGCAGATCATGCTTCATCCGATAATGTTTTCGCATCTTGTTCAGATACCGTTCAAAATACCCATCCCTGATAAATTCATTTAAGATGGTCTGGTCGATACGCGACACCGACGAGGAAAAAAAGCCACACTCCTTTCGGTATCTGTCAAGAAGTGGACTGGGCAGCACCATATAACTGATACGGATTGCCGGTGCGATTGCCTTGGAAAAAGTGCCAATATAAATAACCCGTCCCGCGCTGTCAGAAGCCTGCAGGGAAGGCAGGGGCTTTCCCTTATAACGAAATTCGCTGTCGTAATCGTCCTCGATCAGATAGCGCCCCTCCTGTTCCGCTGCCCACTTTAGGAGTTCCATCCGCCGCCCAATGGGCATGGATACTCCCGTCGGATACTGATGAGAAGGCATTACATAGGCAATCTGCGCATCCGTTTTTCTCAGACAGTCCACCCGGATTCCCTTCTCATCCACCGGCACCAACGATACCGGATAAGCAAAAGAGCGAAAAATTTTATACGCCCTCACATAGGTAGGATTCTCCATCGCCACACGGATATGGCGTCCCAGAATTTTTTCCAATAAAAGAAGCAGGAAATCATTTCCTGCTCCGACAATAATCTGTTCCGGTTCACAGTTCACCCCGCGGGATCCGTGCAGATAACGGCAGATTGTTGTCCGGAGTTCCGCATCTCCCTGCGGCTCCCCCAACGCAAACATCTGGCTCTTGGCGTCTACCAGAATATTTCTGGTGATCTTCTTCCAAGTTGCATAGGGGAAGAGACTCATGTCGATCACATTCGGGGAAAAATCATAACGACAGGCATCCGTCTGTACCTGCGGACCTTCTGCCATCTGCTCTTCTCCCGGCTTTTTCTCTGCAAAAGACAAGGTCTTTAACTCGTACAAATCTTCTAAGGCACTGACATAATAGCCCCTCTTGGGACGTGCTGTAAGATACCCTTCCGCCACCAGCTGCCCATACGCCATATCCACCGTTGTTCTGGATACCTGCAAACTCTGGGCCAAAAATCTGGCGGAGGGCAGCTTCTCGTTTACTAAAAGCCGTCCTGCCCTAATCTCCTCCCGGATATATTCGTATATCTGCTCGTATAATGTTTTACCGCTCTTAAGGTCTAACTGAATATGAATCGGTAATTCTTTCATCTTCTCAACGGCCGTCTACTTTCTGGCCGCATTTTTTTCCTTAATCTTTTTCATCAACATTTCCTTCACATCCCTTGCCTTATCCTTCATACGAGGATTAGCGCCAGTGGAAGTAAGGATGCCTGTGATCAGACGGCTGGTTAAGTCATACTGTTCAAAACGCATTGCCGTCACAGCGATCAGATAATCTACTGTTGGCTCATCCATACCGCACATAGGGAAATTCTCTGTCTGTCTTGCCGCCAGGAATCCCTCCAAGGCATTTCTTAAGAATTCATCTTCCTCTTCCTGACAAGCTTTCTTCTGCTCTTCATAGTCCGGCTGCGTCGTATCCAGATGCTCCGCCTTACCGCGTAACAGCCACGCAGTCTTTAAGCAAATATACGCCTTCTCACTGGACTTGGCCTGTTTGACGATGGCATTCGCCAACGTCAGCTTATAACGCTCTAACGCCTCATCATAAGTATAAGTCTCCTTGGTCTCTTTCTGCGGCTTAAAAGTCGAAGAAATCGCCTTCTGTATATTCTTCGCCTGGGGTGATGTGAGAAACTTAAAAAATCTGCTCAGCGCCGCATACCCACAGTAAGGGCACATGATGATATCATACTTCAAAAGATCAATCTGCTCGTACCTGGGACGAAGATCCAGATCACTGCCCCCCAGTTTCGCCTTGCCAATCTTAACTGTCCTTGCCTTAAATTCCCTATCACAGATCGGGCAGTTAAAAGATTTATCAAAAAGAAAATCCTGCTCCTGTACCACAGGCGCCGCAGGCGCTCCATCAGGCCCCGTCTCCGCCTTCTTGGGCGCTTCATACAAATCCATACTCTCCAGATTGCTCAATCCAAACTGCTCTAACCCCGACAATAATCCTGCCATTATTTTATCCTCCCAGCTATAAATAATACATATAAAGATATTGTACCCTAATTCTCCTTTTTCGGCAATACATAAGAACTCTTAAGAGACACAATTCTATTAAAAACCAGTGCCCCCGGCCTTGAATCCTTACAATCCACACAGAAGAACCCCTGCCTCACAAACTGAAAACTCTCATATGCCTCCGCATCCTTTACGGAAGGCTCAATCCGACATTCATCAAGAACCTTAAGGGAATTGGGATTTAGGTTCAAACTGCCATCTTCATTGTAGACGCCTTTTTCCTCATCTAT
Organism: uncultured Lachnospiraceae bacterium; assembly: GCA_946554445.1. GTDB lineage: Bacteria > Bacillota > Clostridia > Lachnospirales > Lachnospiraceae > UBA3282. Next base: position 72,470 of record CAMNSD010000008.1, on the reverse strand, counting down.
AATATTCTCATAGAGTCTGACCTGTGCCTTCACGGATTCTGCCGCCGATACCCAGTGAATGGTTCCCTTGACCTTTCTGCCGTCAGGACTGTTGCCGCCTTTGGACGCCGGATCATAAGTGCAATGCACCACTGTCACATTACCGTCCGCATCCTTCTCGCAGCCCACACATTTTACGAAATAAGCGCTCATGAGACGGACCTCATTCCCCGGAAACAGTCGGAAATATTTCTTCGGCGGTTCCTCCATAAAGTCCTCTCTCTCGATATATAACTCCCTGCTAAAAGGCACCTCGCGCGATCCCAAGGACTCATTCTCCGGATTGTTGACTACAGTGAGCCACTCGGTCTCACCTTCCGGATAGTTGTCTATCATTAATTTGACTGGATCGGTCACTGCCATAATCCTGGGACGTTTCATCTTCAAATCTTCTCTGATACAATACTCTAACATAGAGTACTCCGCTGAGGAATTGGCCTTGGACACGCCGCACAGATCCACGAACAGCCGGATGGATTCCGGCGTGAATCCTCTCCTTCTGAGGGCGGCAATGGACACAAGCCTGGGATCGTCCCAGCCGTCCACGATACCATCCTCCACCAGTTTTTTAATATATCTCTTACCAGTGACCACATTGGTCAAATACATTTTGGCAAATTCAATCTGCTTGGGCGGATGGGGATATTCCAGTTCTGTTACCACCCAGTTATAGAGCGGTCTGTGATCCTCAAATTCCAGTGTACAGATGGAATGAGTGATACCCTCGATGGCGTCCTCGATAGGATGCGCATAGTCGTACATGGGATAAATACACCATTTATCTCCTGTGTTCTGATGGGATAAATGCGCCACACGATAAAGGATCGGATCCCGCATATTGATATTGGGGGAGGACATATCAATCTTGGCCCGCAGCGTTTTCTCGCCGTCGGCATATTTGCCCTCTTTCATCTCTTCAAACAATTTCAGGTTCTCTTCCACGCTTCTGCCGCGATTAGGATCATCTTTCCCCGGCTCCGTCAGCGTACCGCGGTATTCGCGCATCTGTTCCGCGGTAAGGTCCGACACGTAGGCCTTACCCTTCCTGATCAACTTAAGCGCTCCCTCATACATCTGCTCAAAATAATCGGAAGCAAAGAACAGCCTATCCTCATAATCCGCACCGAGCCACTTCACATCCGCTTTGATGGACTCCACAAATTCACTTTTTTCTTTGGTTGGATTGGTATCATCAAAACGCATATTGAACTTGCCGCCATACTGGGCCGCAAGTCCGGAATTTAACAGAATACTCTTGGCATGGCCGATATGCAGATAGCCGTTGGGTTCCGGTGGAAACCGGGTATGCACGGTATCATAAACACCTTCTGCCAAATCTTTTTCAATGATCTGCTCAATAAAATTCTTGGACACCACTTCCTTTGTCTCAGATTCTTCTGGTGTCAGACGCTTCTCATTTTCACTCATAGATCATTCACGCGGCGCTCGCAGCTGCTGCCGCCGCCTCCTCCTTTAAAAATCAGGTTTCGCTCAATTTATTCCTAAATATTTTAACATAGAGTTAATTTGCTTCGCAAGATTAACTTTGCGAGATTCGCTCCGCAGACTCGGATAAGCAAAAAACTTTCCTATACCGTAAAAAACAGGGCAAAATCCCACCTAGTGAAATTCCACCCTGCCCTAAACCTCTCTTACTTACCGAATCTGTCCATCGGTAAAAGCTATCTTCTATTCCTTTAATCTTCCTCGTCGTCTACTGCCGCAGCAATGCCGGAAACTACGGAAGACACTACGGAAATCACCACCGGAATGATGACAACCACCACAAAACCGCCCACTAACAATGTAAATCCCATCGCCTGATTCCTCCTTGCAAAACTGCTTTGCCGGCTGTATAAACCTATTTACCATTATACACACTTTACCAGAAACTGCAAGTCCCGGTACATGAACTGTGGGATTCATATGCAGGTCACATGAACTGCAGACTTAATAGTTCTCGGCGATAACTTCAAAATAGCTCTGCGGGTGATTGCAGACCGGACATACTTCCGGTGCTTTGGTGCCCACCACAATATGACCGCAGTTGCGGCACTCCCACACCTTCACTTCGCTCTTCTCGAACACCGCCTTGGTCTCCACATTATGTAACAGCGCCCGGTATCTCTCCTCATGATGCTTCTCGATCGCGCCTACCATACGGAATTTCTCCGCAAGTTCCGGAAAGCCTTCCGCCTCCGCAGTCTTGGCAAAACCTTCATACATATCCGTCCACTCGTAATTCTCGCCGTCCGCCGCTGCGCCAAGGTTCGCCGCCGTATCACCGATGCCGTTCAATTCTTTAAACCACATCTTGGCATGTTCCTTCTCATTGTCGGCCGTCTTTGCAAAGATGGAAGAAATCTGTTCAAACCCTTCTTTCTTGGCCACGGACGCGAAATATGTATATTTATTTCTCGCCTGTGATTCCCCTGCAAATGCTGCCTCTAAGTTCTTTTCTGTCTGTGTTCCTGCGTATTTGTTGCTCATGGTACAATCTCCTTCCTTGATTTATATTTTCTATTTATTCCATGTATCCTGAAATGTCTTTTCAGAATACAGAATAGTCCCTTACAGCTATCTTCCTGTCTGCGAATTCACAACCTTTATGTTATGCATATTCGCAGCTTTTATGCCACGCCATATTACCTAAGCATGTCTGATATTGGTATATTCCGATATCTCCCGGTTGATCGTACACAAATCACCCACATTTAAATCATGCACATTCTCATGGCCGGTAATTCTGGCGAAGGTCTTTAGTTCTTCGGTAGAACAGATCAGATAGTTCGCCACCCGTTTCGCTGCTGCTTCCACATGTAGTCTGGCACGCAGTTCCGGATCCTGTGTCGCCACACCCACTGGACACATACCGGAACCGCAGATCCGATACTGCTGGCAAGCCGCCGCCACCATCGCCGCCGAGGCCACCGCCACCGCGTCCGCTCCCATGGCCAGCGCTTTGGCAAAATCGGAAGATACCCGCAGGCCGCCGGTAATCACAAGCTGAATGTCTGACTTAATGGTATCCAGATACTTTCTTGCACGATAGAGCGCATAAATGGTTGGCACACTGGTGGAATCCCGGACGATTGCCGGCGAAGCCCCCGTTGCACCGCCTCTGCCGTCTATGGTGATAAAGTCTGGTTCTGCAAAGACACAGTACTCCAGATCCTGCTCGATCCGTCCCGCCGCAATCTTAATACCGATAGGTCTGCCATCGCTTCTTCTACGAAGTTCCGCTAACAAGGCTTTCAAATCTTCTTTGGTATCAATGCCCGGCATCCTGGAAGGGCTGATCACATCTTCCCCCAAGGGTTTTTCACGAATCTTTGCAATCTCCGGCGTCACCTTACTGCCCGGCAGATGCCCGCCCATACCCGGTTTCGTTCCCTGGCCGATCTTGATCTCCACCGCATCCGAAGTCCGCAGATTCTCGTCCGTCACACTATATTTATTCGGAACATACTCAAATATGTATCTGTAGGCCGCTTCCTTTTCTTCCGGCAGGATACCGCCCTCCCCGCTGCACATAGCAGTACGGGCCATGGCGCTGCCTTTGGCCATAGCGGTTTTGACTTCTTTGGACAATGCGCCAAAAGACATATGGGAAATATAAACCGGCGTATCTAATATCATGGGACGTTTTGCATTTTTACCAATGACCGTAGTAGTCACCACAGGCGCATGTTCATCTAAGGGCATTGGGTTCAACTGCGCTCCCAGCACAAGAATATCATCCCAATCCGGCATGGACATCCGGGTACCCATCGCCTCGATAATCGGCTTCCCAGTCACCCCCATCTCATGGATCTGCTTCATATAACGGTAATCCGCATCCATTTTACGGGTTTCCTTCGGGTACTGAAGATCGAGTTCCTGTTCTGCGGCCACGCCCGAATCATTCTGTTGCTTTACTTCCTCCTGCCTGTTCCCGGACACCGTATCATCCTCTGATTCCTGTCCATCCACTGGCACAAACTTATCTGCAGGCTGTCTGCACATAGGACATTCTTTCAATTCCGCCAAGGTCTTTCCCTCTTTCTCCTCGTCAAACACGTACCCGCACACACTGCATTTGTACACCATACTGTTTCCTCCTGTTTTTCCTTCATGATTTACATATTATTAACATTCTACCCCATTTTGTTCCCATTGTCTGCCCTTGATTTCACCGACCGGCCTTTTTAAATATCATCCATATAATGAGGCACAAATTCCCGATAATTCCAATAATAACTGCTGGCACTCAATATCTGCTGTGCCATATCCACAATCTCTTCTATCGAATACAGCGGAGAGGTATAGATTTCTTTTCCGTTATGCAGATACAGTGTCCCCGAAACGGCGTCATAAGCCAGATATCCGTGGATATGGGAAAGTTTGCGGTACATCTGCCTCCTTTGCAGATTAATCTGGTAAGCGTCACTATCCCCGCACAAAAATCCAAAGTCCGCTCCCTCCACCGCCTCGTACCGCGTCATCCTCTCGGAGAGTCCCTCATATCTGCCATGAATGCCGCAGAAATCCCAGTCCTCACCGTCCCAGTTCACAAACCAAATAGCGACTCTTCCATCTTTATAGACCAGATAAAGGTCATCATCATCCTCATCAAAGAACATGGTCTCCAGATAATCCACATCTACGCTCCCCATTCCAGGATCCATAAAGACTTCAGCCACCCCCATCTGGTAGAAGAGCAGGCTGTCCGTCTCCTTGGAGGCCACCGCATAAAAAGGCTGTCCATGGCACACCGCTGCAATGCCGTCCTCCAGTTCCTCCTCATAGAGAAGGGCGCCGTCCGCAATCCGGTATCCGTACAACGTGTGATAATCCTGTAGACAGATCACCCCGTTTACCATATCCATGCCCAGATAATCCATATAACTGTCCGCAAATGTCACCGTCCTGATCACAGTCCCATCCGCCGGATCAATCATATGATATGCCCCCTTAGTGATCACCAGAAGGGACTCCGTTCCCTCCCCGTCAAAATCGCCGAAGGCCATGTCTTCATAATAACTATCATCCTCATAAGTCCATAAGAGCTCTTTCTTGGCCGTATCAAACATCTCCACGCAGGTATGGCTGTTCTCATCATACCTGGACACCGCCAGAAGTCCTCCGTCCGCACTGAGTTTGGCCTGCTGGTAGGTACCTTCCCCCTCGTAGAAAGACTCCACACCCTCACCCCGGGCTGTCCGGTATATGGTCGCACAGTTACTGCCATAAGGCAGTGTCACACAGTAGCCGTCCCCGATGGCAAAGTCCTTTACATTGGAAGAAGTACAGTCAACAAAGGTCATGCCCACCATATCTTCCATCCGTCCGGTGTGCAGATAATGCCAGACACCGTCCCTGGTAAACGCCATAAAATGCTCGGAATCCTTATAAGCGCCTATCTTCACCACCTCGGAACCAAAAGAGAAGGTATTGATCAGACTGCCGTCCCGCCTGTCAAGCAGCAGCACGTCACTGTACATTTGACACAAAAGGTAATGACTGTCTTTCTGCTGCGCTAACCCCACATCATAGAGCCAGCCGCCAGACTTATTATAAGACCAGAGTTCATTTTGACCGGATAAGTCAAACACTTGCAGCTGTCCCGTCATATCACTCATAGTTACAGAAGCATCCGTCTTTTCGCTGTGGTTGCTGATCACATAGAGCAGATTGCTGCCTTGCTGATAACTGTCCGCTTCCAGGCAAATCCCTTTTATATACTCATACTCAATGGGATAAATCGCAGCTGTGGGTTCTCCCCCGCCAGCGCCATCGTATTCCAGCACTACGATCCATTTCCCCTCTCTTCCCAGCACGCTGCCAACAGACGTATCCGCGTCCACCTCTCCACCATCTGCGCTGACTGTACCGGTCAGTTCCAATGCCGCCAAAATCCTGCCATCTTCCGTGACCGTCTGGGCAGATTCAAACCCAGGCCTGGCGCTCAGTCCTTCCTGCAGCTGATCCCACTGCAGCCGGCCTGCCGCTTTCCCGTCTGCTCCCACCAGGTAGCATCCACCCTCTTCCACTACCAGGAAGGACGATTTCTCTGGTATGGGTATTACACCTTCATACACATCACAGGGATAGGTGATCACTTCTTCTGTCTCAACATTCTGCAGACAAAGCACATTTTCCTGAGGATACAAGATCTGATCTTCGGACAGGAAATCCATCTGGCTTTCCCAGGACAGATTCACCCCCTCCGGTTTGAGCGATATTCTAACTCTGTCATTCTGACTCTCCCAAACCGTCAGACTGCCGGAATCTCCCACGGTCATCAGTCTGCTCCCCTTTGGAGATAATTTCATAAAGCGGATGGTACTGCCATCTTCCAAGATGCGGTCCGGTTTAATCTGCGCCCCGTTCTCATATAAATACAACAACTCCGTCAACGCATAAGTAAGCTGGGAAGGACATTCCTCCGGCGTGGTCGATCCTTTATAGATATTGTCCCTATACAAACCGTCATATATCTTTTCCGGAGACCAGTTCTCGTAGGCCACGACAGCTTCCGCCATCCCCAGCATCCGGTCCCCTTCTTCCAGAAAAGTAAGTGCCTCCCTGGCCTGTGTTTCCGCAATCCGCTCACTGACTTCCAGGTTCTGCGCTGCTATCAGTTCAGACTGTTCATAAATCTGCTGCGCCGATTTCTCAATCTGTTCACTCTGAGACTTTATCTGCTGACTCTGATGCTGTATTTTCAATGCCATAATCGTACTGACCAGACCGATCAACAGACACACCGCACTCACCGACACGGATGTCAAAATGGTTTTCCGCATCTTCTGCTCTTTGTGCCGCTGTCTTAAATCATCGTAATTACAGTCAAACATAGGCGCTGCCAGGCGAAGCAGTTCACTCTTAATCTTCTTGCGTATTTCCCTGTGCGTGCGCCCCCGCACATCCGCCGCCAAAGGCTCCACCGGAACCTTTTTATAGGCGACACTGCCGTCAGGCTGTAGTTCTTCCTCCTCCCGGTAAAGCAGTTCCTCCGGAAACGAAGTCTCCGGCTCCCCCTCCACCAAAACCGCCAGCACATGCTCCCTGTCATGCATCTGGATAAAGGTCTCTATCTCCTTGCGGCACCACATTGACTCATTCAGTCTAGGAGAGCAGATCACAATGAGAAACTCCGACTGTTCCAAAGCCTCCGTGATCGGATCCGCCAGGTTACTCACCAGCGGCAACTCCTCCCGGTCGCGGAATACCCTGTGAATCCGTGTCTTAAACCTTTCAGCAGTCCTCTGGCGCTGTTCTTCTTCCTTCTGCCGTACCAGACTACGGGGCAGCTTAAAACTTTCCAGGCACTTATGCAGTGTCTGGGCCACATAGCTGTCCGGTTCCGTATGCCGGTAACTGATAAAGGCATCGTACCGCATCCCATTCTCTATCGTCATATCCTCTTTTTTCTTCACATCCATCCTCCCCGGCAGATCCATTTACGACTGCCTGACACCCGCCCTGTTCTTACCTTTGCCCTTACTTCTGTTCTTATCATTGCCCTTCTTACTGCTGCGCTGCTTTCTCCTCATACGTCTTATGGAAAATATCCTGTTCCACCACATAAATATCATGCATATCGTCGCAACGCACTGCCAAATAGTCTCCCGGTTTTCCCAGCATATATTTTTCCTCATCCCAGGCCGTAAATATCTTGACTCTCTCAGTCAGTTTCCTCGCATAGATATGGGTGCCGCCGCTGGCAATACAAATCTTGGCCTGATCGACCAGCTTCATCACCTCTCCCGTGGAACGATTATGTATTGTGGGTTCATACAAAAGTTCGCAATGCGCATGATCTTCGCACTCATGGTACGACCTCTGCGTGGCCTCATAACTCTTCTCAAAACGTTCCCGGCGGTTGGGATACACTTCCCCCTTAATCCCGACCATGATGATCAGATCATCTTCCACTACCATATCCACATCTCCTTCCAGTGTACGGATGGTGATGGGTGTCCCTGTAGGCAGCACCTCTGTGGCCTCCACATAGCCAAGGGGCACAGGCTTTTTCACATAAGGCTGCATATCCGTAAGGTCAATCTCATACTCCTTTGCATAAATGACCTGACAGTGATCGAAGTAGTCGTTAAGACGTTCACTGAAAAAGGCTTCCGAATGCAGTGTCGGATAGGCTTCCTCATATAACTGCATACTGATAAATCCGCCCGCTTTTTCCCGGTGACCGCCGCCGGAACCCACTCCTTCCGCCAAGAAAGCCGCCAGTTCATTGGCCTGCACTTCTTTGACACAGCTGCGGACAGAAAATTTATAACCATCCCCCGTCTCATTGTAGACAACACAGCAATAGACTTCCGCCACCTGAATCAGGAAATCACTGATCAAACCCAGAATATTTGGATCGCAGGGTTTGGATTTGATGATCGCATAGTTATAGTCATCATTATAAATATGCCGGATCATAGCCACCCCGGCCACCTCCATCTCCTGCAGGGAGAGATTGGAATTGCGAAACAATGTGATCAGCGACTTATCACAGGGAACCGCCTCCCGCATATCCATGTCCAGGGGATTAAAAATCTCTGCAAATTGATTGGTGTCCGTAAACAATCCATAATAGAGGGCTGTCCCCAGATGCAAGTCTTTGATCTGATATCCTGCCCTGCACAATAACTGCCACACCAGAGTTGAGCAGCTTCCCAGATGTGGATTGATCTCGTTCTTTTCCGGCAAAGTCACCTCCACCTGATGATGGTCAATAACCGCTACCTCCTCGGCCGGCAGTTTCGTCACATTTCCTGCGCCGTACTGACTGTCCACCGTAAGCAAAAGCCCTTGCAGCCTCCCCTCCGGTTCCTGCGCCAGAAACGCTGGCACATCCTCTATGTAAGTAACCGGAATCTCCAGATGTTCCACCATCATCAAAAGATTCGGTTTCTGAATCCTATTTCTCCCACAATAGATCAATCGTGCCTGTCTGCCCGTATCCTGAAAATAGCGATACATGGCAAAACCTGACGCAAGCGTATCTGCATCGGGATTGTCATGACACTGAATCGTGACAGAATCATAATCCTGCAGTTCTTCTAATCTCATAGAAACCTCCACACCGCTGTCGCGCAAAATATTCTTCGCCCACGGCTCTCTTATATTTCTCATGTATATGTTGTTATTTCTTCCATATCAGTTGTCACTCTTGGCATTATTTACTATTTTTCGTCAATACTTACAATAAAACTATTGGAGGAAATTTTATGAAACAAACTGATTCTGCATCCCCATACTCTTTTGAGTACACAGAACTGGGATACAACATAGCTTATTACAGAAAACATAGAAAGCTGACACAGGAACAACTTGCAGAAATGGTGGACATCAGCCGTCAGCACTTAGGCGCCATTGAGGCTCCCAATATCATCCGTCCACTCTCGCTGGATCTTCTTTTCGCCATCGCCAAGGCTCTGGATGTAGAACCTTATAAATTATTTCGTTTCAACCGATAACGATCTTATCCGGCACAGTATGCGGGGGATTTACATCCATCCGCGTACTTTCTTCTGTTTCTTCGCATCTCTACCCTAGTTATAACATAGGATATTCACAGATACAAGTCCCAATTTCCAGTTAATCTGTAGAATTTTTCCATTCCCTTATATTCGTTTTATCGTTTATATATCCCTTATCTCTATCAAAATGGCCAAGAAAATCAATATGTTGTATATCTAGCCAACAAAACAACAATATGTTGTATTGTGCATTTTTACAAACAAAATGATACGTTCTATGCCACTGTCAGTAACATGCTCATATCCTATCTGCTTCCTTCCGTGCAAACATCTCTTTCAGGGATTCCGTATAAGGTTCCCTAGCGATCCCATACTCGGTCACAATTCCAGCAATCAGGTCATGATCCGTCACATCAAAGGCCGGATTAAACACCTTAACCCCCTCCGGCGCCATGGGTTTTTCATACCACATCTGCGTCACCTCATGCGCCGGGCGCTGTTCGATCACAATATCTGCCCCCGTAGGCGTGTCCATGTCGATCGTGGATGTGGGCGCACAGATATAGACGGGAACATGATAACGTTTCGCCACCGTGGCCACTACCGAAGTACCAATCTTATTCGCGGTATCCCCATTGGCCGCCACCCGGTCACAGCCCACAAACACAGCGTTAATCCAACCGTTACGCATCACTGTGGCCGACATGTTATCGCACAGAAGTGTCACATCCACTCCAGAAGCATAAAGTTCATAAGCTGTCAGCCTGGCGCCCTGCAAAAGCGGTCTTGTCTCATCCGCAAAGACACGGAAATGATAACCCCGTTCCTGCCCCAAATAAATAGGTGCCGTAGCCGTGCCGTACTTACAGGTCGCAAGCTGACCGGCATTACAATGAGTGAGGATGCCATCACCCGGCTTGACCAGCGTAAGTCCATGCTCACCAATCGCCTTACAAACACGGATGTCCTCTTCTTTCATGGCAATGGCTTCCGCCCGCAGAAGCGCCTTGATCTCTTCCACCGGTTTCTCGCTGTTTTCTGTACAAACTTTTTCCATGCGATTTAATGCCCAGGACAGATTGACTGCCGTAGGACGTGCTGAGTTGAGATATTCTTTCTGCTTCTGAAATTCTTGATAAAATGTCCCATAATCCTGCGTCTCAATCTGTTTCGCCAGCAGATAAATCCCGAAAGCTGCAGCCACGCCGATAGCAGGCGCACCACGCACTTTCAACAGATAGATGGCATCCCAAATCTCCTGCCCCGTGTGCAGGCTGATCAATACCGTCTCCCCCGGCAGTTTCGTCTGGTCTATGATCACCAGGGCGCTGTTTTCATCATCCAGCGCTACTGTCTCGTACTCCATGATATTCTTTCTATCTTTATCCATCACACTATCCTCCATAATTCCGCCCCGGAATCTTACACTCCTATTGCCGATCCGGCTGTCCAGCGTTCATATCGGTATACATATCCAGAAGTCCCACCGTCTCCGAAGCTGGCCTGCCATACATATGACAACAGGCATGAGAGACATTTTTCGCCTTCTCTTCCTTCTCATCAAAAGTGACACTCATGCGGTATACTCCCTGCGAAGACTCCTGGTCCAGATGCCGCATAACTTCTGCGATCATCTCCTCGTCTGCGCTTCCAACATCGCTCATCCCGTTTTTATCTATATTCATACGCATCCTCACTTTTCAATTTCTTTTCCATGGTATCTCTACCACAACATATCCAGAAGGCTTCCATATTCCTCATCAATTCTGTCAAACACCCTGTACCAGTCCTCCTCCGTCATCTTAAAAAACGCCTTTCCCGCTTTTGCCGAAGGCCTGATCTCACCACGCTGCGGTTCCACCATAATATCGCCGCTTAACTTAAAGAGTTCTTCCCCGTCCAGTTCCATGGAAAACTCTTCTAAATCCATCTCATATCCGCACCCCGGCCTGATGTTATCAAATCGTCCGTTCCCGTAGATATTGCAGACAGTCCAATCGTCTTTCATGGAAAAATTCATCACAAATTCATCATAAGCGGCATCGAAAGTACCCTTGTACTTCAAATTCATTTCCTCATCAAATGCCTTACACTTCACATCCGCTTCCACCTGGTATTCATCCCCGGCCGAATCAATCCACTGATCCACCTGCCAGATAATCTCCAGATTTTCATCATCTTCGTATCCCGTAAATGCAAATTCTCCCTGAATCAAATCGACACTGCGCTTTTTCCCGTTAAAAAGTACCTCCCCTTCCAGCTTGATCTGATTATCCATAATACTGATCGGATCTTCAATTACAATACGCCTGATAAGCCCTTTCTGGTCAATCTTTATCAAAAAACTGATATCATCACCCATACTGACTAACTGCAGGCAGGACAACATATCATACATGTCCTGGCCCGTCATATCCTCGTAGGACTGCAAAAGGTCACGAAGCAGATAATTAACCTCCATCGAATCAAACGTCACCCGATAGATTCCCTTCCCAGCCTTTTCTATCTTGGCCTCCTTAAGACAGGTTTCCAGATGATCGGAATTTCTTCCCAAATATTCCCTTACTTCCTGCCAGCTGTGCACAGATCCATACTGTGGTGTATCTTGAAACAGATCAATGGAATAGTCTTCTTCCATTTCTCCAAACATATAGGAATCCGCCCACATGGACCTGTTATACTGTCCTGTCACATTCTCCGTCTCGATATAGATGTCTTCCAGAAATAATTCCGGAATAGAAAAACACAATACATCCTCATCCCCATAGAGATTAAAATGTGCAAAATCGTAATTCATAACGCTGAAACTGGTCCTGGCATCCAGTTCCTTGCGACGTACATCCTTGTGATAATCTGTATCTATTCCCAGCGTAACGCTTCCAACTCCATAGGCATCCATGGCAAAGTTCAATCTTGTCTTGACATGACTGCCATCCTCCGCCATCATCCGGGAAATCTCATCTGCATCCAATTTCTCTGCCAGAGGATTACGCAGCTGCGCCCATTCACCATCCATCTTTTCAAACCCCTTCTTAAGCTTATAAATCGGGGAATTGATATGCGCAAAATATCCAACGCCAATGCAGACTACGAGGAAGAGCAACACTGTTCCCACCGCAATCAAAATCCCTTTCTTATGCTTTTTCTCCCGGGGCAGATATGGCTGTACCGGTGGTCCAAAGGAACTAATCCTTTCCGCCATACTCTGTTCTGTCTGTTTCTGCTCCTCATATAGGGCATTTTGTACGCCGTAAGCAGTATTTACCTGCGGCAGACTCCGTTTGCCATAGGTATTATCCCACTGCGGTTCATTTCCCATCTCATTTTGGTTTCTTCCCATTCCGTCCATAGCCCCTCCATTTTACGTTTCCCTTTACGGTATCAAAAACATATGGCAGTTCTCTTTCATAGTAACATATTCCACGCAAAAACGGAATGGGAAAACCTAAAATCACTTTCCCAAAACACTAACAAAGCCTCCGCATAAATGACCACCAGATCATAAACGCGAAGGCTTTATCCGTTCATTTTAGATAATGATTTTTATTTTGCCGCCTCAATCTCAGCTTTTAAAGCTTCCGTCAGCTTGGGAACGATCTTGTTCAAGTCGCCCACTACGCCGTAGTCAGCTACATCAAAGATCGGTGCATCCGCATCTTTGTTGATGGCAACGATGATGTCGGACTCTTCCATACCTGCCACATGCTGGATTGCTCCGGAAATACCGATTGCAAAATATACGTTAGGACGAACAGTCTTGCCTGTCTGACCAACCTGCAGATCCTTGGGCTTCCAGCCGGAATCCACCACGGCACGGGAACAGCTTACAGTACCGCCAAGCACCTCTGCTAAATCCTCCAGAATCTTGAAGTTCTCCGGGCTTCCCACGCCACGGCCGCCAGACACCAGGATCTTGGCATCCATAATATCCACCGTGTTAGATACTGCCTTCACGATATCAAGAATCTCCACATATTTATTGTCCGGTGTAAATCCAGGATTGTACTCTTCCACAACGGCTTTAGCGCCCTTGATGGGAGTGATCTTCTGCATAACGCCTGCACGTACCGTAGCCATCTGCGGACGGTTGTAAGGACATGCGATGGTAGCGATGGTGTTACCGCCAAAAGCGGGACGTGTCATCAGCAGCTGATTATGTAACTGCTCCTGTCCCGGCACTGCCTGTAACGGGAAATCACCAATCTCCAAAACGGTACAGTCTGCTGTCAGACCAGTAGCCACTCTTGCGGACACTCTCGGCCCTAAATCCCTGCCGATTGCAGTAGCGCCTACCAGCATGATCTCAGGCTTATACTGGTTGATCACGGAAGCGAGCGCATGTGCGTAAGGCTCTGTTCTGTAATCCTTCAGTTCAGGATCGTCCACTACGATAACTTTGTCTGCACCATACTCAGCGAGCTGATCTGCAAGGTCTTTGATACCGGAACCAATCAACACAGCTGTAACATCTGTACCTAAATCTTTCGCGAGGTCTTTTGCTTTGCCAAGTAATTCAAATGCAATACTGCTGATCTCATTATCTACCTGCTGCGCAAAGACATATACACCCTTGTATTCTTCTAAATTCATTTTTTACCTCATTTCTGCGCACTCGTTTTACGCGTATTCTATAAGATTCGATCTGGCTGAATTGTTAGATGACATGTTTAACTTTCAGCTTGTCAACGATGTAGCTTACGGATTCATCAGGATCGAGAGTAACCTTCTCGCCGGCACCTTTTCTGACTTTGTCAGAGGCCTTGGCAATCTTTGTCGGTGAACCCTTCAGACCTAAGTTTGCATCATCTACATCCTTTAAGTCTGCTCTGCCCCATACGGTAATCTCCTGCTTATATGCATCGAAGATTCCGCCGGGTGTCATATATCTGGGCTCATTTAACTCAGAAAGAGCTGTAATCAGGCAGGGCATCTTAGCCTTCACCACATGATATCTGTCCTCATACTGACGTTCCACGACTACGCTGTCACCCTCAATCTTGATATTCTGTGCATAGGAGATAACCGGAATATCAAGATGCTCGGAAATCTGAGGTCCTACCTGTGCCGTATCACCATCGATAGCCTGACGGCCGGTGATGATCAGATCATACTCCAGATTTCTGATTGCGCCTGCCAGTGTGGTGGAAGTCGCCCAGGTATCAGCACCGCCAAGGACTCTGTCTGTCACCAGAACACCCTTGTCCGCGCCCATAGCCATAGCCTCACGCAGAACTTCTTCCGCCTTGGGGAGACCCATCGTTACAACTGTTACTTCCGCACCATACTGGTCTTTTAATCTAAGTGCCGCTTCCAGACCTGCTTTATCATCCGGGTTCATGATCGTAAGCATAGCGCCTCTGTCGAGTGTTCCGTCAGGATTAAACTTAACGCCGCCCTTGGTATCAGGAACCTGTTTAATACAAACAACAATTTTCATTGTATTTCTCTCCTTATATTTTTTATTATTGCGCCGACCCTTCCATGTAAGTAGGCCGGCACTCGAAAATACCTTGTATTGATTATGCCTACTTTAATAATGCCCCGGAGATGACCATTCTCTGTACTTCGCTGGTGCCTTCGTAAATCTCCGTGATCTTGGCATCACGCATCATGCGCTCCACATCGTACTCTCTGATGTAGCCGTAACCGCCATGTAACTGTACTGCCTTGGTGGTCACTTCCATTGCAACTTCCGCCGCATATAATTTTGCCTTGGCAGCTTCTACAGAATAAACCTTCTGCGTTGCCTTCGCCATAGCAGCCTTGTATACCAGAAGCTGTGCAGCCTCTACCTTGGTAGCCATGTCTGCAAGCTGGAACTGTGTATTCTGGAAAGCACCGATAGCTCTGCCAAACTGTTTTCTCTCTTTCACATACTCGATGGTCGTCTCTAATGCGCCCTCTGCCAGACCAAGTGCCTGGGATGCGATACCGATACGGCCGCCATCCAGTGTGTGCATGGCAATGTTAAAGCCCTTACCCTGCTGCCCTAAGAGATTTTCTTTCGGAATACGACAGTCCGTGAAGATCAGCTCATAAGTGGATGATCCACGGATACCCATCTTCTTCTCTTTGGTACCGAAAGTAAAGCCGGGGGTACCTTTTTCTACGATAAATGCAGAAATCTCTTTCTGAAGTCTGCCGCGTTTCTCAACTGTACCTGTGATTGCGAAGATAACATACACATCAGCCTCTTTACCGTTGGTGATAAAGCACTTGGAACCATTCAATACCCACTCCTCGCCGTCAAGTACTGCCTTGGTCTGCTGTCCCTGCGCATCTGTACCAGCACCAGGCTCTGTCAGACCGAAAGCACCAAGCTTCTCACCTTTTGCAAGGGGTACTAAATATTTCTGTTTCTGCTCCTCTGTACCATAGGTCATGATAGGATCACAGCACAGAGAGGTATGTGCGGAAACGATAACGCCTGTGGTACCGCATACCTTGGAGAGTTCCTCTACACACATAGCATATGTAAGAGGATCACATCCCTGTCCGCCATACTCCTTGGGAACGGGAATACCAAGAAAACCTAATTTGGCCATCTTTTCAACGGTCTCTCTCGGAAAAACCTCTGTCTCGTCCACTTCCTGGGCAAGAGGTTTTACTTCTTTTTCAGCGAACTCTTTAAAAAGAGCTCTCGCCATTTCATGTTCTTTGCTTAAAGTAAAATCCATGATTTTTTATTCCTCCATGTTTTATATTGTAGCCTGCCTTTGTTATGATAAACAGACTCGTTGCAGGTTGCTCCTTCAAACAGCACAAAGGAAAGATTTACGCCTGCAAGCAGTCGAAATCTTTCTTTGGCTGTTCTCAGTCTGCTTATCTCGAATAATCGAAGAATCCTACGCCGGTCTTTCTGCCGAGTTTCTTCTCTTCCACCATCTTCTTCAGAAGCGGCTGAGGAGCATACTTCTCATCTTTAGTCTCATTATAGAGAACCTCCATGATAGCAAGGCAGATATCCAGTCCGATCAGATCGCCTAAGTGAAGCGGTCCCATGGGATGGGATGCACCGAGCTGCATAGCCACATCAATATCCTCTGCGGAAGCGGTGCCTGCATCAAGCACACCGATTGCTTCGTTGATCATCGGAATCAGGATTCTGTTTACCACGAAACCGGGTGCTTCTTTTACCTGTACAGGAGTCTTGCCGATCTCTGTTGCAATAGCTGTAATCTTATCTACCATCTCCTGCGGAGTGTTCTCGCCTCTGATTACTTCCACCAGCTTCATTCTGTCTGCCGGATTAAAAAAGTGCATACCGATCATCGGTCTGTCAAGGCCCTCGCCAATCTTGGTGATGGAAAGAGAGGATGTGTTAGATGCAAACATGCAGTCTTTCTTCACAATGCCCATCAGCTCTTTGAAGATAGCCTGTTTGATCTCCATTTTCTCAAGAGCCACTTCTACGATCAGATCACAATCTGTACAGATATTGTTTAAACCTGTGGTGATCTTACCCATAATCTCGTCAGCCTTCTCCTGGGTGATTTTCTCCTTACCTACCAGGAAGTTCATATTCTTCTGAATCTTCGCCTTGCCGCCTTCTGCGTACTCTTCTTTGATATCGCAAAGGCAGACCTCATAACCGTCTGTCATGGCAAATGCCTGCGCAATACCGGAACCCATGGTTCCTGCACCGATAATACCTACTTTCATCGTGATTCCTCCTTACAATGTTGTTAATTGAATAGCTGGTTCTTACAGAACTTATGCGTTCTTAAACGGCTCTTTCACTTTTTCTTTGTTCTTATCAAGGAAAAATGCCATGCCGTATTTCTGATCCTCTGTCTCGAAGCAGTCACCGAAAAGTTTCTCCTCGATCACAATTGCCTCGTCCATGCCTACTTCCAAGCCGTCATTGATAGCTTTCTTGCAGTTACGCACTGCGATGGGAGCGTTCTTGGCAATGCCTGCTGCCATCTTCTCTGCCGCTGCCATCAGTTCTGCCTGCGGATATACTGCATTTACAAGACCGATCCTGAGCGCTTCATCTGCCTTGATATTCCTTGCGGTGTAAATCATCTGCTTTGCCATACCAGGACCTACGATTCTGGCAAGTCTCTGGGTACCGCCAAAGCCAGGTGTGATGCCAAGGCCGACTTCCGGCTGTCCGAACACTGCATTGTCGGAACAGATTCTGATATCGCAGCTCATGGAAATCTCACAGCCGCCGCCCAAAGCAAAACCATTGACTGCC
The DNA here is from genome assembly GCA_946554445.1 of uncultured Lachnospiraceae bacterium. Classification (GTDB taxonomy): domain Bacteria; phylum Bacillota; class Clostridia; order Lachnospirales; family Lachnospiraceae; genus UBA3282. The sequence goes on along the minus strand of CAMNSD010000008.1, from coordinate 54,755 downwards.
GCGATTACAGGAATCGAGAATGTCTCCAATTTACGGAATACATCGTTGCCCTTCTTACCGAAAGCTTCGCCTTCTGCCTTGGTGAGGGTACTCATCTCGCCAATATCCGCACCTGCCACGAAAGATTTCTCGCCTGCACCAGTCAGGATCAGACATCTCACTTCCTGTAAATCCACACCGTCAAGAGTCTTGTCCAGTTCGTCCAGCACAGTGGAATTTAAAGCGTTCAGTGCTTTCTCACGGTTGATCGTGATAATACCAACCTGTCCCTTTACTTCATATAATACAAATTCCATGCTTACTCCTATCTGTCTCATCAGACATACTATATTTTCATGCGGAGAATGCCCGCTCTATGGGCATTCTCTTAAACGAGACTTAGAACATCCTGGCGTCCTGTCCAATGGCAGGACGTCTTTAGATGTTCTTCTCGTTTTCTACATTTCGACAATTGTTGCGCAGCCCATACCGCCGCCGATACAAAGTGTTGCAAGACCTTTCTTAGCGCCTTTAGCTTCCATCTCATGAAGCAGAGTAACCAGAATACGTGCTCCGGAAGCGCCCACGGGATGTCCTAATGCGATAGCGCCGCCATTGGGGTTAAGCTGTTTGTCCACATCGATGCCAAGTTCTTTGCCCACTGCAACAGACTGTGCCGCAAATGCCTCGTTTGCCTCGATAATATCAAAGTCCTCAATCTTATAACCAGCCTTCGCCATAACCTTTTTGGTAGCTGGAACAGGACCAATACCCATAATCTCAGGTCTGCATCCTGCAAGCGCGCCTGCCACGAAGGTCGCCATCGGCTTAACGCCTAATTCTTTTGCTTTCTCCTCGCTCATGACAACGATTGCTGCCGCTCCGTCATTGATACCGGAAGCGTTACCTGCTGTCACAAAACCATCGGGATTGATGGGACGAAGTTTCTGTAATCCTTCGATGGTGGAACCCGGTCTCGGTCCCTCATCAACCTTGAACTCAACCATCTCTTTTTTCTTCTTGACCATAACCGGTACGATCTCTTTGTCAAATGCGCCGCTCTTCTGAGCCGCTTCCGCCTTTAACTGGCTCTTTAACGCAAACTCATCAAGTTCTTCGCGGGTAAGGCCCCATTCTCTGCAGATATTGTCCGCAGTCATAATCATATGATAATCGTTAAAAGCATCCCACAATGCATCCTTGATCATGGTATCAACCAGGGTGCCATTGTTCATTCTGTAACCGTAACGGCCCTGCATCACAGCGTAAGGAGCCATGGACATGTTCTCCATACCGCCTGCCACTACGATGTCCGCATCGCCTGCCTGAATCATCTGTGCAGCCATGTTGACGCAGTTTAATCCGGAACCGCACACCACGTTAATAGTAACTGCCGGAACCTCATTGGGAATCCCCGCCTTGATGGAAGACTGGCGGGCAACGTTCTGTCCCTGACCTGCCTGGATAACGCACCCCATGTATACCTGCTCGACCTGCTCAGGAGCCACACCTGCTCTGTTAAGCGCCTCCTTGATTACGATCGCGCCGAGTTCCGCTGCCGGTGTGGTGCTCAAACCACCGCCCATGGTGCCGATCGCGGTACGGCAAGCGCCCGCTAAAACAACTTTTTTTGCCATCTTTCTCTCCTCCATTTTTGTAATGATTATTTTGTGATGATTTGTTATAAAAAGCCCTGTTTTCAAGGTTTGACAACGATTGTTATTTTTTTGTCATTGTCCACCGTCCCTATTGTATCATAGCACTATCTTTTTTGCAATCGTCTTTCTGGTAATCTTCCACCGCCGGATCCCGCATTTGCACCACACGTTTCCACTCCCTGGAATCACCCACTTTAGCCGCCTTGCTGCGATTCCTGTAAAGAAATTTGGACAGTTCATAACAGTCAATCCAGATCTCGTTATCACTCTCTTTCTGGGACTCGTCAAAGATCAGCTGCAGCCCCCAGTGCAGGTGTACCGTCTCGATATTATTCACGTTCTCCTTGGTGCTGTAACCGGTATGTCCCATATAGCCGATCACATCCCCTGCCGTCACCACATCGCCCTCTTTCAACCCCTCCGCATAAGGGTAATTCTGTCGAAGGTGGGCGTAATAATAGTAACGCTTCCCATCAAAGCTGCGGATACCGATACGCCAGCCCCCGTACTGGTTCCATCCGAGCGCCTCCACATAACCGGACTCTACCGCAATAATGGGCGTACCAATCATTCCCATCATATCGTGTCCCAGATGAGGTCTTCTGTAACCGTAACTTCTGGAAGAGCCAAAATCATCATAGTGGCTGTAATCAAACCCCGCAGCAATGGGCGAAAAAGCCTTCAATCCATAGTAGTGATGCCATGTCTGTGCCGCTTCCCCGGCTGCTCTCCCTGAATCCTGCGCCGCCTGTGCTGCGTCAAACTTCTCTGCCGCTTCCCCGGCCGCCTCAGAAAGAGCAAACTCTCCCACCATCCCGCCAAGGACCGCGGTATATGCTTCCAGATAATACTCGTAATATTCCATATCCTCGGTCAGTTCCTCCATAGAAGTCTCTCCGTTTCGCAGTTTTTCCGCAGCCTTCTGAATCTCCCGCACACTGTTTTTATCAAACTTACCGCCATTTTTCGCCCCCACATAGGCCAGCAGTTCAATCCAATTAAGATGTATCTTGTCCTTGTAAGTCTCCACGTCCAGATCATAGGCCGCCGCCATGGCTTCACAGGTCACATGGAATTCCACCCACTTGATATAGTTCCCATCCGCCGTCACCTCAATGGCCTGCCCATCCTCAGAGGTCCAGGCCATATCTTCCCCCTGTAAAGAAGACTCCTGCCACCTGCCAAGCAGTTCCCTGACAATACACACACTGCCAAGGGCCAGCAGCAGAATCAGTTCGATTCTGATCACTGTCCTGGAAAAACCGCCCGTACCACCCAATCTGTTTTCTTTGCCGTCCCGACTCTGTCTGTTCTTTTTTATCATCATGCGCCGCACTCATCCACTTTATCGTAAATAATATATGAATAGAGGGGTGGAGATATGTTTTGGAGATATGGTATAATATCCACGATGGCAATGAGCAGTGCCAAATCCGGCAGAGATAAACCGACTGCTTGCAGGCGGATTTATCTGTGCAGGATTTGATAGGGCGAAGCCCGTGAGCGAGGAAAACCAAAGGTTTTTCGAGCGCACTGCGAGCGAAAGCATTTCGAGCACACTGCGAGCGAAAGCATTTCGAGCACACTGCGAGCGAAAGCATTTCGAGCGCACTGCGGGCGAAAGCATTTCGAGCGCACTGCGAGTGAAGGGTTTTGACCGCCCACTGCGGGCGAAAGGCTTTCGACCGCCCACTGCAAGTTAAAGTTTATCATCAGGAGGGAATGCGTATGACCAAGAGAATCAGGGAAATACTTAAAGACAGGGAACTGCTTCTATTCTGTATCTTCACCGTGATTCTTTTCATGATAACCGCCTTTATCCTGGCCACACCGCAGGAGATTGCAAGGGGCATGCTCATCATCGTCCTCACCAGGGACGCGCTGGTCACCGACTACTTTGAACTGGCCGGGTTCGGCGCCGCCTTCTTCAATGCCGGACTGGTGATGGGACTGGGCATCCTCCTGATCAGACGTCTAAAAATACCCTTCACAGGCTTTACCATGGCAGTCCTGTTTATCAATGCGGGATTTGCGCTTTTTGGCAAAAATCCCATCAACGTGCTTCCCATGCTGTTTGGCACCTGGCTGTACGCCAGATTCCATAATGCAGGCATGAATCGCTATATCTACACGGCGCTCTTCGGCTCCTGCCTAGCGCCCATGGTAACGGAACTGGTGTACCTGCTGCCCTTCGGCTTTTGGCTAAATCTGCTGTGCGCCGTGGCAGTGGGCATCTTTATGGGGTTTGTGCTGCCGCCCCTCTCCGTACATACCGCCTCCATGCATATGGGATATAATCTGTTTAATATGGGGTTTGCCGGCGGCCTTCTGGCCTTCGTGATGGTATGTATCCTGCAGTCCTTCGATCTTCAGGGAAACAGTGTATTCATCTGGCGTTATGGACAGCCGTTTTGGCTTGCGGCAGGTCTGTACGCCTATTTTGCGGCCACCTTTCTCTACGGCATGTTTATTAACAAGGGCTCGCTGAAACCGCTTTTTTCCCTGATGAAACATCCTGGCCGGGCGGTGGCAGATTTCGTCATGATGGACGGTGCCGGGACCACCCTGCTCAACATGGGTGTCGTCGGCTGTGTCTGCACCACTTATATTCTCCTGATAGGAGGAGACCTGGCCGGACCGGTGATCGGCAGCATCCTCACGGTATTTGGTTTTGCCGCTTTCGGCGTCCATGTACGCAACTATCTGCCGGTACTGTTAGGCGTATATCTTTCCACTTTTTTGAATCACACCCTGCCCACCACGCCAGGGATACAGATGGGGGCGGTCTTTGCCGCCGGACTTTCCCCGATTGCCGGACAGTTCGGTATCCTGGCCGGTCTTATCGCTGGCATGCTGCACGCGGCGGTAGTGATGTGCACCTCGGCACTCTATGGCGGACTGAACCTGTATAACAGCGGATTCAGCACCGGACTGGTGGCTATCGTGCTGGTACCGACTCTGGAAAGTTTTATTAAGGGCTACAAAATAAAAAAGATTAAGAGAAACAAGAACTAAGAGAAAGGCAGGAGTACCGTTTATGACACATGAAGAAAAAAAGACCGCCAAGATCGTGGAAGAAATGACCATGTTTTTCTTTACGTTGGAAGCCACCTATATTGATACCCGCATCGAACGCAGTAACGACCAGGTACTAATCTATGTGGAAGCGGATTTTGATCCGGCCTACGCAGATAAGCTTGCCCACCTGGATCAATATCTGAATGGTCAAAAAAACGACGGCATGGAAGACATCTACTGGGAACTGGCCGGCAGCGGCGATCCCGGCGAGACCAGCCAACTTTTGCTGGTAGGCATGATGATAGACAAAGCGGAGATTGACGTACAGGAGCGCTGCGTGAAAATGCGCCTGCTGCGACAGCTGACCTAAGGTAAATTCCTTCGGAATTTACCTTACGAGATCCGCTTCGCGGACTCGGATAAATTTAGGAAATATAATTGGCAGGGAGCCGCGTCCGCATGCTCCCTGCCATATTTTTGTTCCATCATAATCTGGCATTACACTTCGGGTTCTATCAGTCCGTAAGTATTGCCCTTTCTCTTATATACCACGTTCACCTGGTCGGTCTCCGCATTGCAGAAGACGAAGAAGTTATGTCCTAAAAGTTCCATCTGTATGCAGGCATCCTCTGGATACATAGGCTTGATGTCAAACTTCTTGGTACGGATGATCTGAACCTCCTCATCATCCATATAGTCCCTCTCGATGAACTCCTGACGGAAGTAGGACGCCCCCTGCTTCTTGTCCACCAGCTTATTCTTGTATTTCTTGAGTTGTCTCTCGATGATCTCCTCCACCAGATCAATAGATACATACATGTCGCTGCTAACCTGCTCAGAACGAATGATATTGCCCTTAACCGGAATCGTCACCTCTATCTTCTGCCTGTCTTTCTCAACGCTCAGCGTAACATGTACTTCCGTCTCCTCGGTAAAAAACTTCTCCAGCTTACCAATCTTGTCCTCTACCGCTGCTCTTAACCCTTCTGTTACCTCAATGTTCTTGCCAATAATTATAAACTTCATGTCACTCATCCCCTTCATTGGATTATTGTGTATGTCTTGTCTTAGTATAGCATATCCTCTCCTACTATTGCAACAATTTACCAGTCTTTTATCACAACTACACAAAACATTTGTTCTAATGGTTACCATAACCACCACGATCGTTTCGGTCAAAATCGTGTGGATAATGTGGATAAATCCGTGTATAAATCCATTTTCCGCTAAATACCCACTTTTTTATTGTGTATAACTATCTTGGACAATCTATACGTCAATCCGTTGATTCCTTATTTTTTGTTCAAGATACACAAATCAATTTTATTGCAAGCCCTTTTATAGAAAAACAGCAAATGGCAAAATTTTACCGAAAACATAGGCTAATCCAATTCTTTCTATTTCCTTCTTGACTTGGAGTGAACTTCAAGTATTATAATGGATTCACCAAAATACAAGGAGATGAGTACCACGACAATCAAAGATGTCAGCAAACAATTCGGAATATCCGCAGACACTCTTCGTTATTACGAGCGGACCGGGATGATTCCACCTGTTTCCCGCACAGTTGGCGGCTCTCGCGACTATCAGGATGAGGACCTGCGCTGGGTAGAACTGGCCCTGTGCCTGAGAAGCGCGGGACTTCCGGTAGAGGTCATCGCAGAGTATGTGCGGCTCTCGCAGTCCGGCAGCGGCACGATTCCCGACCGACTGGCTCTGCTGGAACAGCAGCGGGAGGTTCTGCTGGAGCAGCAAAGACAAACCAACGCGGCTCTCAGCCGGCTAAACCACAAAATCACTGTCTATCAAAACGCCCTGGAAACAGGAACCCTAAATTGGAAGAAGGAGGAAACTTGATATGGATCGTATTAAAAAGAATTTTGGCTTTGGCGCCATGCGTCTGCCTATGAAAAACGGAGAGGTGGACATCCCCCAGACCTGCCAAATGGTAGACGCTTTCCTGGAAGCGGGGTTCAACTATTTCGACACTGCCCACGGCTATCTGGATGGCAAAAGTGAGCCCGCCCTGCGGGAGTGCCTGACCAGCCGCTACCCCCGGGACCGCTATGTGCTGACCACCAAGCTGTCCGGCCACCTGTTCCAGCGTCAGGAGGACATCCGCCCCCTGTTTGAGGAACAGCTGCGGGACTGCGGCGTGGACTACTTCGACTTTTATCTCATGCACGCACAAGGCGTAGAAAGTTTCGCCGTTTTCAAGGAGCGCCGCGCTTACGAAACCGCACTGGAACTGAAAGCGGAGGGAAAAATCCGCCACTTCGGCATTTCCTTCCATGACCGGGCTGAGGTGCTGGAACAAATCTTGACCGAATATCCGCAAATAGAGGTGGTACAGATTCAGTTCAACTATGCAGACTACGATGATCCGGCGGTGGAAAGCCGCAAGTGCTATGAGGTGTGCCGGAAGTTTGGCAAACCGGTGATCGTCATGGAACCTGTGAAGGGCGGTAATCTGGTGAATCTGCCAGAGAAAGCCATGGAGGTATTTCAAAAGCTGGGCAGCGCCAGCCCTGCCAGTTACGCCATCCGCTTCGCTGCTGGATTCGATGGGATTATGATGGTCCTGTCCGGCATGAGCAGCCTGGAGCAAATGGAGGACAACATCAGCTATATGAAGAATTTCCAGCCGCTGAATGAAACAGAACTGGAGGCCGTGGGCAAGGTGCAGGAAATTTTCCGTTCCATGAATCTGATCCCCTGTACCGCCTGCCGGTACTGTACGGCGGGCTGTCCGCAGAAAATCTCCATCCCTGACTTGTTTGCTGTGATGAATACCAAGATGATTTATCATGACTGGAACGCGGATTATTATTACAACGAAGTACACACCAAACAGGGCGGCAAGGCCAGCGACTGTATCAAGTGCGGCAAATGTGAGCAGGCCTGCCCCCAGCACCTGCATATCCGCAATCTGCTGGCGGACGTGGCGAAGGAGTTTGAAAAATAAAAACATCCACCCGATTGGAGGAGGACAATACCATGGCAAAATTAGTAGCTTTTTATTCCAGAGCAGACGAGAATTATTTTGACGGAGCCTATCGATACATCGAGGTGGGCAACACGGAGAAAGCAGCGAAGATGATTGCTGCTTCCATTGGTGCGGAACTGTTCAAAATCGAGCAGGTACAGCCCTATGCCGCCGACTATCAGACCTGCATCAACCAGGCTAAACGGGATTTGCAAACGAAGGCCCGTCCTGAGTTGATCCGTACTCTGTCCAATCTGGACAGCTATGACGAAATTTATTTGGGCTATCCCAACTACTGGGGCGATATGCCCATGGCTGTCTACACTTTCCTGGAGGCACTCGACTGGAACGGCAAGACCATCCATCCTTTCTGCACCCACGAGGGCAGCGGGCTGTCTGGCACTGAGCGGAAAATTCTGCAGACCTGTAAAGGGGCATCGGTTTCAAAGGGGCTTGCCATCCAGGGTAGTAAAGTAGACAGCGCAGTATCTCTTATAGAAAGTTGGGTGTAACATGCCCGAACAATACTATATCAGAGGCGCTACATAGAATCATAAAAGAGACGGCCAGAAATGGCCGTCTCTTTTATGATTCTATTCACTTTTGTCATATATTCCTGTTCTTCGGACAAATCACAGATTCTTAGATGATTCGTCTGATGGAAAGAATGGAACGATAGCTTGCATTGGACACGATAATACCCGTTCTGGATGTTGACGCATGAACGATCTGTCCGTTGCCAATATAAATTCCCACATGTCCGGAATAGCAAATGACATCGCCGGGCTGTGCATTTTCCAATCCGTTAACAGACGCGCCTACGCTTCTGTCTGCTGCTGAAGAGTGAGGCAGGTTCACACCAAAGTTCTTATACACACTCATAACGAATCCGGAACAATCGGCGCCATTGGTCAGGCTGGTACCGCCGTACACATAAGGATTACCTACGAACTGTAATGCAAACTGTGCCACATCGGAACCGGAACTTCCTGTCGGGTTCGCATAGGTCTTACCGCCGTCAGTGGTAGTCTTCTTACTGGAAGATGCGTTCTCCTGCGTCTTCTTCTTCGCCGCTTCCTTGGCTGCCTTTCTCGCCTCTTCTTCCTTAGCAAGTCTTGCTTTTTCTTCTTCTATGGATTCTGCTTTTACAAATTCCGTCGACAGCGTCACGTAATCCATGGATACATAGCCGTCGCCTTCCTCGATATTAACCTTTACCCAGCCGTCTAACTCTTCGGTAACGATCAGTTCATCCTCGATCGGCACCAGTCCAAGTACAGTCTCATCCAAACCGGGCTTTTCCCTTACCTTAAGTGTGGTTGTTGTGACTGTTGCGATACGGGTTCCTACTTCCTTAGCATAATCAACGGCATCATCTCCTGTCACACAGAACTCGCCTTTGACATAACCTTCCACGGAACCGGAACTGATCTTATACCAGCCGTCTTCCTCTTCTATAAATGTTCCCACCGATTTATTATAAAGCTTACCTACAACCTCGCCTTCCTCACTGGGAATATCTCTCACATTCACATAATCATTTACTTTAGCGATGACCAGATTCTTAAAGCCTTCTTCTTCCTCTGACAGTCCACTGCCGGCAGCAGCTTTCAGGTCTTTGGTGTATCCTTCGCTGACAACAATGGTATCCACAATCTTTTTGTTGGAAGTTTTACTGATCGTATTACCCGCACTGACCAGATCTGCATAACTGCCTGCTTTAGTACTTCCGACCTTTACATTGCCAGACTCTGCCTTTCTGGCTGCCTGCTCCTTCTTCTCCTGCTCCGCCGCTTCCTTATCCGACTCTTCCTTTAAGGTAGAAAGCGACGTTGTCTTATCGGAATCCTGTATGGAAAAATCGATGCCGGCTGACGGCAGGACACTTGCCACATTGCCGGAGGCACTTGCTTCAAGTCCTGTTCCTCCGAAAGCGATGACTGCTGCCATTGCACAGGCTGCTATTTTCACGTTGTTTTTTTTCATAAAAAACACCTCATTTGTTACAAAATTGTTACATCTGAGTATAATATAGCATCGCCCTTACGTTTTGTCAACCACATCATCTACCATCAAATCTTAGGGAATTACGCAATTTATTGTGTTTTTTCACAAAAGAGCCGGTACTTTATTCCCAAATCACCAGATACTTATGTCAATTTACCATATCTTTCCAGTCTGACTACTTCGTAACATTTACGAAATATCTCTCATACAGTTGTTACATAATACAATATACGCCGTCATATTTTTCCTGTCGCCATAACCTTTTTTACCATCGCCGTCGTCACCACAACCTCCTATACCACCGTCACATTCCCGTAAGATATCTCTCCACGGATGTGACCGCACAGGCGCCGTCCGCCACCGCAGTCACAATCTGCCGCAGGGACTTGGTACGGATATCCCCCGCCGCAAAAACGCCAGGCACATTGGTGACGCAGTCCTCCCCTGCGATCAGGTAGCCTTTTTCATCACAGGATACGGCTGCGGCAAAAGCCTCCGTGCAGGGATGCATCCCCACTGCAATGAAGACACCTTCCACGGCAAGGTCTTTCTCCACCTTCTCCTGCTTATGATACAGCGTCACGCCCTCCACCAGATCACCGCCATAAATCTTCGAAACCGTACAGTCCCAGAGCACTTCCACATTTTCACAGGCAAAAAGTTTCTCCTGCAGGATCTTCGCCGCCCGCAGGCTGTCCCGTCTGTGGATCAAATACACCTTGCGGCACATTCTTGCCAGATAGACAGCGTCCTCCACCGCCACATCGCCGCCGCCCACCACGGCCACATCCCTTCCTTTGAAAAAAGCGCCGTCACAGGTAGCGCAGTAGGATACCCCTCTGCCTTTCCACTGCTCCTCTCCTGGTGCCTCCAAAAGGGCATGCTCCGCCCCTGTGGCCAGAATCAAACTCTTGGCTTCATAGGAAGCGCCCGAGGCGGTCTCCACCGTCTTAACCTGTCCATTATCACGGATGGCTGTGACTCTTTCCTTTAAAAAGGTCACATCCATTTTATCCGCATGCTCCCGGAACTTCATACCCAGGTCAAAACCGCTTATCCCTGGCATTCCCAGATAATTATCCACCTCATACGTATTTAACACCTGTCCGCCGCTCATGGGCGTCTGTTCTATCACCGCAAGATTCAGGCCCGCACGCCTGCCGTAAACGGCTGCAGATAAGCCGGCCGGGCCGGCGCCGATAATGATTAGATCGTACATAATGCTCCTCCATTATTATTGCTTTCCTGGTATCTAAGAACTCCTTCGGTTCTCCGAGTCCGCGAAGCGGATCTCACAAACGAACTATGCTCGTTTTGGGCATAAACATAGTATTGGCTTTTTCTTTCATTTTATCTGTAGTATAATTCTTGTGAGATGGGTTTGTCAAAAGAAAGGACTCTAAAAACATGCAAATTAATTCTTCTATGATAGAAAGAAAATGCGACCAATTACCCGAACCTAAAATCGCCCTGGTCACGGGGGCTTCCCGGGGGATTGGGCTTGCCATCGCGGAGGAACTGGCGAAAGCAGGCTACAGCCTCTATCTTACCTGCCGACGTTCCGGCGATGTGCTGACAAATGTGTCAGAAAGGCTGTCAAATGCCTATCAAGTGCCCTGTAAGGCTATTGTCGCGGATATGGGCAATCCGGAAGAAGTGACACGGGTGTTTTCGGAAATTAAAGACTTGACCTTATTAGTCAACAATGCCGGCATCTCCTATGTAGGCTTGCTGCATGAGATGTCAGTGGAAGCATGGCAGGAGATCATGCATGTCAATCTGGACTCCCTGTTCTACTGCTGCCGCCTGGCCATTCCCCTGATGCTTCGCCGCCATGCCGGCAAGATTGTCAATATCTCTTCTGTCTGGGGCCGTGTGGGCGCCTCCACAGAAGTAGCTTACTCCGCTTCCAAAGGCGGAATGGACGCTTTCACCCGGGCGCTTGCCAAAGAACTAGCCCCCAGCAATATTCAGGTGAACGCCATCGCCTGCGGCGTGATCGATACAGATATGAACCGATGCTTTTCCGAGGAAGACCTGGCTCTTCTCCGGGACGAGATTCCCGCTGACCGTTTTGGTCAATCATCAGAAGTCGCGAAACTTCTGCTTGCTATCCTCAATGGATCGGATTATCTGACCGGACAAGTCATCACGCTGGACGGCGGGTGGACATAAGGCTTCTCATCACCTTGAAATAACTGGCCACCAGTACCACATCCGCTCCCAGCCAAGCTGCAATCTCCGCAAAAAAGATGCCGGTTTCTCCCATAATCATCGGCAGAAAGATTATCGATAACGTCCGCATCACAAATTCCGCCACCCCAGACAGCATGGGCAGTACCGTATTGCCCATACCCTGGATGGCTGAGCGAGTCACATGCAGTACATACAGGATCGGCAGACAGACGCTCATGACCGCCAGGTAGAAATAGGCAATCTGCATCGTCTGTTCCACCACCTCAGGCGTACCGGAAATAAAAAGTCCCAGTATATTTTTACCTAACACCAACATACACACGGCAATGATAATGGATGTGACCATAGCAATCCCCATTGCCGCACGCATACCGCTCTGAATCCGTTCAAACTTACCGGCTCCCAGATTCTGTCCTACATAGGTCACCATCGCGTACCCATAAGAAGTACCCGCAATCTCCAATAATCCATAAAGCTTGTTCGTAGCTGTAAACCCGGCAATAAAAATTACCCCATAACCATTCACCACAAACTGTACAATCATACCACCTATTGCAATGATGCCGTTCTGGAAAGCCATCGGCAGTCCCAACACAAAAAGACGGAAGGTGCGATCTTTCTGCAGCCTAAAATCCTCTTTTTCTATCTTAAGAAAAGCAATCTTTCTAATATGCCAAAAACAGAAAACACCGGACACAGCCTGTGCGATCAGCGTTGCAGCCGCCGCTCCGGCAATTCCCCACCCAAAACCCAACACAAACAGATAATCCAAGACTATATTGGTCAATGACGCCACGATCATCGCATTTAACGGTGTCCTGCTGTCTCCCAGGGATCGCAGGATACAGGCCAGCAGATTATAGAGCATCACAATCGGCACACCTGCGAACATAATTCGCAGATACAACAAGCTATACTCTATGATTTCCCCAGGCGTCTGCAAAAGCATCAGCACCGGTCTAGCCGCAAACTGCCCCAGCGCCATCAGAACAACCGCTGAAAGCAGGGAAAGAACCGCCGAACTTCCCACACTTTTTCTCAGTTCATCCTCCCGACCAGCGCCAAACTCCTGCGCCATCTTAATCCCAAATCCCTGTGTCAGGCCCTGAATCACACCCAGCATCAGCCAGTTGAGCCAGTCTGAGGCCCCCACTGCCGCCAGGGCGTTGACGCCGAGATATTTCCCCACCACCATGGTATCCACCACGGTATAAAGCTGCTGGAACACATTTCCTGCTACCAGAGAAAGAGAAAAAGTCAGCAATAATCTTGCCGGCTTTCCCTCGGTCATATTTTTTACATGAGATGCCATCTATTTATCCTTATCTTTCTATGACTAAATATATCCACGGAATCCTTTTCCCATAATCTCACTGCTCTTGGTCACCATGAGAAAAGCGTCAGGCTCTACAGACTGAATATACCGCTCCAAAAGTACGGCCTGCTTGGGATCCATGACCGTCAGGATCACTACCTTGCCTTTATGCGTATAAGCGCCCTCCGCACTGTATACCGTGGCGCTTCGTTTCAAGTCCTTCATAATATAATCACAAATCGGTTCCGGTTTACTGCATATGATCGTAAAATACTTGCTCATTTTCATATATTCAATTGCCTTGTCGATCAACAAAGTTTTAGCCATCAGACCGCAGACAGAAAACAGCCCCGTCCTCGTATCAAACACAAAATACGCCACAAACACAATGATCGCATCCACAGCCAGCAGCGCCGAGGAAATGTTCATTGTGGAATACTTCCGAAGCACCATGGCAATAATGTCCGTCCCACCGCCGGAGGCGTTCTCATAAAAAAGAATGGCTGAGGCAAGCGCCGGCAGGGCGATCGCATAAAACAACTCCAACATCGTCTCATTGGTTAGCGGCGCGTTCATTGGAAAAGCCGCCTCCATGATATTCAACAACACAGAGGATAAGATTGTCACATATGCCGTCTTTACCCCGAAATTCTTACCTAAGAACATAAAGCCGAATACCAGCAGCACCATATTGATGGCCAGATTAATCTGGGAGGCCGTAAACGGTACAAAATGCGTAATCACCACCGCCAGACCGGATACGCCGCCGAAAGAAAAATTGTTAGGGAATTTAAACACATAGATGCCGATATCCATCAGGATCACGGCCACCGTTATCAAAACATATTCTTTTATTACCCGTTTTCGCTTGCTGTCCATACCAATCTCCATTCCAAAATATCTGTAGGAAGAGACATTGCCGTCTTGCAATCCCTCACTCGTACTCATACTATTTTCTATCATACAGTTTCAAAAAAGAAGCCAGAATGTACTAATCATTCCGACTTCTTTTTTTAGTGGAAGCAATGGGGCTCGAACCCATGACCTCTCGCGTGTGAGGCGAACGCTCATCCCGGCTGAGCTATGCTTCCAGACTGGAGATAGCGAGACTCGAACTCGTGACCTATACGTTGCGAACGTATCGCTCTCCCAACTGAGCTATATCCCCCTAAAAAAGATTATAGCACGCAGGAAATAAAAAGCAACAAAAAAATCGGGAACGTGCAGAACGAGCAAAACCTTAATAAGGAAGCTGCCGCTTCCCGATTGATTAATCGTTAAAGCGGTAGCCCCTTTTTATTATGTTAGTCATGCTCAACTGTCATGAACTCTTAGGTTGGTATATCTTATTAACCAAGCAGGGACAGTGCCAACTGATTGAACTGGTTCGCCTGCGACAACATGGATGCACCCGCCTGCTGTAAGATATTGTTGTTGGAGTACTTAACCATCTCCTCGGCAATATCTGTATCACGGATTGCCGCTTCTGCACTTGTGGTATTCTCCACAACGTTATCCAGATTATTGATGGTGTGCTCTAATCTGTTCTGTACCGCACCAAGAGCAGAGCGCTGTTTGGAAACCTTTGCAATCGCATCGGCAATGGTATTGACCGCCTCGTCTGCATTGGTGGAATCCTTTCCTGTTACAGATACCTTATTGATGCCAAGGCTCCTCGCGCTCATGGATTCGATATCCACATTAATCTTATTCTCTTCGGTCGTGTCTGCACCTACCTGTAAGCTAAAGCGAATTGCGTCAGAAGTTTCCACTGTCGCTTTGCGGGCGATGTTTAAAGAAAGCCCTGCCAGTGCAACTGAACTTTTAAAGGTCGCAGCCTGCCCATCCTTGGCAGCATCATTGTTAGGTGCTGTTTCCACAGTCGGTACATTGTCAAAATCTGTCAGCGCTAATGCACCGACTGCGGTGGTCGCCGACGCTGCCTTTAATGTACCGCCAGTCTCAATCTTATCTTCGGTTGATGAATTTCCATTTGCGTCTGTAATTGGGCTGGTGCCATCAAAAGTATTATGATATACCGTCTTGTAAGTTACCTTACTGTCTACAACCACCGATACATCATAATCTTTTCCCAGAAGTTTTTGCAAATCCTCAAGGGATTTAAATGTATTGGCCTCATCCGTGGTAGACGCTTTATCAGGATCGTAAGTATAAGTCTTACCATCAATTGTAATAGAATTACCCGCAGCCAGCTTCATAGTGCCAGTCTTATCTGTCAGGGTAAACTTTACCGATTCGCCAATAGCCGCTGTCGTTTCGGTTCCCTTAGAATCCAGGCTTACCGCCTGATCAAACAGGCCGCTGTCGAAACCGGATTGCCAGAACATATCAGCTGCCATTCCCTGCGTAAGACCTTCGGTTACTATGCGTGGAAGCAAGGTGTACCCCCGGCAATGCTGATGCATTTATATAATCATTCCTCTTATAAAATTACCAAGCATTACCTGTCTATCGAACAAGAAGAGCAGGACGATGTATTTTTAAATATCCAATTATAAAAAATATTTTTTACCCCTAAAGTATTGGCAGAATACTCCGATATATAAAGTGTAACAACAAAAACGTAACAGTTCATACAGAATTGTTACGTTTTTTATTATATCCAATTATCCCGCCTGTATAATAGTAAATATGATGTATACGTTATACGAATACAAAAATCTGCTTACCCCTTATGCGTTTCTTTTTTCAAGCGCTTTATTAGTTACGTGTCACTTACCCGTACTATTTTGTAATATCTCACACTTTTTCATTATATAGATTACCGCTCTCTAGTTTACATTTTCTATAAATTTTTCATACCAAAGCGGTATCTCATGTGAAACTCTTACCGGCTTTCCATTCTTATAAATTGCAAATCTGCGAAACTCTATGGTATTATCATAAAATGCCGCCAAATCACATTCCGGCAGAACAATTTTCAAATTATTAAATGTCTCAATATATCTTCTTTCTATATCCTTTTCTGCAATACCATGACCACCTTGTTTCATACGTTCGGCTACTCTTTCTTTTGCAATCTCTGCACTCTCAACCCCGATATAATGTAGTTCAATAAAATATCCTCCATTCTTTGCTTTTGCTATACTATTTATTATTGACTTTCCGCACAATGTAGTTTCCTGATTAAAAGTAATGCCCTCATCAAAATACTTAGCAATTTTCTTTACTGCAATTTTTCCGGCAGTCATAACGTCAGCTATATCTCTCCAATCGCCAAACTCTCTCAATATTTCATCTGTATTCACTCTCGGCATATCATGCAGGCATTGTAATGATTGGTACAACGTCGATTTACCCGCCCCATTAACACCTGCCATTAAAATATATTTTTTCACTAAAAGAGATTCCTTTCTATTACCTGTCGCTGTTTCTTTTGCAGAAGAAAATTACCCACCATTTCATAAAAGCTCCTTTGCTCTTCTGTTTCCGCTTCCAATACAAGCTGTAAAGTATCTTCCGGTTGAAGGGTTTTTATATCTTCATAAATTTTTTCATATTTTTTAACATCGCACATACCAACACCTCCGTTATGAAATCTGCGTAAGTTTAAAATATATTATAACCTAAATATCCTGAAATGTTAATAAGTCAGAAAAACTCCGCAGGTTTTCCTGCGGAGTCCATATACTTGAATCTGTAAAATTTTCCTATCTCTTGGAGAACTGAGGCGCACGTCTTGCCGCTTTGAGACCGTATTTCTTTCTCTCTTTCATACGAGGATCTCTTGTCAGATAACCTGCCTTCTTCAGTGTCGGTCTGTAATCAGGATCCGCCTGGAGCAGCGCTCTTGCGATACCATGTCTTACAGCGCCTGCCTGACCTGTATAGCCGCCGCCCTTTACCGTAACGAGCACATCGAACTTGTCAGCTGTATCTGTCGCTGCCAGGGGCTGACGCACGATAACTTTCAAGGTTTCCAACCCGAAATAATCATCAATGTTTCTTTTATTGATCGTAATCTCGCCCTTACCGGGTACTAAATATACTCTGGCGATAGATTTCTTTCTTCTACCGGTTCCATAATATTTTGCTGATTTATCTGCTTTAGCCATGATTCTTTATCCCTTTCTTAAAATGTTAACACTTCTGGTTTCTGTGCAGCCTGTTTGTGCTCAGGACCTGCATATACATGAAGTTTCGTATACATCTGACTTCCTAAAGGTCCCTTGGGAAGCATGCCTTTCACTGCATGTTCCACGACTCTTTCAGGGTGCTTCTGCAACATCTCTTTCAGGGTAGTTTCTTTCATGCCACCCACATAATCGGAGTGATGATAGTAAATCTTCTGGTCTAACTTCTTACCTGTAACCTTCACCTTTTCCGCATTGACGATAATCACATAATCGCCGGTATCCATGTGGGGGGTAAAGATGGGTTTATGCTTACCTCTAAGCACCTTGGCAACCTCGGATGCCAAGCGTCCCAGTGTCATATCTGTCGCATCAACTACATACCATTTTCTCTCGATTGTAGCTGGACTCGCCATAAAAGTTTTCATGATATTACCTCCATAGTAACTGATCGTCTCTCGACTGTCTGTGCCATCTTACGAAATCTTCGTGCAGATGTCCGGCCACACTTACGATTTCCCGCAACGGCAGTTTGTACTTCTTTTACATATTTTAAAATGTCTTCGCCGGGGCTTTGGCTTGACATTTTTATACATTGTCACAGTTATCTATTATATTATACGCTCCCGCGTGTGTCAACAGCTTTTTCGGTTGATTTTCGCAATCGATTTTCGCAATCAATTTTCACAATTTCCCCATTTTGGAAAAACCTATTCCTCGCTAGCGGAGGTTTCGGCGGCATTGTCCTTTTTAAATACGAATGTCTTTCCCAACACATAATTCAGCGCCGTGGTGATCACAATCATCACGACCTTGCCCACTCCGTCATCCACACCGAAGGCGTCCACCAGAACAATCAGGCCCACAAAGTCAACCAGACCGGTAATACCTCTCCCCATCACATAGCGAAAGACCTCCAGCACCTGTCCTTTTACACTGGTTTTCGTCCGGAACACAAAGGTTTTATTCGTATAGTAAGCAAATACCTTGGTAAAGACAATACTAATTAGATTCGCGATCTGGTATGCCAAAATCTGCTTCAAAAGAAAATAGCTGAAATAATTCACCAGAACCGTGACAACGCCCCAGAAGAAATATCGAAGGGCCTCTTTTTTCTCAAACAGTCTGCTTTCCTTCACGATGCACCACTTCCCTGCCTTTCCATTTCGCGCTTATTTTCACAAGACACCGAAAGGGCAAAAACCGAATCAGATGTTTTCCTACCGGATGCCCCCAAAAAGCAAGCATCGCATATAACACCCTTCCCTTCCGTCTCATGCTGGCACTGCAGGGTGCAAACACCACACCGTAATCGGGAAAATGCCGCATCCTCTCCGCCCGGATTCCGATCTGCCTCTTTTTATAGGATACCACCTTATTCTGCGTTTTTTTAATAGCCGCTTCATCTCCCGGCTCCGCACAGATGACTCCTCTGTCTACCGCTTGTTCAAAAATCTCTCTCCCCCTCTGCGTCCTGACAATCACACGTGAAAATCCCTGCCCTTTCTCCCAGGCGTCGCCCACCGCAATGTCCGCAAATTCACCGCTGTAATCGTAGCATTTCCAACATCGCTTCGGTGAAAACAGCAGATTGAGAAAGGTATAGCCATGCTTGCTTACAAAAAACTCCTTCCCCACCTTTGTGCGAAGATAAAAGCCTGTCTGTGCCCCCTTCTTATAACGGTAGCTCAGGGTTTTGATTTCTTCCTTTTTCATGCCGCTCTTTGCAATCAGATAGTCCGTTGCGGCCTCCTCCATATTGAAACCGCAAAACAGGGAGATCAGGACAACAATCTGTTTCTCCAGCCAGGGATTCTTTTCCATCGCCTTTCTCATGCCCTGAATCTGGCAGGGAAGGCCCACATAGGCCACCCTTTTCCCACTCTCCTTCAATTCCCGGATTACCTGATTGACGGGAACAATCATATATTTTGACTGAGCAGACGCCAAAATCTGCTCTCTGCTGTCCGCAATACAAGGCTCAAACACATAGGGCGCTTTTTTGCTGCACTGTAAAGTGACTGCCCCCTCGATGACGTTTCGCTCCAGCAAATCCACAAGAAGCTGTGTGACGACACCCCCGGAGCCTCCCCGGTTCCGTACCCCTTCATCCCCGGCGCAGGCATTCCAGATCCCTTGATAGACACCGAACAGTTTTTCGGTATCATAGGCCTCATGGAACAGCTTCTGTGCCCATTGATCCATGGGGAATGACTTTCCGGGACAGACCGCCATGCACATGCCGCACTGTATACAGTTGCGCCCGGTATCCGCAATCTCTCCGTCCTTATAGGAAATGGTTCCTGTGGGACATATGCCGATACAGGTGCCGCAGCGCGTACACAAATCACAATCAATCACTTCCGCCTTTAATGTATCAAATCTGCTCATGTTCGGTAAGCACCTTTTCTTCCATCCTGCCGTCTTCAAAATAACAAATCTTTCGGATTCGGATTTCCCTAATATTCGGATACTGTGCCCTGCTGTGCTGTCCCACGTCCGTCCTGGAAAAGAACTTGCCTGACGCCACATGCCGCAGTGAAAAGCCATCTGCACATTCCAGAAAAACCGCGTCGGGACTGGTGATATAATCGTCGATCACCAGCCTGTCCGGCTCTATGGACAGCACTCTCTCAAAGTCAATATCCGTCTTTTTATCCACCAGAATAATCATATTCTTTAACATGCTGATGATCTTATTGCCAACCACTGCCGACACTACCCGAAGCCCCATCAACATAATCGGCGTGGCCGTTTTTTGCTTTACAAGATTCATGCTGCCCGTGATCTTTATTTTCCGATTTTCATAAACAATCCGGTAGTCCGCGCTCTGCCAGTTGGTAGCCGCAGTCTTTCCCTCGCCCATCCGAACGCGGTATCCGTAATCACTAAAGCACTCCTCCTGCCCTCGAAATACCCTGCACACGCCGCCTTTTCTCGCGCCTACAATTATATAGATATCATCCTGCGTACAGGATAGCATACCCGCCTCCGCAAAATATCGTGTCTGGTTGTACTGAAAGGGCAGCTGCCCAGCGGACGTCTTTTGCCCTTCTTTCTCCCTCCTCTCCGCAGCCCTCAAAAAAGAGTGCATGAGATAATGGGAATAGTATCTGTCGTCCACCGCATCCAAAAAATAAAAATCTTGCTCCGGCTTCTGATAGAGAAACCGCAGCATCGCTTCTGCCGTCTCATTGCCCAGGCAACTCATGGTCTGCAGGCCGCCCGGCAAAAAATAGACTGTATTTCTGGACGCGTATTCTCCGCCCACGGAAACATCCGGATGAACAAAATACTGAAGGAAATCAACCATACGGCTCAGCGGCTCAAGCACCCGCTCATCCCTGCTCATCCAGTAATACTCCGCCAACATGTCCAGAGAAACGCTGGCGTATCCGATGTCTGCGCCCCCGTATTCGGGAAACCACCCCTCCTCCGACTGCAGCTTTAATATGCGGTCCAGCTTTCTCTCAAGCCCCGCCTTAATCCAATCCTCCTTTAAAACCGTATAGGCGGAATACAGGGCCGTGATGGACGCCAATTCCTGATTATACGCCTTCTCCTCCACATGATTGCACAGCCAGTGCGCCGTTTTCCGAAAGGCCACTAGGGCAGCCTCATCCTGCATCTCCAGCCGTTTATAAACCTCGCACATGGCATAGAGAGAAAAAGCCGTCGGCGGAAACCCGTGCTCATGCGGATAATACTCGTTAAAGCTTCCGTCTCTCAGCTGGATGGAACGCCAGTAACGAACCGTGCCGACCGCCCATTCCCTCACAACATCCTTCCGGTAAAAAATATTGCCCGGAAAATCCAACAAATATAACATCGCGATCGTAAGGCCCGTCTGCTGCAAGATAGCAGATGAAAAATCGCGAACCTTTAAATGCCAGTGGTTCCTGTCACAGTCTCCAAAATTCTTGGAATGCTTATCCCTGTCAACCTGAGATAGAACCTTTGGCGCCATTTTCAACACATACTCTGTATACATTGATTCCTCCATATCGGAACAATTCACTTCGTTTTTACCCCTTTATCATACTCCGATTTTTTCATATGATACTTGATTTCCTCAATCATCTTTCGATTGGCCGCCATGATATCGGCATGAAGACCGATAATAAACGTCTGCACACCGATCAACAGCAAAATCGCCGCCAGAATCAGGGAGGGCACATGTCCCGTATTAGAATCGGCCGCCAGATAAATCAGATACCGCACACCCAGAATGAATCCCAGTGCGAAGGGAATCGAGCCGATGATTCCGAAAAATTTCAGAGGTTTATACATCATAAATGCCCGAATGATCGTCATGGCCGATTTTTTGATGTAGGAACCCATGCTGTGAAACAGTCTGGAGGGCCGCAGTTCCTCGTTTGTCCTTATGGGCACGGAGATAATTGCCATCTTCTCCCGCCCTGCCTGTATGATCGTTTCCAGCGTATAAGTATATTCATTGATGACATGCAACCGCATGGCTGCGTCCCTGGACATAGCACGAAAACCGCTGGGCGCGTCCGGGATATCCGTGTCGGAAGCCACCCTGACAAACCAGGAACCCAGATGCTGCAGCTTCTTTTTCAAAAAAGAAAAATGGGAAATCGTGTCAATGGGCCGCGCGCCGATGACGATATCTGCCCGTTCCTCCAGAATCGGCCTGACCAGTGTCTCAATATCGTCTCCACAATACTGATTGTCCGCATCCGTATTGACAATGATATCCGCACCTTGCTGCAGCGCCATGTCTATACCTGCCATAAAGCCGCGGGCAAGCCCCTTGTTTCTCCGAAAGTTGACGATATGGTGTACACCCCAGGCTCTGGCCACCTCCACCGTCTTATCCTTACTCCCGTCATTGATTATCAGGTATTCAATCTCATCGATGCCGTCAATCTGTTTTGGCAGCGCGTTCAGCGCAATCTCCAATGTTTCCTCTTCGTTATAGCATGGTATTTGAATTATCAGTTTCATCTTATTGATGCCTTTCTTTTTCCTTCCTGCATCTGTTTCTGTAGTTATCTGCATAAAAGGACCATATAGTCCTCTGTCTCTAGACAGGTCTCATACCGCTCCTCAGAAATCTCTCGGACGTCCTCCGCTCGTATCACCGCATACCTACCGGGTGGCGCCCCGGCAAGCTGCTCCGGCTCCACGCTAACCACCGCCTTGTCGATCAGCCGCGTCTGTACATCATAAGCCATCTTTTCCTCGTCGCAGACATACACTACATCACCGGAGCGCGTATTTTCATTCAGATACACAAACAACTCCGTATAGCGAGCCGTATAATCGTTTTCCCCACGGATACAGATTCTCATACAGTGCAGCGCTGTTGTGGCGAACAGAAAAACCAATACCAGACAGGCCAGCCCACGCTGCATCCCACCGGGCAGCCTTATGGATAAGATTCCGATAAAGACAATCCCACCAGCGAGAGCCGCCACCGCGCATCTTCCCACACTGAATTCTCCCAACCAGTGAAAAATATGGATGCCGATGGCAGAAATCACATTCAGATACGTATCCTCCGGATTGCCAATCCTGCTCCCCATCCATACCGCCAATATCGAATAAACAACCAAAACGCCTGCCAACATTTTCCAGTGGACCTTTTCCTCCTCAAAAAACATGCCGATTCCCAAAAGCAAAAGCATGCCAAGGTAGCACTCATTATATCTGCTATAAAACAGAGTATCGATCCTGGTTCTTCCCGCCTCCACGGATAAAGGCATGGAGTAAAAGAAAACTGCCGTCATGGCAACAGAAAGCAAAACAGCGACAAGAGGGAACAGATAGAGGCAGACGCTTTTCCCCTCTCTGCCGTTACGCCAAATCCGCCAGACTGCGTACACCACCCCCAGCCCAAACAGCAGATACGTGGCCGAAAGGCATTCCCATATCTGTCCACAGATGTTGAGAAAAAATTGCAATAAACCGTCCAGCGAAAACAGCTGTAGCAGCTTTTGCAACTGCGCGCCTCCAGAGTTAGCCCCTCCCATCTGCACGGTAAATCCCAACGCCCCAATCACAGAATTGTTTTCTACCATATCCACAAGCAGGGATTTTATCAGGCTGTTTAACACGAACATACCCGCAAAGCCCGCCAGACACAAAACCACCGGTTTCCCTTTGAGACGCCGCAATATCACAAGCAGGAACAGGCACAGAAATATAGCAGCTACAATGGAAATCATACGGTTATGCACCATATAGGCAAACCCGGCGGTAATGCCCAAAAGCAGCCCCTTCCACCATGCGTCACGCTCCTCCAGGGAAACCACCTCATAAAAAATCAGCCAGACAAGTAAATTGACCAGCGTCTCGCACAAAGTAACATAGGAGTAAAAAATATAAGAAGAGAAGGAAGTCGCTGTAAAAGCGAGCACTCCCCGCCAAAAGACATGAACCGCAGGGAACAGTCTGCGGGCCACGGCACAGGCAAGCCCGTACACCAAAAGACACATAACCACGTTAAACAAAACAGCAATTTTATAAGCTACCGCCATTTGCCGGGATAAAAGGAGCGCGGGCAGAAGCACAAAGCTATAGCCGAAGGCATACCAACTCACGCCATCCATAACACCCGCCCATGTATTTCCGGCCATATGTGCCGCGTGCGACCAGTACCCAAGTTCATCCGTATACACAAACGGCCCGTTCACCTTCGTGATATAAAACAGTCTCAGTACCAGCGTTCCGAGAGAGAAAATACCAAAAATCAGATATTCATTTTTATTCCGAATCCTGTTTATCCACATGTAATCATTCTACTTTTTCTTATAGAGAAAGTCAATATCATTCCCGTCCTTGAGTTTCCGTAGTTTATTCATTGTATCCCTGTTCCACGCCACTTTCTATAAACAACTTTCAAAAATTGTCCCAAAATTAAGCAGTGCGCCTTCTTTTGTAGTTTAATTAATTAAATTGCAATTCTAAAATCTATGTTAAACAATAAAGAAAGGGATTATTTCCGGTTTGAAAATTTCCGCATGCGCAAGCTTACTACGAAAACGCAACGTGCCATTTATTGCGTATCTTCCTGCTGAAAACAAACAATGATTTTGTCGGCATTCACATAACAGGAATAGACTGAATTTTTCATTATTGGCTCTGTGGAGTCAATTATCTGCCTATCCGCGTCATTGTCAGATTCTATGGTCAAGCCGCCCTGCAGATACTGCAACACCCATGCGCCTCCCATCCACGAATCATTCGTAAAATATTTTGGTATAATTTCTTGATAGATAGGATATTTTTCATACATAATCTGTATACGCCTATTTCTTGGCATACGACCGACAAAAGAAAGCTTGGTAAAATCGCCCTCTGCATTAAGTGTTTCCACATCATGGGCAATGTTATATACCAGATATTTTGCGTATTCCTGCTGACTTGCTATCGCATTTCCATAATTATAAATATATATATAAGAATAAAAAATACATATAATTAAAAAGACAGAAACAAATATCTTTTGCCGTTTCCTGTAATAGTACAACAGAAAGATTCCCACATAGAAAAGAACTCCTCCCAATGCAAGAAAAAGTCTCGTCTTCAACATCAATGTCCTAAGAACCATCAAGGGTAAAAAAGTTGCAAAATAAACAACCACCGGAGAAATCGCTAAAAAAATGATGGCAACAGGCTTTTTCCACCCTTTACAACAATTCTCCTGACAATATAGAATCAGTATTATCGTAATGGCAAAGAGAATCGTTGCGGCCAGAGCAATACGGTACCATATTGGAGTCATCGAAAAAAAGGTACTTAAATAGCGACAGGAATCCGCAATATTTTTTATAATAATTGCCACCGAACTGAACTTCAAATCAACAATTTGTGATGCTTCATGACGCCAGTCGTTTCGATCAACAAAGTGTTCCGCTACAATTACTTTATAGAAAACGGCAGAAATACCGATACCGGCAAGCCGCACTCCCTCTCGCAGACAATGCAGTTCCTTTTCACCAAAAACAGCCAAAAAAACATCGACAGCAAACAATACCAGACACAAACCGATAGCTGCTTGATATAATCCCATAACTGCCATACATAAAATTGCGGAATATATAAATAAACACAAATTAGAAACAGTGTCCGGAATGGTAAACATCAAAAAAGGGATAGCAAGCGCTATTACTATGGCAACTGAAACAGAACGGTAAGATAAACATTCCACTGCAAGCGGATTTGTCACAACAGATAACAACACAGGAATTAAGATATAATTGTTGGAAACAAAATGTAAATTCGTTTTTGCATATAGAATCAATGCATAAGATAAAAACAGCACAGATATAATCAAGGAAAGCGGCGCTATATTCGTAAAAGGTTCTCCACCACAAAGTACAGCAACCAAATATTCGCCTAACGGTCTGCCATCTCCCTTTAATCCAATTACGCCCGTTATCGAGCTTCCCAAATCGTCCTTATAATCTACATTTGCCAAAACAATTGGAAAAACATACAATAAACTCAAAAGTGACAATACCAAAAAAGCAAAACTATATTTCTTATCTAATTTAAGCCACTCCATATTGATTCTCTCCCAAGCATTGTTTCAATGCGTTTTTATCACCCATTTTTCTACAAAATTATATAATATATCGAATATAAAGTCAACAATACTGCACTTGCGTTTCGTAGTTCGGAAACCACAATAAAATATACAATCCCAAATTCTTCCGGATGGAGACTCCCTTCTTATCTGTTATCTTCCTCCGTCAAAAACTCATATCCCACAAGCGTCAGACCACAGGCCGGCGCCGTGGGCCCTGCCGCCTGTCTGTCCTTTGCCGCCAAAATCTCACCTACCTGCTCAGGAATCATATGGCCTCTACCCACTTCCATCAGAGTACCCGCCATGATCCGTACCATATTATATAAAAATCCCCGGCCGGACACACGGATTATGATCTCATCGTCTTCCCTGAATATTTCCACACAGTCCACCCGTCGCACCGTGGTAAGCGCCTGCGTCTGTACGCTGCAAAAACTCTTGAAATCATGCTCTCCCACAAAACATTCTGCCGCTTGACTCATCAAGTCAACATCTAATGGAACATAGGTAAAATAAGAATAAAGTCTTTTCATAGGCATGGGAAAAGGCGCACAATAAATCCGGTATTCATAAGTTTTACGGCTCTCACAATGTCTGGGATGAAAATCAAGCGCCACATCCTTTGAGCCGCAAATCCGGATATCCTCCGGCAGCCTCTGGTTGAGCGCATAGGAAAACTTGTCCCCTGGAATCCGACTCATCGTATCAAACACGGCAATATTACCCTTGGCGTGAACCCCTGCATCTGTCCGACTCGCGCCGATTACCGCAATCTCTTCCCCTGTCAGTTCACTAAGGCAGCGGTTTAGGACACTCTCTATGGTCTCGCCATTTGGCTGTAACTGCCACCCTTTGTAATTCGTGCCATCATAAGCCACTGTCAGCATGACTCGTTTCATTCTTACCTCCATGCCGGAGTCACAAACTCGCAGTTGAAAGATCAGCACATCAGTGTGATTTTTCAACCTTCTCCTTCATAGGCTCTATGCCTGCATCACCGCTTTGCATCCTGTACCATATCATAAGGGAAATCGCTTCCATACCTCACAAGTATATCCGTATCAGCACACAGCCCGCAAAGTAGACAAATAATACGCCATAAGCTATCCTGTCCCTGCCTTTGTACTGCAAGGGTTTCATCTTCGTACGGTTCTCTCCGCCCCGATAACATCTCGCTTCCATGGCCATCGCCAGATCGTTAGCCCTGCGAAATGCCGAGATAAACAAAGGCACCAGAAGCGGCACCATAGCCTTCGCCTTCTTGATCAGATTCCCACTCTCAAAATCCGCACCCCTGGCAATCTGCGCCTTCATGATCTTATCGGTCTCTTCCAGTAAAATAGGAATAAACCGAAGGGCAATGGACATCATCATTGCCACCTCATGCACCGGTACTTTAAAAATCTTAAGCGGTCGCATCAATTTCTCCATGCCATCCGTCAGGCTGTTGGGCGTAGTCGTCAGCGTCATCACGGAAGATCCCACAATCAGGAAGGACAGACGCACTGCCATCATTCCCGCAATCTTCGCGCCCTCCCTGGTGATCGTAAACTTCCACAGCGTCACCAAAGGTTCCCCTGGCGTCAAAAACAGATTGAACACCACCGTGATCAACAGAATAAAGACAATCGCCTTCATTCCCTTTACCATATAGCCAAACGGCACCTTAGACAGTTTGATCACCACCGCCAAAAAAACTGCCGCCACAACATAGCCGATCCAGCTTTGTACCACAAACAGAGAAATGATAAAAGCCAGCGTAGCCGTCAATTTTACCCGCGGGTCCAGTTTATGGATGACGGAATCCGCCTGATAATACTGGCCCAATGTAATATCTCGTATCATACGTGTCTCCTGCTGTTAATATTGAGATTCGAAGTCCCCGCGCAGTTCACTCCGAAGTCTCCGCTCAATTCACTCCGAGGCCGCCCCCGGCGGTCCTCGAGTAGTTAATTCCGAAGGAATTTACTACAACTACAGATTTCCTGCCTTGCTTCCTCAATGGTAGTGACATCGGTACGCACCGGTATTCCCCGTGCGGCGAGCGCCTGCATGATATAAGTCACCTGCGGTGCCGCAAGCCCTACCTGCTCTAGTTCCTGATAATGTTGAAAGACCTCCCGTGGTGCATCATCATAGAGCACACTGCCGCGGTTCATGACGATAATCCGTTCCACATATTTGGCCACATCCTCCATGCTATGGGAAACCAAGATTACCGTGATGCCAGTCTCCTCTTTTAATTGCGCAATCTGATCCAGAATCTCATCCCGGCCTTTGGGATCCAGCCCCGCCGTGGGCTCATCCAGAATCAGAATCTCCGGTTTCATGGCAAGCACGCCTGCAATCGCTACCCTGCGCTTCTGCCCACCTGAAAGATCAAAGGGCGACTGATAAAAATACTGGTCCTCAATCCCCACCTGCTTTAAAGCCGCATAAGCGCGAAGTTCCGTCTCCTGCTTGGAGAGGCCAAGGTTCTTCGGCCCAAAACACACGTCCTTAAAGACATCTATCTCAAAAAGCTGGTGCTCCGGATACTGGAATACCAACCCCACCTTGCTCCGCAGTTTCTTCTTATCATAATCCTCCGCATGGATATCCTCGCCATTATAATAAATACTGCCGCTCGTCGGCTTGATCAGGCCGTTTAGATGCTGTACCAGCGTAGATTTGCCGGAACCGGTGTGCCCGATCAGCCCAATAAACTGCCCGTCTGGTATCACCAAATTCACATCTTTTAAAGCATGTACCGCCAGCGCCGTATCGCCGCCATATATATAGTTTACGTGATCTAAAATCAAAGACATTGTCACATTACCTCTGTCTATCTATTTTCTAGTTCCAGCTTCTTCCAGTTCATTGAGTCAAATCCCTTTATATTTTGCCGCAAGCGCCTCCGTCAATTCCTTGATCGTCAAAATTCCATCCGGCAGATCCATACCGCTTTGCTGCAATTCATATGCCAAGAGAGTTACCTGCGGCACATCCAGACGCAAGTCCTTGAGTTCTTCCACCCTGGAAAAAATCTCTCGGGGCGTTCCCTCCATGGCCACATGCCCCTTATCCATAACATAGACCATGTCTGCGTGAATAATCTCTTCCATATAATGTGTGATCAGGATAACTGTGATTCCCTCCACATCATTGAGGGCGCGCACAGCCCGAATCACCTCTTTGCGTCCGTTGGGATCCAGCATCGCCGTGGGCTCATCCAACACAATGCATTTGGGATGCATGGCGATCACGCCGGCAATAGAGACTCTCTGCTTCTGTCCTCCCGAAAGTTTGTTAGGCGAATGTTTCCTGTACTCATACATTCCCACCGCTTTCAAACTCTCCTCCACCCGTTCCCAGATTTCCTTCGTGGGCACACCCATATTCTCCGGCCCAAAACCCACGTCCTCCTCCACCACCTGTCCGATGATCTGGTTATCTGGGTTCTGGAATACCATCCCCGCTTCCTGGCGGATGTTCCAAAGTTTACTCTCGTCCTGGGTGTCCATGCCGTCTACCCATACAGTACCTTCTGTCGGGTAAAGAATGGCGTTGATGTGTTTGGCCAGCGTGGACTTGCCGGAACCGTTATGGCCAAGGATAGCTATAAAGTCGCCCTGTTTCACATCCAGGTCCACCTCATCCACCGCCCTGGTAATTCCTTCCACATTTCCCTCTTCATCCCGTCTTATATATTCAAATACCAGTTTATCTGTCTTTATGATTCCCATATGAATCCCCATTCCAGCATATTTAGCTTCATTGAAACGATATACATCATAAATCTCAAGTTTACGCCCGCTATACCAACGCCTATTGTACTAGATTATGCCAAAAAAAACAAGGTTAGGTATACTTTCTTGACCAGAACTCGTATCCTTGGCACATTCTTCCTCCAAAGGACAGGGTATGAGAAAAGCCAAAAGTATGCTATACTGGACGCAGACAGTCAAATCCCCCGTCGTAATCAGCAAAGCAGCAAACTTGAACTGCCCCAAGCATCAAGGGATCTGACTCTCCCGGAAATAAATGGCAAAGGAGTTATGACATATATGTCAGAAAATAAATTGACTCAAAAACACAGAAAAAAGAGAAAACATCCGACAAATGACAAAAATGTCATATTAAAGCAGCTGGCAAAACCCTTTTGCTTTTTGCTGCTCTTTATTATGGTATGCGCTTTTCTGGCCCAATACCTGACCGGCTCAGAGACACTTACCGAATATGCCCATAACAATCCTGATCTGGCCTACGGCGCCGTGAAAGACGTTCCAGACACTGCAGGCACTGTCTCCCAGGATAAATCCCAACAGACAGGCACGGAAACCGCCGCACCAAGCGAAGCCCCAAAGTCAGGGAGCACTACCCTGAAAAGCAATGCCCAAGCACCTGACGCCGCCAATCCAGAAAACGGCGGCCAAACGCCCAGTACCCCTGTCACCTCAGAAAACGATTCCACATATACTACAGATAAGAATCAAACAGAGGAGCCTTCCGAAATGAATACTAACCCAGAACGCACCACATACCAGCCAGGATTTTATTACGAGCCCTTGACCGATGCAGTCAAGCAGAGGATTACTGGTATTTCTTATCCGGAAAGCGGCTGTACCGTTCCTTATGAGGACTTACGCTATGTAGGACTGCTGTATTACGATTTTAACGGAGAGGAACAGACGGGAGAACTGATCTGCAATAAAGACATTGCCCAGGATATGATAGAGATTTTTTATGAATTATACCGAAATGATTATCAAATTGAAAAAATCCGCCTGATTGATGAATACAATGGCGACGACACTGCATCCATGGCGGACAATAATACTTCCTGCTTTAACTATCGGGTGGTGGACGGCACCACGAACCTCTCCAAACACGCCTACGGCCTTGCCATTGACATCAACCCTTTCTATAACCCTTACGTAGTCTATAACAAAGGCGGCACAGGCAATACCTACATCTCCCCCGCCGGCAGTGAAATCTATGCGGACAGAAGCCAGGATTTTGCCTACAAGATTGATGAGAATGACCTCTGCTACCGCCTTTTTATCGAACATGGCTTTACCTGGGGCGGAAACTGGAATTCCAGCAAAGATTACCAGCACTTTCAAAAAGTATTAAAATAGAATCAAATAAGACAATTGTCTTAATTCCCCATAAGATAACCCCGAAGACGCCAACACAGTCTCCGGGGTTTTATATATTCCATTTTCTTTCACGTTCTCTGCGTTTATTCTGGTATTCTAAGCACCTGCCCTACGCGCAGCGCATCACTGGTTAATCCATTTAGATTCTGAATGGCGTTCACCGTAGTACCAAAACGATTGGCTAGAAGCCACAACGTATCCCCTGGCCGCACTGTATATAAGAAATATCCTGCATTTTGGGACACCGGTATCCGCAGTACCTGCCCAATACTGAGATTATCACTGGTCAATCCGTTTGCCTGCTTGATCGCATCCACCGTTGTGCCATAGCGATTGGCAAGCAGCCATAATGTATCCCCTGAACGAACCGTATATACAATTACATTTCCCGGATTGGGCGTTGGATTCGGAGTTGGATTGGAAGGCGGTACATTCTGCCCAATGCCTTGATACGTTTTATATAAAGAATTCCAGGTAGCCGAACCTACAATCCCATCGGCCGCAAGCCCCATCCGCCTCTGAAAGGCGATAACAGCCTCCCTGGTATCATTGCCAAAAATACCATCCTGTTTCGGACTTGGAATCCCCGCATAATACTCGGATATAACATCCAACAGATATTGCAGTGTGATGACATCCTGCCCACGGGATCCCTGTCTGAGTACTGAAGAAGGAGGAACTGTTCCGATGCCGAGCGAATTTCCCTCGCTGTTTAACTCCGCAAGTCTGGTCACCGCTGTATATAAATTCGAAATTTTGTACCATGTCGCTTTTCCAACAATACCATCCGTAGCAAGATTAAAAATACTCTGGAACTTTGTCACCGCCGTCTTTGTACTATCCCCGAATACACCTGTCTCGTCAGTGATCACCGGAATCGCCGGATAATTCTTTCTGATTCTGTTCAAATAGGTCTGTACCGTCTGCACATCAAGCCCTGTACTTCCCATTTGCAGCGGCGTTCCCGGATAAGAAGTTACTATGTTACTAATTGCATTGGTCTCCACAATCTCAATATCATTCGGATAGTAATACCGCAGAATCCGGATAGGTGTATATCCCTGATTGGCCAGGGTGACCGTCCCCCACTGGGATAATCCCGCACACTGCGCAGTTGTACCATTACAGAAGGATGTAAAATAAGGCGCTTTCTGCCCCTGTCTGCGGACATACTCGTTGAAAATCTGATCCACGATACGGCTGATCGACTCATAGATTGGTCTTCCATAGACAAAATACTGATCGTATGCGGTGCTGTTTGTGATATCGAAATTGAACCCTTTAGAACGATACCATTCTGTGTACACTCTGTTTAGGGCAAATGTAATGATGGCATAGATATTCGCCCGCAGAGCAGCCTCCGGCCAAGTCGGATAGATCTCGCTGCTGGCAACGTTTTTCACATAATCTGGAAACGGAACCTGTATATTGGATGCAGCGGAATCAGGCGTCCCCATATGAACCGTAATCGGATTCGGAATCACCACCTGACGCAGCACATACGAGGCGCCCATATCCTCTTCTACCCCATCCTGCATTCGTTCCCCGGTCATTGCCACTGCTGGCGCGCCCACGATAATATCTGTCTGTTCACTGTTTCTCTGGTCTTCCTGCATTGGCACCAATGCAAGCGGCAGGACCGCTAGTTCTCCATCAAAGATAGGAATTTCCTCCACAAACAATGTGTTAAATCCCTGCGCCTGTGCAAGCACGCTGTAAGTGACATAGGGTGTACCCTCAAAATTTTCGTTCTGTGAATACCTCTTGTCCACGGTCTCTAACGACACACTCCTCGTTTCTCCATTTTCATCTGTCGTCAATTCATAAATGCGATTCTGTTCATCATCCAAAACACTGATCTGTACGCCGCTTAAGGGCAGCGCATCGTGCGCCGTCCTAGCCTGCATCATCAGATACCCAACTGCCATAGTTCATTCTCCTTCATAGCCATATTTATTTACAGATTGATATGCTATAAAGTATGATGAAACTGACTGACCAGTGATAGATTCTATAAAATAAAAGCGATATAATACAATACAACAGCATTATTAATTTCAATTAAACAAATTTAAGACAAACTGCCTATCTTGATTTGCATGCGCCAGAATACTTACACACGCTTGCTGCAAGATATTGTTATTAGATAAATCTACCATTTCTCTCGCAACATCCGTATCTCGAATGCGTGAATCCGCCGAAGTCAGATTTTCCTCTTTATTCCCGTTGTTGTTATAGGTATGCTCCAATCGATTCTGTGTTGCTCCAAGATCTGACCTCCACTGAGAAACCTGCACAAGCGCATCTTTAATCAACCGATTATTGTCAGGCTCATACCACTCCGTGACAATAACATCACCATCCATCGCTTCCGGCCTGTCGTAAAGATATTTCTTTTGGGTAAATGAAAACGAAACCTCTTGCTCACCCACTTTCTTTCTGTTATACAAAACACCCGGTTCCCCATCGATATAGGTATGCTCAGTGTTTACCTGATATACAGGAATCTTCGACTTAATAAATGTTGTTTCCTCATAAGCAGAAGCCTCCCATTCCATTAATTTCTTTTTATATCTGTCTCTGTATTCTTCCTCTCTCCTATAGTGCGCCACATTATATCCCGCAATTCCCAGTCTTTCCAATGAGACAAAGGGCAGTTCTATAGGAATATCATCCGAATCCTGTGCGCTGCATACAATATACAAATCATGCGGTATGTCGATTGTACCAACAGTTCCGGGTTCCAGATATTGTACAGGATAGGTGATCTCCGTTTGCGCCCAGGTTCTCACATAGCTATCTGCAGCATGTGTTGAGGTCAGTGCCGCGTCATCCCGATAATCATACACAATAATATCATAGTCACTTGTCAAAAATGATTTCGTAAAGTGATCCTTCATTTCCTGATCTTCGGACATCAATTCATAGGTTTTCCTCGACAATGCCCTAGCAATTTCATCCGCAAGATCCTTTACCTCCTGTTGCTTTTGTGCATCAGACAGGTTTGTATTCTCCATCTGGCTCTTTGCAAGTTCCTTAATCTTATCAAAACAGTTGACAGCATTACCGTCTACGTCCATAAACGCCTTGAAGGTTCCTAAATCCAGATTTGGTGTATACCGTCCCTCACTGTACTGCTGTATTTTATTGACCGTTATGCCATCCACACTTCCGACAAAGTTAATGCCGTACTGCCTGCTGCTACAGGTCCCGCAAGGAATACCAAACCCGCCTCCCAAAAGTTCTACCAAACCACCATACAACTCGTCAACGTTATTGAATTGTTTTAAACCAGCATAACTTATTTTAGCAGTTGCATTATTATCCAAAGAGGGAGTCCATGTCCCGGCGTGTTCTGCCTGCTCCTCTCCATACGCATCTCCGTAATCCGGCCCATAATAAATATATTTTGCGGTGCCATCAGCGTTTCTCTCTATATTTCCAGTTACATCTCTTTTTAAGGTTATCATTGTTCCGGATATATCCTGTTGTACCGTCGTATTCGTAGCCATATCCGTTAAATTTTCATACCCAATGTGTTTTTCCAATCTCTCATCGATGCCGTCATTCAGCCATGCGGGCAGCACAGTGGTCACATTCATCGTTACCGGCAGCATACTGCTTTTATCCGCCGTCACCTGCACGGTCTTTGTATAAAAAGGTTCCCACTTTAAAATCTGAATCTCATTATAAGTAGTCGTCTCTCCCGTTCTGCCTATTTCCTCTAAAATCTGGTCCACTTCCATCTGAATATACTGCCTGTCCTGCAGCGTGTTAGTTCCGTTATACGCTTTCACTGACAATTCATTGATCCGCTGCAGCATATCCGCTATTTCTCCAAGTGCGGCATCCGCAACCTTAATCAAAGAAATGCCCTCCGTGATATTTTCAGAACCCTTCTGCAATCCTCTTATCATCCTGCGTATCGTTTCTGATATGGACAAACCTGCCGCATCGTCCGCCGCCCTGTTGATCTTATATCCGGAAGACAGCTTCTCAGCATTTTTTGCTTTTTTCTTCGTGTTAACATTTAGCTGCCGCATTGCATTCAATGCAAGCATGTTTGTCTGTACTGAGAGCATTCCTGTCACTTCCTTTTATTATGTACCATGTACTGTTTGTTGTATGTTGGAGCCGTTTTATGGAGACAGCCGCCCCCCCCATAAAATATGGGGAGTGTGCGGCCGCTTCTACACAACATTACCTATAGCAATATAACTCTATTCCTTCAGGCCGTATTAGCCAAGTAAGGACAACGCCAGCTGGTTGGACTGATTTGCCTGGGACAACATCGAGGTGCCGGCCTGCTGGAGGATATTGTTGTTGGAGTACTGTACCATCTCCGTGGCGATATCCGTGTCGCGGATCGCAGCCTCCGCAGAAGATGTGTTCTCCACAATGTTGTCCAGATTGTTGATCGTATGCTCCAGCCTGTTCTGGATAGCACCGAGATCGCTTCTCTGCTGGGACACTAAGGAGAGCGCACCCTTGATGAATGCATTCAGGGAGTTGAAATCCTGAACTGTAGCAACGCTACTCTTATCACCTGTTGTCAACTGCATGAAAGTAGCTACAACCTTCTTTGCTAAATCGCTAGTCATCTCCCTCTTAGAATAATGGCCATTTTTATCCAACGCAGAGAAAGTTACGGTGGTCTTCCCGTCTGCCACAGTGCCGATCATCACCTTTTCACCTGTCGGCTTACCATCTTTCATAAGAGCTGTTGCCTCATAAGTCGTACTCACATAAGAAGCATCTGTCTTGGTCAAATTATTATAAGTAACTTTGGTATAAAGCTTACTGCCAACATTTTTAGCCAGACCTGCCATACTCATGTTATTGATGCTGATATCAATATGCTGACCAGCCTCTGCACCTACCTGCAGTCCTTTGATAAAGGAACCATCTAACAGATTCATCTCATTGAAAGTGGTAGTGCTCTGTACCCGGTCTACCTCGCTCATCAGCTGTCTGATCTCTGCCTGGATGGATGCACGATCTGTAGTGGTCAGGGTACCGTTTTCGCCCTTTACTGCCAGTTCGTTCATTCTCTGTAACATATCCTCGACTTCATTCAGCGCGCCTTCTGCTGTCTGCACAACACTGATACCATCCTGCGCGTTAGCAGATGCCTGTGTAAGACCTCTGACCTGTCTTCTCATCTTCTCGGAAATGGAGAGCCCTGCCGCATCGTCCGCCGCACGGTTGATCTTATAACCGGAAGATAATTTCTCCGTAGACTTAGCCTGAGAAGAAGTTGTCAGTCCCAACATTCTGTTAGAATTCATTGCAGTGATATTGTGTTTTACTACCATACTGTTACCTCCTTGTGATTGCTGGTGGTAATTCCATTTACCACCATTGTTTTGTTTTGAGTTTCTATAATAAATCCGGAGTCCCCAGGATTACTCCGGTTTATTACCATAATGCCGCCCGGCCTAAGCCTTCTTCCTTTGATTGTTCATCACTATCTTTTTCTTCCGATACTTCTCTTCCAGTTCGGGTGCTGCATAATAATGATCAATCTTGGCCTTATCTTCCGGCGTCTTTGCATGATTTTCCAGCGCTCGGCTCCTCACCACGTTAATCTCCGCTGGTATATCCAGCATGACTTTCGTATGATTTCTGCTTCCACCCAGAAAAACAATCTTGATATCGTCACCAATCTGGATATATTCCTCTGTATTGACTGTCATTCTAAGCATTATATGCCTCCTTGCATTTCTCCTCTTATGAGGACGCTGCCTTGCCTTTTTGGGTGCAACTTTTTATATTAAAATGTTGTATCTTAAAAAATCTGTATCATTATAATGTAACTTTTCAAAACAATCATAAGGAGGACTAAAACCATGAGTACAACGTATCCAATCAAAACCAGGAAATCTTTAGAAATGTTTAAGGACTATTATGTCAGTATCCGCCCCAATCCCCGTAACTATGCAATGATCGTCACAGGACTGAACACGGCTTTCCGCATAGGTGATCTGCTAAAACTACAATGGAAAGATGTCTGGAATGACAGTACAGGAAATTTTCGCACCCATATCTGCATCGAGGAGCATAAAACCGGCAAGAATCGTATTGTGCCAATTAATAAATCAGCTAGAGATGTTCTAAACGATTACCACCGTCTTTGTAAACTGACAGCTCCCGAAGACTATCTCTTTCCCAGTATGCGTGACAAGACACAACCTCTCTCCCGTTATCAAGCCTACCGTATTATCAGAACTGCCGCGTTGTCCTGCGGCCTTGATGAACATATCAGCTGTCACTCCCTACGCAAAACTTTTGGCTATCATGCCTGGAAGCAGGGCACGCCGCCTGCCATGTTGATGGAACTTTACAACCATTCTTCTTATGGAATCACCAAGCGATATCTTGGCATAGAACAGGATGAAAAAGATAAAGTGTATCTCAAAATAGATTTATGAGAGCATTCAGCATATGAATTTCGCAAAGATATGCAAAAAACTATAAAAAATTTTTAAGAGGGGTTAAGTATTTGCGCCATGAACCGATATTATATATGTAACGAAGTAGGATGCAACATTTTAATATAAAATGTTGTATCTTTTATTATGTTCTATTTTTTATTTTGTAATCTGCTGTTCTAAAATAATGTGCTTCACGAGTTAAGATAAGTGGAGGATTCTCCATATAATTAAAAGAGACTCAGACACATCGCCCAAGTCTCTCTTTTCTCTTTATTGTTTTATCCGCCAGGAAATTATGACTACTGATTATACCAACTCCAGCACAACTTCCATAGCCGCGTCGCCCTTACGGGGACCAATCTTGATGATTCTAGTATAGCCGCCGTTACGGTTCGCATACTTCGGACCATACTCGTCAAAGAGTTTATCTACCAGATTAACTTCCTTGGTGTTTTTCTTTTTGCCAGCACCTTTCTCAGGTACTTCTTTGACAGGATATAATACCTTTAACATCTGGCGTCTTGCATGTAATCTGGAAGGAAGATCCTTCTTAATCTCCTTCTCCACCTCATCGTATACTGTCACGGTAACACCGTTATCGATATGCAGGATCTTGCCGTCCTTATCGCGGTGTGTCTCGGAGAGAACAGCCTTTGTATCCTTATCAATGATCTGTTTTACTCTCTTGCCGTCCTTATCCTTGCGGGCTACTTTTGCAGTAACCTTAACGGTCTCAAAGTTATCTCTCTCCTTAACTGCCATTGTGATCAGGCGCTCTGCAATCTTGCGAACTTCTTTCGCTCTCGCCTCTGTGGTAACAATCTTTCCATTATAGATCAATGCTGTTACCTGGCTTCTAAGTAATGCTTTTCTCTGGTCAGATGTTCTGCCCAGCTTTCTGTATTTTGCCATATCCGGCTCCTTTCTCACGGGTTTACCCGTCATGGTACATCCGGCCACGCGCTTTGGTCTTACTTACCGAATGTAAATAAATTGTTCCATTATGAGCCTGCCGTACAAGTGCGCTTTGGTCTTATCCTGTCCGGCTTCTCTCTTACGCCTCATCCGCAGGATTCAGCTGTAAGCCTAACTCTTTTAACTTCGCAAGCACTTCCTCAAGGGACTTACGACCAAGGTTTCTCACCTTCATCATGTCCTCGGAAGTCTTGTTGGTCAACTCTTCCACTGTATTGATACCGGCTCTCTTTAAGCAGTTATAGGAACGGACAGACAACTCTAATTCGTCAATGCTCATCTCAAGCACTTTCTCTTTCTCGTCGTCTTCCTTCTCCACCATAACCTCTGCGGTCTTCGCATTTTCGGATAAGTCAATAAAGAGACTCAAATGCTCGCTCAACACCTTGGCCGCCAGACTGACTGCCTCATCCGGAACCAACGTTCCATTGGTGTATACATCCAAAGTCAGCTTATCATAATCTGTAATCTGACCGACACGGGTATTTTCTACAGTAAC
This sequence comes from uncultured Lachnospiraceae bacterium, assembly GCA_946554445.1. Classification (GTDB taxonomy): domain Bacteria; phylum Bacillota; class Clostridia; order Lachnospirales; family Lachnospiraceae; genus UBA3282. The sequence goes on along the minus strand of CAMNSD010000008.1, from coordinate 15,893 downwards.
ATTGACTCTCTCCACAGGTGTATAGATAGAGTCTATCGCAATAACGCCAATCGGCAGATCCTCTGTTTTATTCTTATCGGAACTCACATAACCTCTGCCTCTTGTAATCGTCAACTCCATGTACAGCTTCGTATCCTTACCACTCAAAGTAGCAATCTCCAGATCAGGATTCAAGATTTCAATATCTTGATCTACCTGAATATCTGACGCGCGTACAATACCCTCTCCTTCATACTCAATGTATGCCGTCTTAGGTTCATTGGTATCGCTGTTGTTCTTAATCGCAAGACTCTTGATATTCATGATGATTTCCGTCACATCCTCCTTGACGCCGGGGATGGAACTGAACTCATGTAAGACACCTTCGATCTTGACCTGGCTGACTGCCACACCAGGCAGGGAAGACAGCATGATTCTTCTTAAGGAATTACCCAGAGTAATGCCGTAGCCTCTCTCTAAAGGTTCCACAACAAATCTGCCGTATTTCTTATCTTCCGAGATCTCTACCACTTCAATATTGGGTCTCTCAAAATCAAACACTCAAATACCCTCCTTTACGAGCATGTTGTTATACCACCGTCATAATCTATTATTTAGAATACAACTCGACGATAAGCATTTCGTTTACCGGAACATCAATCATTTCTCTTGTAGGGAGGTATTTCACTGTCGCTTTCATTGCCTCCTGGTCTACCTCAAGCCACTCCGGAACGAGTCTGCCACCCGTCACCTCGAGGATATCTTTGTATCTCTGTAAGGATTTAGCCTTCTCTCTCACTTCAATCACATCGCCTGCCTTCACCAGGTAAGAAGGAATCTGTACAGGCTTGCCATTTACTAAGAAATGCTTATGTCCTACAACCTGTCTTGCTTCCCTTCTGGTTCTCGCAAAGCCCATTCTGAAGACAACGCTGTCCAGTCTGCTCTCCAGCATAACCATAAGGTTTTCACCGGTCATGCCCTTCATTCTGTCAGCTCTTTCATAATAATTTCTAAAAGGCTTCTCAAGTACACCATAGATGAATTTTGCCTTCTGTTTCTCTCTCAGCTGCAAGCCGTACTCACTGATCTTCTTGCCTGCTCTGGGTGATGTCCTGTTGGACTTCTTATCATATCCTAAAAACGTAGGATCAAGATCAAGGGATCTGCATCTTTTTAATACTGGTACTCTGTTTACTGCCATTGTTCTGGCTCCTTTCTGATTTTTGTTTACAGTACCGTATATGAATCGGCAAAAGCCGCCGATAAATACCGTACCTTCTTCCAAACGTTAATTATGAATCATTCCACTAAACGCGGAGAATCGTGCTTTGTACGATTCTCTGGATGTTCATTTTGCAAAGCAAAATGAACATCACAATTAGACACGACGTCTCTTAGGCGGACGACATCCATTGTGCGGTACCGGTGTTACGTCACGGATACTGGTCACTTCAAGACCACAAGCCTGCAAAGCGCGGATAGCCGCCTCACGGCCCGAACCGGGTCCTTTCACCATAACATCCACAGTCTTTAAACCATGAATCAGAGCAGCCTTTGTCGCTGTCTCAGCAGCCATCTGTGCCGCATATGGAGTAGATTTCCTTGAACCTCTAAAGCCAAGACCACCAGCACTTGCCCAGCTTAACGCATTACCTTCGTTATCTGTCAGTGTAACGATGGTATTGTTAAAAGAAGACTGGATATGTGCCTGTCCATGTTCAACGTTTTTCTTTACACGCTTTTTTGTTACTTTTTTTGCAACTTTTTTAGCCATACTAAACTAACCTACTTTCTCATATTCTATACTGTTTCTCGGTAACCGTCTAAAATCCTGCCTTACAGGGTTAGACTATTTCTTCTTATTCGCCACAGTTCTCTTCGGGCCTTTTCTTGTTCTTGCATTGGTCTTAGTCTTCTGACCACGAACCGGAAGACCTTTTCTGTGACGGATTCCTCTGTAGCATCCAATCTCCTGAAGACGTTTGATATTGAGCGCAACCTCTCTTCTCAGATCACCCTCTACCATGTAATCTTTTTCGATCACTTCAGCGAGTCTCTTTACCTCATCATCAGTCAACTCTCTGACACGGGTATCCGGATTCACATTCGCTGCCTCCAGAATCTTGTTCGCGCTTGTTCTGCCAATCCCATAAATATAGGTTAAGCCGATCTCCACACGCTTTTCTCTCGGTAAGTCAACACCTGCAATACGAGCCATTTACGTTTCCTCCATTTCCTTTGCATTTTCCATGCGTTTCGTATGTTTCCATACGTGATACTAATTGATTGGGGTAGGTTCTACCCAACCGGATCAGGTATCCGATCTTTCCAAACATGATGTTGGTATCAAAAAGTAATCTCCCTTAGGCCCATCCATCTATATTATATCCGTCATTTTCCTCAATGGAAAAAGAACGGAATCGCAGCCGCTCATAATATATCAGGACAAGAACCCCTTTCTTACTGAAAACTACGGGGATTAACCTTGTACCTGTTTATGTTTCGGATTTTCACAAATTACTCTGATCTTTCCTTTTCTTTTAATGATCTTGCACTTTTCGCAAATCGGTTTTACTGATGATCTGACCTTCATCTCAAACCCTCCTTTCAAAAAAGACCGTTTTACATTATAACATCAACCCCTGTCTTTTGCAAGGGGTAAAGTTAACTTTTACTTATCTCTCCAGATAATTCTGCCTTTGGACAGGTCGTAAGGAGATAATTCCAAAGTCACCTTATCACCAGGCAGGATACGGATGAAATTCTGACGCAGCTTACCGCTGATATGCGCTAATACCACATGACCATTCTCCAATTCCACCTGAAACATGGTGTTGGGCAACTTTTCAATTACAGTTCCTTCGATTTCGATTACATCAGCCTTTGACATTTCCTTCCTCCTGATATTCTTTGATTATTTTTCTGATCTCCAAATCATTAAAACCGCTCTCCGATACTGTTAGCTGTTTCTTCTTTATAATCTGTATATGCTTCTTATTTTTTTTCTTAGGCACATCTACGGTTCTGATACGGCCGTCGGCTACATATACATATTCGCCTTCTTCCCGTATTATAACATATATGGCTCCCTTATCATGCCCGGCCTTCGACATGGCAAGCATTCCTACCATACGCTTCCTCCCTCATTAAATCGCACTTCGCCTGCTCACAAAATCCGCTTCGCGGTTTCGGCCGCCTTTAATTATGACATTAGTGTCAGTATCTCCGGCTCACCCTCCGTGATCAGTACTGTATTCTCATAATGTGCCGAAAGGGAATGATCCGCTGAAATGACGGTCCATTCATCATCCAGCCATTCCACATCGCCCGTCCCCATGTTGATCATGGGTTCAATAGCCAGCGTCATGCCCGGTCGAAGCCGTATCCCTCTTCTTCTAACTGCATAATTGGGAATATGCGGCGGCTCATGCAGCTGCGTTCCTATACCGTGCCCTACCAGATCTCTCACAATGCCATAGCCAAAAGGCGTCACATAGGCCGCAATGGCATTGGAAATATCATGCAGATGCATACCTGCCCTTGCCATCTTGATTCCCTCAAAGAAACTCTGCTTTGTCACATCCATCAGTTTCTGTGCCTCAGCGCTGATCTGTCCCACTGCATGTGTTCTTGCTGCATCGGAGTGATATCCCTGATAGATCAATCCCGTATCCAGACTGACAATATCTCCTTCTTTGAGAATATGATCTTCTCTGGGAATCCCATGCACCACTTCCTCATTCACAGAGACACATACAGAAGCCGGATATCCCTGATAATGCAGGAAATTCGGCGTGCACCCATAACTCCTGATAATCTCCTCGCATACCCGATCAATATCTTTTGTGGAAATTCCCGGGCGAATAATCCCGGCCAGTTCTTCATGAACCCGTCCGAGAAGCCTGCCTGCCTCCCGCATCAATTCAATTTCTCTCTCTGACTTGATCGTGACTGTCATTTCCCAACATCCTTCTTCTCATATTACTCCATCATATCTGAGCAGACAATGAGTCGAACGCTCATTCAATATCCAAATTCCCAACTACACTCTAACTAACCAAGAATGGCCACAATTGCTTCAAACACTTCCTTCATATCTTTCGTGCCATCCACATTATGGAGTATGCCTTTCTTGCCATAGAAATCGATCAGAGGCTGTGTCTTATCTTTGTACACCTGAAGACGGTTTCCTACTGTCTCCGGCTTGTCATCATCGCGCAATATCAGTTCCTCTCCGCACTTATCACAGATTCCCTCCTTTTTCGGAGGAACATTCTCGATGTGATAGGTGGCGCCACATGCCACACAGGCACGTCTGCCGCTCATCCTGCGGATAATGTTCTCATCCGGCACCTCCACATTGATGGCATAATCAATCTTGTCGCCCAATTTAGAAAGCGCCTCTTCCAACACATTCGCCTGCGGAATATTGCGCGGGAAGCCATCCAGTATATATCCCTTCTTACAGTCATCCTGAGCCACTCTGTCAAGCAAAATCCTGACTGTCAGTTCATCCGGCACCAAAAGTCCCTGATCCATGTACGTCTTGGCTTCCATACCCAGTTCCGTACCGTTTTTAATATTCATCCTAAAGATATCGCCTGTGGAAATATGGGAAATGTCATACTTCTCTGCAAGCATCTCTGCCTGCGTTCCCTTACCCGCTCCCGGCGCGCCTAACATAATGATCTTCATCCTAACCTCCATATCCCTTCATAACGCAAGGCAAGGGACGTGCCGGTTTATCCTGCCGTCCCTATCGCTTTGCTAATTCATTAATCGTTCAAAAATCCTTTATAATTGCGGACAAGCATCTGGGATTCAATCTGCTTCAGCGTTTCAAGCACTACGCTGACAATAATGATCAGACTTGTTCCGCTGAATGATACGCTTGCACCGAACACTCCGTTAAAGAAATACGGCACTACACAGATGATGGTCAGTCCGACTGCTCCGATGAATACAATATAATTAAGCACTTTGGTCAGATATTCGCTGGTAGGTCTGCCTGGCCTAATACCTGGAATAAAACCACCCTGCTTTTTCATATTTTCCGCAATCTCCAGAGGATTAAAGGTAATGGATGTATAGAAGTAGGCGAAAAAGATCACCAGAACAATATATACTACCAAACCTATGGAGTAGACCATCTGATGCGGGTTGCACCAGTAATTGGAATTCATTCCCTTTAAGATTTCACCCCACACACCTGTACTGCTGATGCTGAATAAAGAACAGACTACCACAGGCAGCTGCATCAGGGAAGATGCAAAGATGACCGGGATAACGCCCGATGTGTTGACCTTCAACGGAATATTCGTCGTCTGACCGCCAACCATCTTTCTACCCTGTACTTTCTTGGCATACTGTACAGGAATCTTACGCACGCCGTCATTTAAGATAATGACCAGCACTACCATCAGTACAATGATCACAATGATGATGATTGCTGCCACCACCCCTTTGGCGATGGATTTGCCAATCACAAACTGCTTAAAGAGCTGTGTGATATCCTGCGGCATACGGGAAAGAATATTGATCGTCAGCACAATGGAAATACCATTTCCGACGCCATTTTCTGTAATTCTCTCACCAATCCACATCAGGAACGCACTTCCTGCCGTGAGCGCGGCGATAACCGTGATGACATTCATCACATTGTAGACCTCAAGGAGCCCCTGACGTCCGAAACCAACTGCCATTGCCGTGGCTTCCACAAGGGCCAGGACTACTGTCACATATCTTGTAATGGAAGCGATCTTCTTACGTCCATCAGCGCCATCCCTCTGCATCTCCTCCAGCTTCGGAATCGCTATCGTCATCAGCTGCATAATAATGGAAGATGTGATATAGGGTGTGATATTAAGCGCCAAAATGGACATATTGAGGAACGATCCACCTGTAAAAGCATTAAAGAAATTGAATGCGTCACCGGTCTGCTGGGAGAACCATCTGGCAAAGTAGGTCCTGTCCACACCCGGCACGGGAAGCTGCGATCCGAGGCGGATCACAACCAACATCAGAAAAGTAAACAGTATTTTCTTTCTGATCTCTTTGATCTTAAATGCGTTTTTTAAGGTTGTAAACATTAAACCACCTCTGCTGTTCCACCAAGTGCCTCGATCTTCTCTTTCGCGGATGCGCTGAAGGCATTTACCTTCACATCGAGTTTTTTGGTAAGTTCTCCATTTCCAAGAATCTTAACACCATCACGAGGGTTCCTAACGATGCCCTTTGCAATCAATGCGTCCACATCAACTGTTGTACCATTGTCAAATACTTCCAGAACGCTTAAGTTGAGTGCTACGATCTCCTTCGTGTTTCTGTTCGTGAAACCTCTCTTGGGGAGACGTCTGTACAATGGCATCTGACCACCTTCAAAACCCGTTCTGGGTGCTCCGGAACGAGCTTTCTGACCTTTATGACCCTTGCCGGCTGTCTTGCCATTGCCTGAGCCATGACCGCGGCCTCTTCTAAAATTATTGCTGTGCACGGAACCTTCCGCCGGTCTTAAATTAGATAATTCCATTCTCTGACACCTCCTTCTATGCTTCTTCTACTTTAACCATATGTCTTACTCTCTGAATCTGACCTCTGGTTGCTGCATTGTCAGGCAGTTCCACTGTCTGATTAAGCTTCCTAAGTCCCATAGCCTCAATTGTCGCACGCGCCTTGGGCACCTGGCCGATCGTAGATCTGACTAAAGTAATCTTTAATGTTTTAGCTGCCTCTTTCTTTGCTGCCATTTTTCTTCCTCCTAATCATTCTGATCCGATACCAGGATATGGTATTAAGCGCGGACCTCTTCTACGGATTTGCCACGGTTCTTAGCTACTTCCTCAGGAGTCTTTAACTGGCTTAAACCCGCTATCGTAGCAAGTACGACGTTCTGCTTGTTATTGGAACCCAAAGACTTCGTACGGATATTCTTGATGCCTGCAAGCTCACACACAATACGGGCAGGACCACCGGCGATAATACCGGTACCTTCCGGAGCTCTCTTTAAGAGAACGGATGCAGAACCATATTTTCCGACAAAATCATGTGTAATACTGTTTTTATCATCAAGTGCAACATTAACTAAATTCTTGATCGCATCTTCTTTACCTTTACGGATCGCCTCAGGGATTTCAGTTGCTTTGCCCAAGCCTGCACCGACATGGCCATTGCTGTCGCCAACTACCACAAGTGCGGTAAAGCGCATATTACGACCACCCTTGACAACCTTGGTAACACGTTTGATTGTCACAACTTTTTCAGTGAGTTCTAACTGACTTACGTCAATGATTGTACGTCTCATGTGATCTTCTTTCTCCCTTCCTAGAATTCCAGGCCAGCTTCTCTGGCCGCATCAGCTAATGCTGCAATTTTACCCTGGTATATAAAGCCGCCTCTGTCAAAGACAACTGTCTTGATACCTTTCTCGATTGCTCTCTTAGCGATCACTGTTCCCAAATATGCTGCTGCATCAACGTTATTGGTCTTCTCAAGCTCAGACTTAACGCTCTTCTCCAGAGTGGATGCTGAGACTAAAGTATTTCCAACTGTATCGTCAATAATTTGAGCATACATATGATTATTACTTCTGAACACAGCCAGACGCGGTCTCTCAGGCGTACCACTGAAACGGTTACGCATCCTGTTGTGTTTTTTTACACGAACTTCTTGTCTAGATTCTTTCCTAACCATTTTCTACTCTCCTTATCTATTATTTCTTACCAGTCTTACCAACTTTACGTCTAATTGTCTCATCAGCATACTTGATACCTTTGCCCTTATAAGGCTCCGGACGTCTCTTATCTCTGATTTCAGCCGCAAATTGACCTACTTTTTCTTTATCAATACCTTTAACGATGATCACATTCTGCCCCTCTACGACAGACTCAACGCCCTCAGGATCAGTCATCTCTACCGGATGAGAATATCCCAGGTTCAGTGTCAGAGTCTTGCCGGACTTAGAAGCCCTGTAACCTACACCGTTTACTTCCAGTTTCTTTTCAAAGCCGTCTGTAACACCTGTCACCATATTCATGATCAGTGTTCTTGTCAGACCATGGAAGGATTTCATTTTCTTTAAGTCATTCGGTCTTGATACAACCACCTGACCCGCTTCTACCTTAATATCCATTCCCTCCGGAAGCACTCTCTCAAGTGTTCCCTTAGGACCTTTTACAGTCACTTTGTTATTTTCTGCAACCTCTACAGTCACACCCGCAGGGATTGCGATTGGCATTCTTCCTATACGTGACATGCCCGTACCTCCTATTTTATTATTATAACTTCTTATTGTTACCTACATAGTGAAACACTTTATAACAGACTCGAAAATCCATCTGCTTCGCAGATTCGCGGCTTCTGATTTTCTCGTTGTATGGTCGCATAAAATCAAATACTCACTTCGTTCGTGCTTGATTTTATTGCTACCATACAAAAGCTAGCACTTCTCCGCCTACCTGGAGTTCTCTGGCCTTCTTATCGGTCACAACACCCTGGTTAGTGGAAATGATCGCCACACCAAGTCCGCCAAGAACTCTCGGCAGATCCTCTTTGCCGGCATACACACGAAGACCAGGCTTAGAGATTCTCTTGATGCCAGAAATGATCTTATCATTCTTATCCTCACCGTACTTTAAGGTGATATGGATTGTCTTGAAATTACCCTCATCGATCACATCGAACTTCTTAATATAACCTTCATCCAAAAGGATCTGTGCGATGGATAATTTCATCTTAGATGCAGGCACATCTACTGTATCATGTTTTGCAGTATTTGCATTACGGATTCTTGTAAGCATATCTGCAATCGGATCGCTCATTGTCATGATTTTTCCTCCTATTTACTATACTTAACTACGCTGCCTCCGAGGTCGCGAAGCGAACTTCACAGTCGAAGCTGTCATCCAAATTCGCGAAGCAATCCTCGCAAACGAAACTGATATCCGAGTTCGCGAAGCAAAACTTCTAGCCGAGTTCGCGAAGCGAATCTCGTAGACGAAACTTAGCATTTCTTAGGCGGCGTTTTTAAGACGCCTTAGAAATTCTTTTCGTCTTTTTACCAGGAAGCTTTTCTAACGCCAGGTATCTGACCTTTATATGCTAATTCACGGAAGCAGATTCTGCAGATTCCGTATTTTCTTAAATAAGCATGTGGACGACCACAGATTTTGCAACGATTGTATTCTCTGGTAGAGAATTTCGGTTTGCGCTGCTGTTTGATCTTCATTGCTGTCTTAGCCATGAACTTACCTCCTTTTATTTGGCGAATGGCATATTAAATAATCTCAACAACTCACGGGCTTCCTCATCTGTCTTGGCAGTGGTAACAAAGATGATGTCCATACCTCTCACCTTATCTACCTTGTCGTACTCGATTTCGGGGAAGATAATCTGCTCCTTGATACCGAGCGCATAATTGCCTCTGCCATCGAATGAATTAGCGCTGACACCTCTAAAGTCACGCACACGGGGAAGTGCAAGATTTACGAGTCTGTCCAGGAACTCATACATCTTATCGCCACGCAGTGTGGTCTTACAGCCGATTGACTGTCCCTCTCTGATCTTGAAGTTTGCGATGGAGTGTTTTGCCTTAGTGATAACTGCCTTCTGACCGGTAATGGTCTCCATATCGCTCACTGCGGACTCTAAAACCTTGGCATTTTCTTTCGCTTCGCCGACACCCATGTTGATCACAATCTTGTCAAGCTTCGGAACTTCCATGACATTTTTATATCCAAACTTTTTGATCATAGCATCTACGATCTCGTCTTTATACATATCTTTAAGTCTACTACTCAACGCTCTGGATCTCCTTTCTCAGAATTAATCAATGATGTCGCCTGTGGACTTGGCGTAACGGACTTTCTTATCGTTTTCAATCTTGAAACCTATCCTTGTCGCCTTGCCCTTGTGTACATACATCACATTGGAAGCGTCAATGGGCGCCTCTTTCTGGACGATACCACCATTCTGGTTCGCTGCAGAAGGTTTCTCATGTTTGGTAATCTTGTTGATTCCTTCTACAAGTACCTTGTTTTTCTTTCTATCTACGGAAATTACTTTGCCTTCTTTGTCTTTATCCTTGCCAGCGATTACTTTAACAGTATCGCCTTTCTTAATCTTAAATGTTGACATACCGGCACCTCCTATAATACTTCCGGAGCCAGTGAAACAATTTTCATAAACTGTTTATCACGAAGCTCTCTTGCTACTGGTCCAAAAATACGGGTTCCTCTCGGAGTCTTGTCATCTTTGATGATAACAGCAGCATTTTCGTCAAATCTGATATAAGATCCGTCTTTACGACGAGCGCCTTTTACAGTGCGTACAACAACTGCTTTCACAACATCGCCTTTTTTTACAACGCCGCCTGGTGTTGCATCTTTAACCGTAGCAACAATCGTATCACCAATACGCGCATATCTTCTTGTCGATCCGCCCATAACCCTGATACACAAAAGCTCTTTCGCACCGGTATTATCAGCGACCTTAAGTCTGCTTTCCTGTTGAATCATGCTATCTTCTCCTTATCTTGATATTATTACACTATTTTGCTCTCTCAACGATCTCCACGAGTCTCCATCTCTTATCCTTGGATAAAGGTCTGGTCTCCATTACCTTAACGGTATCACCAATGTTGCACTCATTGTTCTCGTCATGTGCCTTTAACTTATAAGTCTCTTTTACAATCTTCTTGTAAAGTGGATGTTTTACATGGTCCTCAATTGCCACAACAATTGTCTTATCCATCTTATTACTGGTCACTTTACCAGTACGGGTTTTTCTCAGATTTCTTTCCACGATTGACTGCCTCTCCTTTCTGAAACAATACCTTCACTAGTTGGTCGCTTTCGCCTTCTGTGTGATGACCGTCTGGATCCTTGCGATATTTCTTCTCACATCTTTGATCCTGGCTGTATTGTCTAACTGATTAGTTGCGTTCTGGAATCTCAAATTGAAAAGTTCTTTCTTAGCATTGATAAGTTCCTGTGCTAATTCTGCATCTGATTTTTTGTTTAAATCTTCTACATACTTATTAGTTTTCATTTGATACACCGCCTTCCAAATCTGCTTTAGAAACGATTTTACATTTGCATGGAAGTTTATGGGTTGCAAGACGCAGTGCTTCTTTTGCCACTTCCTCGCTCACGCCTGCGATCTCGAACATCACACGGCCTGGCTTAACAACTGCTACCCAGTATTCCAAAGTTCCTTTACCTGAACCCATACGTGTCTCTGCCGGTTTTGCTGTAACAGGCTTATCCGGGAAAATCTTGATCCAGACTTTACCGCCACGCTTGATATGACGGGTCATGGCGATACGGGCTGCCTCAATCTGATTGGACTTGATCCAACAAGGCTCCATCGCCACAATACCGTACTCACCGTAGGTAATCTTATTGCCACGGGTTGCTTTACCTGCCATAGACCCACGGAACTGTTTACGACGTTTTACTCTTTTTGGCATTAACATTATTTATCGCTCCCTTCCTTGTTTGATTTAGTAGGAAGTACCTCGCCTTTGTAAATCCATACTTTGACACCCAGCTTACCATATGTGGTGTCTGCCTCTGCAAATCCATAATCGATATCTGCTCTCAGTGTCTGAAGCGGAATCGTACCCTCACTGTAGAACTCTGTACGAGCAATATCCGCACCGCCAAGACGTCCGGATACGGCCGTCTTGATACCTTCTGCGCCTGCCTTCATGGTACGGCCCATGCAGGACTTCATAGCACGTCTGAAAGATACACGGTTCTCAAGCTGCTGCGCAATGTTCTCTGCAACAAGCTGTGCATCTTTGTCAGGTCTCTTGATCTCCTTGATATCTACAAGAACTTTCTTGTTCGTCAGTTTGGAAAGTTCTTTCTTGGTCACTTCGATCTCTGCGCCGCCCTTACCGATCACAACACCCGGCTTAGCTGTATAGATGATGACCTTTACTCTGTCGGACGCTCTCTCAATCTCAATCTTAGAGATACCGGCACTGTATAATTTCTTCTTTAAATACTGTCTGATATTGTAATCTTCCACTAAGAAGTCAGCAAATTCTCCATCAGCATACCATTTGGAATCCCAATCTTTAATAATACCGACTCTTAAGCCGTGTGGATTAACTTTCTGTCCCATGTTGTTCTCCTTCCTAATCTGATCCTATTTTGCATCGAGAACGATCGTGATATGGCTCATTCTCTTCTCAATCCTGTATGCTCTGCCCTGTGCTCTGGGTTTCACACGCTTCATGGTAGGTCCCTTATTGGCATAACACTCTGCCACATAAAGGTTCTCCGGATTGGGATACTTGGTAGGATCCTGACTGTATTTGTACTCGGCATTAGCAATTGCCGACTCTAACAACTTCTTGATAATGCTTGATGCATATCTGGGATTATAGGTTAAGATGGCAAGAGCCGTATCTGTATCCTTTCCTCTGATGGCATCTAATACGAAACATGCCTTCTGTACAGACACACGAGCGTAGGATAACTTCGCTGAGGGTCTTACATCTTTATTGGCATTTCTTTCTCTTTTTATCTGGGATCTATGTCCTTTAGCCATAGATTAAAACCTCCTTTCAAATTAGCGAACTTTGGACTTTCTCTCGTCCTTATCATGTCCTCTATAAGTTCTGGTCGCCACGAACTCGCCGAGTTTGTGTCCAACCATATCCTCTGTAACATATACCGGTACGTGCTTTCTTCCATCATGAACAGCAAATGTGTGTCCAACGAAAGAAGGGAAAATCGTAGAACGACGAGACCAGGTCTTAATGACCTGCTTCTGTCCTGATGAATTCATTGCATCTACTTTTTTCAGTAAGCTCGCATCTGCAAACGGTCCTTTTTTCAGTGATCTAGCCATGATCTTTCCTCCTAAATATTTTTCATTTATTACCATCCGACAGTCCGGGAAGAATTGCTGTCTGCAATTCTTCCAACCGAAGCTGTAGAATTTCTTAGGCGGCGTCTTCTGACGCCTTAGAAATTCTCTTCGGTTTTTTATTTGATGGCCCTGCCGTCTCTTCTTCTCACGATCAGCTTATTAGAAGCTTTCTTTTTCTTACGTGTCTTAAGTCCAAGTGCAGGCTTACCCCAAGGTGTACACGGGCCCGGGCGTCCAATCGGCGCTCTACCCTCACCACCGCCGTGCGGATGGTCGTTCGGGTTCATAACGGAACCGCGAACCGTAGGACGAACACCCATATGACGTTTACGTCCAGCCTTACCAATCTTGATCAGGTTGTGATCAACGTTACCAACTGTACCAACTGTAGCCCTGCATACCATCGGCACCATTCTCATCTCTCCGGAGGGAAGTCTCAAGGTAGCATATTTACCTTCCTTTGCCATCAGCTGTGCACTGTTACCTGCAGAACGAACCATCTGGCCGCCCTTGCCGGGATATAATTCAATATTGTGAACCAGTGTACCTACCGGGATCTCGGATAAAGGTAAGCAGTTACCTACTCTGATTTCCGCTTCGGGACCGTTCATGACTTTCATGCCATCCTTTAATCCTTCTGGTGCAAGGATATATGCTTTTTCGCCATCCTCGTAACAGATCAGTGCAATGTTAGCCGTTCTGTTGGGATCGTACTCAATACCGATAACCTTAGCACTGATACCATCTTTATTTCTCTTAAAATCAATATTTCTGTATAATCTTCTGTTTCCACCGCCGTGATGTCTCACCGTGATCTTACCCTGGTTGTTCCGGCCCGCATTCTTCTTCAAAGATGTGCAAAGCGCCTTTTCAGGAGTCTGCTTTGTAATCTCAGAGAAATCGGATCCAGTCATGTTACGTCTGGAAGGTGTATATGGGTTATATGTCTTAATTCCCATGATCTTATCTCCTTTTCTATGATTTTGCGCAGTGTCTGCAGACACCGCATACATTATCTTTTATTCGCAGTCTGGGGAGAATCGCCTCTCATCCCTTCCTCAATTCAAGTCCGGGGAGAATCGCAAGCGATTCTCTCGAACGAAGCTTTAGTTTTTCTTAGGCGGCGTCCCTAAGACGCCTTAGAAAAACTCTTCGTTCTATTAAAGTCCTGCAAAAATCTCGATATCCTTGCTGTCCTGTGTCAGCTGTACGATCGCTTTCTTGGTCTTTGCGGTCTTACCATATACCATGCCGCGTCTCTTGGTCTTGCCCGCCAAATTCATGGTGTTGACCTTCGCCACCTTCGTTCCTTCGAACATCTTCTCAACAGCTTCTTTGATCATCGTCTTATTTGCTTCAGGATGAACCAGGAAAGTGTATTTCTTCTCGCTCATGCCTGCCATACTCTTCTCGGTGATTACCGGTTTGAGGATTACATCATAATACTGAATCGCTGCCATTATGCAAACACCTCCTCGATCTTAGCTACGGCATCCTTGGTGATCACCAGTGTGTCACCCTTTAAGACATCATATACGTTAATATTCTCAGCTACTGCTGTGTCAACCTTGGGAAGGTTTCTCGCAGAAAGGATCACCTTGTCATCCTTCTCGGCAATTACCACCATGGCCTTCTCAACTTTCAGGTTATCCATAACCTTCTTGAAATCTTTTGTCTTGATCTCATCGAACTTAAGTTCATCAAGCACAATCAACTTGTTATCCTGTACTCTACTTGTCAGAGCAGACTTCAATGCCGCTTTCTTCTCTTTCTTATTCATCTTAAAAGAATAATCTCTCGGCACGGGAGCGAACACAACGCCGCCGCCCTTCCACTGGGGTGCTCTGATGGAGCCCTGTCTCGCATGACCGGTTCCTTTCTGTCTCCAGGGCTTTCTGCCGCCACCGCTCACCTCAGAACGGGTCTTTGCTTTCTGCGTGCCCTGACGCTTATTGGCAAGGTTCTGGACTACTGCCAGGTGTACCAGGTGCTCATTGATCTCGACACCAAACACCGCATCGTTTAAGTCCATCTTGCCGACTTCTTTACCTTCCATATTATAAACAGCTACGTTTGCCATCTAATTGGTCCTCCTTTCATCTGTGACCCGAGTCACTATTTCGCATCAACCTTAGTTGTCTCTTTGATGGTTACTAAGGCTTTTCTGGGTCCGGGCACTGCACCCTTAACAAGAATGAGGTTCTTGTCTGCATCGACTCTCACTACTGTGAGGTTCTGCACGGTAACTCTGACACAACCCATGTGGCCCGGCATGCCTTTACCCTTGAATACTCTGCTGGGTGAAGAACACGCACCATTGGAACCCTGATGGCGATGGAATTTAGAACCGTGAGTCATAGGTCCTCTGTGCTGGCCATGTCTCTTGATCGCGCCCTGGAATCCCTTACCTTTGGAGATTGCCGTCGCATCTACTCTGTCGCCAGCCTCGAAGATATCTGCCTTGATCTCGCTTCCAAGTGTATACTCTTCTGCGTTGTCTAATTTCAATTCTCTGATAAATCTCTTGCAGGAAACGCCTGCCTTGTCAAAGTGACCCTTCTGAGCCTTATTGACACCGTGACGGTGGATTACTTCCTTATTGCCACCCTTGTCCTTGTTCACAATCTTTTCCTTCTTGTCCACAAAACCAACCTGCACTGCACTGTAACCATCGTTTTCAACGGTCTTGATCTGTGTTACTGCGCAAGGGCCTGCCTGAAGTACGGTAACCGGTGTCAGTGTGCCGTCTTCATCGAAGATCTGAGTCATTCCGACTTTTGTTGCTAAGATAGCTTTCTTCATTTCCTTTACCTCCTGTTGTTCTACAGCGGATTTAAAGTGTAAATTCCCGTCTAGAGCCAATTCCGCAAGGAATTTGCTCGTGAAGTTAATTCCACAAGGAATTTACTTCCCTTCAAATCGTACTAGTAGAAGGTTTTATTTGTTCTTCATTTTGATGTCGATATACACACCCGCGGGCATCTCCAGTCTCTGGAGCGCATCCACCGTCTTAGGGGTGGGGGTGATGATAT
>CAMNSD010000007.1 GCA_946554445.1 uncultured Lachnospiraceae bacterium | reverse complement strand
AAATGGAGCTGTTGCTCCGGTAGATTATTCATCTACTTTTGCAACAGCCCCTTTTCCATCGTGGAGAATGATTGAAAAAAAAAACGTCACAGGGTATAATATGGAGAAAGAGTCTAATCAGAGCGTTGAAAGGTATTTTTTTGAAAAGAACAGAAATGTTCATTGGAAAAACGGAAAGGAATCAGATCTTTATGAGTGCATCTATTGCGATCATCACAGCCAGGGGCGGCAGTAAAAGAATCCCTCGTAAAAATATAATATCGTTTTGTGGGAAACCGATCATTGCTTATTCCATAGAGGCGGCGTTACAGGCAGGATTGTTTGAGGAAGTCATGGTATCTACGGACGATGAGGAAATTGCGAAGATAGCTGTCGAATATGGCGCGCAGATTCCCTTTATGAGAAGCAGAGAGTGCGCAGGGGACTATGCTTCCACGGACGATGTACTTTTGGAAGTGCTTGCGGCGTATAAGAAGCTGGGCAGGCAATTTGATTCTTTCTGCTGTTTGTATCCGACGGCGCCTTTCGTGACGGCACAAAAGCTGCAAACAGCGATGGGACTTTTGGAGAAAGCGGATTCGGTGATGCCGGTGGTTCCTTTTTCTTTTCCGCCGCAGCGTTGTATGGTGATCAGCGAAGCGGGCGAACTGCGGATGAAATGGCCGGAACATGCCAAGACGCGTTCTCAGGATCTGGAACCCTATTATCATGACTGCGGCCAGTTTTATTGCTGCCGGACAGCGCCATTTTTAGAGTATAGGACAACGGATCTTCCACGGATGATTCCCATGATTATGAGTGAATTGGAAGTCCAGGATATTGACAATCCGGATGACTGGGCGATAGCGGAGTTAAAATATCAACAGATGATATCAAAAGGCAGTAAATGAAAACAAAGAGATATAAGTAGGAGAGATTGGACAGAGCATGAAAAAAGAATTTAAGATGGAAAACAGAATGATCGGGGAATCCCATCCTTGTTTCTGCGTGGCGGAAATGTCGGGGAACCATCTGAAAGACTACGGCAGAGCGGTTGAAATTATCCATGCGGCCAAAGAGGCGGGGGCGGATGCCATCAAACTGCAGACTTATACGGCGGACAGCCTGTCTGTGGACAGCGATAAGGAGTATTTCCAGAATCACGGCAATCTCTGGGACGGGATGACGGAGTATCAGCTGTATCAGGAAGCCTCTACACCCTGGGAGTGGCAGCCCAAACTGCAGGAAGTGGCTAAGAATCTGGGATTAATCTGTTTTTCTTCGCCCTTTGATCATGCGGCAGTGGATTTTATGGAAGCGCATAAGATGCCTGCCTATAAAATTGCGTCCTACGAGATTAACGATATACCGTTGATCAAAAAAGTGGCGGCATTGCATAAGCCGGTGATTTTTGCCACAGGAGTGGCTCATGCAGAGGATATCGAGAGAGCATTGCAGATTTGCCAGGAAGAAGGTAATGAAGAAATCATGCTCCTAAAGTGTGTGTCGGCATATCCGACGCCATATGAGGAGATTAATTTAAATATGATTCCCACACTGGCGCGGACCTATCATTGTCTGGTAGGACTGTCGGATCATTCCATGGGCAGTCTGGTGCCGGTGGCGTCTATTCCCTTGGGGGTAAAGATGGTGGAGAAGCATCTGACGCTGCGCCGGGCGGACGGCGGTCCAGATGGCGCTTTTTCCATGGAACCGCAGGAATTCAAAGAAATGGTAGACCATATCAGAATTGTCGAGAAGGCGCTTGGAACTGCAGAGTATAGACTGACCGAAAAGCAGGAGCAGGAACACAGCGGATCACGGTCCCTTTTTGTGGTAAAAGATATTAAAGCCGGCGAAAAAATCACCCCGGACAATGTGCGTTCCATCAGGCCCCATGCTGGACTTCATACCATGTACTATGAAGAAGTCCTGGGACAGACAGCGGTCCGGGATATCGAAAAAGGCACGCCGTTGGCCTGGGAAATGTTGCAGAAATAAAGGTTCTCTGCCTAGCCGAGTCCACGAAGCAAATTAAGTTCTTTTCATTATCATTAAATCCGTATATTTTAACATGCAGATACCGTCCTCATAAGAACCGATGGTATCTGTATTTTCTTTGTCGGCAAGGTTGTTGGCAATAAGGCATGGAAAATGAATCCCGCAATTGTGGGCGTGGGGATAACCACCGCCAAAGCGGGGATTGATCTCAGAAATATAATAACTTCCATCCACCCGGAAGATATCCATGTCGATAGGACCGGATAATTTTAAGGTTGCCACCGTATCGAGGATTAACTGAAACAAGGTCTCATCCTTATAAGAGACAGATTTTTCGGTCTCTCCGGCGCGCATCCGCAGCTTTTTCTTGACAAACAGGGAAACAGGTCGATGAGAGAGCATATCTATATAGATATCTGCGCCAAATTCCTCGCCCTGCGCCAGCGTCTGAATCATATAGTCCTCGTCCGCGTATTTGCAGATCGTTTCTAAGAGTTCCAAGTGTTCTATCTTTTGGATGCCGATACTGCCGCAGCCTCTTGTGGGTTTGAGAAATACCGGAAGGTCCATGCGTCCAGCTTCTTTTTCTTTCAGAAAAGAGGTGAAGCTGTCGCAGCTTGTGAGAGCAGGCAGCTGATGCTTGATCAAATGCTGGTAAAAAGCATATTTATCGCGGCATAGATCTACGGCGGAAAGTGCCGATATCACGGGCGTCACGCCGATATCGGTAAAAAGACTGCTGTGGGATGCAATCAGCGCCAGTTCATCTTCCTGTAAAGGCAGGACGGCATTGATGGATTCTTTACGGCAGATATCCAGTATCGTATCCAGATAATCCGGCTCCGTCATGCGGGGCACCAGATAATGGTCGTCTGTCTCATATAAGGCAGGTGCGTAAGGACTGCAGTCCGTACCGATAACCCGGTCAAATCCACTGTCCGGTTCTTTAAAATATCGTACCAATAGAATTCTGGTGCCGCAGCTTAAGATTAAGATGTTCATAATGGGTTGGTTTCCTTCCAGATATCCATTTTGTGATGTT
Organism: uncultured Lachnospiraceae bacterium; assembly: GCA_946554445.1. Taxonomy (GTDB): domain Bacteria; phylum Bacillota; class Clostridia; order Lachnospirales; family Lachnospiraceae; genus UBA3282. The sequence continues at coordinate 143,520 of CAMNSD010000007.1, read as the reverse complement.
TCTTTTCAGGTCGTCTGTCCATTTGGCTGGATGCTTCCCTGCACGTAATCTTCCGGCGTCCATTTCCGGCGTACTAATGTCATTTCACTTCCGTTTTGCACATACACAGCAGGAAAATATTGAATAAAGAGGGGATTTAAACTCATGGTATATCCGCCTACATTTTCATAAATAATACGATCGCCGGGTAGCAGTTCAGGTTGGTTCTGATAGGTGAAAAGCCTGTCAACCTCCATACAGGTAAAGCCGCTGACAATCTGGCTTTCCATGAGAGGCCGGTCCTGCGTATAGTTCGCATTGTATTCTATATGGAATAAATGGGAACTCTTGATCATGGTGGGATCGATATTAAAGCGGCTGCCGTCTGTCATCAGGTAGCGGATACCCTTGATATCCCTAGTATCAAACACACTGGTCACGAAGGTGGTACATTTCGAGATCAAGGAGATGCCTGGTTCTACGATCAGCTTCGTCTGTTTGGGCGAGAAACATTTGCGCAGTTCTTCCACAACTATCGGAAAATAATCGGGATATTCCGGCCTGCCTTCCATGCCGCCGCAGTAACCGCCGCCTAAATCTACATAATCCAAGGAAAGGTCAAATTCTTCCTGCAGGCGGCACGCCATCTGGGCAATCGCACGAAAGATATTGACACTGCGCGTCTTGCTGCTGGAATGAAGATGCAGACCGGCAATTTGTACGTTGGGCAGAGTGTGGATAAACTGCACCGCTTGGGCAAAGCGCCCTGTTTCATAACAGAAGCCGAAGCGCCCGCTGGTCTCACCCATGGTAGTCTCTCCGGGGCACATTTTTTCCAGGTCGAAATTGGCGCGGATACCGATTTTAAAATGTTTATCCGGGAAAGAGTTGACTAAATCAGTCAACCATCCTAGTTCCCGTTTGGAGTCCAGATTGACATAGCCGCCGGCAAGTAGTACATCATAGAAAGATTTTTTGCTCTTATAGGGGCCGTTGTATATGATCTCACCATCTGTAAACCCAAGATGCCGGGCCAGCAGATATTCGTCTTCCGATACCACCTCCGCATAGGCGCCGTTTCTTTTTACAAAAGAGACGAGCCAGGGCAGGGAATTGGTCTTGAAAGAGTAGCCGATCAAATAGTTGGGCCAGTTTTGGGCTAGAGAGTCCGCGAGCATATCATAGTAGCGCTGCAGGACGGGTTCGTCTATCACGAAATAAGGAGTCTGTATCTGTGTGATCATGGGAATCCCTTTCTGTTCAATAAGTTGCTGCATGTCTGAATTACTGTTTTCATCTTACCCTATTTTCAAAAGGGTGACAAGGTAAGCGGGACAAAGTTTTACAATTCTGATACGGTATATTATAATTTAAACATAGCGTGTATAAGAATCTGCATATAAGCGCCATAATTTTTCCATCATAGAGCAGAATATAGGATTTGCTATGCCGTTTGTGATGGTAAATGCAGCAGGAAACGCTTTGGAATGGAGACGAAATGAAAGATCGAATCTATGTATGTCACACCTTTTATCATGTATATGTAGCCTGCTTGAAAGAACTGGCCCTGCCGCAAGAAAAGCAGGGACATGCCACGCTGGTGCTAAGCACCATGTCCAATCCCTTTGGAAATCTGGGGGAACGTGCCGGGAAATGTCCCCTCTTCGAGAATGTGGTCATGTTCGATGAGAAGGAGGATAGTTTTTTCCCGGAACTTATGAAATATCATACGGACCGGGGAAATTTGGTCTTAAATATGCTGGCGAGGATTAAGTATACAAAGCTTCTGGGCAAACTGCAGGAACCTTATGTGCCGGTTGATTTTAAACAATATAAAGATATCTATGTATTTTGTGACTCGGATCCGATCGGATATTACTTGAGTTATAAAAAAATTCCGTATCATGCAGTGGAAGATGGGCTCAACTGTATCCAGTATTATGATACAGCGCGCTATGATAACAGGGGACACTTTGGCCTGAAAGCCTGGATGGCGGCGCGAAACCTGATCTTTATCCAAAACGGTTACGGGAAATATTGTCTGGATATGGAAGTGAATGATATCAGTGTCCTTACGTATCCTTGTAAAAAATATATAGAGATGCCGCGGGCGAAGCTGGTGGATAGGCTGACGCAGGAAGATAAGGATATTTTAGTGCGTCTGTTTATTGAGGATCTAGACGGGTTGATGAAACAGCTTGCGCAGGGAGCTGAGCAGAAAGTCCTGGTGCTGTCGGAGCCGCTGTGCGACCTGGAGGTGCGCCGTCAGATTTTTACAGACATCATAGAGGAGTATGGCGTTATCGACGGCAGGCGTGCACAGATTTTAATCAAGCCCCATCCTAGGGATGTGCTCGATTATGAAAAGGAATTTTCTCAGCATATTGTGCTGAATGGTAAGTTCCCCATGGAAATTCTCAACTATATTCCCGGACTTTCCTTCAAACGGGTAATCTCTGTGCTTACGGTTCCCAATGGTATCAAGTTTGCCGAAGAAATTGTGTTCCTGGGGGAAGACTTCATGGATCGATATGAGGCTCCGGAACTGCATAGACAGAATGAAATGCTGTGACAATATATTCTTAATCAAATAGATAAGGATCTTGAGAAACTTTCCCAAGATCCTTTTTATTTTTCTTAATCCATCAATTCTTTATTCGCTATAGGATTCAAAATCTATCCCATATTCTTTAAAACAAACTTTTCATTTCATAAAATAAAATATATTACGAAATTTACCTTTCTTAATTGTAACGCAAATTTAGGTTATGTCAATATTTTTTTAAAATTTTACATTGGATTGGAGGAAATCATAGTGGCAAGAAGAGGACGAAATATTTACAAGCGCAAAGATGGAAGATGGGAAGGGAGGGTTATCTTAGGATATGATGAAGCCCAAAAACGCAAATATCATTCCATTTACGGCAAAAGTTACAGTGAAGTAAAGGGAAAGATGCAGATATATATAGAAAAATATGGAGATATCCGAGGAAAGGGAGATAACATAGCGATCATCTTATATTTCTGGCTGGAACAGAAGAGAAAAGACTGGAAACCATCGACATATGCCAATTATCGAAAGATTATTGAAAAGCATCTACTGCCATATTGGGCGCGCATGTATCCGGAAATGTTGAGTGCGGACAGGGTGCAAAAATTTATCCTGACCAAAAAAGATGACGGTCTATCTTCTGAATATATTAAAAAAATATTTGATCTATTTCGACAGGCGCTTAAATACTATCAAAATCAACATGAGAATATTCATTATGTGATTCCGAACCCATCGTTCACAGGAAGATACGAAAACAAATCTGAGATCAAAGAACTTCCCACCATAGAAACTATAAAAGAAGTAGAAAAAGCATTGTATATGAAAGAGGTACCCGAACAGGCAGGGATACTGATTGCCATCAATTCCGGAATCAGAATCGGAGAATTATGTGCTTTGCGCTGGAAAGATGTGGATCTAGACAACGGTATGATCCATATCAACAAGACAATGCAGAGGATATGCACCTATTCTAATAGGGGTTCTGAGACAGAAATCTATATTATGGAGCCTAAAACAAGCAGTGCCGTAAGAGTTATCCCATTACCCAGCAACCTGATTCATTTCCTGAAATGTAAAAAAGGCGCACCGGAAGAGTATGTTGTTCCTGGAAAAAGAGTTGATTATTGTGAACCGCGCACTTTGCAATATCGTTTTGAACGTTTCTTAAAAGAAAACGGCTTTAAAAATTTTCACTTTCATGCATTGAGGCACTGTTTTGCGAGCAGGTGCGTTGAATTGGGATTTGATGCTAAGAGCCTTTGTGAGATTATGGGACATTCTGATATACGGATCACATTGCAGCTGTATGTACACACATCCTTAAGACAAAAACGCATATTGATGGAAAGATTAAACGGAAATTTTTAGGCCGTCGCTAAATTGGTATGGCTTTGACGTTATGCATAAAGAAGTGCCGGGGCCCTCATTTCGTAAAATATTTTATTTTATGAAATTTCAAGAAAATTATAAGGAGGTAGAAGAATGAAAACAAAATTCATTCAAAGAATGATGGCAAGCGCTTTGACAGTTGCTTTGGTTGCAGCACCGTCTATGAGCGTACTTGCAAGCGGCGGCTCAGGCGGTTCCTCTTCTAAATCAGAAGACAAAGTCATTGAAATCATTAATGAGAGCATTAGCGATGGCGGCGAGTCCTATGTGAGCAGCATTGCCGAAATCCCTGTAACAAACACAGTTGCAGGCACAAGATCAACAGTGCAGGGTGTTTATATCGCAACCAGTGTAAACGGTACAGCGATCACCAGCAGCCTTGCAGGGATTGCAGGAAGCTATGGACTTGCAAATGGAGAGGTTCCTTACGCGAGATTTTCTAACATGGATGTGAAGAAGAGTAATCTTGCCAAGGCCGTGATTGATAATGCGGCATCAGCTATAGGCGCTACGGTAGGTCCTTGCATCAACATTGAGATTGGTAAGAAGGCTGGCGGACAGTTCAGTCTGCTCTCACAGGAAGGTGAAAAGATTTCCGTGAAAGTTGGTATTCCCAAATCCTTCGCGCAGGATGGTAAGACTTATGCAGTGATCTGTGTGCGTCCCGGTGGGGCAGTAAGCGTTCTTCAGGACACAGATACCAATCCTAATACGATCACTTTTGACACAACAGGTGGTCAGGGTGCATATGCAATCGTTAAGTACTAAGGATGTACAGGCAATAACCGGAGGAAGAAATAGATTCTTCTTCCGGTATTTGTTGCTGTTTGGACTGCTTATTTTTTGCGTTTTTCAGTTTCATATTTATAAAGTGTGCGGGTTTTCTATTTATCCGGATGAATTCGGTTACTGGGCAAGTGCCGCGAAGGCATTGGGATATGACTGGTCTAATGTGACTGCGCTGGGTTCTTATTACTCCTTTGGATACGGAATGATCCTGACGCCTATTTTGTGGATTTTTAAGGACAGCATAACAGCATACCGCGCCGCACTTACCGTCAATATGCTATTGCAATGCAGCGCCATTGGAATACTGTGGGAACTTTATAAAAGACTGTACCTGTCAGAAGGTGCGCAGGAAAGAAAAATGCAGATTGTATTGGCGGTAGGGTTGGCAGTCTTCTATCCGCCCTGGTCCTTTTATGTACAGATGACGCTGGTGGAGGCGTTACTTATGTTTCTGTATACGTGCCTCTGTTATCTGTTGCTGCTATTTCTTGAAAAACCGAATGTGATGAATGCAGTGTTATTGGGGCTGTCACTTCTTTATATATATTTTGTACATATGCGCACGGCAGGTATATGTATCGCAATGATTATGACGCTTATTGTGTATGCCTGGAAGACGCCTTCGGCGCGTAAGAGTTTGGCGGCAGTATTTCTGTTATTGGTGGCAGGAGGTGTGTGCGGCTTATGGATAAAAACACAAGTCATAGATACCGTATATGTGGCAGCGGATGAGGGATTGCTTTCTGTGAACGACTATACGGGGCGCATAGGGATGCTAAAAGCGCTGCTGACATTTCATGGAATAAAGGGATTTTTAAAAAGTGGTGCGGGAAAGTTATATTACCTGATCATGGCTTCTTTTGGATTGTTTATCCCAGCCGTATACGCCTGTCTCAAAAATACAGGCAGGATGCTTCAGGATTGTTTTTCTCGACATGAAAAAGAGAATATGGCGGAAATTGATGGAAACAAAAATTATTTTTATTTTTTCTGCCTGCTCTCTATGATGGGCCAGTTTGCTGTCACGGCAATTGTCATGATGTTTCCCGACAGATTGGATGGGTTTGTTTATGGAAGATACAATGAGCATATTTTGCCAGTCTTTATCGGGATTGGAGCGCTCTCCTTCTGTGAGATAAAGCATAAATTGCGAGTGTTTGTGGGAAGCGCGCTGCTTTCGGCAATGATGTTTGCGATTACTTTTAAAAATGCGCTGCACAGCGGCTTGACAGTTATGCAGGGATATTTTGCGCCTGGGATCAGTTATCTGTCGGACGATTGGAACTATAGTATCAAAACAGAATTTCCAAAGGGATTTATCTTTGGAATGGCGCTTATGGTAGGCGTGATGTTTTGCATCTACGCAGGAATGCGATTTAAAAAGCACATATATGTGTTAGGCGTATTTGTGCTGATAGAGACAATGTTGGCGCTTAATCTGGGAGAAAAATATACCAAATCTTTTAACGATACAGATTATTATAATCTGAAAATTGCGCAATATATCGCGGATTATGAGGAACCAGTCACCTATCTGTATGGAGGGGGATTTCCCCATATTGATTTAATACAGTTTGCCATGAGAGAAAAAGAAATAGAGATCATCAAACTGCAGGATACGGAACGGGCAGAACTGGAGAGCATTTTACCGAAAGAAGGCTTCCTGATTGTAGATCAGGGCTTTGCCTGCCTGGATGTGTTGGAAGATAAATATCAAAAATGCAGCGAAAGCCAGTCGTTTGTATTGTTTGTGACGGAATGAAGAAGATTGAGACCTTATGTAATGAAAGCGGCTTAATACAATGCTTTGTCTGGAAGCGCGAAATGGAGGTATACCTATGAAACTGCTTATCCAGATTCCCTGTTATAACGAAGCGGAAACATTGGAGATCGCGCTCAACGATCTTCCAAAGAAATTGGATGGAATAGATGAAATAGAATATCTGATCGTCAATGACGGCAGTCGGGATAATACCGAGGAAGTGGCAAGAAATTGGGGCGTACAGCATGTGGTCAACTTTAAGCAGAATAAAGGACTTGCCAAAGGATTTATGGCGGGATTGGATGGCTGCCTTAGAAACGGCGCTGACATCATTGTCAATACAGATGCGGATAACCAATACTGTGCAGCGGATATTCAGAAATTGATACAACCGATTCTGGATGGACAGGCGGATATGGTGATTGGGGCAAGGCCGATCGACCAGACGGAGCACTTTTCCTTTATCAAAAAGAAATTGCAGCATTTTGGAAGCTGGGTGGTAAGAAAGGCTTCCAATACAGACATACCCGATGCGCCCAGTGGGTTCAGGGCGTTTAGCAGGGAAGCGGCGATGCGCGTCAATGTGGTAAACGATTATACCTATACACTGGAGACAATCGTCCAGGCGGGCAGGGAGAAGATAGCCCTCACAAGCGTACCGGTGAGGACCAATGCTGAACTTCGTCCGTCAAGACTTTTTCACAGTATTTGGGGATATGTGAAGAAAAGTATGCTCACGATTCTTCGGGCGTATATGATGTATAAACCGCTTAAGTTTTTTACATATCTTGCAATTACACCGGTGATAATCGGCATGGTAATTGGATTTCGATTTCTGTTTTATAGGGCGATAGGCCAATCTGGCGGACATGTACAGTCCCTTATCCTGGCATGTACGCTGATTATCATAGGCTTCCTGACATTTATGATCGGTCTTTTGGCAGATGTGATCGCGGCCAACAGGAAACTGCTTCAGGATACCCAGTATCATGCCAGAAAGACCGAGTATGATGCGATTTATATGCAGATGAAGATGGAGAAGGAAGTAGTGAAAACCTATCAGGTGGTAGGTAAGAAGATACATCAGGAGACGCCTGCGCAGGGAGAATTGCAGGCTGAAATGTAAGAGAAGAGGCACCTTGACAATTTCATATTTTATATCAGGGTTTGGTTGCAAGAAAGAAAGGGATGTGCTATATTGAAAAAGCAACATATCAATCATAGGATATTTTCTTTCAGAGCAATTCATTTATCAATTCAGGAGTTTCAGGAAAAATATCCCAACTTAACAATTTCATAAGACGTATGGGATATAGACAGAATCTTTTATAGACTTTATCGGTGCAGATATTTTGTCGTATTCCGTGCGGGAAAGGCAGGTTTACGATGAAACAGACAAAGGAAAAAGGCACCGGCGGCCAACTACCAAATTCCCAGATCAGAGATACTTCCAGTAAGATTATTTTTGGAGATTCTCGTCTGTGCGCTCAGTTTTTACAGGGGTATGTGAATATACCACTGCTTAAAGATGTGAAGCCAGAAGATATTGAAGATGTTTCCAAACAGTATGTCCATATGTTCACAGAGGAAAGGAATTCAGATGTTGTAAAAAAAGTCCGCCTAAAAGGAAACGAAACACCGTTCTATTTGATTTCTCTTATTGAACATAAATCCCAGGTGGATTATAATGTAATCATGCAGGTGTTGCGCTATATGGTATATATCTGGGAAAATTATGAGAAGGAGCAGGAAAGGGAACATAAGGGTATCAGTAAGACAAAAGATTTTAAATACCCTCCGGTACTTCCGATTGTTTACTATGATGGGGCAGCTGACTGGAATGACGGTATCGAATTGGAAAACAGAGTTTATTTAAGTAGTGTTTTCGAAGAATATATACCAAACTTTAAATGTATTCTGGTGCAGTTAAAAGATTATAGTAATGCGGAGATTATGGAAAAGAAAGATGAACTGTCAATTGTAATGATGATCAGCAAATTACAGAAAGCAGCTGACTTTACAGAACTCAGTAAAGATGTCAGTGTAGAGTACTTGAATGGCATTACATCGAAGTCACCGGAATACCTGTTGGATATCATAGCTCAGATAGTGGAAATATTGCTTTTGAAGATTAATGTGCCACGTGAGGAGGCAGAAGCATTTTCAGGAAAAGTAAAGGAGCGGCATATGGGAGAATTATTTGCGAACTTTGAGGCATATGATGTGCAGGAGACGCGGCGGGTGGCTAGAGAAGAGGGAATGAAAGAAGGGAAAGAGGAAAGCCTTGTCTTTGCGATTAGAATGATGAAAGAAGCATCTGTTTCTAGGGAGATTACCTGTCAGCAATTGATCAGGCAGTTTGGTTTAAGTGAGTCGGAAGCAGAGAAAAGACTTCAAGAAAACTGGTAGGATGAAATAGACATACAATAATAGACTCAAGTTTTTGAAGTATAGAGTAATACAACAAAATCCTGATATAAAGTATGAAATTGGACTGATAAGTACAGTACATGGCCATGCTTTGTGTCGGGATTTTTTGTATGGAGAAAATTCTTTGAACACAAAAGTTGATATAAGAAAAGAGTAATGTATAAAAAGGAATTTTCTATATGAGTCTAGTAACAATAATAATTCCTGCATACAATGCAGAAAAGTATATACGTAAATGTTTAGAGTCCGTTGTACATCAAAGATTTGACGATTACGATGTTGTAATTGTTAATGATGGGAGTTTGGACAGTACCGAGAGCATAATAAAAGAATATAAAAATAAATACTCTTTTATCAGTTATTATGATAAAGAAAATGGGGGATTGTCCAGTGCAAGAAATTATGGAATGGATAGATTAGAGAATAGTAAATACGTTGTTTTTTTAGATAGCGATGATTATTTGGATTCAGAATATCTTCGTAATTTGGTAACGAAAGCGGAAAAAAATCAATCAGACGTGGTATGCAGCGGACAATATAGAATTACGGAAGATGGTCAGATTATTTCTCATGTGCGGTATCGTTTGGATGAGCAGGGGAAGTGTATTCTCAGACATCTGAATATGCATGGAAAAATGTATCGGCTTGATTATTTAAGAAAGCATAATCTAAGATTTCCGGAAGGTAAAACGTATGAGGATAATCCGTTTAACATGGCAGCCTTTTTTCTGACTGACCATATAGATTTTTTGCAATATGAGGGATATTTTCAGTTGGTACATTTGGACAGTATAACCACAAGAAAGATTTTACAGACTGATGTGCCATATAAAGAATTGGAGGAATCCGTTCAATATGTGGTTGCTCATAAACCGAATGATTATGATATCTTTGAATATACGTTAATGAGTTTTTTTACATATTTCATATTAGAGGCAAATAGGAAACATCGATACTATAAGTTAGCGGACAGAAAAAGCGATGCAAAGATGTTGGACGAGTTGTGCGATTATGCAAAGAGAATTCTTGAAAAATATTGTCCTATATATATGCGCAATCCTTATTTATCAATTAGAAGGAAAAATGATATTGAAACCAAACAAAAACTGGCGGTTGCAGTTTTTATGAGAATGATTCATTTGAACTGTGCAAGGTGGTTTGTGAGAGTGTTTTATAAATTGTAAAGAGGGTAATACATATTATGAAAATTATTAGTTATATCCAAAGGCCATATAAAAGCTGGTTTCCCAAAAATTTGAAAAAAAAGATTACCCAAATTGATTCTATTGAAATAGATTTGGTCAGTCATTGTAATTTAAATTGTAAGGGTTGTACACATTTTTCCCCCATTGCGGAAAAATGGTTTATTGATGTGGAAGATTTCAGGCGGGATGTCAAAAGAACGAGTGAATTATTACCGGATGAGTGTGTTAAACGTTTCTATATCTTAGGCGGAGAGCCTTTGTTACACGCAAATATCAATGAGATGCTTGTTATTGCCAGACAAGCATATAAAAAATTGCCAATCTATATTATAACAAATGGTTTTTTGCTGGATAAAATGGATCAAGAATTCTGGGATATATGTTATCGATATAACATTGTAATAGAAATTACAAAATATCCGGTAAATTTTGATTATGAGAAAATTAAAAACCTTATGAGGGTACATAAAGGGAAGGTTAAGATTATTTATAAAGGAAGAACAAAGTTTCTTAAAAAGAAACAGTATAAATTGCCGTTGGATGAGACAGGAAGTCAGGATGAAATATATGGATTTACGCATTGTCATATGGCGGGACATTGTATTAATTTGGCCCATGGTCATCTTTATACATGTTCCTATGCGGCATGTATGGATCGTTTTAATAACTTTTTTAATAAAAATATTCCGGTTACAGAAAAAGACGGTATTGATATCTATCAAAACTATAGCACGGAAGAAGTAATCAGAAAACTGACACAGCCAATTCCACTCTGTAAATATTGTGCGGTAAAGAGGCGGACTTATGGAAATGAATGGGGGAATTCAAAGAGAGATATTAAAGAATGGACATAGAGAAAGTAAGGATAAAGTAAAATGAAAAAGGTGTATATTAATGGTTATTTCACAAAAGAACGTATTTATGGTGTACCAAGATACGCGATGGAAATAGTAAAAAGAATGGATCAATATTTTAAACCGGGAGAAGCGATACTGGTGGTACCGCGTAATGCGGACAAAATTCCAAAATTATTAAACATAGAGATATGTACATGGGAAGATCGTGGGAGAAAAAGGGAGGTGCCAGGTCCAATTTGGGGATTATTTGTATATGGACCCTATGTTAGAAAAAGAAAAGGATTAAATATAAATTTGACTAATCGGGCTGAGTGGGTACAAGACTCTATAACAACAATTCATGACACCATTTTATTGAAAAATTATAAATATCCATTTCATTTTTCTTTTAAAGAAAGAATACAAGTAAAATTTGGACAATTTATAGATAAAATATGGTACAAAAGCAAAATCTTTATTAAGGAATGTACTGCGCAAGAACTTGTTACTGTATCGGAATATTCCAAAGCAGAATTATGTGAGTATTTTCATTTTAAATCAAAAAATGTTGCCGTTATTGGTAATGGATGGGAACATATTAACAATATTGAGGAGTGTAATGAAAAAGCAGACACAAGAATAATTGAAAAGAGCTATTTCTTTTTTATTGCGAAATTGAATCCTCATAAAAATTTACAATGGGTTTTAGAGGAAGCTGAAATTATGAAAGAATATTTTGTGATTGCGGGAAGGCTTCCGGATAATATTGTAGATGAGTTGAAGGAAAAGAAAAATATTATATATCTTGGCCATGTATCGGATAGTTATATGAAATATTTAATGAAAAATTGTAAGGCGTTGTTATATCCGTCTTATATAGAGGGATTTGGAATACCACCGTTAGAAGCATTAGCGCTAGGAAGTAAGGCAATTGTTTCAGATATTCCTGTTATGCATGAGATATATGCAGACAGTGTGTATTATATAGATGCTAATAGAGGTAACATTGACTTGAATGAAGTATTATCCATGCGGGTAGATAGTGCAGAAAAGATTTTATCAGTATATAGTTGGGAAAAAGCTGCAAAACAATGGTTTAATCTGATTGATAGTGCAAGAAAGTAAGCATTGTCACCATTGCGGTGGATGAGACGATTGGTAAAACGATTGGCAGGGTAAACAGGGGCGATTATTATTGTACGGATTTGGTACATGATATTGCGGAATAGAAAATAAGGACTGTAGATAAAATGACAAATAGAAGATATCGGTTGTTTGATGGTTATGATGTGATTTCATTTGACATGTTTGACACATTAATTACGCGTAATTTAGACAAACCATCAGAGATGTTTGATTTGGTTCAAAAACAAATTAGACAATTGGGCATAGATGTTAAACGGTTTAAATCCAAAAGAATAAATGCGGAATATCAAGCCCGTATGGATAGAGGATATGAAGGGCAGGATATTACATTGGATTCTATATACGAAGTCTTAGGTAATTGTTATGATCTCGATAATGAAACGATAGAACAGATAAAAAATGTTGAGATAGAGATAGAGGAAAGCATTTGTGAAATTAATAGAGAAGGATATAAATTATATCAATACTGTATAAAGAAAAGTAAAAAAATTATCATTTGCACAGATATGTATCTGCCAAAGCAAGTTATAGAACGAATACTGAGCAATAATAAAATAACTTATTGTAAATTGTATTTGTCTAATGATATTGGTTATTCAAAGGCTTTTAAGGGAGAACTTTTCCGTTATGTAATCCATGATTTAGATATTAATAGGAAGCAAATACTACATATAGGGGATAACTGGAAAAATGATATTTTACATTCACGATTAAATGGGATAAAAAGTTTACATTTATCAACTAAAAATTACTGTACAATACATGATGGCAAAAATAAGGAAATTGAATATAAAATACTTAATCATTATATTAATAATCATATTAAAACCAAAAAGGACTATTATTGGAAGACAGGGTATCAAGTTTTGGGGCCAATTTTATATGGTTTCTCCATTTGGCTTTCAGAAAATATAAGAGACTATAAGCCGGATAAAGTGTTTTTTTTATCCCGCGATGGATTTATTATGCAGCAAGCTTTTAACATATTAAGTCCAGATATAGAAAATAAGTATATTTATGCTTCAAGAAAGGCATTGATTATACCTACATTATGGATGTATAGAAATCTGGAAAGTATTGTTAGGATCATGAAGTTTCCACGCTGGGTTAAAATGGTGGATTTTTTAACGAGAATGGGATTGGAGCCACACAAATATGAGTTGTCCGTTATGACTTATGGATATCAAATGGATTCGTTAATAAATGTGGAAGCAGAGATAAAAAACCCTAATTTTCGAGAATTATGGGATTCAATCTTTCAAGATATAGAGAAAATTTCTTTAGAATCGTATGAAAATACACTTAGATATTTTAAAGACATCGGCTTAAATGGAAAAGTTGCAATTATAGATATAGGTTGGAATGGCAATCTCCAGCAGGCTATGGAACAGATTATTAATGCTGCGAAGATAGATGCGGAGATTCAAGGGTACTATTTGGGAGTCCAAGTTGATAGTGATATTCAAGATAAATATAAGATGAAAGGATTTCTGTTTCAAAAGAAATATAATGAGATTATATGTCAAAAACTAACATTTTGCCGTTTGCTAATGGAAACATTTTTTGTGGCCGAACACGGATCGGTAAAAGGATATGGGAGAAATGGAATTGAATTTCAAAATTTTGAATATGAAAATACTAAAAGTCTACAAAAAATAAAAAAAATACAGGAGGGCGCTCTATCGTTTGTTAAAGATTTTTCAAATTATAGTTTCAGCAGATATTTTTACATAGATTCAAGAACTGCAATTACAAATTTTTTTATACTGGGGAATCAGCCGCGGCAGGAAGATGTTGAAAACATGGGTCAAATTTTATTTTTAGATGATGAATTGAAAAATTTGATTCCGCAGGTAAGTCGTAGGAAGTACTACTTTAATATTTTTCGGTTTATCCATGATTTGAAATTTTCAGTATGGATTACCGGCTTATTAAAAAAAGTTTGTTTTGTTAATGTTGATTTCTTTTATATTGCTATGAAATTAAGAAATATCTATTATGGAAAAAGCGATAGTAGAAAGAAACAATGATAATTAATGTGGCATAAAAGAAGGAGTCATTTATCAATGTTAACTATGGATAATCATAGAAAAGTCCTGTTAGATTTATTTTCAATACTAACCATTATTTTATTATGCAGTGTAAGATTATCTAATTGTAAAATGCCAGCTATTTTTTGTGATGAGTTTGGATATTGGGGGAATGCAGCTACATTGGCGGGTTATGACTGGAGCGAATTATTATATGAAAATCCATATTATGGGTTAGGATATAGTTTGCTATTGCTTCCAATTATAAAGTTGTGTCCACAGCCGTTTTGGTATCAGTCAGCGGTTGCTTTAAACATTGTATTTTTAATTCTGTCTTTTTTTATGTGTCAAAAATTTGTTAGAAGGACTGTTCAGAATCTATCAGAAGAAAGTATTGTTTTTATTAGCCTTATTACTATTATTTATCCTAGTAATATTCTTCAGGCGCAAATTGCCTGGAGTGAAACATTTATATATTTTTTAATGTGGTGTACGGCCTTCTTGTTAACAAAAATGATGGACAAGTTTTGTTATCGTACGGTATCACTTTTGATAATTGTTTTGGGTTATATGTATTTTACACATGTAAGGACAATAGGTATTATTTTTGCAGGTATAGTTAGCCTTTTTTTAGTTTTTAATAAAGAAAAAAAATCAGCTAAGTCTTTTTGCCTCTTTATGTTGACTCTTATTCTTATATATTTATTAATTAGCTGGATTAAAACAAATCAGATAGAATTGGTCTATGCAAATTCTGAAGCTTCCGGTATTAATAATGCCGCATTAAACAGTAAAAGTATTTTGGGGTATATAAGCAGGATATTTGTATCAGGGAAACAGCTATTAATTTCATTATATGGGAAGCTATTTGTATTGATAATTAGTACGGGAATCCTATTGCCGGGAGCAGTATGGATGATTTGCATCAGATGTAAGGAATACTTTTTCACAAAGGATTTATACTGGCAAAATAGTGATGGTAAGGAGATACTAATTTTTTTTGCAATTGTTTCAGCATGTATATCTTTATTGCTCTGTGCGGGACAAATGCTTTCATGGGAAGCAAGGAAAGATTTTATTGTCTACTCGAGATATTTTGATAATGCGCTGGGACCTTTCTTAAGTATAGTATTTGGATATGCACTGCTTAACCCCCAAAAAATTAGAAAAATAGTGTTAGGGTTTTGGTTTTTTAGTGGAATCCTTCTGCTGGCTGTTTGGGAAAAAGTGAATTTGGCAGCAGAAAATTTTAATACAAGCTGTGCTCCATTTATCGGGGGATTCTATCAAAAAGCTTTACAGCAAGGGATGCAGGGAGAGAAACGAGCAGCCTATACATTTACTATATTATATTTCTGCCTTTCATGGATGGTTATATGTTTTATATTGCAAATAGGTTTAAAAAAAACAGCAAGGATTAGAGTGTGGGCTGTAAGTTTTTTAGTATTTTATTCTTTTATCAGTTATTATGCGGGAGTATTTCCAGATGAAATAAGAAAAAGCAGAATGGAAGTATATACGATCATTCATGAGATAGAAGATTATATGCCAAATTGCGAAATATATTACTTAAAAAATGAAGAGTTAGACTTATTCAGTATGGAACCTAAATGGCTGCAATATAATATGCCGGATGTACCGATTCATGTTATTGATGATGAAAAACTAAATGAGATATGTGGGACAAATGAGGAGTTGATATTATTGACGAATAAAAATGATGATTTAAATAATGCACTTATTGTGTGTAAAGGGCATTTGAAAGATAAGGGAATATTTGGAAATCTAAGATTATGTTTTATACGTTAAGATTTTAGATTTTTAACTATGCAATTATAAAAGTATGGGTAAGGAGGCAGTTTTTGAAGAAAAATGATATGGAGTTTATGGTAAGCGTAATTGTACCTACCTATAATAATTCAGATACGATAGAGGAAGCATTAGACAGTATATTTAATCAAACATATGAAAAATTGGAATTAATAATAACGGACGATAACTCTACGGATACAACCGTGAAAGTTGTACAAAATTGGTTATCTATAAATAGTGACAGGTTTTTGAATGCAGTAGTTTTAGAAAATGATATCAATCAAGGAGTTGTAAAAAATTTAAATAAGGCTATTAAAAAAGCTAAAGGAGATTATTTAAAATTTACAGCGGGAGACGATATATTGCTGCCTGAAGCCATAAGAGTATCAATGGATTGTTTATCCTTATATCCCCAAAAGATAAATTTCTATAAAGTTAGAATATTTGGACCGAATTTACAGCTAAATCGAAATATGCAGCGTTTCTGCGACAGAGGATATAGGATATTAAATTCAAGCCAAGAGAAGATGTATCGAGAGTTATTGAAGGATAATTATATAGCAGGTCCATCTTGGGGAGTTATTCCTAAAAAGGTGTTTGATAATGTGGGAATGTTTGATGAAAGATTCCCGATGCTTGAGGATTATCCTTTTTTAGTTAAATTAAAGCAAAATCGCTATGAGTTTTTACTAATAGAGAGTATACAGGCAAAATATAGAATTTCAGGAGATTCACTCTGCCATAGTGAAGGGCTGTTTAAAGAATCTTTAATTTCTTTCTGCTTAAAAGAAAAAGTAAAACTGCTTCTACAAGAAAAAATGTATTATGCTGTGATGACAGAGAAAATGGTTGCTTTTCGGTACAAGTTAAAAAAGCAATATGGAAGTAAGAGTCTTTTTTATATATGGTCATATTTTTTATACTTATTTATGCCAGTACCATTAATCAAAGCAATTCGTAACAGGATTGGATAATAAACAATAGAATAAATTAATTTATTGATAGAGAAGGTAGAATATGCAAATAGTAAAGTACGTTTTTCAACCGCATGGTGATGATAGAGGCCAGCTCGTCGCGCTAGAAGAATATAGGGATATACCGTTTGAAATCAAACGGGTTTACTATATGTATGATACAGTCGCAGGGGTGGTCAGAGGCAAACATGCTCACAGAACTTTAGAGCAGATATTAGTATGTATCCATGGAAGTTGCAAAGTAAGATTAGACAATGGATATGAAAAGAAAATCATTCCTTTGGAGAGACCTTATGAAGGCTTGTATATAGCAAATAATATGTGGAGGGAAATGTATGATTTTTCACCTGATGCCGTGCTGATGGTATTAGCATCAGATATGTATGATGAGCAGGATTATATTAGAGATTATGATGATTTTATTAATTGTGTAAAAAACAAATCTTTGAAGAAGATATAGGTAAAAGGAATGGATGTAGCATACTTAGATTTAAAGAAAATACATAATAAAATCCAAATAGAACTGGATGAAGCATATCAACAAGTAATGGATCGGCAGTGGTTTATCGGGGGAAAAGCGGATAAAGATTTTGAGGAAGCTTTTGCATCTTATTGTGGAGCAAGTCAATGCGTGGGATGTGGAAATGGATTAGATGCGATTCGGTTGATCTTATTGGCGTATGGAATTGGACAAGGTGATGAGGTTATTGTTCCAGCAAATACATTTATTGCTACTGTGCTGGCGATCACATATGTGGGGGCAACTCCGATTTTTGTTGATGCTGATAAAGATACATATAATATTGATGTCAGGCAGATAGAGGATAAGATTACCGTAAAAACAAAAGCTATTATTGTGGTTCATTTGTATGGAAGGGCAGTAGATGTCACAAAGGTTAAAATTATAGCAGATAAATATAATTTAAAAGTTATTGAGGATGCAGCACAGGCACACGGAGCAAAATTGGGTGGAGTTAGAGTGGGAAACTTAGGGGATGCTGCGGCATTTAGTTTTTATCCTGGAAAAAATCTTGGAGCATTGGGTGATGGTGGCGCTGTCATAACAAATGACAAAGAAATTGCAGAGAGAATAAGGGCTTATGGAAATTATGGTTCCTATATCAAGTATAATCATGTGTTTCAAGGGTGTAATTCGAGGTTGGATGAAATACAGGCGGCGTTCCTATTGATTAAGTTACGATATTTAGATCAATGGAATAAAGAACGGAGACAGATTGCAGAAATATATCAAGAAAAAATAGAAAACAAGAAGGTCATATTACCTACATTGCCTCAAAATATGGAAGAACATGTTTTTCATATATATCCGATATTGGTTGCTGATAGAATAGATTTCATCAATTACATGAAGAAAAAGAAAATTACGGTGAACATACACTATCCAATCCCTATTATGGAGCAAAAGGCATATGAACAATATCGTGAGCAGGTGGATTTTTATCCGGTGACCAAAATGATATGTAGTCAGGAAGTGAGTCTGCCGTTGTACCCAGGAATGACCAAAAAGCAGATTGATTGGGTGATTCAATGTATTAATGAGTTTTAGAAATATATGACAGGTAAGGGAAGCTAAGGACAGGAAAATTATAGTAGAAAGTACAAGGTGTTATATAGAGTAAAAATGAGAATATTATTAACCTCTGCCGGAACAGCTACATGTGTTAATTTAATTAAGTATCTAAAAAAATTAGGAGATTATGTTGTCGCTACAGATATAAATGCTATAGGGTACACTGCGGGGAGTTTGCTGGCGGATAAATTTTATCAAGTTCCGTTGGCTACAGAGAAAAACTTCGTAGAGAAATTAAATGAGATTATCTTATTGGAAAATATAGAACTGCTGATCCCAATTAATGATATTGAAGTTTATACATGCTCAAAAGATATAAATAAGATTAGATGTCAATGTATAGTTCCAAATATTTCGACAATAGAAGAAATAAGAGATAAGTATGTTTGTTCTTGCAAGATGAAAAATATTGGAATCTATGTACCTGAGATATTAAGCGTTGATAATGTTTCAATAAAACGAATATTGAGAGATAGAATATCTGTAGGCAGTAAAGGAATTGTTTTTTTGGAAATTGGAGAAAAATGCGGTGACTTTTTAGAAAAAGATAAGTTTTTACAAAGATGTATTGAGGACGGGAAAGAGTATACGGTAGATATTTTAGCGGATGGGAAGGGAGAACCTATTTATATAGTTCCAAGAGAAAGATTAGAAATAAAAAGTGGACTGGCTACAAAAGTGCGTATTTCAGAAGATACATTATTGATTGCCTTTGCAAAAGCGATTCTTCAAAAGTATAAATTGCCGGGCTTTTCAAATATACAATTTATAAAGGATAGATATGATAAATATTGGTTCATTGAAATAAATTATAGATTTTCCGGATGTGGAGGTGCAACATTGGCAGTATGCCCGGATTATTTGATGAAATTTAAAGAGATTGCAAGTGGTACCCTGCATGAGTGTTCATTAAATGCAAGGGTAGGATGGGGGAGTGTTGTGACCAGATACTATGAGGAAATTGTTTATGAAGAAAGCATTTATTGATTTGGACGGCACTTTAATTGATAGTAAGGCAAGACATATATCAGTTCTGCATAAAGCGCTTAGAAAATATTGTTCAAACAATTTGTGTATTGATGATTTTCTTAGGTATAAAGCGGATGGTTATTCTACAAAAGATTATTTAGAAAAAAAGTTGCAGATAGATTCCACTTTAATAGAAAAAATATTTTTAAAATGGGTGGAGATGATTGAACTAGATGAAGAAATTATGAAAGATGTATGGTATGATGACGCCCTGGATTTTTTGACATTTTTAAAAACGAATGGATTTCAAGTTATAATTGTTTCCGCACGAAAAAATAGAGAAGGAGTTTTGAAATTTATTGAGAAATCAAAAGTCAATAGGTTGCTTGATGAAATTATGATTGTGTCCCCAATAGAGGCAAAAACCAAAAAAAAAGAATATATATTACATAATCTTGGAGATATAAATATTGTTATAGGTGATACGGAAGCTGATTGTGTAGAAGATACTAAAATTACTAATTTTATGTTAAATAGAGGATTTCGTAGCAAAAATTATTGGGAAAACAAAAAAATGAAATCTTATAATTCTTTGCGGAATGTTATGCATGAAATAGAGAAAGAGGAACGCAATGGTTTGAGATGAATAAAATTAAATTATTTTTAGAAAATTTTCTAGTTTATGGAGTTGGAGGAATAATCAGCAGAATTATACCATTTATTATGATTCCGATTATCACCCGGCTTATGCCGAATACGGAGTATTATGGTATAAGTGATTTATCCAACGCGATAGTAAACATTGGTAATGCATTGGCGGTCATGGGAATGTATGATGCTGGGTATCGTATGTTTTTTGAGAAAGATGATAAACAATTTAAAAAAAGCGTATGTTCAACGGCGTTAATTTTTACGGTGTTTACATCTATCATTATATTTATCATTATGTTGGTAAACCGAGAATGGATGGCGCAAATTTTTTTTGGTAATAGAAAATATTCGTATATTATTTATTTATCTGCGGTGGCTACTTTAGTTAGTGCTACTAATAGCATTGTTTCGATGCCGACCAGGATGCAGAATAAGAAAAAAATTTTTTTGGTTGTAAACACAATAAGTCCAATTATTTCCTATACAGTTGCAATACCGTTATTGTTGTCAGGATATTATGTGGTTGCATTACCTTTGGCTGTGGTAATTTCTGGTATTACTATGGAAATTATTTTTTTTATAATGAACCGGAAATGGTTTGCACTAAAGCACTTTGATAGAAAATTATTAAGGCAATTATTAGTAATTGCAATACCTCTTTTGCCTAATTTTATTGTTTATTGGGTATTCAATTCCTGTGATAAAGTAATGATAACGAATATGATTGGAGCTGGTGCAGCCGGAATATATTCGGCAGGTTGTAAATTAGGGGGATGTAGTCAGCTGATTTATACAGCGTTTGCGGGAGGCTGGCAATTTTTTGCGTTTTCAACAATGAAAGAAGAAAATCAAGTAAAGGGAAATTCATTGATTTTTGAATATCTTGGAACAATCTCATTTGCTGTTTCTTTATTTATATGTGCGTGGAGTTATTTGATTTTTAACATAGTTTTTACGGAGCAATATTTAGATGGATACATAGTGGCGCCATATCTTTTTTTAGCGCCATTACTTCAAATGCTTTTTCAAGTAGCAAGCAATCAATTTTTGGTAGTGAAAAAAACATGGCCCAGCATATTGATTCTTATATCAGGAACAATATCAAATATTGTACTTAATTATATATTGATACCCGTATTAGGAATTGAAGGCGCAGCTGTAGCAACACTGGTCGGATACATAGTGTCAAATTTTGTATGTGCGATTGTACTATGTAAAATGAAATTGTTGATAATATCCAAACGATTTTTATTAACAGTATTTATCATGGCAATGTATATGATATTTTGGCGGTTAATGTTTGTAAATAAATCTTTTGTGGGAACAGTAGTGGCAATATTTATTCTATTTATATATTTTTTTATTTATAGGAAAGATGTGAGGAAACTGATTAATATTTTTAGATAACCCCGGATATTTCGGCACAATGGAGAGCAGGTACTACAGTTGATTTCAATCGTATTTTTATGGCTAACACTTGTTTTAACAGGTATTAAATACAATCAAGAAATATCAAACACAGCCTTTAATTTAAACAACTCCATAGCCTTGAGGGGAATTTGTTCCATTGAGATTATGATTGGACATTTGGGGGTAGCCACTGAATCCATAGCATTATTTCCAAACAGAAAGGCGGGTGTTTTGTTTGTCGGCATCTTTTTTGCATTGTCCGGTTATGGGCTTATGTACAGTATGGCGAATAAAAATAATTACTTGACAAAGTTTGTCCCCAATAAAATCAGGAAAGTTTTAATTCCAGCATATATAGTTTTTCTTGTAGATGTTATTTTACATAGTATGATTAATCGAAATATGTTGTATATGCTCAATATTATGTTTCCCAAGACGTTTTTTCTGAGAACTAATTGGTATGTGTGGGAATTATTGATGCTATATTTCGTTTTTTATATGAGTATCAAAATGCAAAATAATTTGAAAAAATTTCATTTGATTATCTTGTTTTATTCAATCGTATTTATATGTGTTGCATATGGATTTGAATTTGAAAATCCGTGGTATGGGAGTACATTATGTTTTTGGCTTGGCATTATTTATTTTATATATAGAGACAGATTTAAAGAATTATTTGTGTTAAGAAAGCCGATGATTAAGATTATATGCTGCAGTGTCGTAATGTTGTCTTCTATTTGCCTGTTTATTGTGCGTGGGGGGGGGGCAAGTGGATTGCTAATAGCCAGAAATGCAGCATCAATTTCTTTTGTATTGGTAGTAATTATACTTTTGCACTGGTTTAGTCTGGGAAACAAGGTGACTATGTGGCTAGGAGAATGTTCGTATGAGATTTTTCTTTTACATCCATTGTTTATAGAAATATTGAGACCATGGATTGAAAATGATATGGTCTATGCTCTCTTAGTAATAGCGGTTACGATTTTAACTGCTTATCTATATAAAATTTGTGAAAGAGTTTTAAAGACAGCATTATGAAAATATGGGTAATAGATGTGAAAGAGACGAAATGCCCAACCATCACTGATTGGGCATATTCACCCCTTCCATTGCAGCTTCTAAATTAAAGGAAATGTTGTTCTGTATTAGAAGATTTTTTAAGTAATCAATCTGAGAAGACAGAGTTTTATTATTTGAAGATAATTCATTGATCTGAGGTAGATAATAATCATCCGATTCTTTCTTCGCCCGGGCGATTACTTCCTCAGAAGTTGTACCAAAAAGGTTAAATAATCCTTCGCATACCATAGATAGTTCTCCAGTGACGATAATTTGTGCTTTAAATGTCTCTTTAATGATATGATATATCCCTGGGGAAGTTTTTACAACTACTAAATTTCGTTCACATTCCAAATTGATTTCAATACAAATTTTGATACAAAATTCAGAAAGGACTCACACCATGCACCACAAAATCACCTATCCATGGCTGGAAGATAAATGTATCTGTATTTTATTAACCCTATCCATGTTCGCCGTGGCAAAAATAGAGATTGCCGGCTTCCCGTTATACAGTCTTCTGCTCTTAGTCATAACATCAACCTGGGTGTTCTTGAAAATACTTTATGCAGGCCGGGAGGGAGAGACATTTCCCACCATCAGATATCTGGCGGACACCGTTGCCATTGCCGCCATTCTGTATGCAATTCTATCGGTTATTGTAAAGTTTTTTAGTATTTCTGGAGAAGACGGGATTGATTTTTCCTGGAATGCGGAAATGATCGCGTTAGCGGTCATGTGTCTGTTGGTTTCCGGGGGTGTAGAATTTAAAACATTTTATCTGGATTTGTTGTTGTACTGTGGTCTGCTGATGGCGGGGTGCTATCTGCTGTGCAGTTTGAATGACGGTTTAAGGAGCAGTGTGATGGAAGCATTTCTGGCAGACTCTGCGCAGGTATCTTCCTATTTTTTGCTGGTTGGAATGATTGCTGTACATGCGTACTGTGCGTGCCGCGATAAAATGCGTTCCCTATTTTATATGATGGTGTCTGCGATCAGTTTTTTCGTATTGTTTCTCAACCAGAATGTCATCAGTCTATGGTTGATGGGATTATATTTCCTGATGATCCCGGTGGCGCTTAGATCGACTGCCGTGTTAGTAAAACGGTCGATGCAGTTATTTTTTATCTATTTATTTATGTTGAGCAATATGAGTCTTCTCACGGAATACACACAGATCATACGAACGGAGGTTTCATATTCGTTAAAGTATGGCGTTTATCTGGACTTGTTGATTGCGGCGGGAGGCGTTGCCTTCTTTTACTACTGGGACAGGATTCCGGAAGGGGTGGATTTAGACAGGCTGGTGCTCAAGAAGATGCAGAAGGGATACCGATTTATTGCGGCCATGGTACTGGTCATATTTGCAGCAGTAGTCGTAGGTGGCGGAAGGGTAGTATTGCCGGAGGATATGTCATATGATATGGTCAGATTTTGGGCGGTTCCTTTGGCGGAGGCTGTGGTGCAAAGCAAAAGTGGGATTTTACAATGTTTTCAGGTGATTGGTGTGCTGCCGGGAATCTTTTTATTAGTATCGATGGTGTTGTTTATGGACAGTCTGTACAGGAACTATGCGCCGGACAGGCCGGATAGGAGTATCCTTATTTTGATTTCCATGGTTTTTCTGATACAGCTTTTATTCTGGAATCCGGGAATACATAATATAGTCTGCTATTTTTACCTGTTGTTGACAGCTTGTTTTTGGCAAAAAGAGTAGTGTCAAACATACTTAAGTTAATGAAAGAAAAGATATAGATGAATTTTAGAAAGGAAGGATTAGCGTATGAAGAAGCAAATCAAGGTAAAGAGTATATTGGCAATATTAGGGATGATGACCATTTTATTCGGGATGGTGGGGGATATGCATCCTGTGCAGGCGGCAGAAAACGAAGATATTTCTGAATTAAGTCAACTCATGACAGCGAAGGAGTCTGTGGAGATGAGGGCAGCGCCGAACGGCGGTGCGGAAGTGATCATGTCCTATCAAAAAGGGGATTTTGTTTTTGTCACAGGAGAGACGGCTGACGGCTGGTATCGCGCCATATATCAGGACAAGACCGGATATATTCCCAGCGCTTCCTTAAGTCTGCAGGAAATAGATGTGGCGGCATTGGATGAGGAGATGGCGCAGACAGAGGAGGAAGCGAAGTTTGTTGTGGAAGTGGTAGAACGTTATCGTTCACAGGCGCGTCGTTCTAAAATATGGGGCGGTGTGATCATCGTTCTGGTTCTTGGGATTTTTGCGACCGGAATTATCTCCGGTATTACAAGCGCGAAGAAGAGAGATTTGCGCTAAATGTTTTCCTGTGGTAAGATATTCCTGTCATAGAGAGATAAAAGAGGAAATAGAGCATGCTTAAGATTTTAAAGAAAATGAATCTTCTTTTGGACAGGAAGCAGAAGCGGACCATGATGGGGCTCATTGTCATGATGCTGTTCGGCGGCGTGTTGGAGAGCCTGGGGATTTCCATGCTCGTCCCGATCGTCACGGTGGTGATGGACCCGGTGGCGGTGGAGGAGAGCAGACTCCTCTCATCCATTTATGATATGCTTGGCATGACAAGCAGTGTACAGTTTGCCATGTTTTTGCTGCTGGCCTTTGTGGGAATGACAGTGCTTAAGAATATTTACCTGTTCTGGCAGCAGAAGGCACAGCTTAAGTTTGTGTATACGAACCAGTTTGCCACTTCCAGGCGCATGATGATCAATTTCATGCAGCGGCCTTATGAATACTATCTGAACGCGGACACTTCTGTGATACAGCGTAATATTACGTCTGATGTCAATAATATGTACGGGTTGATTTTAAGCTGCCTGCAGTTATTCAGTGAGGCCATTGTATTTATCTGTCTGGTGGTGGCTCTCTTTATTTATTCGGACGCAGTGATGATCATGTTTGTGGCTGCTCTGATGGTGGCGCTTTTATTTATTATTAAAAAGGTGTTAAAGCCGATTATGATCAAAGCCGGTCAGGATAATCAGGACTACTACAGCGGTCTTTATAAATGGATCGAGCAGTCCGTGATGGGCATCAAGGAGATTAAGATTGCCAATAAAGAGAACTATTTTATCAATGCCTATGCAAAGTGCGGGGAAGGGTATGTGAACTCCGTTCAGAAATATAATCTATTTAATGCAACGCCTAGGTTGTTGATCGAGACGGTGTGTATTACGGGGATGGTGGGTTATTTCGTGATTACCCTCGGTCAGGGAACGCAGATAAAGGAACTGGTTCCGCAGCTGACGGCGCTGGCTGCTGCGGCCATGCGGCTTTTGCCCAGTGTCAACAGAATCAATAACTATCAGACTTCTATCTCTTATTTTGAGCCTTTCTTTATGGGTGTCAGCGACAACCTGCAGGAGGAGATTCATGATGGCAGGGTAAGTTATGATGCTTCGGTGTACCAACGGAAGAACGAGGTGGAAAAACTCAATGTTACCGGGGAGATTCGGCTTCAAAATATCACTTACAAATACCCCAATACTAATGTGCTTATCTTTGACCATGCGGATATGACCATACCAATTGGCAGTTCTGTGGGAATTGTGGGGACTACCGGAGCGGGTAAGTCCACGATTGTGGATATTCTGTTAGGGCTTTTGCAGATTGCAGAGGGCAGTATACTGGCGGATGGACAGGACGTCAGGGAGCATTATGCTTCCTGGCTTAAAAATGTTGGTTATATTCCACAGACAGTTTTTATGATTGATGATTCTATCCGTAAGAATGTGGCCTTTGGCTATCCGGAAGAAGAGATTGACGATGAGAAGGTGTGGCGGGCGTTAGAAGAGGCGCAGCTTGATGCCTTTGTGAGAGGTTTGCCAGAGGGATTGGATACCAGTATTGGCGAGCGGGGTATCCGTATTTCTGGCGGACAGAGGCAGCGTATCAGTATTGCCAGGGCGCTTTTTGAGGATCCGGAGGTGTTGGTGCTGGATGAGGCGACTTCCGCATTGGACAATGAGACTGAGGCGGCGATCATGGATTCCATTAACAGACTGCATGGCAGAAAGACGCTTATTATTATAGCGCACAGATTGCAGACCATAGAAAAATGTGATATGGTGTACCGGGTGGAAGACGGGAAGGTGTCCAGGGAGCGTTAGAGGAAGAATCCCGCAGAAGACAGACTACCGCGTCTGGATATGAAGTCTGTCTGCCATGAAAGGAGTATGGTTATTAATTATGAAAAAGCTATGGGATTTTGGTTGGGGAATGTATAAGAAGCATGAGGAAGGGATCAATTACCTGATTTTTGGTTTCCTGGCTTTTGTCTTAAATTATGTTTTATATTTTGTGTTTGCAGATACCATACAGATGCACTATATAGCAGCAACGGTGGTGTCTTGGGTTCTGACGGTGGTGTTTGCCTATTGGACCAATAGAAGTTTTGTCTTTAAAAGTCAGAACAAAGACAAACTGTCGATTGGGAAAGAGTTTGTCTCTTTTATCAGTGCGAGGGTAGCTACGGAGGTGCTGGAAGTGGTGTTAATGTATCTGTTGGTAGACTGCGCGGGCGCCAATGATAAGATTTCTAAACTGATCTGTCAGACACTGGTTATTCTGGCGAATTATGTGTTGAGCAAACTTTGGATTTTTAAAAGCAAAAATGACTCCAATCCCACAGAGGGCGGGGAATGAGGAAAAGGAAATATGAACAGAAAGCGACAGGCCAATTTTGAATTGCTGCGAATTGTGGCGATGTTTATGATCATCGCACTCCACTATCTGGTGAAGGGCGGGATTGCTGTGCCTTTTGCAGAAAGTGACAGTAGTGTCAATTATGCTGCGTGGCTGATAGAAGCGTTCTGTATTGTGGCGGTGAATTGTTATATTCTGATCAGCGGTTATTTTCTGGTGGAATCTGCGTGGAAGCCGGGACGAGTTGTCTCTCTGCTTTGCCAGGTTCTTTTTTATGCACTTTTGATTCCCTGTGTCATGATTGTCACCGGCATGGTGGCGGGAAGCGATATGGGTATTTATGACTGGATTGGCTGTGTGCTGCCCATAGAGACGGAGCATTACTGGTTTGCCACATCTTATCTGCTGCTTTATCTTTTTGCGCCTTTTCTGGCGGCGGGAATCCGGCAGATGGAGAAGCGGCAGCTGCAGGTTGTGACAGCGTTTCTGCTGTTTTTCTTTTCCGTGGGAAAGACGATCTTTCCGGTGAAACTTGTGACGGACCAGTACGGATACAGTTTTGGATGGTTCTTATGTCTGTTTGTGGTTGCAGGTTATATCAGAAGATATGGGTTCTCCTGGCTGGACAAACAATCCCACGCAGCGGCGGGGTACATTCTGTCCTGTTTGCTGATCTGGGGGGTGTCCTTGGGTTCCCATGGGCTTGCCGGCAAAGTTGACGCTTTTTCTTATTATGAAAATATGCCCTATACTTACAATCATCTGCTGTGCCTGACGGGGGCGGTTTCCCTCTTTTATCTATTTAAAAACATGAAAATCAGAGAGTCAGAGATGTCGGGGATAATCTGTACGCTGGCGCCTTACACGTTTGGGGTGTATCTGCTGCATGAGCATGTCCTAGTGCGTTATGAGTGGATGAAGTGGCTGCGGATTGAACGAGTGGCCGGCAGTTATCGTTTCGTGCTGCATCTGATTGGCGTTGTATTGATGGTATATGCGGTTGGGAGTGCGGTGGATATGGCGAGAGACTGGCTGTTCCAGAAAGCGGCGCTTCTGTTTCAGAGGTTAACTGGCAGGAAGAAAGTATCCTGAGTATTTGCGGGCAGGCAAAAAGCGCAAAGGGCGGAAAACATTATGAAGTGGGCGAAAGAATCTTACGAAAAATACCAAAAATTCATAGAGAATATCCTGTTCCCACTGGTACTGATTTTGTATCCGCTGCTCAAGATCAATCAGGGAATTGATGTGTCAGACACGGCATATAGTCTGTCTAATTTTCAATATTTTAGTCAGATGAATGGGACATGGATTGTGGCAACTTTTCTGGCGAATGCAGTGGGAAGTCTGTTGATGTGCCTACCCTTGGGGGATACCCTCCTGGGAATGAATTTCTATACATCTCTTATGCAGTCGTTGACAGCGCTGGCGGTTTATTTTGTACTACGTAAAAAGATGCCGGCGCCTCTTGTAGTACTGGGCGAATTTATGGCATTAGGATTGTGCTGGTGTCCTTCTGTGATCTTATATAATTATCTCACGTATTTGCTGCTGACGGCGGGAATCTTATTATTGTACCGGGGGATTTTGGAACAGAGGATGAACTGCCGCAGATGGAACTTTATGGCGGCGGGCATCTGCCTAGGTATTAATGTGGCGGTGCGTATGCCTAATGTGGTAC
This sequence comes from uncultured Lachnospiraceae bacterium, assembly GCA_946554445.1. Classification (GTDB taxonomy): domain Bacteria; phylum Bacillota; class Clostridia; order Lachnospirales; family Lachnospiraceae; genus UBA3282. The sequence goes on along the minus strand of CAMNSD010000007.1, from coordinate 114,614 downwards.
AGGCGGCGCTGATCCTGGCGGTATGGTATGGTGAGTGGATTACAGGAAATAAAACAGAGCCTGCAAGGGCAGTTCAGGAGAAACGTTATAAGCCTCTGTATCATCAGATGATACAATCCACAATATGGTGTGTGGACGGCTATCTGATTGGGTTTGGAATCCCTCTTGTGATAATCTGTATCCGTTATGGCCTGTGGGCATACCCGGCTATGGTGCAGACTATGTTTGCCATGACGGAGAAAGCGGCGGACTATAAACCGGCGTCTATGCTGACCGGGATGTTTGGCGATTACGGCCGGGGACTATTCTGGATGTTGTTTGCAGGAATCTGTATGTTGGGCGGCTGGCTGATGAGTGGAATCTTTCATAAATTGGTAAAAAGTGTTTCCGAGAGCGAGTCTGATACTGGAAGAATGTCGGCGGGTGCAAAGTCTTTTTGCAGCATTGCAACGCTCCGTGTCCTGGGTTGGATTTGTTATGCGGCTGTTATTATGGTCCTGCTTCGTTTTTACTGGGGGAGAGGTATGTTCCACTTCCGGTATTATGAGCATGATTATGGAAGTATATATTATCCGGCGGTCCTGCTTTTGCTGGTGGTTTTGTTTGCGGCAGCGTACTGTCTGGTCAAAAAGAATGTCTGTCAGGAACAGAAGGTATTTGCTGTTCTGGTAATTTTAGAGATATTTTTGACGCCGCTTGGCAGTAACAATGCGTTGCATCCAATTGTAAATAACCTGTTTCTTGTGGTGCCATTTCTGTTATGGGTGGCGTATGGTCTTTTTAAAAAATCTGGTGGTTTTGTGTGGAAGACGCCGCTGCTTATTCTGCTGGCGTTTGTCTTGGTGCAGGGCATAGGCTTTCATATGCAGTTTGTGTTTCAGGACGGTATATGGGGAGAAAAGAGGGATACTCTGATTACAACACCGGCTAAGGCGGCAGGGGTTTATACAAATCAGGACAATGGAGAACTGTTGGAGGAACTTGCAGTATATGCGGAGGACGCCGGATTGTCCGGAAGAGAAGTGATTCTGTACGGGGAAGTGCCGGGATTGGGATATCTGTTGGACATGCCGTCTGCCCTGTCCACCTTTTGGCCAGATTTAGATTCTTACCGTATGGCGGAATTTGAGCGGGATATGACGATGGTAAAACAGCGTATGGAAGCGGGGCAGGAAGCGCCGGTTATTATTTTGGCATCGCCGGTCGCGGCCTATCTGAACGAGGATGCGGACGCTATAAATTGGTTCGGGGTGGACCGGGAGAAAATGGACGAAGATGCCAAATTGAGGCAGCTGGGAGCGTTTATGCAGGAGTATGCGTATGTGGAGAACTTCGGTAATGCAAGGTATGTGGTGTATGTGAGCGGGGAGGAATGAAGGAGATAGATTACCAGACACAGCCTAAATCGCCGTAACCTTGCGGAGCATAAGGTTATTATGATAAAATAGACTGAATAGGCCGGGTTAGATGCCTGTTCTTGAGGATATTATATATCGAACGCTGGAAATAGAGAGACTATGATTAAGGAGAAACTATGATTAATTTTAATGTACCGCCCTATACGGGGAAAGAGTTTGATTATATCAGGCAGGCCGTAGAAAACGAAAAGATCTGCGGCGACGGGCCTTTTACCAGAAAGTGCAGTGAGTGGATTGAAGCGCAGACAGGTACGACCAAATGCCTGCTGACCACTTCCTGTACCCACGCGACAGAACTGGCGGCGCTGCTTCTGGATATTAAGCCGGGGGATGAGGTCATCATGCCGTCCTACACCTTTGTGTCCACTGCCAATGCCTTTGTGCTGCGGGGAGCCACGGCTGTCTTTGTCGATATCCGGCCGGATACCATGAATATAGACGAGACGTTGATTGAAGATGCCATCACAGAGCGGACGAAGGCCATTGCGCCGGTTCACTATGCGGGCGTGGGCTGTGAGATGGATGCCATTATGGATATTGCGGCACGTCATCATCTGAAGGTGGTGGAGGATGCGGCGCAGGGTATTATGGCGGATTATAAAGGAAGGTCGCTGGGCACCTTTGGGGAGTTTGGATGTTTTAGTTTTCATGAGACCAAGAATTTCAGTATGGGCGAGGGCGGCGCGCTCTTGATCGGGGATGAAAAAGATATTGTCGATGCGGAGATCTTCCGGGAGAAGGGTACTGACAGGAGTCAATATTTCCGCGGGCAGGTGGACAAGTACCGCTGGCAGAATTATGGTTCTTCCTATCTGCCCAGCGATATGAACGCTGCTTATTTATATGCCCAGCTGGAACTGGCAGAAGAGATTACACAGGCCAGATTAGACCGCTGGCAGGAATACTGGGAGCAGCTTACGCCGCTGGCCGAGGCTGGCAGGATTGAATTGCCTTACGTTCCGCCTTATTGTACCCATAATGCCCATATGTTTTATATTAAGACGAAAGATATGGAGGAACGCAGCCGGTTGATTGCTTATCTCAAGGAAAGAGATGTTCATTCCGTTTTCCATTATGTGCCTTTACATTCTGCGCCAGCGGGGATGAAGTATGGCAGATTCCACGGTGAGGACCGTTATACAACGAAGGAGAGCGAGCGGATTTTACGTCTGCCGATGTTCTATAAGTTGACGGCGGACCAGGTGCAGTATATCACCGATCAGGTGAAGGCTTTTTACAGGTGAGTATTTTATATCTGAATGAGAACAGGAGCGTATACGTCCTATGACGTTACAGGGGTTATACAGGAAATATGAGAACGGCATATTGGCGGGAATCGTTGTTGTATGCAACGTGATTCTTCTGGGAATCTGCTTTGATATCTATTATGATTTAAATGATGACATGATGATGAAAGATATTATGGCAGGTGTTTACAGCGGCGTGCCGGACGGACATAATATGCAGACGCTCTATGTTTTAGGGGGCTTGATGAGTCTGGGTTACAGGCTGTGCCGGACGATTCCCTGGTACGGTCTGTTTTTGTGCCTGTGTCAGTTTGGGTGTTTTTACCTGATCGGGACGCGGCTTTGCAGTTTGGCATCGAAAAAACTAGGTAAACTGGGAATGCTGTTTCTGGTGTCGATGTTTTTCTGGGCGGTGTGTCTGTCGCATCTGGTGAACGTTCAATATACGATTACCTGCGCCATTCTATCGGCAACGGCAGTGTTTCTGTTCCTGACAACGCCGCAGGGATTAAGTACGCGGCAGTTTATCCGAAAGAATATTCCCGATATGGCGTTGGTGGTCCTGGCTTATCAGCTTCGCACGGAAATGCTGCTTTTGACTTTTCCCTTTATCGGCATGGCGGGTATTATGCGCTGGTCGGCGGAAGAACATGTCTTTGCACGGGAGAATTGGAAAAAGTATGCGTCAGTCCTGGGGATCATGCTGGCAGGTATGATATTATCCCTAAGTGTGGATTTCATAGCTTACGGGAGCAGCGGTTGGAAGGATTTTCGCGATTATTTTGATGCCAGGACCACTGTCTATGATTTTTATCCGGAAGTAGTGACACAGGATGCGTACAGTGACGATCTTTTGGCGCTTGGGATATCCAAGGCGCAGCAGACGCTGCTTCGCAATTATAATTTTGGATTGGATGATGGCATAGACAGTCAGATGCTTCATAGGATTGCTGAGTATGCGAAAGTGTCTGTGGGCGGAGCAAAGGACTGGGGCGCCCTGTTGACAGAGAAGCTTCAATTATATATTTACCGGACGCTGCACGGCGGCGATGCGCCTTATAATTTTCTGACGATATGGGGCTATGTGGCTGTACTTTTGACAGGATTTTTATCCCTGCGGATGGATAAGGATAATAAGAAAAGCAGAATACGAGGTTTTGCATTTTTGTGGCAGCTCTTTTTATTGGCCGCCATGCGCAGCGCTGTCTGGATGTTTATCTTGATGCGGGGGCGGGATCCGGAGCGGATCACCCATTCGCTGTATTTCGTGGAATTTGTTCTGCTTGTGGCGATGTTTCTGCAGTATCTTCCTTCTGTCTGGCATAGAAAGGGTATACTCCGGGTAATGGTGATTCTCGTTTCTCTGATGGTGACAGGCAGTATTGGCGTCAGCATAAAGCGGGTTACGGCTGATCAGGAGATGCGTGCACAGGTTAATCGGGACTGGTATGCCATAGATGAGTACTGTAAAGACCGGGAAGACAATTTTTATTTTGAGGATGTTTATTCAACGGTGTCCTTTTCCCAGAAAATGTTTACAGCGGAGGATAACGCCTACGCTAATTATGATATTCTAGGCGGCTGGATATCCAAGAGTCCGCTTTACAGGGAGAAACTTGCACGTTATGATATGGAGGGAGCAGATACGGCGCTTCTTGAGCGGGATAATGTCTATCTGATCATTTCGGATACTGAGGTTCAGGAACAGGGATTTGACTGGATCATCGGGCATTATGCGGCGCAGGGGATTGCTGTCAGCGTGCGGGAAAGCGACAGAGTGAATGAAAACTATGGCGTTTATCAGATAGACAGGGTAAAATAAATGAATGGACAACAAGTACATCTGCGGCTGATGACGGTGGAAGATACCGATAAGATCGTTGCCTGGCGCAATAAAGATTTTGTAAGACACAATTTCATATACCAGAAGCCTTTCACTGAGGAAGGGCATCTTAAATGGATTGCAGAGCAGGTAGAGACAGGTCATGTGGTACAGTTTATCATCTGTCTGGCGGACGGCAGGGAGATTGGCAGTGTATATTTCCGGGATATCGACAAGAAAGCGCAGACTGCGGAGTATGGTATCTTTATCGGGGAAGAGGATGCTTTAGGCTGCGGTTATGGCTCCCAGACAGCCAGACTTGCCCTGGAATATGCCTTTGGTACGTTGTGTCTGCAGAAGGTGTATCTGCGCTTTGTTGAAGGAAATGTAGGCGCCCGCAAAAGTTATGAAAATGCAGGTTTTCGGATGATTCGCGATAAACAGGATACGGTTCTATTGGAACAGGGAAAGCGGCAGGTTTTCTTTATGGAGATTGACCGCGCGTCTTGGAGTGACGCAAATGCAAAGAGTGAGAGGCCGTGACCGCGGCGTTGGGGAGGATTAAAGAGGATACAATGAGTACACTTGTCAGTTTTGTGATACCTTGTTACCGGTCGGAACAGACGATCGGCAAGGTAGTGGAAGAAATCAATAGGACCATGGAATCTGAGACACAGTACCGCCATGAGATTATTTTGGTTAATGACGCTTCGCCGGACGATACTTTTGGAACAATACGGCAGCTCTGTGGACAGCAGAAGAATATCTGTGGGGTGAACCTGGCCAGGAACTTTGGACAGCATTCGGCCCTGATGGCTGGTTTTGCCCGTGCAAGAGGTGAGATTGTAGTGTGTCTGGACGACGACGGTCAGACGCCAGCAGATGAGGTGGGTAAGCTGCTTGCAGAGATTGAGGCGGGGGCGGATGTGGTTTACGCCAGATATTCCCATAAGCAGCATTCAGGATTCCGCAATCTGGGCAGTAAGGTCAACGAACTGATGACGCGGGTGATGCTGGGGAAACCGAAAGAACTTTATATATCCAGTTACTTTGCCGTGAGGCGGTTTGTGGTGAACGAGATTTTGCGCTATGAGAACCCTTTCCCTTATGTGATCGGACTGGTCCTCAGGGCGACCAAGAATATTGTCAATGTGGATGTGACGCACAGGGAGCGGATGAGCGGGACTTCCGGTTATACATTGGGCAAGCTGTTGGGGTTATGGTTCAATGGTTTTACGGCGTTCAGCGTCAAACCGCTGAGGATTGCCACCGTGATCGGTGTCGTTTCCGCCTGCGGTGGTTTTCTGTATGGAATTTATACGATCATTAAGAAAATGATAATGCCGGCGGTACCGATGGGTTTCAGCGCCCTGATGGCGGCACTGGTGTTTTTTTGCGGCATCATTCTGCTGATGCTGGGAATCATCGGAGAATATCTGGGAAGGATTTATATTTCCATGAACAATTCTCCACAGTATGTGATCAGAGAGAGTATCGATGAACGAGAGAATCATGAATAACAGCAAATGGATAAGTGCCGCCGCGCTCATTTTGGCAACGGCGGCAACACTGTGTTTTCCCCAGATTTTAAACAGCGGAGAGAACGACTTGGCCTTTACGAACAGTATCTTTGCGGTGCTTTTGTGGGGGCTTGCTTTCTATACATTAAAACGCTCCCTGGGGACATTGGATTTTCAGGATCGAAGGGGGCTGCGGATTGCCGTGATATTTTCCCTGTTGTTTACGATGGCGATGCTCTTTGGCGTGCGGCTGGACAGCATGGAGAATGTGGATTTCAAGGATATAAAGCTTTGGATATCCCTGCCGGTGTTGACGGTGTTTTTTGCAGTGCTTGTCCGGAAATTGTGGGATATTTTGGACCAGTGGCTTACCAAAAGAGCGCAACGTCCTTTGGCAGAAAAGATTGTGTGGCCCTTGCAGCTTCGGGAGAAGAGGACGGATCTTATTTCGTTTGTCATCATTATATTGTGTTGGATGCCTGTCTTTCTGGCAGTGTATCCGGGATTCTTTGTGTACGATGCGCAGGAAGAATATGTGCAGGTGGCGACCAGGATGTTTTCCACCCATCATCCGCTGGTTCATGTGCTTATGCTGGGCGGCATCATCTGTGCGGTACACAAGGCGCTTGGCTCCTACAATATGGGAATCGCGTGCTATGTTGTGATACAGATGCTTTGTGTGGCGGGTTGTTTTGCTTTTCTATTGTCATATCTTCGCAGGAAAAAAGTGTCGCGGGCAGTTTACTTTGCCGGCGTACTTTATTTTGCCTTTTTTCCGGTGATTGTAATGTTTGCCCTGTGTTCGGCAAAAGACGCCCTGTTTACATCCGCACTTCTTCTACTGTTGATCTGTCTGTTACAGATCGGGCTGCATGCGGAAGAATTTGCTGCATCAAAAAAATGGCTGATGCTTTTTATAGTAAGCGCGGCAGGAATGATGTTGTTTCGCAATAACGGACTGTATGCCTTTATCCTGATGATTCCGGTTCTTCTTTTGTACATGAGGAAGCGGCGTATGAAGCTGTGCCTGTGCGCAGTGTGTGCGGTGGCGCTGTGTCTGCTTGTCAATGCAGGATTGAAAACGGTGCTGCATGCGGACGATAGCGAGAAGCAGGAGATTTTGACGGTGCCAATCCAACAGCTGGCCAGGACATATAAGTATACGCCGGAGGTGTTTGATGAGGAGGATACGAAGACACTGCATGAGATTCTGCCGGAAGAAGCCCTCAGAATGTATAATGCAAGGCTTTCTGATCCAGTTAAGTGGCGCTTCGAGAATACTACTTTTCAAAAGGATAAATCAAAATACGCATGGCTGTGGATAAAGATTGGCTTAAGAAAACCACTGTCTTATTTAAATGCCTGGTGGATGACTTCCTACGGCTTTTGGTATCCGGATGCAGTAGTCAATGTCTATCAGGGAAATTCCGTATTTACATTTACCTATAAAGATAGTTCATATTTTGGCTATGAGGTGGAGGAACCGGGCGCCAGGGAAAGTAAGATGCCTTGGCTTGATGAGATATACCGGAGATTATCTTTGGAAATCTGGAAAGAGAAAGTGCCGGTGCTGTCTATGTTGTTTTCCATGGGCGGAATGTTCTGGCTGTATGCGTTTTGTTTTGTCTATTTCTTATATAAGAGAAAATATCAGATGCTTTTGCCGTTTTATATGATATTTGCCGTGTGGCTGACAGTGATTCTGGGGCCCACTTATCTGCCCAGGTATGTGCTGATGTTCTGGTTTGGACTGCCGCTTCTAGTGTCGATGGTGCTGGAACCGTTGGCCGATAGCCCTTAGTTGTAAAAAAAAATCAATCGTGATATACTAATCTGTGATTGTTTTGACATTTTATGGAGAATAGATTATGAATCGAATCATCAACAAAAGACAGGCTCTCTGTGGCACGGTCTGGATTATTGTCATATGTGTGGTGCTTTCCTTGTGGCCGCTTAGGCTTGTAAAGGAGACTGTGTCGTCTAAGAGCGACGAGCAGGTGGTGATGGAATCCGAGACCATTTCAGGGGGCTCTGCGATACATCAGATGTTTATCGCCCAGTTCGACAGGCTGCAGAGCATAGATGTGTTTCTGACCAGCGCCGAGATTGGGAAGGAGTTTAACTTTGTACTTTATGACGGCGCCATGAATATTATCATGCAGCAGGTTATAAGTACCAAGGATATGGATGAAGTTCCCGGTTACTGTACGGTGCAGATCAATCTGGATTTGGAAGTGGGCAAGGAATATTATTTCCTGCTTCAGAATATGGAGATGGAATTTCGCGTAGGATATGCGGATACAGCGGCGTCGCCCAATCCTTATATTGGACCGCTTTTTTACAGTGAGATAGGCGATACGGACCATTGCATGATTGCATCCTATCATTATGTGATGCCCCTGCGCAAGATGAAGACGTTTGTGATTGACATGCTCCTGCTTCTTGTGGGAGTTCTGGTGACGTATTTGTCCGGCCGGTATTATGGCAGATACCCGGAGAAGAACACGCTGCTTACGGTGGAGCGGACCATGCGGGCTGTGTTGAATCCGGTGATTATTATTCTGGGGGTTGCCGCCTTTATTCTGATCGGTCCCTGTATGACTTTTACCAATGATATTGTGTCCATTGTTTTTTATGAGGTGGGCGTATTGCTGGCAGTCTTGATAGCGCTCTATGCGGTAAACCATGACAGGACAGGCTGCGCCACGGACAGGACGATTGTGGATATGGTGCAGGAAAGATGGCAGGGATATCTACAGTCAGCCATGTTTGCAGGGGCCATCTGGTCTTGCTGTAATTATATGAATGGCCTGTATGAGATCCATCATACGGTGGCGTATAGGCAGATGTTGATTTTCTTTGCCTTGGCGGTGATTGTCACCTATACGCGTCAGGAACTTTTGAATTTGGTGAATCTAATCTATGCCGCTGTGGCATCGGTGGCTGGTTATTACTATTATCAGACTACGGTAAGGCTTCTGGAAGAGCCGGAGGAATTGGAGATCCTGACAGTTCAGTTGACGGCTTGGGTGGGAATCCTGACAGGTTTTGTGATCCTTAACACGCTCAGGATTTTGATCGGCAGAAAGATTCGCAGGATATCCATAGGTTATGGAATTTTGGTGGCACTTTTCTTTGTATTGATCATTATTTACCGGAATACCAGAGGATGGCCTATTTATTTAGTATGTGCCTTTGCCTTGTATTATCTGCGTATGGCGGCTTGGGATAAAAAGCCGGGATTGTTGCAGAATATATGTAACGGTATTCTGCTTCACTTTGGTGTGATGGTGATTTACTGTCTCATGCACAGACCTTATATGTATTTTCAGTATTATAGATATCCGTTTATCTTTCATACGGTGACAATCTCTGCAGTGTATCTGGCATTGGTGGTGTGCGCGGCGTTGGTGAAATTTTTAGATGCCTTTAGAAGGAATCCCTCTTTTGCCGGTACTTATAAAGAATTGATCATGCTGGGGATTTCCGTAGCTTATTTAGTGTTTACGCTTTCCAGAACCGGTTATCTGGCAATCTTGGCGACCGCGCTTGTGATCATTCCCCTGGTATGCCTTTCCATGGAAAACCGGTGGAAAAGGCTGTTGCAGAGCGTGGGGATGATGGCACTTGCAGCGGTTGTCTGTTTCCCGGTGGTTTTTACGGCCCAGCGTATGCTGCCTTCTGTAGCGGCAGAGCCGGAACTGCATGAGATTGAGGAGATTCCTTCGGAATTGATGCATGGCAGGGACATGGATTCTTATTATTATATTACAGTGGAGCGTTTTGTGCAGGTGTTCCAGATGAAAGTGCTGGGGGTTCCGGAAGAGAAATGTTTAAACGCGTTCCTGTTTTTCTCAGCGGCTGACAGTGTGCCTGTGTATAAAGAATTGTATCTGGAAGAGAAACCGCCAATCCTGCTGGCGTCAACGGATGATATGGCAGCCGCCGCACAGGAAGAGGAGGATGAAGGAAACTACACAAACGGTAGATTCTATATATTTAGACAATATTATAATAATCTGAATGCATTTGGACATGAGGAAATGGGGATTACAGAAGCTGACGGTAATTTCCTGGTTCACGCGCATAATATTTACCTGCAGGTGGCATATGACCATGGTATCTACGTGGGAATCGTATTTATCCTGTTGGGGGCGGGGACGTTGATACAGGCGTTTATTTACTACCGGAAGAGAAAGGACGATACGGTGTGCGCTGCATTGCCGTTAGCGATTCTGGTTCTTTTTGCAGTGGCAGGATTGACGGAGTGGATTTTCCATCCCTGCTGTCCGATCGCATACTGCCTGCTGTTGACATTGGCGCCGCTGTTGTTTGATATACGGAGAGAAGAGATTTAGGAAACTGGACGCGGATATGAAAAAAAAGACAAGAAAACCTTTTAATGTAAAATTATTTTATAGACGGACCTGTCTGATTATTTATGATATTATCAGCATCGTCCTGGCAAGTTATCTGGCCATATTAGCCCGGTATGAGTTTCATGTGGATACCATTCCGCGTTATTTCATGTACCCGATTGAGATGTTTATGCCGGTCAATATTGTGCTGACGCTGCTTATTTTTTATATTTTTCGTCTCTACAGTAGTCTCTGGGCCTTTGCGGGTGAGACAGAACTGCAGAACATTATACTGTCTTGTCTGCTCTCCACGTTTGTAGACGGCATTGGTATGCAGTTTTTTAAATCGGCAACATATCAGGCCGTGCCGAGGAGTTATCATCTCTTCTACATGTTCTTTCTGGTCACCTGTATTTTTGCCAGCAGATTTTCCTATCGTTTTTTCAGAAGCCTGAAACACAAACAGAAAAATAAAAAGAATCTGATTTCTGTCATGGTGATCGGCGCTGGCGAGGCGGGTAATGTGATCATTAAGGAGATTGTAAACAGTAATTTTTCCACGATGGTCATCAAATGTGTGATTGATGATGATAAGGGAAAGTGGGGCAGATATATTCAGGGAATCAAAGTAGTTGGCGGACGGGATAAGATTGTGGAGTGCGCGGATATTTATGAGGTGGACGAGATTATCGTGGCGCTTCCCTCCGCCAGTCGGTCTGAGATTAAGGAAATCCTGGAAATCTGTAAAGATACGAACTGTAAACTTCGCTCTCTGCCAGGCATGTATCAGCTGGTAAACGGCGAAGTCAATGTCAGCAAGCTGCGGGACGTGGAAGTGGAGGACCTGTTGGGCAGGGATCCGATCAGTGTGGATATGGATTCCATTCTGGGTTATGTCCAGGGTAAGGTGGTACTGGTCACTGGCGGCGGTGGTTCTATCGGCAGCGAACTTTGCAGACAGATTGCAACGCATAAGCCCAAGAGGCTGGTGATCGTGGATATTTATGAAAATTCGGTCTATGACGTTCAACAGGAATTGAAACAGAAATATCCTGATTTGGATCTGGTGGTACTGATCGCCTCTGTGCGCAATACCAACAGAATGAATTATATTTTTTCTAAGTATAAGCCTCATATCGTATATCATGCGGCGGCGCACAAACATGTGCCGCTGATGGAGGACAGTCCTACAGAAGCCATTAAGAATAATGTATTTGGCACCTTTAAGACAGCCCAGGCGGCGGCCATGAGCGGCGTACAGCGGTTTGTCATGATCTCCACAGATAAGGCGGTGAATCCCACCAATATTATGGGGGCCAGCAAGCGGATTTGCGAGATGATCATACAGACGTTTGACAAGCATTATGATACAGAATTTGTGGCGGTACGCTTCGGGAATGTGTTGGGCAGTAACGGCAGCGTGATCCCGCTGTTTCGTAAACAGATTGCGGCGGGCGGACCGGTGACGGTCACCCACCCGGATATCATCCGCTACTTTATGACGATTCCGGAGGCGGTATCTCTGGTATTGCAGGCGGGCGCCTATGCGAAGGGCGGGGAGATTTTCGTGCTGGATATGGGAGAACCGGTGAAAATCCTCACACTGGCGGAAAATCTGATTAAACTCTCCGGTTATCGTGTGGGAGAAGATATCAAGATAGAATTTACAGGACTTCGTCCGGGAGAAAAACTTTATGAAGAACTTCTGATGGACGAGGAGGGTATGCGTGACACGGCTAATAAGATGATCCACATTGGGAAACCCATTGAATTGGATGAGCAGGAATTCTTCTGTCAGCTGAAGGAGTTGAAGGATGAATGCCAGCTGGAGAGTTCCAATATCAGGCCGTTGATCCGCAAGATTGTGCCGACTTATCATAGCCAGACATAAATGTAGGAATAAACTTTAGCGGGCAAGGAAGGATAGGTATATGGAGAAGAAAAGGATTTATTTATCATCTCCCACAATGCATGGGGAGGAGCAGATGTTTGTGAAAGAGGCGTTTGACACAAACTGGGTAGCGCCTTTGGGGCCCAATGTGAATGCTCTGGAGCAAGAGATAGCAGAATATACTGGATGTGGCTATGCGGCGGCATTAAGCGCCGGTACGGCGGCAATCCATTTGGCGCTCAAACTTTTAGCTGTGAAACAGGGCGATGTGGTGTTTGTGTCAGATCTGACTTTCTCAGCAACCTGTAATCCGATTGTATATGAGAATGGAACGCCGGTCTTTATTGATGCGGAGCCGGATACCTGGAATATGTCCCCGGCAGCCCTTGAACGGGCTTATGAAAAGTATCCCAATCCGAAAGCAGTGGTTGTAGTGCATCTCTATGGCACGCCGGCGAAGCTGGATGAGATCAAGGCAATCTGTGAGGCGCACGGTACGCCCCTGATTGAGGATGCGGCGGAATCTCTTAGCAGCACTTATAAGGGAAGGCATACAGGTACTTTTGGGAAATATGGAATTTATTCTTTTAATGGGAATAAGATCATTACTACATCTGGAGGCGGCATGTTGGTTTCTGCAGAGGAGGAGGCTGTGAAAAAGGCCACTTTCCTGGCAACCCAGGCCAGAGATCCCGCCAGACATTATCAGCATTCCCAGATTGGATATAATTATCGTATGAGCAATGTGACTGCCGGCATTGGCAGGGGACAGCTGCTTCACTTAGAGGAGCATAAGGCGGCGAAGAAAGCTATTTACGAACAGTATAAGACAGCTTTTGCAGATATCCCGGAAATAACCATGAATCCGATGAATCCAGAAGGGGATGCCAATAACTGGCTTTCCTGTATGACGATAGCCAAAGGCTGTGATGTGACGCCGGACATGGTCATGGATGCCTTGGACCGGGAGATCAATGCGGAGAGCAGACCAATCTGGAAACCTATGCATTTACAGCCGGTCTTTGCGGCATATGATTTCTTTCCGCACCATGAAGATGGCAGCAGTGTAGGGGAAGATATCTTTGGCAGAGGTTTATGCCTGCCCAGCGATATCAAGAATACGCCGGAAGATATGGAACTGATCATCCGCACCGTGCGGGCATGTTTTGGCAGATAAGGAGCAGGACTATGTATAGAAACGGAATCAAGCGTTTCCTGGATTTTATGCTTTCGCTGATCGGTATTATTGTGTTGAGCCCGGTTCTATTGGTTTTGTGTCTTATGGTGCGCATAAAGCTGGGCAGTCCGGTGTTGTTCCACCAGGAAAGGCCGGGCAGGCGGGAAAAGATTTTTAAGTTATATAAATTCCGGTCCATGACGGATGAGAGAGATGCGCAGGGCAATCTTCTGCCAGATGAAGTGCGGCTGACGAAGTTTGGTAAAATCCTGCGCTCTACCAGTTTGGACGAACTGCCGGAATTATTCAATATTTTAAAGGGCGATATGAGCCTGATTGGGCCAAGGCCTTTGTTGGTCAGGTATCTGCCCTATTATACCGAGGAAGAGAGGCATCGTCATGATGTGAGGCCGGGGCTCACGGGGCTTGCCCAGGTGAACGGGCGCAATGCCCTTGGCTGGGAAGACCGATTTCGTTATGATTTGTATTATGTGGAGCATTTGAGTTTCCTGTTAGATGTTAAGATTATTGCCATGACGGCTGGAAAGGTACTGAAACGTTCCGGCACGCTCTCCGGCGCCGACCAGACGGTGGCTGACTTTGATGTGTACCGCAGACAGCAGGAGGAACGATAGACAGGATGAAACAGATTGCATTGTTTGAGCAGGGGATAGATCCTACGCCAATCGTGGAGATGTCGGGCGATTACGGAGATAATCATTATTATATCAAGCGGGAGGATATGATTCCGTTTAGTTTTGGCGGCAATAAAGCCCGTAAGGCGGCGGAGTTTTATCAAGAGATTAAGGCGGCCGGGGCGGACGTGGTAATGACTTATGGAAGCAACAGTTCCAATCACTGCCGGATTATTGCCAATATGGCAGCAGCAATGGGCCTGGCCTGTCATATCATATCGCCAGAGGAGAATCGAGAGATACTCTATAACACCAGGCTGGTGGAAAACTTCGGTGCAGTAATTGAGACTTGCCCAGTGACAGAAGTGTCACAAACTATCGACAGACGGATAGAAGCCTATAAACAGGAAGGAAGGAAGCCCTATTTTATTATGGGCGGTGGGCATGGCAATCCGGGCACCCGTGCCTGTGTGAATACCTATAGGGAGATTGCGGCCTATGAGGAGCAGACGGGAGTTTGCTTTGATTATATATTCCATGCGTCGGGGACCGGCACAACGCAGGCGGGACTGGTCAGCGGTCAGCTGCTGACAGAGTCTGCAAGATGTAAGAACGGAAAGAAAGCAGGAAACCAAAAGATTATTGGGATTAGTATTGCGAGAGAAGAAGCACGGGGCCGCGAAGTGGTCAGACAGAGCATAGAAGAGTACCTGGGAGATGCGTATCAGGCTCTCTACAGGGAGGACGCGCTGGTTTTTACAGACGCCTACCGTATGGGTGGTTATGGGAAATATACGCAGGATGTGAAAAAGACCATAGAGGCAGTGATGGCAAAAGATGGAATCCCCATGGACAGTACCTACGTGGGAAAGGCTTTTCACGGTATGAAATGTTATCTGAAGGAACATCAGATCCAAGGGAAAAATATTCTCTTTGTGCATACGGGCGGTACACCGTTATTTTTTGATTTGCTTGATAAAGAATGAAGAGGTGGAAAGGGCAGCGGCATGAATATATTAATCCTCAGTGCGGGTACGCGCGATAAGGTGGTACAATATTTTAAAAAGGAATTGGGAGACCAGGGCAGAATCATCGCCACGGATTGTTCTAATCTGGCACCGGCAGTGTATGAGGCGGACGCTTTCTATCTCGTACCGAGGATTACTGCACCGGATTATCTGGATGTGATACTGGATATCTGCAAAAAGGAACAGATTACCGGCGTGTTTTCCCTGATCGATCCGGAACTGAGCCTGTTGGCCAAAGAGCGGGATAAATTCCTGGCGCTTGGTGTGACGCCCATCGTCTCCGATTATGAGTTGGTGGAAACCTGCTTTGATAAATATAAAATGTTTGAGATGCTGCAAAGGATGCAAATACCGACTGCCAAATGTTATGCGGACAAGGAATCCTTCTATCAGGCTGAGGCAGCAGGCGAAATTTCCTATCCGGTCTTTGTCAAGCCGGTGCGGGGCAGCGCCAGCATTCACATTAACAAAGTGGGCAGTAAGAAAGAAATAGAAGTGCTGTGTGATCTTTATGATGACCTGATGATTCAGGAATATATGGATGGCCAGGAATATGGCGCGGATGTGTATGTGGATATGCTTTCCGGGAAGTGCACAGATATTTTCGTGAAAAAGAAAATTAAGATGCGCGCTGGGGAAACAGATAAATCCGTTTCTTATAAAGATGCAGCGCTGTTTGGGATATTACGGGATTTCGTAGAAAAATGCGGCTTCCGCGGTATGATAGATATTGATATCTTTATGATTGACGGGGTGTATTATATCTCAGAAGTAAATCCCCGGTTCGGCGGCGGATACCCCCATGCCTATGCCTGTGGAGCGAACATGCCAGCGGCCGTGATCCGTAATCTGGCCGGACAGGAGAATGAGGTCAGGATTGGGGAGTACGCGGAAGGGATTTGCATGATGAAATATAACGAGGTAATGATACGGGACATGAGCGGGACAGAGATCGTGCCATAAATGGATTTACCTGCATCTCGGCGTCCGGATTAATTCATATATTAAAACTATATTGAGGTAACTGCTAAAGTTAGTATTGATAAATAAGTATTGATAAATATAAGAAAGGACATAAACATGTCAAAAGTCCTAATCCTAATAAACTCCTCCGGCGGCCTCTACGACTTTCGGAATGAATTTGTAAAGGCTCTGACAGCAGAGCATGAAGTCTATGTCAGTATGCCGGACGATGTAAAAGAAAAAGAATTACAAGAAGAAGGCTGTAAGATCATCAAAACGCCTATCAATCGAAGGGGCATCAATCCCATAGAAGACTTGAAGCTGTACCGGACTTACGTTAAAATGATGAAGGAGATACGGCCGGATCTGGTGGTGACCTATACCATCAAACCGAATGTTTATGGCGGTTATGCGGCGGGCAGGTTAAAAATCCCATATATTGCGACTATCACTGGTCTGGGCGGAGCCTTTGACAGGACGGGCCTTTTATTGAAATTGGTGGTGACCATGTACAGGGCCGGACTAAAGCGGGCGGCCTGCGTATTTTTCCAGAATGAGGAGAACCGCGGTATTTTCCAGAAGATGGGGATTATGGGTAAAAAGACACGGATGGTCATGGGATCCGGCGTGAATCTGGACAGACACTGTTATGAAAAATATCCGTCCGGGGAGGAGACACACTTCCTCTTTGTGGGAAGAGTTATGAAAGAGCGGGGCATCCTGGAATATATTGAGGCGGCGAAGCGCTTACATAGCGACCGGGTATTTTTTGATATCATGGGGTATTGTGACGAAGACTATCAGGAACTCTTGGATACGCTGGAAAAAGAAGGGATTATCAAGCAGATCGGTTTTCACACGGAGGTGCATTGGTTCCTGGCAGCTGCCAGCGCCATTGTGGTAGCCTCTTTCCATGAGGGAATGTCCAATGCTTTGATTGAGGGAGCAGCCACCGGCAGACCGGTGATCGCGTCCAATATCAGCGGCTGCAAGGAAGCCTTCGAGGAAGGGGTGACAGGTTTTGGGTTTACCCCGGGCAATCCGGAAGAATTGATAGATGCCATGGAACGGTTCTTAGCATTGTCAGTGGAAGAACGCGCAGAGATGGGCCGACGCGGCAGACAGAAGATGGAACAGGAATTTGACCGGAAGATGGTGACCGGAGAATATATGGATGAGGTATCGCAGATACTATCAAACAAGAAAGGTTAGGGATGAAAGATGGGATTATATGAGAAACTGGTGAGCGGAGAAGAGAAGCTGTCCTTGGTAGGCTTAGGATATGTGGGTATGCCTATCGCAGTTGCGTTTGCGAGGAAAATCAAGGTGGTAGGGTTTGACTTAAATGAGCAGAAGATAGGCTTGTATCAGAACGGCATCGATCCGACCAATGAGGTGGGCAATGAGGTGATACGCAACACGAAGGTGGATTTCACGGCGGATGCATCCCGTCTGAGAGAAGCGAAGTTTCATATTGTGGCGGTACCCACGCCGGTTAACGATGATCATACGCCTGATTTGTCGCCAGTGGAAGGAGCAAGCCGTATTTTGGGGCAGAATCTGACGAAAGGTTCGGTGGTTGTATTTGAATCCACGGTTTATCCCGGTGTGACGGAGGATATCTGTGTGCCTATTTTAGAGAAGGAATCGGGATTGAAATGTGGCGTGGATTTTAAGATCGGCTATTCACCGGAGCGTATCAATCCTGGCGACAAGGTACATAGATTGGAGACCATCACCAAGATTGTATCCGGTATGGATGAAGAAACATTGGACATTATCGCTAAAGTTTATGAACTGGTGGTGGAAGTGGGTGTTTACCGGGCGGAGTCCATCAAGGTGGCGGAGGCTGCCAAGGTGATTGAAAATAGCCAGAGAGATATCAATATAGCGTTTATGAACGAACTTTCAATCATCTTCCACAAGATGAATATAGATACCAAATCCGTATTGGAGGCGGCGGGTACGAAGTGGAATTTCCTGCCTTTTATGCCGGGATTGGTGGGGGGACACTGCATTGGCGTAGATCCCTATTATCTGACTTACAAGGCGGAGGAGTTAGGGTATCATTCCCAGATTATTCTTTCCGGCAGACGCATCAATGACGATATGGGCAAATATGTGGCGGAGAGTCTGGTAAAAGACCTGATCAAGTCAGATATTCCCGTGAAAAAAGCGAAGGTGGCGATTCTTGGTTTCACTTTTAAGGAGAATTGTCCGGATACCAGAAATACAAAAGTGATTGATATTTATAAAGAACTGGGAGAATATGGGATTACGCCGCTTGTGGTAGATCCGGCGGCCGATGCAGGGGAGGCCAAACGTCTTTATGGCATAGACTTCCAGACCATGGATGATGTGAAAGATATGGATGCAGTGATCATCGCGGTGGCGCATGAGCAGTTCTTGAGCCTGCGCCGGGAAGACATTGATGCTTTCTATAATCCCAACCACCAGAAGAAGGTATTGATGGATTTAAAGGGCATCTTGGATAGAAAAACATATCTGGCAGAGGGATATCGGTATTGGAGATTGTAAGATTGAACAGGGATAAGAAGAGGGCTTTGTGTATTCTGGCCGCATTGCTTGTGTTTTTTATGACCATGCTTGCGGCTTGTGGTGTTGGCGTCTATAACGACTCCGAACAGTATATCATAATGCACATTCACAGAGAACCTCTCTACCCCCTGTTTTTGTGGTGCTTCCGGTCGGTGATCGGCGAGGGGTATCTGCCGGCGGCGATGGCTGTACAGGGGATTTTCACGGCCTTTGGCATCACGGTGTTGTCGGAATATCTGACAAGGCGTTTTCGCCTGCATCTGTGGGAGGAGGTACTGTTAGTTTTCTTACAGCTTCTGCCGCATCTAATGACGAGGTATGTGTCCGCCCTGCATATTTTCCTAGAAAACTCGGTGATGAGCGAGGCGTTGTGCATACCTTTGTTTCAGTTTTTCCTGTATTTTTTGCTGCGAATGGTCTTTGAGGAAAGGAAGCGTGACCGGATACTCAGTCTTCTGATGGCATTCCTGCTTTCTATGACCAGAGGGCAGATGATGACTACGATTCTGATGTGGGCGCTTATTTGTGTAATCCAGATGGTAATCCGTAAGAAATATCGGGCTGTTGTGATTCCGTTGACGGCTTTGATTGCCGTGTTTGGGTTGCGCAGTCTGACGGTTCATGTGTATAATTATTTTGTCACAGGATACTTTATGGGGAATACTTACGGACAGGTCAATACACTGACGAATGTGATTTATGCCTGCGACGAGGAAGATGGGGATGTTTTTGCAGAAGGTAGTCTGGAAAGAAAATTTTTCGATCAATTCTATGAGGAAGCCAATCATCTGGGGCTGAATTATAAATATGCCGGCGATACCTTTCGGGAAAGGGCGGCATATCTGGAAGAACATCATGATATTTTAAAATTCCAGGTGCTTGAGGCGGATATGTCCTTTTATTTCTTCGGCCTTGGCAAAGTAGACTACTATGAGCAGAGCAGTATGTCGGATGATATGGCCGGCAGGATGATCCGGAAGCTGTTGCCGGTCTGTTTCGGACAGTGGCTTTATGATTATATTTTGTTGTGCAGAAATGGGTTTGTGCGAAGCATAGCGGTGGTGCATCCACTGCTTAATTGGGCAGCTCTGGCGCTGTATTTCGTGTCGGTGGGATTGTCATTGTATCTGATGCGTGTTAGGAGGCGTTTTGAGGCGCCATTGGCTATGGGAGTGGCGCTTCTATTTATAGCGGCCAATGTGTGCGCCACCTCTATTACGATCATGTGTCTGTCCAGGTATATGATATACGGGTTCTCAATTTTTTATATGGCATTGTATTTGTTGATAAGAGAACTGTACTTTCAGATAAAAGACAGGACGATGCCTGGCCAGTGAAAGAGAAAAATAGGTTCGTGTGAAAAGTAACAACAGAAAGGATGGTTATCGAAATGGGATATCGGGATATTGAGTTTGACAAGGACAGTGTCTTTCTAGTAGGCGGCGGCGCCGGTTTTATCGGTTCTAATCTGTGTGAGGCATTGATCGACATGGGTTACACTGTGCGGTGTCTGGATGATCTTTCTACCGGTAAATATGAGAATATCGAGCCGTTAATATCTAACGAGAGATTTACTTTTATCAAGGGCGATATCCGCAGTCTTGATACCTGTAAAGAAGCCACAGAAGGCGTGGATTATGTATTACAGCAGGCGGCCTGGGGCAGTGTGCCAAGGAGTATCGAGATGCCGCTTCTGTATGAAGAAATTAATATTCGCGGCACTTTAAATATGATGGAGGCGTCCAGGATAAACGGTGTCAAGAAATTTGTCTATGCTTCCAGTTCTTCTGTTTATGGGGATTCTCCAACACTGCCGAAGAAAGAGGGCCAGGAAGGAAAGGTGATTTCCCCTTATGCGCTGACGAAGAGAGTGGACGAGGAGTATGGCCGCCTTTATAAAGAATTGTATGGATTGGATACCTATGGACTTCGTTATTTCAATGTGTTCGGACGCAGGCAGGATCCGAATGGTATGTATGCGGCGGTGATCCCGAAGTTTATCAAGCAGCTGCTCCACGGGGAAGTACCCACCATCAATGGCGATGGAAAGCAGTCCAGGGATTTTACTTATATTGATAACGTGATTGAGGCGAATCTGCGGGCCTGTAAGGCTTCCGGGGATGCGGCGGGACAGGCCTTTAATGTGGGTGCCGGCGGCAGGCTTTTTTTGATAGATATTTATTATCATCTCTGTAAAGCGCTGGGCAAGGATGTGGAACCCAATTTTGGACCGCCGAGAAAGGGTGACGTGCGGGATTCCAATGCGGATATCACGAAGGCCAGGGAATTGTTGGGCTATGATCCGGAATATGATTTTGAGAAGGGCATTGCGCTGGCAATCGACTGGTATAAGGAATATCTGCGGTAAATAACGAGAAAAGAACGTTTGCGTATGCGAAAGAACGCGGCGGTGAGATAGTTTAACTGTTATGAATCAGGCGTAGAAAAAGAGGAATGATATGAAATACAAGGTAGTCGTATTTGGCGTGAAGGATACTTCCGAAAATATTGTCACTTTTATCCAGGAGCAGATCTGTCCGGTGGATCTGGTGATTACCATCAGTCCGGAAGTCACGAAGAAGAATCAGGTATCGGGATATAAGGGACTTTCCATTCTCACAGAAAAATTTGGGATTCCCGTGCATGAGGCGGACAGCTATTTCTTGACGGACGAAAAAACACAGAAATTCATGCGTGAAAACGAATTTGATATTGGCATCTCCATGGGATGGCAGAGACTGATGCCTAAATCGGTGCTGGACTGTTTTAAGTATGGCGTGTATGGATTCCATGGCAACAGCGGTTATCTGCCCTTTGGCAGAGGGCGTTCCCCACTAAATTGGTCCATCATTTTGGGGGATAGCCGGTTTAACTTGAATCTCTTCCGCTATGATGAGAAGGCGGACAGCCCCAATGTGTTTGCCACGGAGATGTTTTCCATTACGCCTCATGACGATATCCGCACGGCGCAGTATAAGAATATGATCTGTTCTAAAAATCTGATCCGAAAGCTTTTAAAAGCCTATGAGGAAGATGCGATTGTGATTCGCACGGATTCCAAGGATTTTGATTCTTGGTATGAAAAGCGCACGGCGGCGGATGGGAAGATAGATTTCCATGCCAGAACCCGTGAGATTTATAATCTGATCCGTGGCGTGGCGGCGCCTTTTCCGGGTGCCTTCGCGATGTGCGGAGCGGATGAGGTGCGGGTGTGGGAAGCCCATCCCTTTGATGAGATGATAGATTTTTCGGCCTATGCCCCAGGTGAAGTGATTGATGTGTTTGACGGGAAACTGGTGGTGCGGACGGTGGATGGCTCCCTTTTGATAGACCGCTACGAATGTGTTCGCAGCCTGCAGGCGGGAGATGTACTGAAGTAGCGCAGAGCGGAATTATGGAGGCTGGTATGAAGATAGCGGTTCGCTTAGACGATATCACGCCCGGCATGGATTGGGAGAAGTTCCAGGCGTTTGCGGCGCTTTTGGATGAATTTGATATTAAACCGTTGATCGGTGTGGTGCCGGACAATCGGGACGAGAATCTGGACCGGGGCGTCTTTCGGCAGGATTTCTGGGAATATGTCAGGAAGCGGCAGGAAGAGGGCTGGTTGGTGGCCCAGCACGGTTGCTATCATGTGTACACACAACACAAGGGCGGTGTTTTTCCTTTAAACGATTTTTCGGAGTTTGCGGGCGTGCCCTATGAGGAGCAGCTTGCCATGCTGGAGCATGGGAAAGAGATTCTGGCAGGGCATGGCATTATGACGCAATTGTTTATGGCGCCGGCCCACTCTTATGACCGAAATACTTTGCGAGCCTTAAAACAGGCTGGATTTAAGGGGCTGACGGACGGATTCGGGAGCAGCCCGTATCTGTGGCAGAACCTTACTTTTTATCCCATTTCTTTCCGGCTGGAGAACAGTCTTAAGAAAGACAAAGGAATTACCACAATGGTGGTACACACCAATACGTTGAACGGCCGGGATATGGAGAGATATCGGAAGATATTTGAGGAACAGAAGGTAATATCCTATCGGGAATATTTGCAGGAAAAGCCGAGTAAAAGGACAGCGGCCGGGCATGTATGGGAATACGTGCTGGCGATGGGGAAGCATGTGCTGGTGAAACTCTTATAGACAGGTGTCTGATTTGGGGAATGCGGTTATTGCCGGGGATTTTGATAGAGTAAATGAGAGCAGGCAGAGAAGCCAGGAGGCGCTTATGGGAGAACCGGTACGGGTGCTGCATGTGTTAGGAGGTTTAAGCCTCGGCGGCGCAGAGAGCAGAGTGATGGATCTGTACCGCTGTATGGACAGAGACAAAGTACAGTTTGACTTTCTGATACATCGCAGGGATATTGGTTCTGCGGCATATCAGAAGCATTTTTATGAGGAAGAGGTGGAGGCGCTGGGGGGAAGGGTTTATGCGCTTCCTAAATTTATGGTCTATAATTACGTTTCGTATCGGCGGGCGGTGCGGGATTTCTTTCAGTCTCATCATGAGTTTGCAGTGGTGCAGGGACATATGACCAGCACGGCGTCAATTTATCTGCCTCAGGCGAAAAAGGCGGGTGTTCCGGTGGTGTGTGCCCATGCCAGAAGCGCGGGTGTAGATAAGGGCATAAAAGGTATCGTGACGAAACTGCTGCGGCTTCCGCTCCTGAAAAAGGCAGATTATTGTCTGGCATGTTCCAAAGAAGCCGGGGAGGCCGTGTTTGGTCCGAAGTGGGCCGGTTCCCCGAAGGCTCGTCTGGTTCCAAACGCCATTGATGCCCAGAGGTTTCAGTATAATACGACATTGCGGGAGAAGGTGCGGACAGAACTTTCGCTGGCGGATAGTTTTGTGATTGGGCATGTGGGCAGATTTCATTTTGCTAAGAATCATGAGTTTCTGCTGGCAATTTTTGGCAGACTGCATCAGAATTTGGACAAAAAGGGAAAGACATGCAAACTTCTTCTGTTGGGTGAAGGCGATGGGATGGCGGCGGCCAAAGCCCAGGCGGCGGCGCTTGGTGTGGAGAAGGATGTGCTGTTTCTGGGGAATCGCAAGGATGTGGAGGCCTATTATCAGGCGTTCGATCTGTTCTTATTTCCATCCCGGTTTGAGGGTTTGCCGGGTACTGTGGTGGAAGCACAGGCAGCAGGTTTGCGGTGTATCATTTCCGACCGGATTACCACAGAGGTGGGCATCAGTGAATTGGTAAGTTTCCACAGCCTGGAGGATGGCGAGGAGCAGTGGGCAGAGGAAGTGGAACGCAGTCTGTCGTATGAGAGAAAAGATGGGTGTGAAGCGGTCAAAAAGGCTGGCTTTGATGTAAGGGAACAGGCCAGAAGACTGGAACGGTTTTATCTGACGGGGACGTTGGAATAGTTGATATAGGAAGGATTTAAAGGGTGAGTGTATGGCCAGGATGGAAGCATTACCTGTGAGAACAGAAGACGAGTTGGAATTTGTAATCTTCTGCATTGAAAATATGGCGTTGAAACAAGGAAAAAATGCTAGAGATGTATATGTTGCTGTGAAAGATAAAAGCAATATTTTGAATAATTATATCATTCCCGGATATGAATTTTTGCATACACAGGATAAAGACTACATTCTTGAGGATATTGAGGGTATTATGCAAGAACAGGGGGTAAGCATATGATAGTTTATCATGGTTCTCGCATCATTGTGGCTCAACCCGATATAAATCATTCTCGTAAGAGAGTAGACTTTGGGCCCGGATTCTATGTGACGCCTATCAAAGAACAGGCAGAAGGACTCTGTAAGAGATTTTTAAGTATCGGACAGGATGCATATGTTTCCAAATATGTTTTTAACGATAATGCCTTTGAGGCAAAAGGGGTGAAAATTCTAAATTTTGATTCTTATTCTGAGGAATGGCTTGATTTTGTTTTTCTGTGCCGCCGGGGAGAGGATGAAACAGATTACGATATCGTGATGGGTGGTGTGGCGAATGATAAAGTGTTTGATACGGTTGAATTATATTTTCAGAATATGATATCAAAGACAGAAGCGCTTGGACGATTAAAGTATGAAAAACCAAATGCGCAGATATGTATCCGGTCCCAAGAAATAATAGATAAGTATCTACTCTATGAGGGGAGCGATAAATTATGATGGCAAATCCAATTCTTTTACAAAAGAAATATGCCAGAGTAATCGCATTATTTGCTGAGAAATGCGATTTGACGTTAGATGCTGCATTGGATTTTTTTTATCGGTCTAAAGAGTATCAACTTCTCAGAGAAGGTGTGTCGGATTTGCATTGTATGAGTGATGATTATCTGGCGGAGGATTTAAAGGAAGAATATCAGGGGTACAGCGAATGAATCAGAAAAAGAAAATGATGCTCATTGTGCCAATGCTGCATCAGGGAGGATTTGAACGCGTCTGCGTGGCTACGGCAAGACTGCTTGCTCCATATTACGAAATATGCATCGTATTGTTTGACTCCCATGATATTGCCTACGATATTGCGGGACTTCGCGTGATCGATATTCACCTGGGTGTGAAAGAAGGGCTGGCAGGCAAGGTATTTCGTGTCATACAGCGCAGTCTGAAGGTGCGGCAGCTGAAACGGCAGCTGAAGACGGATATTGCCTACAGTTTTGGCTCCACAGCCAATATTGTCAATGTCCTTTCGGGAAAGCGCGCGAAAGTTTGGGTTGGTCTGCGCAGTTATATGGATATGGAAGATACGGGCAAAATCCGTCTTTTTGTCAGACGGGCGGATAAGATACTGTGTTGCTCTAGGCGGATTGAGGAAGAATTGCAGGAAAAGTACGGGTGTGATAAGGCGGTAACGCTGTATAATCCGCTGGATATAGCGGATCTGCTGGCAAAAGCCCGGGCGGAGAAACCGCAGATGCCTTGGAAAGAGGACGGCCCCATCATTGTTTCCATGGGGCGGGAGGATGAAGTCAAAGGATTCTGGCACCTGATCAAGGCGTTTGCCCTGGTGAAGGAGAAGCGTAACGACGCCCGCCTGATGATTGTCGGGGATGGCGAGTTTACGGCATATAAGAAGCTGGCCAAGGAACTTGGCGTGGGGGAGGATGTGTATTTTACGGGGATGCAACGGAATCCTTTTCCTTATCTGCAAAGCGCGGCGTTGTATGTGCTGACTTCCTACCGGGAAGGGTTTCCCAATGCACTGGTGGAGGCGATGGCGCTGGGACTGCCGGCGATCGCCACGGACTGTCCCACGGGACCAGCGGAAATTTTGGAAGACCAATATGGGATTTTAATAGATAATATGAGTCCTGATGTTAATTATGACGTGCGTGTCATAACGGAAGAAGAAAAGAATCTGGCAGCGCAGATAGGCAGTTTGTTGGAGGATGCCGGGAGAATGGCGCATTATCGGGAGATGTCTGTAAAGCGTGCCAAAGATTTTACGACGGAGAGATATGTGGAATTGATACGGCAGTGGGGCGATGTGTGAGAAGAAGTCAGAATTTTCAGAATGGAGAAAAGGATGGAGATACGGGAGAAAAAGAGCATAGCATTGCCCACTGGACGGCAGTTTTTGGTCCTGCTTCCCTTTTCGCTGTGCTATGCGGCATTTATCGTTTTGGGGAATTGGCAGAAGTCGGCGGATTATTCCAATTTGCAGAATATAGGAAGAATTTTGTTGTGGGCTTTGATCAGTTATGGGATTTTGTTTCTTTTATGTTTTGTGATTTCACGGAGAGATATTTTATGCTTGTATCTTAGGAGTAAATTCAGGACAAATCATACCGCGGCAGCGCAAAAAAAACGGTCAGGCAAATGGTACGTTTTCCTGGGCTTCTTTTTGATATGCCTGCTCAGTTATCTGCCTTATTATCTGATGTATTATCCTACTTGGTTCAACAATGACGCCATATGGCAGATGGAGCAGATTTTGGGTTGGAAAGCCAGGTCTAATCATCATCCTTTTTTCCATACGATGATCATGCAGTTTTTTGTCGCGATCGGTTATCAATTGTCGGGTACATATACGGGGGCGGTGGCCTTCTATACGTTTTGGCAGATGGCGCTTGTGGCGTTTACTTTTGCCTTCTGTCTGTATGTGCTGTATAAGCGGGGGACGCGTCTTGTGTGGCTTGTTCTGGCGTTTGCTTTTTATATCCTCCTACCAGTACATGGAGTACTGAGCATCTGCATGGGAAAAGACGCCTTTTTTGTGTCGGCGTTGGTGTTCTTTGCCTGGATGAGTCATACGTTTGATTTGGAGAGAGAAAAGAACGTTCTGCAATGGATACTCTATTTTGTGACAGGGCTGTCAGTTTGCCTTTTGCGCAGTAACGGGATTATGATTTTTGCAGGTACGGCCTTTGTGCTGATTATATACAGATGGTGTCGCAGCAGGAAGGTTCCTGCCCGTACACTTCTATGTGCGGCTGCGGTGCTCGTCTGTTACCTGCTCTATCAGGGACCGATCCTCAAAGGACTGCAGGTGGAGAAGGCGGACACCATCGAGGGATTGACCATGCCTACCCAGCAGCTTCTTTGCGCTTATATGAGAGGCGGCAGCCTGACGGAGGAAGAGATTGCTATGATCGGGCAGGTGCTGCCCTTGGAAAAGATGGAAGAATACTATAATCCCTACCTGTTTGATGTCACCAAAAATTTGATCCGGGAAGAGGGCAATCAGGAAGTGATCGCGGCGCATAAGTGGGAGTATTTTAAGCTGTGGCTGCGGGTAGGATTGAGAAATCCTATGCTTTATCTGGAGGGAGAAGTGCGGCAGACCGCCGGGTATTGGGCGTACAGAATACCGCACGATCAGTATCTCTACGCAGAATATTTTATGGTGGATAATCCCTTTGGGATTACCAATGAGAGGAAGCTTTTTACCTATGACAACAGTCTCGCCATGGGAAACTTCCTGATGGGATTCCAGAAATTATATAATCAGGTGTGGAGTCTGGGACTGAATACTTGGGTGATGCTGTTTGGCCTTGCCTATCTGGCCTGGCAGAGGAAAAACGCCATGTGTTATGTACCATTCATCATGCTGTTAGGCAGTCTGCTTCTGGCCACGCCGGTGTACAATGAATTTCGCTACGCCTATGGGCTGTTTGCGGCATTTCCCTTGTTGTTTGCTTATACGTTTGGTCCCTCTGACGAGGAGAGGGCAGAAGAGGATGTGGAGAAAGGAGCGTCGTTATCCTAATGAAAAAATGGTGTAAAGCGATACTTTTTCTTCTTCCGGTAATCATCCTGATTGCGGTGGTAAACTGGTATGTGGATTCCTATGCGATGCTGCGCATCACGTATGACCAGATTGGGGAGCAGATGGCAGTATACGGACGGAACGTGGAGGGGCTGGAAGAATCGGATTTTAATGACAGGAATCTGTTCCTGGCCTGTGTGAAACAACAGGAAGTGTCAAGAGAAGTGATCGTGGCGGGTTCCAGCCGGGTGATGAATTTCGACCATACCATGTTTGGTACGGATTCTTTTTATAATGCAGGGCTGTCTGAGTCCACAGTCTATGACTTGCTGGCCGTGTCAGGGGTGTTGGCGGCGGAGGATAAACTGCCGAAGACCATGGTGATTGGCGTGGACGCCTTTTTATTCAACACCAGTCATGACAATGACAGGTGGAAGGATCTTTATCCATATGTTAATTACATGGGCGTGATCCTGAATGAAAAATTCGATGAGGGAAATCTGCATCCGCAAAAGAACACTGGGAAAGATATGGGCAAATGGCTTTCCCTGGATTATTTCCGCTATAACGTTACCCTGCTTCCGGAGAGAAAGCGATTTCAAGTCTCTTATACGGACGACTGGGAGACGGAGCGGTACTTGAAACATTATGATGGAAGCATCGCCTACCAACGGGAACTGCGGGAGGGAGATACAGCGACGGTAGAGGAATTGACCAGGCAGTCCATGGAAGAGCATGTGGTCTATCGGATGACGGATTATCAGGAGATTGATTACGGCCACTGGAAGCAGTTTGAGCGGCTGGTTACCTGGCTGCAGGCGCAGGGCGTGGAAGTCATTTTATACTTGCCACCCTATTCGCCCATGATGTATAATTACATAGAATCGGAGGAGGCTTTTCAGATTACGCTGGAAGTGGAAGCGAGAGTGCAGGAACTGGCGCAAGAACGGCAGATTGCCCTTTATGGTTCTTATGATCCGGCGGGCTGCGGTCTTGAGATGACGGATTTATATGATATTTATCACGTGAAAACGGAGAAGATGATGGATACTTTTTATCCGGTGAATTTACCGAAGGAACAGGATGATTGATATCAGAGAAGATAGGGATTGAG
Organism: uncultured Lachnospiraceae bacterium; assembly: GCA_946554445.1. Classification (GTDB taxonomy): domain Bacteria; phylum Bacillota; class Clostridia; order Lachnospirales; family Lachnospiraceae; genus UBA3282. Next base: position 85,717 of record CAMNSD010000007.1, on the reverse strand, counting down.
ATATGAAAGCAAACGTTACTTATTGGCTGGATGAGACGGCGGCCAGGCTGCCGGATAAGACAGCTTTTGTGGATGAAAACAAGCAGGTCACTTTCGGACAGATGCGAAAGCAGGCAAGGGCAGTGGCCTATGAACTGATAGAGCGGGGATTCTTTAAAAGACCAGTGGTCGTCTTTCTGGAAAAGGGCGTCGATGTGCTGGTCTCCTTTATGGGTGCGGCATACAGCTGTAACTTTTATTCTCCCATTGATGTGGACATGCCGGGAAGCCGTGTAAATAAAATTCTGGAAGTGTTGGATCCCGCCATTGTCATTACCACGGCGGCGCTTCAGAAAGTTTTTGCGCAGTATGCTTATGGGGGAGAATACCTGATATTGGAAAAAGCGCTGGCAGGCTGCGGGCAGACCGAGGAAGAATCTAGAGAGAAAAGGATTGAGGCGGTAAGAAGGAGAGGGGTAGACACAGACCTTTTGTACGTGCTGTTTACTTCCGGTTCCACGGGTGTGCCCAAGGGCGTGACCATCAACCACCGCTCCGTGATAGATTATACGGACTGGGTGACGGAGACCTTTCAGATCACTGAGAAGGACAGCTTCGGCAACCAGGCTCCTTTTTATTTTGATAATTCCATACTGGATATTTACAGCACCATTAAGACCGGTGCAACCACATATATCGTGCCGAAGAATCTGTTTGCGCAGCCGGTGCTTTTGTTGGAATATCTAAAAGAGAAGCAGATCAATACCATTTTCTGGGTGCCTTCTGCGCTGATCGTGGTAGCGAAACTCAAGGCTTTTCGGAATGTGGATTTGTCAGATACGTTAAAGCGTGTACTATTCTGCGGCGAGGTGATGCCCAATAAGCAGCTGAATGTATGGCGGAAGTTCCTGCCGAATGTACAGTATGCTAATCTGTATGGTCCGACAGAGATTACGGACGCCTGCACTTATTATGTGGTAGACCGTGAATTTGCAGATGAGGAGCCGCTTCCTATCGGCTATGCGATGCCCAATACGGATATTTTGGTGCTGAATGACCAGAATCAAAAAGTGACCGGGGAGGAATCGGGTGAACTCTGTGTCCGGGGGACCTCTCTCTCCATGGGGTACTACAACAATCCGGAAAAAACCAGGGAAGCCTTTGTGCAGAATCCCTTGAATCCCTATGTGCCGGAGTTGATCTACAGGACGGGCGATATTGTAAAATATAATGAACGCGGGGAGTTGATCTATCTTTCCCGAAAGGATTTCCAGATCAAACATATGGGGCACAGGATTGAATTGGGAGAGATCGAGACAGCCGTTTCCTCTCTGGAAGAGATAGCCTTATGCTGCTGCCTATATGATGAGAAGCGGCAGAAGATTGTGCTGTTTATTGAGGGAGAGTTGGAAAAGGCCTATATCAATGAGAAGATTTCCCATCTGGTGCCGGAGTACATGCTGCCCAACAAGCTGATCACACTGGAGAAAATGCCCATCAACGCCAATGGAAAGATTGACAGGGTGAAATTAAAGGAGTTTCTTTGATATGGGACAAAAATTTGACCGTGTGGTGGTGATCGGGTATGGAAAGGCGACTGGAAATATACTGAAATACATAGAAGGACAGAGGACAGCATACGGCTATCATCTGGAATTTATAGAACACGAATCCCATGCCTTAAGTATTACCAGGAAAATCTGTGAAGAGATGGATATTCCCTATTCCTTTATGCCGGACAAACAGGAACTGTCCGCATATCTGTGCGGTATCATGGAAAAGACGCTGATTGTCAGCGCCAGCAACAATTTTCTCTTTCCGGCGGCCTGTGTGGAGAAGGAAAATATCACCATCATCAACTTCCACAACGCCCTTTTGCCGGATTATCCGGGCAGGAATGCCCCCAGCTGGGTAATCTATCAGGGGGAGCGGGAGACAGGTATTACCTGGCATTATGTGACGGCAGGGATTGACGAGGGAAATATCATTGTTCAAAAAAGGTGCGCCATCGGCCCGGAGGATAAGGCCTATGAATTGACGGAGCGGCTGATGGATTTGGCCTGTGAAGGGTTTGAAGAATGCTTTGCGGCTGTGTTGGAAGAACGTGCCCAGACAACATCTCAGGGAAATGTCTCTGGTCGGCGGATGTATCGTTCTTATGAGGTGCCGGGGGACGGATTTTTTGAACTTTCTGAGGAACCGGAAGCCATATACCGCCTGCTTCGGAGTGTGGATTATGGAAAGAACGATATCTTCCCGCACATGCAGACGGTGGTGGACGGTGTGCGTGCGGAAGTTGTAAGATACCGCAAGATTGTATCGGAGAAAAAGAAGGTTGAGGAGAATGTGGTTTATCTGCCGCTTTCGGGGACGCATCTTCTTAAGATGAAATACCGTATCCTGTAAGATGAAGATTGGATCTTGGGGTTTGAGAAGCGGAATGGAAATAGAGATAAATTGGAGATAAACATAGAAAGAAGGGTAATACTATTATGGAAGAAAAAGTGTTGGAGATTCTGGAGGAGTACTGTGAGGAAGCGCTTACCTACGATGGCGACAGCATGATGGAGGACGGCATCATTGATTCCTTCACGGTCATCAATATCGTGAGCGAGTTGGAAGAGGAGTTTGATATTGAGATTGACGCCAAGTATGTGGTGGCGGAGAATTTTAAGAATAAAGAGGCGATCATAGCGCTTGTTGAGCGTCTGCTGGAGGAATAAATGCAGTTATTATCCTACCCCTTTGTGATATTGTGGGTGATTACCTTCGCCCTCTATTATCTGGTGCCGCAGAGGCGGAAATGGCAGATTCTCCTGGCAGCAGGGCTTGTGTTTTATGTGATCGGGCTGCAGGGATTTCCGCTCAGCCTGCTCATCACCTGCGCTGCCACCTATGGCTGCGGCATTTATCTGCAAAAGAGCCTTGCTTCACAGCGTAAGACACTTGCGGACTGCACAGATAAAGAAAGTAAGAAAGCAATAAAACATGGATTTGAGAAACAGAGAAAGCGGATTCAAATCCTTTATTTTGCGTTGAATCTGGGACTGTTAGTCTTCTATAAATACACGGTCGTGGCCCTGCCTTTCCTAAAGGACTGGGGTGTTCCCACAGGATTTTTTAAAAAGGTGATCATGCCGCTGGGCATTTCCTTCTATACGCTGACAGCCATCAGCTATGTGGTGGATGTGGGCAGGGAGCAGTATGAGGCGGAGGAAAATCCCTGGAAAGTATTGTTGTTCTTATCTTATTTTCCGGCAGTTACGCAGGGGCCTTTTCATCGTTTTACCAAAATGAAAGAAGAATTTGAGAGAGAGCATATCTTTGATTATGACAGAATGCTGCGGGGCATCCAGCGGTTTGTCTGGGGTGCCTTCAAAAAGCTGGTGATCGCAGACAGAATTGGTTTGTTTGTGGACAACGTTTTTACGAGGGAGGCGGCGGAGGTACCGGGAAGTATCTTTGTGGTGGCGGTGGCATTTTATATGCTGCAGCTGTATGCGGATTTTTCCGGCTATATGGATATGGCGCTGGGCGTCAGCGATACTTTCGATATTTTTCTGCCGGAGAACTTTAAGAGACCATATTTCTCGAAGTCGGTGGCGGAATTTTGGCGTAGATGGCATATCACCCTGGGCGCCTGGTTTAAGGATTATGTGATGTTTTCCTTCGTCATGTCAGGGACAGGGCGTAAGATTACGAAGGCGGCCAAGAAAAAATGGGCTGTCATGGGCAGACATGCAACGCCGATTCTGGGAACCATGATAGTCTGGCTTCTCACAGGTATGTGGCACGGCAGAACGGTTAGTTATATTCTTTGGGGCGTTTATTACGGCCTGATTATGAGCGTATCCCTGGTGCTGGAAGCAAGATACACTGTCTGGAAAGAAAAATGGCATATCAAAGAAGGGAAAATCTGGGGACTGTTTTGCATGGCGCGCACCTGGCTGATCGTGTTTGTGGCGGATGTGCTGATCCGCAGTGAAAACCTTGCCCAGGCGGGGATGATCTACCGGGCGTTTCTTACCAGGCTGGATGTGAGGGCGCTGTTCTCACGGACGATTACCTCTTATGGTATCAGTAAGTATGGTTTCCTGCTCCTGTTTGCGGCGCTGCTTGTATGGCTTGCGGTATCTGTTTGGGAAGAACAGGGCAAAGACGTGCGGGCGTATCTGGCAGGCTGGCCGATGCCGGTGAGATGGTGTTGTTATTATGGGATTTTGCTGGTGGTGCTGATCACGGGAATCTACGGTGGCGGGTATGATACGGCGGCGTTTATGTACCAGAGTTTTTGAATGGGAAATGTCGCTGCCATGGTTAGGTATTGTTATGTGGTAACTACGGGAAAATGAGGATACTATGCATAAAATCATATTTCACTTAAATTGCCTGGAACAGGGCGGCGCAGAACGGGTGGTCACCAATCTGGCCAACCAGTTTGCGGCCAATGGATATGAGGTCATCATTGCCACGGAGTGGTATGGTGAGAATGAATTTCAAACAGACGAGCGGGTGCGTCGGGTGCATGTGGGACTCGCCAAAGAGGATGAGCATAAGAACAGGATTGTACAGTTTCTGCTCCGGGTAAAATATCTGCGGCAGCTTCTGAGAAAGGAGCGGCCGGATATTCTGGTACCCTTTGCCAGAAGAGCAATATACAGGGGATTGATGGCCGCCCTGTTTGTCAAAGTGCCGGTGCTTATTTCCATTCGCACAGATCCGGTGGGACATTATGAGGAATGGTCGGACAAAGTACAGATACCGCTCTTATTTCCAAGAGTGGACGGTTGTGTGTTTCAAACCCAGGGGGCGCGAGAATTTTTTGCCCCCAGATTACAGAAAAATTCCCGGATTATTTTAAATCCGCTTAATCCAAAGTATATCGGTGTGCCTGTGCCTGAAACGCGAAATAAAACGGTGGTGCAGTCGGGACGGCTGGTGGACTTCAAGAACCAGCCTATGCTGCTTCGGGCTTTTGCGAAAGTACATGAGAAACATCCGGAATATGATTTGAAGATTTACGGCGGTGATTCTTTTGACGGCACGAAGGAAATTTTGGAGAATTTGATTGAAGAACTGGGAGCCCAGGACTATATTCATCTGATGGGAGCCAGCGACAGTCTGGAAAAGGATTTGGTGGATGCAGCGCTGTTTGCTTTTACGTCGGATTGGGAAGGACTGCCCAACGCATTGATGGAGGCCATGGCTTTAGGGCTTCCCATTGTGGCTACGGATTGTCCCTGTGGTGGACCGCGGACGATTATGACGGATGGGGTGGACGGTCTGTTGATCCCCATTAAAGATGAAGAGGCGCTGGTAGCGGGGATGAACCGGTTGATCGAGGAGCCGGAACTTGCGCAGAGGCTGGGGATGGAGGCGAGAAAGATTGCCGAGAGAGCCAGTGCGGAAACGATTTTTGAACAGTGGCGGGATTATATGGAAGAAATCTGTGCCGGACATAGGTAGAAGATTGATGCCTTGCCACATTTTGGCGGAGAGGGTATAATGATAAAAATAGAAGGAAACGGAGAGAAGCCATGTTTTCATTTGACGATTACAGAGAAATCATTAGAATTATACAGTCCACAGGAAGGCAGTGCAGTTATGCCAAGGCGCTTACACGGGACAAGTTTATCATCATGCGCCACGATGTAGAGTACAGTGTGGACAGGGCGTATCAGCTTGCCAAAGTGGAGCAGAGCATGGATTTTATCTCCACCTATTTTTTCCAGTGGACGAATAATTCATATAATATCTTATCCAAGAAAAATATGGATATCATTAAGGATATGCATGAGAGAGGACAGCATATCGGTTTGCATTTTGCCCTGAACGGCATGACGGACATGCAGCAGATCCGTAAACGCATCAAGATGGAGATAGATATTTTAAGCGAGATGTTTGGCTTTGAGATTAAAGAGTTTTCGATACATCGGCCGTCCCGCGATGTTCTCAGGGAGAATATCAAACTGGACGGTATCTTGAATGCTTATCAGGATGATTTCTTTACTTTTGCGGACAATGTGACGGAGGACACGGAGTTGCAGGTGAAGTATATGTCGGATGCCAATCATATCTGGCGTTATGGATATCCGGATGAAAAAAATATCACCAGTTATGATAAGGTACAGATCCTGACACATCCCTTTGCTTGGTGTAAGAAGGGGTACAGCAATTTTGAGAATTACAGGGCCCTGATCCAGGAAAAGTATATAGAACTGGTAGAATCGGTGGATCATGAATGTAAAGACTTTGGGGAGTACCGGGACTATTTTTTGGAGAAGGAAGTGCGATAAGTTTGCAGATACTTCGTTAAGAAGTACGGGGAATAGGAAATATCACAAAATGGAATGATGGAGGTTAGTATGTGTGGAATATGTGGTTACATCAGTAAGAAGAACATTACCATGCAGCAGCTTCAGGAGATGAACGATACGATGTATCACAGGGGGCCTGACGACAGCGGGGTAGAGATTTATCCGATGCCAGGGGGCTATGAGGTAGGATTTGCCCAGAGACGCCTGTCTATCCTGGATCTGTCAATGCTGGGGCATCAGCCCATGCATTCCCAGGATAAACGGGTTTCTGTGGTCTATAATGGTGAGATATATAATTTCAGGGAACTGAGAGAGGAATTGGCGGACTATCCCTTCCGGTCGGATTGTGACACGGAGGTCATCATAGCCGCCTATTTAAAATGGGGAATTGCGTGTTTGGAGCGGTTTAACGGGATGTTTGCCATTGCCCTGTATGACAGGCAGACGCAGGATGTCTATCTGGTCCGTGATCGCATTGGTAAGAAACCGCTTTATTATTGGTATGAGGAAGGCAGCCTGGTGTTTGCCTCAGAATTAAAGCCCATTATGCATTGTCCTGGTTTTGGAGGACGGATAGACAGAAGCGTATTGTCCCGTTATCTTTTCCAACAGTATATCAATGCGCCGGAGAGTATCTATGAAAATGTATATAAACTGGAACCAGGCATGGTCCTGAAATTCCATGAAGGACAGATAACCACCTGGAAATACTGGGATGTGAAGGAGGTCTATTGGCAGGCTGTCAAAGAGCCGGTAGAAAGTTACGACGAGGCCAAGACACAGTTGAAGGATCTTCTGCGAAAAGCAGTGGCGCTTCGGATGATTGCGGATGTCCCCCTGGGGGCTTTCCTGAGCGGCGGTTATGATTCTTCTCTGGTGACGGCCATTGCCCAGGAGCATTCTGAGCGGCCGGTAAAGACCTTTTCCATCGGGTTTCATGAGGAAAAATATAATGAGGCTAAATATGCCAAGGCGGTGGCAGAGTATCTGGGGACAGAACATACGGAACTCTATATTGGTGAGGAGGATATGTTCGGGCTGGTGGAGAGCATTGCAAAGTATTATGACGAGCCATTTGCTGACAGTTCCCAGATCGCAACTATGATGGTCTCCCAGCTTGCCAGGGAATATGTGACGGTGGCTTTGTCGGGGGACGGCGGCGATGAGTTTTTCTGTGGATATAATATCTATGAAAATGTGGCCCAGGCGCAGAAATTAGATGTCCTCGGCGGTATGGTACACGGCCTGTGCAATTTACCCGGGGTGAAGCAGATACACTTGGAAGACAAACTGCCTTTCCGGGTGCGGGTGATTGCCGGCAACAGGGAGCGGGAAAGTAAGACACAGTTTGGCGCGGGGAATTATCCTGTGATGGCGAGAGCCATGGTGGGGGAACTTCCGGAGGGAATCCATGCACTGCCGGTACACTATCTGATTGAGAGCGGTTATCAGGTAAAGAACTGGCAGGTGAGGAGGATGCTGGTGGATATGGACACATATTTGCCGGGGGATATTCTCTGTAAAGTGGACAGGGCTTCCATGAAATATTCCTTGGAATCCAGATGTCCGATCTTGGATAAGGACGTGATGGAGTACTCTTATCGGATTCCTCACAGGTATAAATATGCCGGTGGAGACAAAAAACATATCCTAAAAGATATCGCTTGTGATTATATTCCGAAGAATTTATTGGATCGTCCGAAGGTCGGATTCGGGGTGCCTCTTGACAAGTGGCTGAGAGGACCTTTGAGAGAAAAATTGCTGGATTACAGTAGTTATGAATTCTTGAAAGAACAGTCGATTTTTGACGCAGCGTATGTGTCTAAGATGGTGAAAAGCTATATTGAGACCGGTGATGGCGGTCCTGCCACTGGCGCCAACTACTCAAAACTGTCATGGTCGTTCTTTGTATTTCAGCAATGGTATGAGACATTTCATCAAAATGCATAACGAACGGGATGTTAAAAAATAAGAAAACGTGAACGGTATTATGAAATTTTGAGAAGAATATTATCAGAAAAGAGAAGAAATTGTCAGTAAATTCAGACATGTAAAAATAAAAGGAAATTTAATTAAAAAGTCGTTTTGAGACTGTTTTGCAAGAAAACGCAGGATGGAATTGCAAAAAAGAAGATTTTATGTAAAAAAATGAAGGAACTTATGCAAGCGGCATGAAAGAGACAGAGGGAAGAAAACACATAGCGTTCTATATAGGCTCCCTACATAAGGGGGGAGCAGAGAGAGTGTTCGTGAATCTGGCGGAGTACTTTACACAGGAAGGGTATCAGGTCACTATGGTGACGCAGTACCGCAAAGAGGACGAATATACCCTCCCAGACCAAATTGCGCGTGTTATCTCTGAAATTGATGAAAAAGAGATTACGGGAAGCAGGGTAAAAAACTTCTGCCGAAGAGTCAAAAAATTACACGCGATATGGAGACAATATCAACCAGAACTGGTGTTATCCTGTATTGGAAAAAATAATTTCATGACGATAGTCACCACAATGGGAACCCGAACTCGACCAGTGGTGTCGGTGGTGGGGGAGGCCAGGGAGGAATATCCGAACAGATTGATGCGTGTATTGGCCAATTTACTCTTCCCATTCGCATCAGGTGTTATTTTACAGACAGAAAGATCCAGGGATTTCTTTTCCAAAAGGGTAGGCGAACGGGCAGTGATCCTTCCCAACTCCCTGAATCCGGATTTTATAAGACCGCGTTATGAAGGAGAACGGGAGCGGCGGATCGTATCTGTGGGGCGCATGGATGCCAACAAGAACCACGAGATGATGATACGTGCCTTTGCAGCGCTTGGTGATCGCTATCCGGAATATGTGCTGACCATCTATGGCGATGGGGAATTACATTCCTATTTGAAAGAATTGGCGGTACAGCTTGGCGTTGGCGAACGGGTGGAACTGCCGGGGGTGATTCCCAATGTGGCGCAGCGGATTGAGAAGGCGTCGTTGTTTCTACTCACTTCTTATTCAGAAGGCGTTTCCAATGCGTTGATTGAGGCATTGGCGACAGGGTTGCCGGTGATTGCCACGGATGTGCCAAGCGGCGGGACCGTGGAGCTGATGACGGACGGTGTCAATGGGGTGATCATTCCTGCGGGAGACCAGAAGGCGCTGGAAGAGGCTATGGACAGACTGCTGGGGGATCCTGTCTATGCCCAGGAACTTGGCAGGGAAGCGGCTAAGATACAGGAAAGGCTGGCGCCGGAGCGGGTGAACCGCCTGTGGAAAGAGTATTTTGAGTCTGTGATAGGAAGGTAGTTATTGAGGATATTAGAAGGTGAGATGTGGAGAGAAAGGTAAAGTATATGAAGGATAGATTAAAGATTGCAGTGCAGATAGCCCTGTTTATCGCTATCTTTTTGGCGTTGCTTTTGCCGGTATCTTATATGGTAAGGACCAACGGCGATGTGAAGGACAGATTTGCGGGATTTTATGCGGAGAAAAAGGATACGCTGGATATTGTGATGATCGGTTCCAGTCCCGTGTTTCCCTATTATGCGGCGCCCAAGCTGTGGGGGGAGACCGGGATCGCCATGTATCCTCTTTCGTCCAATGTGCAGAGGCCGTTAGCCATGCGTTATCTGGTAGAGGAGGCGGAGAAAACCCAGTCGCCGGAACTTTATATTTTTGAGATGCGCATGTATACCATAGACGACCAGGGACTTATGGATAATATGGCGTATACCAGGGGAGTAACGGATAATATGAAATATTCTGCCCAGCGGATTCGCACCATACAAGCGATGGTGCCGGAAGATGATGAAGAGGGACGCCTTACTTACTATCTGGATATCATGAAATATCATACGAATTGGAAGATGCTGGCGCTTCCATCAGAGTGGGCGAATATGTTTTACCATCATGAGAGCCCCTGTAAAGGCTATGCGTTCAAGGATGAAGTGGGACCACAGCCCATGCCGGACTGCGGCGGGGCGGAAGGTATAAGGCCAATTGCACTGGAACAGGAAGCTTACTTGAAGGAATTGTTATTGTTTCTGGAAAAAGGCAACAAGGAAGCCTTGTTTTTGGTTTCCCCCTATGGAGAATCCCTGGAAGAACAGCAGATGTTTAATTATATGGAAGAGATTGTGACTTCGTACGGGTATCCCTTCCTGAATATGAATAATTATTATGAAGAGATCGGCATTGTCTTTGAGGAAGACTTTGCAGATTATGGAAGCCATACCAACGCTGTCGGCGCTGAGAAATGCACGGAGTTTCTGAAGCAATATCTGACACAGCATTATGATTTTCAGGACAAACGTGGAAATGAAAGATATGTGTCCTGGGATAAAGCCTACGCACTCTGGCAGGAGGAAATGGAGACGGCTCGGGAAACCATCAGAGAGCGCATAGATAACGAGGATTATGCGGTCATCGAGGAGGAATAACACATGTGTGGAATTGCCGGTTTTTGTAACTGGAAGAAGGATTGGCAGAAGAATATAGAGCGGATGAATGAGAAGATGTATCACAGAGGACCGGATGCGTCCGGCGTCTGGGCGTCTGATGACCATAGCGTCGTGTTGGGACACAGGAGATTATCCATCATTGACTTGTCTCCTGCCGGAGCACAGCCGATGATATCCCATAACGGCCGGTATGTCATGGTCTATAATGGAGAGGCATATAATTATATCAAGATTAAACAAATGCTACTTAATGAGGGGAAGGTGACTGCTTTCAGGGGGAGTTCCGATACGGAGATTCTCCTGGAAGCAGTTTCTGCATATGGGTTAGAAGAGACACTTAAAATGGTAAAAGGCATGTTTGCGATTGCGTTATATGATCAACAAGAACAAACGTTATTTCTGGCCCGCGATCGAGTCGGAGAAAAGCCGTTATTTTATGGAATATTAAAAGACGATATAAATAACGGGAGGAATCAGGAAAAATTCGTCTTCGCTTCGGACCTCAATTCCATCTCTGGCTTAGATGGGTTTTGCAATCCGGTAAACCCGCGTGTGTTGGGCGATTACATGCGTTATGGATATGTGGCGGCGCCCTATTCTATCTATGAAGGAATATGGAAACTTCAGCCGGGAAAAATATTGAGTATTAAATCACCATTTAACAAACCGGTCATAAAAACGTATTGGTCCATGCAGGAGAAAGCGGTTTGGGGACAGCAAAATCTGTTTCGTGGAAGTGAGACGGAAGCGGCGGCGGAATTGGAGCGGCTTTTGCGGGATTCCATCGCCGGACAGATGGTGGCGGACGTACCAGTGGGCGCTTTTCTCTCGGCAGGGATTGACAGCAGTACGGTAGTGTCTTTGATGCAGTCCATGAGCGATCGTAAGGTCAGGACCTTTACGATCGGCATGTGGGAAGAGAAATTCAATGAGGCGCCGGTGGCGAAAGAGATTGCAGCGCATTTGGGGACAGAGCATACGGAAGTCTATATCACGGAAGAGGATGCCAGACAGGTGATTCCTCGATTGGCGGATATGTTCGGGGAGCCTTTTGCAGATTCGTCCCAGATTCCTACGTATCTGGTCAGTAAGATTACCAGGGAGCATGTGACGGTATCTCTCAGCGGGGATGGCGGCGATGAATTGTTCTGTGGATATAACACTTATTATTCTATTGAACGGATTTGGAATAAGACCAAAAAGATTCCATATCCCCTCAGAAGTATAGCAAGCGTTATGCTTGGCGGGGCGGGCAAGATCAGCCAAGGAGGATTTGCCACAAGAGCCAGGCTGTTGGGAGCCAAGAGTGTGGAGGATATGTACCTGCGCTCAGAGATCGGAGAAGGGCTTTCGCTTGTGCAAAAACATGAGGGGACGGAGGCTGCATGGATACCAGACGCTTTTAAAGAGATTCTTCCCTGGGAGGATGGGCGTACTCTGATGGAGGAATATCCTGATGGACTTTTGGCCGAGCCGCAGCATAATCTGATGTTGATGGATCTCTTGATGTATCATCCGGATGATATTTTAAATAAAGTAGACCGAACGGCGATGGCGGTATCCCTGGAGACCAGAGTGCCGATGTTGGATAAAGATGTGATAGAGTTTGCCTGGAGACTGCCGCTTTCTTATAGAAGCAAAGACGGTGTCAGCAAGAAGGTGCTGCGGGATATTCTCTACCGCTATGTGCCGCAGGAACTGATGGAACGTCCAAAGAAGGGATTCAGCATTCCGCTCCATAAATGGCTGAAGGAGCCGGGACTGCGGGAGTGGGCGGAGAATCTGTTGGATCCTGCACTGATAAAGAAGCAATCGTTATTAAATCCTGCGGCGGTGAAAAAGCTTTGGGATGATTATATACAGAAAGATATCTGGCGTGTGCAGATCTGGTATGTATTGATGTTCCAGGAGTGGATGATGCGTCACGCATCAAGATAGAGAATCACGGAGGTTGCATGTGAAAATATTAGAACAGTATCACCCCTCAATATCATATGGGAAGGAGCAGGCGCATCTGATCTCGGTCATTGTGACAGCTTATAATATAGAAGCGTATATCGAACGGGGCGTCAGGTCCATCTGCGCGCAGACTTATCAGAATCTGGAGATTATCGTGGTGGACGACGGATCTGTCGATGAGACGGGACATCTCTGTGACAAGTTGGTGGCGGAGGATAAAAGAATACGTGTTATTCATAAAGCAAACGGCGGACCGGCGGATGCCAGGAATGTGGGGATGGCACAGGCTGCAGGCGCTTATATTGGCTTTGTGGACGGGGACGACTGGATCGATCCTGCAATGTACGAGGAGATGCTGGGCGCACTTTTGGATCAACAAGCGGATGTTGCAATCTGTCGATATCGTCAGGTGTATAAGGATCAGACACAAGACGCTTCCGTGGACAGGGCGGTTCTTTTTGAGGGACAGGAAGCGCTGCAGTGTTATGTGGAGGAGCGGGAGGAGTATGCCATCCAGAATGCCGCTTGGAATAAATTATATAGAAGAGAAATGCTGGACGGATTGTCTTTTTCGGTGGGGAAATGGTATGAGGACATCCTGTTTACAACATCCGTTCTTGCGCGCGTCAAACGCTGTATTTACCTTGACACTGCTTATTATAACTATATAATAGACAGAGAGGGAAGTATCATGAATACGCAGATTAATTCGCGTACCTTTACGGATCAGATTCCTGCCTATTATGAGAAGACAAAGTTCTTGCAGGAGTTGGGCAGACAGGATCTAGCCCGGGTTCATGATTATTTTTTTTATAAGAGATTATTACTCTTTTATGCCCAGACATCTCATCAGCCTTATCGCTTAGAGTTAGAAAATGTCCTGCGCAGGGATAAGGAGAAAGTCAGAGCGGCCTTCTGTGATCCGATGGTGGATTCCAGGGACCGGAGGAAGGCAGCGCTTTTTTATAGATCGCCAGCACGTTACTGCAGCAGGATACGGTGGGAGGAACGAGTGGTGATTCCGTTAAAGGTGAGAGTAAAGGCGATAGTAAGGACGATACGCAGAATCATTGGCAAATAATCGGAGAATATATGGTAATCATACAATTTGCAGGCGGGCTGGGCAATCAGATGTTTCAGTATGCCCTGTATCTGCAGTTTCAGTATTTGAATAAAGATGTAAAGGTTGACGATGTGGCAGGTTTTGTGCAGGACGCCAGGCGCGATCCAGCCCTTTCAGCTTTTGGGATTACGTATGAAAAGGCGGATCCCAAAGTGATAGAGAAGATGTTGGACGCTTCTCTTCTTTTCTGGCACAGGGTAAAGAGGAAATTGTTTGGCAGGAAGCGGAAGTCATATTTTGAGGAGGACAAGCGGTTCCATCCGGAAATCTTTACCTGGGATGATATTTATCTGGAGGGCTACTGGCAGACAGAGAAGTATTTCGCCGCGGTGGAGGATCAGGTGCGGGCAGCCTTTGACGTGGACAGACTGCTTATGGCAAAGGAGGAAGAGGACGCGTTGATGCCGGGGCGCTCAACGCTGCAGACTAAGGTGCAGGCGTACCTGCAGGAGATAACGGATACACAGTCTGTCAGCCTGCATATCCGCAGGGGAGATTATCTGATACCGGCAAATCAAGCGCTTTTTGGCGGTATCTGTACGGAAGCATATTATAAGGAAGCAATGCGGCGGATGCGGGAGCAGTATCCGGGGTGCCGGTTTTTCCTCTTTACCAATGACAAAGAGTGGGCGAAGGAGCAGTTTGCAGACAGCAGGTACATGGATGTGACGGTGGTGGATCTGCCGGAGGGCTGTGATCATCAGGAGTTTGCCCTGATGAGTAAATGTAAACATCAAATATTAGCCAACAGCAGTTTCAGCTGGTGGGCTTCTTATCTGAATCAGAACCCGCACAAGACGATTCTGGCGCCTCCTAAGTGGATGAACGGCTGGGACTGCCGGGATATTTATAGGGAAGATATGCAGAAAGTCATGGTAACCGGGCAGGATAGCATGTAGGGAGTTAACAGGACGATACGGAAGGAATCTATGCAATATGAGCGATACGGGCAAGGAAGAAAAGCAGGAACAGGTAACTTTATTAAAGAAAATAGCATATCTCTTTGACAATAAACAGCGCCTGCAGCTGGCAGGTCTCGCAGTGATGATTTTGATTGGCGGTATCTTGGAAACGCTGAGCGTATCTATCATGGTGCCGGTGGTGCAGGCTATCATGGAACCGGAGCACTTTATGCAGAACCGGTATGTGTCCATGGTCATAGAGTTTCTTCCTATAAAGATAGAGTCCGGCAGGGAATTGGTCATGTTGATGCTGGGGACGATGATCGCGTTGTTTATCGTGAAGAATCTCTATCTTTTGCTGCAGACTTATGTGCAGAATACCTTTGTCACTAGGAATCGGAACCGGATGATCAGCCGCGTGATGCGGGAATTTTTAAACAGACCTTATGAGGAGTACCTGGGAGCGGACATTCCCACGGTGTTTCGATTGACAGACAGCGATATCCCCAATGCATTCCAGTTGATTCTGGTGATGATTCAGATGATCACGGAGATTGTGGTGGCCGTTTCCATCTGTATTGTACTGCTGGTGGCGAGTCCGGCCATGACGGTATTTTGCGGAGTCGTTTTTTTGGGCATGACATTGATCATTACCAAGGTGTTAAAACCCCGGTTAAATGCGATTGGACGCAAGAACCAGACCATCCAGTCCAGGATTGCCAAATGGAGGATTCAGTCCATCTACGGTCTCAAGGATGTGAAAGTGCTGCACCGGGAAGAATTTTTTGTGCGTAATTACTATGAAAGCGGCGCAATCGGCGCGAATGTGGCGAGAAATTATGCGGTTATGAACAATACGCCAAGACTTTTGATTGAGACGGTCTTTATTGTGGCGGTGTTGTCATTCATCATGATCTATATGATGCGGGGTGGAGATATCTCTGCGCTGTTCCAGCAGTTGATGGCTTTTGCAGTGGCGGCAGTCAGGGTGATGCCGGCCACTAACCGTATCAATACCTATCTCTCGGAGATTGCCTATACCCAGCCTTGTCTGGATTATCTGTATGAAAACCTGACGGAGAACATGAAACAGGATGTGAATGGCAGTGTGACGGGACTTATCGACGGGGAAGATGAGGCAAAGCAGCCTTTAGAGTTAACGGATAAGATTGTGCTGGATCATATCAGCTTTACCTATCCAAACACGGATAAACCGATTTTCACAGACGCCCATATGGAAGTGAAAAAAGGGCAGTCGGTGGGTATCATGGGGCCTTCCGGTGCGGGTAAATCCACGATTGTGGATATTCTGCTGGGGCTTTTGCATGTACAGGAGGGGAGCATTACCTGCGATGGACGGAATATTTTTGAAAATTATGCTTCCTGGCTTGGCAGGATTGGGTATATTCCGCAATCCATTTACTTGATTGACGAGTCTATCAGAGACAATATTGCGTTTGGCATTGATGCGGATAAGATTGACGATAAGAGAATCTGGGAAGTGTTAGAGGAAGCGCAGCTGAAAACCTTTGTGGAAGAATTGCCGGAAGGGCTTGAGACTACCATAGGTGACAGGGGTGTCAGAATTTCCGGCGGACAGAGACAACGGTTGGGAATTGCCAGGGCGCTCTATCATAATCCGGAGATTCTGGTCTTTGATGAGGCTACGTCGGCTTTGGACGGAGATACAGAGCAGGCTGTGATGGAAGCGGTCAATAGCTTCCACGGGAAGAAAACAATGGTCATCATTGCCCATAGGCTGAATACCATTGCCAAGTGCGATGTTATCTATAAAGTGGAAAACGGCAAGATTACAGAGACAGCACTGTAAGAATCAAATCTTCGCTTATTCGAGTCCGCGGAGCGGAACTCGCAATCGAACTTGTTCGATTTGTTGATCTTGCGAAGCAAATTTACTTTTGGGAAAGGAAATAATCAAGACAGATGGTAGGAACAGAGTTTATCAATGGACAGGGCTTGGGCAACCAGTTGTTCTGTTATGTGACGGCAAGGGCTGTGGCGTTAGAAAATGGTTATGAGTTTGGTACTGCAGGGCAGGAGCGGTTTGCGGTCAATATACACAGCGATAAGGGCATGTACTTTATGGATGTGGACTTAGGGCATGTGATCACGGAGGAAGAGAAGAAGGCTTTCCGGGTGTATCATGATGTGGAGGACAGGCTTTTTGTTGGTAATTCCAAGCATGATTTGAAATATGGCTGTTATGTGGCGGGGGCGGATCCGAAAATACATCAGGTGGAAGACAATACCCTGATGTATGGAAATATGCAGGATGAGTCTTATTTCCTCAAATATCTTCCCCAGGTAAGGCAGTGGCTTAAGGTGAAGCCGGAATATGATTCCTACGAATACAGCCGGGAGAATCTCTGTGTCATTAATATGCGGGGCGGGGAGTATACGGGGAGTCCGGAACTTCTGATCAACCGCAGATACTGGCTTCATGGAATGGAGGAGATGAGGAAAATCCGCCCGGATATGGAGTTTGTGATCATTACGGACGATGTGGAGACAGCACAGAAGACGCTGCCGGGCATTGAGGCCCATCATTTTGATATCGGCAAGGATTATGTGACATTAAAGAACGCCCATTATTTATTACTTTCCAATTCTTCTTTTGCCTGTCTGCCGGCCCATACCAGTGAGACGTTAAAATTTGCCATTGCCCCTAAATACTGGGCAAGACACAATGTTTCTGACGGCTATTGGGCATCGGAGCAGAATATTTACAGCCTGTTCCATTATATGGACAGGAAGGGCAGGTTGTTTACGGCCAAAGAATGCCGGGAGGAATTGCAGCGTTATAAGCAGACTTCGGCCAGATATCAGAAATTGAATGTGCGTCCCGAGGGCCTGCGGCTTAAGATGATGCAGGCGCATGCCTGGTATGTTTATAAGAAAGCTTATGTCTGTAAGATTGCCAGAGGCGTGGAGAGAAGACTCAAAAGATTGGTGCACTGAAAGGTGTTCAAGAAGAAGGTAATACAGGAAAATGTCTTATAGGAAGCATGATAGAATACTTGAAAAAATAAATAAGATGGTTTCTGAGAAGGCCGCAGCTTTTGGGGAATGTATGACATCCCGGCGGATGGCGGTGTGCGCGGCATGTCTGCTTATCATTTCTCTGATGCCGCTGCTCTTGCTTGGCAAATATAACGTCATGTGTATCGACGACTATGATTACGGCAGACAGGTGCATGATACGTGGCTGGCTACGGGTTCCTATCTGCAGTCGGTGCAGACGGCCTGGCGGCAGAACATGGAATTTTATCAGAACTGGCAGGGAACCTATATTTCCTGTTTTCTGATGGCGTTATGTCCCATGAACTTTCACTATGAGATTGCCTGGGTGGTGCCGCTTCTTATGATTGGTATGTTTGCAACATCCACCTTTGTATTGTGTCGGCATATCCTTACTAAATGGCTGGGGGCGGAAGGAGCAGCGTCTTCCTTTGTTGCCCTGCTTTTAGTATTTATGTTTTATCAGGTGTTGGAAGCGCCTTTTGAGGGAATTTACTGGTACAATGGATCCACCCATTATATCCTGATGCAGTCTATCCTGTTTTTTATGCTCAGGCTGACATCGGGCGCATTGTGGGCTAAGAGCAGAATGCGCGGGATGATCTGTAGTGTTGCAGCGGCAGTATTGGCGGTGATCGTGGGCGGCGGCAATCTGATCACAGGACTGCAGGCGGAAGTTTTGATGGCGTTTCTCTTGCTTTATGCCATTGTCAAAAACCGCAGGAAGATATGGGCGGTCTGTCTGCCGTTGGTGACGGGAAGCGTGGGTTTTTTGTGTAATATCATAGCGCCGGGAAATCTGGTGAGAAGCACACTGGATCCATCCACCGGGTATTCCCCCGTCCTGTCGGTCCTGTTGTCTTTCTATTATACGATGGTGTTTATCATCCGCTGGACGCCGGTTTTCGTGATACTGGTCTGGCTGACGGTTCTGCCTGTCTTGTGGAAGATTATGAAAGCTTCCGACAAGAACTTTGCCCATCCTCTGTGGGTGACGGCAGGCGTCTATTGTGTGCTCTCCGCCATGTTCACCCCGACGCTTTATGCGGTAGGTATGGTGGGGCTTGCCAGAGTGGACAATATCATTCAGATGGTATATTACTTGGGCTTGTTTATGACCACGGCTTATTGGCTGGGATATTTCAGCCACAGGAAGAGAGGGGAGAAGGCGGCGGATGCATTCGGCACCTTCCTGGAACGGGCAGGGAAACAGATGACGGCAGTCTGCCTGCTCCTGGTACTGATCGTATGGGTGTTTACTGCTGATAAAAATACTTATACAGCCGTCTCGGCAATGCGTTCCCTGTTCAATGGCGATGCACAGACTTTTTACACAGAGGCCATGGAACGGTATGAGATATATATGGATGAAGACATCGCCGGGGTGGAATTTGCTCCCTACAGTGCGAAACCGGCCCTGTTTGCTTTTGAAGATTTGTCCACAAATCCGGAAAACTGGCTGAATCTGGCGGTTACGCGGTATTATCATAAGGAATATGTGAAAGTAAAAGATATGAAATGAGGAAAACGATGAGAGGGGAAATACAGACAAAGCAGCCAAAGCTGAATTTGCCAAATGTGACGCTGGCAGCCATGACCAGCGTGGATATCTATGAGACGATTCACGCGCTGGAATACAGTATGCGGGGGATTGACTTTGGGGATGTGGTATTGATTACCCACAGGAAGCCGCTGACGCTGCCTCGTACAATCCGTTATTCTCATACAACGAAACTGGATAATATAGATAAGTTTAATTACAAAATGGTGTATGAATTGGGCAAACACATCCACACGGATTATGCGCTCATTGTCCATGCGGACGGCTTTGTGGTCCATCCGGAGAGTTGGCGGGAGGAGTTTCTAAATTATGATTATATTGGATCTCCCTGGCCGTTGCCCCAGAATGATTATGCTTATCGTGATGCGAAAGGAGAACTCTGCCGGGTGGGCAACAGTGTGTCGATCCGTAGTAAGAAACTTCTGGAATTTCCTGAAAAGGCGCAGTTAAAATGGGAAAAGACAGAGGATGATAATTATAACGAGGATATCTTTTTGTGCTGTAAATATAAAAATCTGATTGAGGAGGCGGGGATGCGGTTTGCGCCGATTGAGGTGGCGAAGTATTTTGGCCATGAGCATATGATTCCGGAAATCATGGATGTGGAGGCGCCCTTTCTCTTTCATAAGTGGCGGGGCAGGAATGAACAGTATCCTCATTTTGAGAATCCCTGGAAGGTTAGATGGCAGAAGTGTAAGGACTGTATTCGGCCGTTTTTGTTCTGGAGAAAATGGCGGCAGTAGCAGATGATATGTATGTTTTGACGAATGATTTTATTTGTATGAAAAAAGAAAACGGAGTAGACTATGATATTTGATTGTATTCCTTTTTTTAATGAACTGGATATTTTAAAGCTGCGGATGGAGATTTTGGATCCGTATGTGGATTATTTTGTTCTGGAGGAAGCTACGGTGACCTTTTCCGGAAAAGAAAAAAAGATGATATTTGCCCAGAACCGACAGCTTTTTGACAAATTTAAAGATAAAATCCGCTATGTGGCGGTGACGGATTCTCCCATGAGCGGCGTCACCACCCATGAACGGGATAAATATCAAAAGAACCAGCTGATCCGCGCACTCTCGGACTGCAAGCCGGAAGATATCATTATTTTCAGTGATGTGGACGAGATTCCGAACCCAGATACGCTGTTACAGGTCATAGAACGGTTTGATGGGGAGAAGATTTATCATCTGGCCCAGAGAATGTTCTATTGCTTCCTGAATATGGAGGAGATTTCCGGGAACCTGTTGTCCATCACGGGAGAGTTTCCGGGCGTGGAAAAAAAGAAATGGCTAGGTACGAAGATCTGCAGTTTTGGTAATCTGCCGGCGGAAGGGATCGTGTACCTGCGGGAGGTGTCGCCCACAGATCCCCGAAGTGTGCGCGTGGCGAACGGAGGCTGGCATTTTGGCTATATGGGCGGCGATGGAGAGCGGGATGTGGCCAAAAGAATCGGCGTCAAAGTACAGGCGGCCGCACATCAGGAATACAATAGCAAGCGTTATTTAAATGAGGCGGTGGACAGGCTGCTGTGCGGAGAGGATATTTTTGAGCGCAACGCACAGTTTAAACGGGTGGAAATAGATGAGACTTACCCTGTATATTTACGGGAACATCAGCAGGAGTATGATTTCCTGATGGCTCCCAAGGTAGGAAAAATGGAGATTTTATGGAAGAAAACGAGACTTGCCGGTATGCAGGTATTAAGACGCCTGCATGGCATGGCGGCCAGAGCGCTGCATGGGAGGGCATGATCAAGGTGTGGACATTGTACAGGCGATTGAGAGAGGAAAGTCGTATTCCCTGGCTGCTTTTTTATGCCGGGCTGACCATAGAACTTTTGATCGTTATTATCGACAAGAGCAACTATACCAATCCCATAGAAGGCTATCTGTTTCGGGTAACCTTTCTTCTTTTCGCAGGAAAGGTCCTGCTTACGAAGTACGACTGGAAGGAGGGGGCGCTTATTTTGGCCTTTGAGGCGCTGGGATTTATTTCCTATCGCATTACGGAGGCCAATGATATCATCCGCATCGTGACTTTTGTGGCGGCCTGCAAGGATATCCCCCTGCGGCAGATGCTGCGATATACTTTCTATATGACGCTGGCGGGGTGTCTGGTCATTGTTCTGCTCTCCGTGACGGGTATCTACGGCGATATCAGCCTGACACAGGCTTATGGTCGGGAGTCGGCGGAAGAGACGCGTTATATAGGAGAGGAAGCGGCTGTAGAAACTCGCTATACCTTGGGTATGGGGCATCCGAACGCGCTTTCTTGTATGTTTCTTATGGTGACGGCGCTGGGCGTCTATGTGTGGTTTGATAGATTAAAATGGTATATTTATCTGGTTTTGATGATGCTGAATGTGGGTGTCTATTTGCTGACGGGTTCTAAGACCAGTATGCTCATTACCATGGCTTTTATTGGCGGCGCCTTTATCATGTCTTTGTGTAAAACGTTGCGGGAAAAGAAAGTGCTTTATTTCTGCGGATTTCTGGTGTTTGTTTTGTGTATTGTTTTTTCGGTGGACGCGGCCGTCTGCGCGCAACGGGTGCGGGAGGTCCAGTGGAATGAGTTTTTCTATAGAGAGCCGAGGGATAATTCCCATATTGTCCTGTTGGGGAAGATTGACCGCCAGATCAGCGGCAGAATAGTCAGTCTCACCGATTCGTGGGAAAATAATGGTATGATTCAAACGTGGTCTCTGTTTTCTAAAGAAAATAACATGAGTTATTATTTTGATATGGGATGGATCAAACTGTTCTATCGCTACGGTATCATCCCCGGTATCTTGTATGTGGCCGCATGTCTGGCGCTTCTGTGGCAGTTTGCCAGGAGAAAGGATGCCTGCGGCTTAGTGCTGTTTGTAGCCTTTGCGGTGTATACGGTGGTGGAGGCCCATTTGATTTCTGTCTATATTGGGAGAAACTATCTGCTCATGATGATGGGCGCTCTCCTCTGGCTGGAAAATTGGGGTAAAGAGATCCCAGAACGGGGGCCGACATGATGCGCGTGCTGATGATCGGTCCGGCCCGTCGGGTGCACGGCGGTATTTCCGGTGTGGTGAATAATTATTATGAAGCCGGATTAGATCAGAAAATAAAGCTGCGTTATATAGGTACTATGGTGGAGGGCGGAAAGTTCCGCAAGCTGCTTCAGGCGGCGGCGGCCTATCTGTGTTTCCTGCTGGCGCTTCCCTGCTATGACATCGTACATGTGAACGTGGCTTCGGATAACAGTTACCGGCGTAAGAGTCTTTTTATCAGGACGGCGAAACGATTTCATAAAAAGATTGTCATCCACCAGCATGGCGGGGATTTTGAGACGTTTTACCGGAAAGAACAGAACGAGAGGAGTCAGGAGCGGATCAGGCGGGTGCTATCCATGGGGGACGCCTTTCTGGTGCTGGCGCCGGCCTGGAAGGACTTTTTCGGGGAATTGATCGGCCGGGAACGGATTACGGTACTGCCCGATTCCATCGCCATTCCCGAAGCCTTTGCAAAAGACTATGCCAATCATGACGTGTTGTTCTTAGGGCGGCTGTGCCGGGAGAAGGGTATTAGGGAACTGCTCGCCTGTGTGCCGGCACTTGCTCGGCTATTCCCAGACTTTCATCTCTATCTGGGCGGCATCTGGGAAGATGAACAGCTGAAAAAAGAGGCGGAACAGGACAAGGAGCATGTCACCTGGCTGGGCTGGGTGAGCGGGGAAGAGAAAGTCAAGTGGCTGCGGCATTGCAGGATTCTGACACTTCCGTCATATTTTGAAGGACAGTCCGTATCGCTTCTGGAAGCTATGGCTCACTACTGTGGCATTGTGGCCACAGATACCGGGGGGATTCCCCAGATGATACGGCCGGAAGAGACAGGGCTTCTGGTGCCCGTGAAAGATGCGCCGGCGCTGCAGGTGGGATTGGAACGACTGCTGGAGGACGAGAATCTGTGCAGAAGTCTTGGCGATGCTGCGCGTAAGAAAGTGGCTGCAGAATTTGGGATAGAGCAGAATATGGAAACCCTGCTTGGGATATATGAAAAGGTGCTTAACGCATGAAGAGTGAGCTGATCAGTGTGATCGTGCCCGTCCACAACGGACAGGCTTATCTGGAAAACTGCATAGACAGCCTTGCGGGACAGTCCTATGACAATCTGGAAATCCTGATCGTCAATGATGGTTCCACAGACCGGACCGGGGAAATCTGTGCCGGCCTGCAGGAAAAGTATGGGAACATTGTAGTGTTTACGCTGGCGGATCAGGGCGTCTCTGCGGCGCGCAATTATGCCATAGAACAGTCGAAAGGCGCGTATGTGACCTTTGTGGACGCAGATGACAGGCTGTGCCCCGGTATGCTGCAGCATCTGTATGAGAGGATCACGGCCACGGACAGCGACCTGGCGGGCTGCCGGTTCCGGACATGGAGTACGGAGGAAGCGTGGAAGTCTATCCGGCAAAGTATGGAGCAGGGGGATGGTGTTCCGGCAGCGGAAGACGCAAGCGCAGGGATGCCGGATGCAGACGAGCGTGAATCCGTGAAATCTGAGCACCTGTATGACAGCCGGCAATATCTGAAAGAAAGCATTCTGCGAGACAACTGCCGGTGCTGGAGCAAACTTTATCGTAGACAATTGATTGATAAAGTAAGGTTCCGGGAAGGACTTACCGTGGGGGAGGACATGCTTTTTCTGGTAGATATCCTGCCCTATTTGCACAAAGCTGTGGAGACGGCCTATCCAGGATACGGATATTATCAAAATCCCGGCGGAGTGATGCAACGGCCCTTTACCCCCTCTTATATGGATCAGATCCGGTGTTGGGAGATGGCACAGGAGAAAATATTAAAGATAGACGAGACACTCAGACCACAGACGGCGGCCAAAATCATAACGGGCGTTATGCTCACGGCGAGTAAAATAGCCTTGTGCACGGCACAGGAACGACGAAAAGCAAAAGACTATCTTACACAATGCCAAAGAAAACTGCAACAACAGATGCAGGTGCCAGGAAACGCCGCATATCTGCCGAAAGGATACCAGCTGAAAGCGTCACTCTTCTGTCATCTGCCAAGGCTGTATATATGCCTGTATCGTATACTACAGGCAGTCAAAAGAAGTGGAAAATAATTACTTTTACATGTTCATGCCAATAACCAGCCGGAACAGATGGAA
Organism: uncultured Lachnospiraceae bacterium; assembly: GCA_946554445.1. Classification (GTDB taxonomy): domain Bacteria; phylum Bacillota; class Clostridia; order Lachnospirales; family Lachnospiraceae; genus UBA3282. Next base: position 61,240 of record CAMNSD010000007.1, on the reverse strand, counting down.
AATTCTCAAGGAAGCCCTAGAGCAGCACCGGCACTTAGTGAGGTTTTTCACGAACTTAGTGTCCGCTGTGCTGCGAAAGGAGCGAGAGCGGGCTGACGGAGAATTCTCCATCTGCTTCGGCGTCAATTCAGCCTAACATATGAAGAGAACTAGAAAATAACATCATTCAGAACGGAGGAACAAATGCCCAAAGAACCCTACAAAATCAGTATAATCGTGCCGGTTTATAATACGGAAACCTACCTGCAAGAGTGCGTGGACAGCGTCTTAACGCAGACCTATCAGAATCTGGAGGTAATCCTTGTGGACGATGCCTCCACGGATACCAGCGGACATATCTGTGATGAATATGGCCGACAGGATGCGAGGGTACGTGTCGTTCATAAGGAGAATGGGGGGCCGGGTTCAGCTTGTGTGGCGGGCATGAACGCGGCTTCCGGCGATTATTATATGTTTGTGGACAGCGATGACTATGTGGAACCGGAAACTCTTACCGGGATGGCGGCGCATCTGACCGGACAGCTGGGAGAGATTGTCTGTTGTAACCATCTACGGGAAAAGCTGAAAAAGACAGAGCCAGTGTATAGTGCGCTTGCTCCCGGTGTCTACGAGGGAGCAAAACTGGAAACAGAAGTGAAGCAGCAGTTGGTTGGCCGGCAGCAGAGAATCCTGCCCATGTCCCGCTGTATGAAGCTGTGTAGTAAATCAGTCTTTGAAGGGAATGAGAAATATTATGATTATCGGGTACGGTTTGCGGAAGATTCCAATATGATGTATCCGGCCATGCTGAACAGCACCCGGATTGTGGTCATGGAAGACGCTCTTTATTATCATTACCGTTATGTGGAGAGTTCTATGATACATCGTTATGATAAAGGCATCTACGACAGCTTGCAGAGGGTGATAGCGTGCATGATGCGGGTGGCCATAGATAAGCAGGTGCCGGGCGGGGAGCAGGCAGTGAACCGTGAATGCTGCTATATGCTCCTGTATGTGATGAAGAATGAACTCCGCAATCCGGATTCCGGATATAGGAAGAGAATCCGGGAAATCTTCGGTTCCGATGAGAACCGGGAGCGGTTTCAGAATACTGTCCTGTCGGTTAACGGCAAGGCAGACACTTTGTTGTATCTGGCGGCGAAACATCCGGGCGGGATTCTGCCGGTCCTTTTGCGAATGGCCTTCCGCCTGTATGACAGAAAGAAACGGTGAGCGATGATCATTGTAAGACTGATGGGTGGGCTGGGAAATCAGCTGCAACAGTACGCCCTGTATCGAAAATTAGAAATACTGGGAAAAGAAGCCAGATTGGATACCTCTTGGTTTGCGGATACAGTGCAGGAGAAGATGCAGGCTCCCAGACCTTTGGAGCTGAACCGCTTTGAGGGCTTGTCCATAAAAACTGCCTCCCCAGAGGAAGTACGTTCTCTTTTGGGCAGACGCTACGAGGAACAGGCAGGCCTTTGGGAGAAGGTAAGAAGGAGGATGAACCCGGCTTTTGTTCCTGTCTTTGAGGAGACAGGGATGTACCATCCGGAGATATTTGGCTGGGACGGTAAATACTTGGCAGGATACTGGGCCTGTGAAGCTTATTACGCGGATATTCTGGAAACGCTGCGGTCTGAAATCCGTTTCCCTGTCAGTGATAACCCCCGAAATGCGGCAATGGTGGAAGAAATGGAGCAGACGCAGTCCGTGAGCATTCATATCCGCCGGGGTGATTATCTGGATGCAGCTAATGCAGAGATGTTCGGCAATATCTGTACGGAAAGCTATTATGAGAGGGCTGTCAGCTATCTGAAAGAGAAAGTTTCCGATCCGGTATTCTATGTCTTTTCTGATGACAGTGACTATGCGCGGTCGAGGTATCAGGGAAAGGAATACCGGATTGTTGACTGGAATAAAGGTGGGGACAGCCTCTATGATATGATGTTGATGAGCCGCTGCCGGCATAATATCTGTGCCAACAGCACGTTCAGCTTCTGGGGAGCGAGACTGAACGCTCATGCCGGTAAGATTATGATACGGCCTTCCATCCACAAGAATACCCAGGTGTTTGTGCCGGAGCAGATGCAGAAACTGTGGTCCGGCTGGGTGCTGATCTCCCCGGCCGGGGAAATATCGTAGAAAATTTTAATTATTTGAAAAAAGTGGTAAATTGCCGCTAAAAATGGTATGCTATATTAGATGTAGTTTTGCTTAAGATTTTCCTTAAGAAAGAGTACGGAACCATGAATCGGAAGAAAAAGATTATCGAGAGTTATTGTTTGTTGTTTTCAGACCTGCTCTGTATCATAATTGCATATGTGGCGGCAATTCTTCTGCGTTATGGGAAGTTTGCCCGGGTGCAGGAGCCGGAAGTACATGCGCTTGTGTGTGTGTTCTTTCTGCTGTTTTGTACGATATACAGTTTTCTTTTAGACTGGAACAGGAGTTTTCTGGAACGCGGCGTCTTTGTAGAGTTTGTGGCGGTACTGAAATTCAACCTGTTTATGGTGCTGGCGGCGGCCAGTGTGCTGTTCATGCTTCAGCGCGGTGCAGCCTTTTCCCGAATGGTATGGGGATATTTTGCGGTGCTCGATGTGTTTGTGGTCTGGTTGGTACGTCTTTTTATGAAGCGGTTTCTCCGGGTGTATCTGACTTCCGAGTCTAACCTGGTCAAGATCATGGTCATTACAAAGGACAGTGTGATGGACAAGACGATTGCTCAGCTGAAGGAGCATTTGGATATCAACTATGAGATCGTGGCGCTGGCCTGTGTGGACGAAGATCGGAAAGGTAAGGTCGTGGATGGCATCGAGGTGCTGGCCGATGGTTCCGATGTGCTGACGTTTGCCAGACAGATGGCGCTGGATGAAGCGTTCATCAATCTACCAGATATGGATAAACGGTATGTAAAGCATATCATATATGATCTGGAGTCTATGGGCGTGGTCTGTCATTACAATATTGATATCATAGACGCCGGTCAGCGGGAAATTACGGTGGACAGTTTTGCCGGTTACACAGTTATGACTTATTCTATCACCCACTATGACTATCGCCGGATGACACTCAAACGGCTGATGGATATAGCCGGCGGGCTGGTGGGAATCCTGATTACCGCCGTGCTCATGCCTTTTGTGGCACTGGCAATCAAGGTGGATTCTCCGGGCCCTGTCTTTTTTGCCCAGACTAGAATCGGTAAGAACGGACGCCGTTTTAAGATTTATAAGTTTCGTTCCATGTATATTGACGCGGAAGCGCGCAAGAAGGAACTGGAGAAGGCCAATGAAATGCAGGGCCTTATGTTTAAGATGGAGAACGATCCACGGATTACCAGAGTGGGCAGGTTCATTCGCAAGACAAGCATTGATGAACTGCCGCAGTTTTTTAATATCCTGCGGGGCGATATGAGCCTGGTGGGGACAAGACCACCCACAGAGGATGAATTTGAGCAGTATAATTCCCACTATAGACGGCGAATTAGTATGACGCCCGGGCTCACCGGCTTGTGGCAGATCAGCGGGCGCAGCGATATCTCTGATTTTGACGAGGTGGTGCGGCTTGATTTGGAGTATATTGACAACTGGTCTATTGGATTGGATATTAAAATTTTGTTTAAAACTGTGGGGGCGGTGTTGAAAGGCAGAGGCTCCAAGTAGATAGCGTGTAGATGTATATGTCAGAAGGAAAGAGATATGGAATATAAAAATGACAGACTTGTCATGTACTTGCATGGCGGCAGCGGCAATCATGGATGTGAGGCAATCGTCAACAGCACCTGCCATATGATAAAGGAGATTCCAAAACTGTTGGTGACCAACAGTGAGCGGGAGGACAGGCTCTACTCAGTGGCATCTTTGTGTGATATTTTACAGGAGCGTAAGATTGCGGAGCATTTTCTAGCGCATGTGTGGTATTATGCCTGGCGTAAGATATTTCATGATCCGGAATCTTTTATGCGCTACCGTTTTCATGAGGTATTGGGAAAAGAACAGGCGCCTCTCTATCTCTCTATAGGGGGCGACATGTACTGTTACGAAGTACCCAGAAAAGAGGCGATGCTGGCCAACAGTACCTTCTGTCGGGCAGGGGCGAAAACAGTTTTGTGGGGGTGTTCCCTGGAGCCGGAACTTCTGCAGGATTCGGAGGTAGTGGCGGATTTGAAGCGGTATGTGCTGATTACGCCCCGGGAATCCATCACCGCACAGGCTTTAGAGGACGCCGGAATTTCAGGAAATGTGAAACAGTATCCGGATCCGGCCTTTTCCCTGCAGCCGGAGGCTTTTGCGCTGCCGGCAGGATTCCGGGAACAGGAGACCATCGGCATCAATGTCAGTCCTATGGTTGTGGAAAATGAGACGGTAAAGGGAATTACCATTGCCAATTATCAAAGGCTGGTGGATCATATTTTAAATAACAGTAGTTACTCAATTGCTTTGATTCCCCATGTGATATGGTATCATACCGATGACAGACAGACTCTGGCACAGCTTTATGAGACCTATCGGGATAATGAGAGGGTGCTTCTCTTCGAGGATATGTCCTGTCAGCGATTGAAATACATCATCTCAAAGTGCCGGGCATTTATCGGGGCCAGGACACATGCCACCATAGCGGCCTATTCTTCCATGGTACCAACGTTAGTGGTGGGATACTCCGTCAAAGCCAGGGGGATTGCCAGGGACCTGTTCGGCACGGAGGAGCATTATGTGCTGCCGGTGCAGTCTTTATCGGATCCGGAGGAATTGATTGGCGCTTATGACTGGATGATGGCGCGGGAAGAGGAGATCCGCGGGCGGCTTATGGAGATTATGCCTGCATACTGTCGGAAAGCCGGGGAAGCGGGGAATGAAATCCGTAAGCTTTGGGAATCAGCACATTAATTGTATTATGCCGTAAGAAGCGGCATGGAAATGAATGAGAATCTTGATATGGGCAGAATACAACAGGCCAGGAAAAATATCATATTCGGGTTTGTCAGTAATATTGTGATCATACTGATGAATTTCCTGCTAAGGGACATTTTTATCCGGATGCTGGGCAGGACACTTCTGGGCGTTAACGGCATCTATACCGATGTGCTGAGCGTATTGTCCCTGACGGAGATGGGAATCGGCACAGCGCTCAATTACAGTCTTTATAAGCCGGTGGCGCAGGGCGACCGCGAGAAGATCAAATCTTACATGCAGTTTTATAAGAGGGCATATCTTTCCATTGCCGGTGTGATCACGGTGCTTGGAATCGCAATCACTCCTTTTCTGAAATATATTCTCAAAAACCCAGGCAGTCTCTCCATACGGGAACTGACGATATATTATTATATCTTTCTGTTCAACACGGTCATCAGCTATTTTGTGACTTATAAATACAGTCTTGTCAATGCGGAACAGAAAAACTATATCCAGACCAACATCACCACAGTCACCAAGATCGTTGTCACCTTGGTACAGATCGTGACGTTGTTAGTGACCAAAAATTTTCTGTTTTATCTGTTGACACAGTCGCTGGTGGAACTTTTGCAGAAGATTTTTGTGAGCGTATATCTGGGCAGGATGTATCCATATTTGAAGGATAAGAATGTGGAGAAGCTGAGTAAAGAGGATACGCAGGTGGTTGCTACCAAGACGAAGGCGCTTATCTGCCACAAGATCGGCGACGTGGCGAGACTGCAGACGGATAAGATCATTATTGCCTCGTTTGTCAATGTGGACACTTCTGCGGTGGTGGACAACTATGTTTATATCATCACTTATGTGGGAAATTTTGTAAATATTATCTTTGACTCTGTGATTTCCGGTTTTGGCAACCTGGTGGCTACGGAATCCAAAGAGAGACAGTACCAGCTTTTTAAGGTCTACCGTTTCTTTGCCTGCTGGCTGTTTGGCTTGGGAGCGGTGGGCTTCTGGCATTTGCTTACGCCGTTGATTGGCGGGGTATGGCTGGACGAAAGTTGGATTGTCAGTGAGTTGACAGTAACGCTTCTGGTGGTGGATTTTTATTTAAAAGGCGGCCGTACTGTTCTGCTTAACTTTAAGATTGCCTCAGGATTGTTTGAACAGGACCGCTATCTGCCGTTGATACAGGGCGGGATCAATCTGGTGATTTCCATTGTTCTGGTACAGAGAATGGGTGTGGCCGGAGTATATGTGGGTACGTTGGTGTCGGGAATCCTGGCAAATCTGATTCGTCCTGTGATTATTTACCGGGTGTGTTTTGACCGGAAAGCCTGGTCCTATTTTCTGGATTCAGGCAAGTATATGGCGGTGATTCTAGCTGTGGCGTTGGTGATGATTCCTGTTCGCCGTGCGATCATGTGTCAGGTGACAATCTTCACCTTCGCGGCCATGGTGTTGATCATAACAATATTGTATAATGTGGTATTTTTGTTAGTATTTCACAGGACGGATGAATTTTCGTATCTGTGGAATGTAGTGGCCGGGAAGATTCCAGGTCTGAAAAGATAAGTATGGAGTGAGGTTGCCATGAATAAAACAGTATTGATCAAGAATGCCTGTAAAGAACTTATGTGTTACGGTGTCCTGGACACCAAGGGACGCTGCAAACGTTTTGTCAGAAAATACCTGCTTGGTCAAAAGACGGCGCCGGCGGATATGATCTTCTGGCCTACCGGACTTCTGGCAGGTGGACTGTGGCATTGCCGGGCGGATCTTGCCGGGCAGTATGGGAAAGAATGGCAGAAGAAGGCCATCGATGAGGAGCAGATGCATAAGATGATCCTGCAGATTGAGGAAGCGCTGGAGGCATATTTTGACAGGTGGAGAGGAAAAGGCATGCCTATCTATTTTCTGGACGACTTGGTTGCGGGCGAGACTTTTCTGGAACAGTACTTGAATCGGGCGGCCAAGACGGACAAAGAATTGAAGGGGGGAGATTCCCGCACCAGGCAGTATCGAGAAGCAGTGGACAAGATGGCGGATTATGCGGTGGAATACGCGAAAGATGAAGCCGGCAGCCTGCTTTACCGGGCAGGACAGGGAAATAGCTATGTGTTTGTCGATATGCTGGGGCTTGTGTGTCCATTTCTGTATCGCTATGGGATGACATTTAACAGAAAAGAATGTATGGAACTGGCTTTGAAGCAGATTGCCAATTTCTTAGCTTATGGAATGGACGGTGAGAGCGGGCTTCCCTATCACGGTTATGATATGACGGATGATTGTAAGTATGGCATCATCGGCTGGGGGAGAGGTGTTGGCTGGATGCTTCGCGGCATGTCTAAATGTTTCTTGTCGGATTATGGCAGGGAGAGACTGCGAGAGCCTTTCGTGGGACTTGTGGATACGGTGCTTCATTATCAGAGACCGGATGGCGCATTTTCCTGGCAGCTGCAGGCTTTGGAGGGACCTGCGGATACTTCTGTCACGGGTATGATCTGCGCGGCGCTTAAGGAGGGAATCGAACTGAAAATCCTCGTGGGGGAGAACTATAGACAGGCTTTCAGGCGAGGCAGGGAAGCGCTGAGGAAATCCGTTCATGATGGGAAGGTCTATGATTGTTCGGGGGAATGTGAAGGCTTTGGCCAGTATCCGCAGAGATATGGCGCATATCCCTGGTCGCTGGGACCGGCGCTGATTGTTTGTGATGATATGGTGGAGGAAGTATGAAGAACCTGACCAAACAGTTTTCGATAACAATAACGATGCAGGAGGCATTTTTCTGGGGATTTTTCCTTTTGCTGTCACTGGCCAAAGGTCTTGGATTCTACGAGGGGCAGAAATTGTTTGTGCTGTTGGTGGTTCCGGGACTTTTATGCGGTCTGCTGAAAATCCTTGCAACGCCTTATACAGCGCGGCAGTTGGGGATGCTGACTGTGCTTTTTTCTCTGACGGCGTTAGTCTATTGCCGCTCCCATTCGCTGGGCATCTTGTTTGTGTCTTTTTTGGTGCTTGGCATGAAGGGGATTTGTGTGAAGAAAGTCTTTCACGCGGGACTGTGGGTGTGGTCGGTCTGTGCAGTTTTCTTGAGCATCTTTTCTTTCTTTCGTCTGGAACACACGATTTATCGGGTGCATATGAAGATGGGGCTGGGACATATTTTTCGCTGGAGTCTGGGATTTACCCATCCTAATATTCTGCACATTACCTATCTGACGCTCTGTGCTTTGATTCTTTATCAGATGGGAGAACGATATAAATTCCGCCATTATATTTTGTTGATGCTGGGTAATCTGCTGGTATTTTTATATTCGGTCAGCTATACGGGGGTGGGGATTGTAGCGCTTCTTTTGACAGGATGTCTTTATGTGCAGATTCGTCCCAGATTTTGTATTTTGGAAAAACTGTTGGCCAATCTGGTGCTGCCGATATGTCTGATTTTGTCTTTTGTGCTGCCGCATATGTTGTTTGATCATAGTCTGAGCCCTGAAGTGCAGGCCTTGAATTTCAAACTGAATACGCGGATTTGGCTGGCGTTACAGTTTCTGGCGCCAGAGTATGAAAGCCTTTTCGGGGTGGATATCTCGCAGGTGGTGAAATCCTCCATGAACATGGACAATTCTTATGTCATGGGCTATATTAATTACGGATTGATTCCCTTTACGATTATTATAATCGGCTATTTTATCCTGCAGTTTTATCTGACACATAAGCAGAAGACGAGAGAACTGGTCATATTGGTCTGTTTCCTGGCGGCGGGCTGGACAGAACAGCTGTTATTTAATACATCTTTTAAAAATATAACATTGATCTTTCTGGGCGCTATGCTGTTTATGCAGAAAGAGGGGGCAAAGGAGTACTGTCTGATGCCCTGGGCGCAAAGGGAGATTGCGGTTCCTTTTGCTATGCTGCCGGACTATCTGTTGGCAGGCGTCAGGGGGATTTGGAAAGTGCATAAGAAGGGTATTTTGGCGGTAACACTGGCAGGATGTTTAGCCGGCGGCGTTTTGTGCGCCTTGTTTTATGAAGAGCCCGCGGGATATGTAGTACAGCGTTTTTATACGGACGGTCTGGGTGATGATCCTGTCTATCTCACAGGCGTAGATGATCCGGCCTATGAAGGATACCGTGTCATGAATTACAAAGATGCGGATACGCCCATGCAGGTGATTGTGGGCAAGGCCGTAGGGCTTGAGACGCTGCGTTATTACCTGGGCAGTGTTGTGATTGGCGCAACAGCCGGTGCCGTACTCGCAGTATCAGGAATAGGCTGCAGAGAGAGAAGGAGGAAAGAAGATCGGTGAGACATTCGGATAGGGAACAGAACAATCAGCTGACATATTGTAAGATTTTAAAGACGAACATCAATGTCACGGATATGGAGCATACGATTTCATATATCACACAGAATCTGGATGTCCTCAGAGGGGATTATATCTGTGTTTCTAACGTACACACCACAGTGATGGCGTTTCGGGATCAGGAGTATCGCAGGATACAGAATAGCGCTGCCATGGCGCTGCCGGACGGGCAGCCGCTCTCCATTGTGAGCCGTAAGAGGGGATTTTCGGAGGCCAGACGCGTGCCGGGGCCAGATTTGATGCCCCAGATTCTGGAATTGTCTCAGGAAAAGGGATATCGTCACTATTTCTATGGCAGTACCGAACATACGCTGACGGAACTTAGGAAAGTGCTGACCAAACGTTATCCCAAACTGCAGATTGCCGGTATGTACGCGCCTCCATTCCGGGAACTGAGCAGGCAGGAAGACGAGGAAGTCGTCCGCAAGATCAATGACAGTGGGGCGGACTTTGTCTGGGTGGCCCTGGGTGCGCCTAAGCAGGAGATATGGATGTATGAACATCGGCGCAGGGTTAAGGGATTGATGCTGGGTGTGGGCGCCGCCTTTGATTTTACAGCGGGAACAACCAAACGGGCTCCCATGTGGATGCAGAAATTGTGTATGGAGTGGGTTTTCCGGATTCTGCGGGATCCCAAACGGATGCTGCCCCGGTATTTGAACACAAATTTTGCCTTTTTATATCACGTGCATAAAGAAAACAGGGCGCTGAGGAAGGCGAAGAAGGAAGGGATGCATATCGCCATGATCGGCCACAAGAGGATTCCGTCCAGGGAAGGCGGCGTGGAGGTCGTGGTGGAGGAACTTTCCGTGCGCATGGCGGCGCTGGGACATAAGGTGGACGCTTACAATCGGTTCGGGCATCATGTGTCAGGCAAGAAATATGACCAGGAGTACGGCTGGAAGGGCCGTAAATTTTATAAAGGAGTACGGGTATATATTGTGCCTACGTTCAGGCGCAGCAGTTTAAATGCCATTGTCTATGCCTTTTTTGCGACAGTTATGGCGCTTTTTCATTCCTATGACGTCTTCCATTATCATGCGGAGGGACCTTGCGCCATGCTCTGGATTCCGAAACTTTTTGGACGCAAGGTTGTAGTGACTGTACACGGATTGGACTGGCAGAGAGCTAAGTGGGGCAACTTTGCTTCTTATGTGATCAAGTTCGGGGAGAAGATGGCGGCGAAGTATGCGGACGAGGTGATCGTGCTGTCAGAGAATGTGCGGCAGTATTTTGCGGATACTTATCATAGAGAAGTCACTTATATCCCCAACGGCATCAGCAGACCGCAGCAGCGGGCGGCGGAACTGATCACAGAGAAATATGGGTTAAAGAAAGATGGATATTTTCTGTTCCTGGCAAGAATCGTGCCGGAGAAGGGGCTTCATTATCTGATCGAGGCATTTGAACGGATTGAGACAGATAAGAAACTGGTCATTGCCGGCGGCAGCAGTCAGGCCATGGAATATATGGAACAGATCCACCGGATGGCGGCGCGGGATGAAAGGATTATCATGACGGATTTCGTACAGGGACAGGTTTTGGAAGAACTTTATTCTAACGCCTACGCCTTCGTGCTGCCAAGCGATGTGGAAGGTATGGCCCTCACCTTGTTAGAGGCCATGAGTTATGGCAACTGTTGTCTGGTCAGCGATATTTGCGAGAATACAGAAGTGACGGAGGATAAGGCGCTTACATTTCGCAAAGGGGATGTAAAGGACCTGAGGAAACAACTTCAGTATATGCTGGATCATCCGGAGACCGTACAAGAATATGGCAGCCGGAGCGCTGATTTTATCTGTGGAAAATATAATTGGGATGATGTGGTGGAACAAACGGTGTCGCTTTATCGGAAGGCGTCGGGGAGAAAGAACGTTTTGCCTCAAAAGGAGAAGAAGTAATGCGGAAGAGATATTGCATGGGGCTTATACTGGCTTTGGCCATGATTGCGGCGCTGTGTTACTTGTATGTTCTGCAAAATAATAGTGTGGTTTTGGAGATGGAGGACGGGATACCTGTTTTAAGAGTATCCACGCAGCAGAGCGCTAACCGGATTACCCTGTGGCAGGATGAAGAAGACGGTAGGTCATATTTCTTTCTGCCCTCCTATATTGACCATCATAAGATTACGGTGGGGATGGACAGTGTACAGTTTGCCGGGGAAACTTACAGGAAGGGCGATGTCTTTACCTGGAAGGAGGATACGGAATATATTGTGTCGATTGTGGATGATGCTTCTGCTGCCAGTCATTATGAAATTACCTTTATGAGATCTGAGAATGTCCCGGCGGTCTTTATCAATACTAAGAGCGGGGATCTTTCCTATCTTCATGAAGACAAGGCGAATTATGAATCGGGAGATATCTGTGTCGTGCGTTCCGATGGTGTCACGGAGTATCAGAATGTCCTGCCAAGGATATCCGGCAGGGGCAATTCCACTTGGGAATATGAGAAGAAACCTTATTCTATTAAGCTGGCTGCAGACTATCCGCTCTGTGGGTTGGACAAGGATGATACTTTCCGGCTTCTGGCGCTTTGGACAGAAGGAAGTAAGATGGCTAACAAGATAGCCATGGACCTGTCGGAGGCACTGGAGATTCCTTATACGGCGCAGGGAACCTGGGTTGATTTGTATATGAATGGGGAATATAGGGGGATTTATCTATTGACGGAATCCGTGTCTGTGGGAGAAGGCCGAGTGGATATCTACAACCTGGAGGCGGAGAACCGGCAGTATAATCCAGATATTGATAATGCGATACCATATGTGCAGGAGGACAATAAGGGATATCTTCTGGAAAGCGCAGAGACCATAAAAGGCGGTTATTTAATTGAAAAAGATCACCCCAAACATTATGAGACGGAACTGAACGGGTTTGAAATTTCTTCTGGAGATCAGTTTACAATCAAGGCGCCCAAACATGCTTCCAAGGAGCAGGTAGCTTATATCCAGGATTATGTACAGAATCTGGATGACCTCGTACAGAATGGGGATCCGGCTGTCTGGGAATACCTTGATCTGGACAGCTTTGTCAGACGGTTTCTGGTAGATGAGATTTCCTTGGATAAGGATACCGGCCTTACCAGTATGTATTTTTATAAGGACAAGGATGACGATAAACTGTATTCCGGACCTGCTTGGGACTATGACAATGCTTTCGGGGAGCGAAACTCTGGGGAAGGTTATTATGTGAATTATTTTAATACGATAGTTGATAATAATGAACGGGTTGGCGCTGCCATCAATTGGTATCAGAAACTTTATGAGACACCTGAGATGTATGGGAAAATGATCGAGGAATATGAGAAAGTGCTGCCCTTCTTTGAGGAACTCATAGATGTCAGAATCGACGAATATGCCGATTGGATTGGCGCTTCTGTCAAAATGGACCGGGTGTTGTGGGAGGATAAGAATATCATGGGCGACTCTTCGGGAAAATATGCGGATTTTTATGCCAATGTGAGGTATACGAAATATTTTATTGCCCAGAGACTGAATTATCTGTGCCAGAGGTGGGAAGTTTTCCATGAACCGTTTACAGTGCCTTCTACCGGTCAGATGCATCAGGTTACCTTTTCGGTCTATGAGGGTGTTGTGGACACTGTGGAAGTCATGGATGGCATGGAACTGTGGGAAATGCCGGAATATGATGCCTCTGTGTATCAGGGGTGGGAGTATGAGTACAGCCGTGAAAAGTATAGTCCTTATATCCCGATTTATGAAGACATGGGATTTTATAATGCAAAGTGGCAGTAGAGAATTTATTTCCGGGCATGGGGGAAGGGAGTAAGGATTTGAACGATAGGAAAAGGGGTGGCGGAGCAAAATGATGCGCAAGAGATATTGGCTGGGCGGAATTGTGGCGGTTCTTATTATGGCGACATTATTTTATCTGCATTTTTTAAAGGAAAATAGTGTGGTGCTGCAGGAGGATGAAGGCGTACTCTATGTGGATGTCAACATGCAGCAAAGTACCAATAAAGTAGCTTTATGGCAGGATGAGGAAGACGGCAGGTCATATTTCTTTCTGCCCTCCTGTGTCAGAGATCATAAGGTTAAAATAGGATGCTGCGGGGATGGTTTGGAGATAGACGGGGATTTATATGAGGAAGGCGATATTTTTACCTGGGAGGAAGGCAGAGAGTATTATCTGCAGTTGATGGATGAAGAAGGTACCTTGCATGAGTATCAGGTGAATTTCATGAAATCAGCCAATATTCCCTCTATCTTTATTCAGACAGAGAGTGGCAGCATGGAGTATGTGAATGAGGAGAGGCAGAACTTGGAATCCGGGGATATCTGCGTGGTTCTCGAAAACGGTATGACAGAATATCAGAATGTCCTGCCCAAGATTGTTTCCCGCGGAAATGTTTCCTGGGATAAGCCCAAGAAGCCCTATACGATCAAACTGCAGGATGAATATCCCCTTTTAGGCCTGCGGAAGGGCGATAAGTGGCGCTTACTGGCTTTGTGGAATGAGGGGAGCCGTTTGAACACGAAGATTGCCCTCGATATAGCTGAGCGGCTGGGCATGAACAACACTGTCCAGGGAACCTGGATCGATCTGTATTTAAACGGCGAATATGCAGGGATTTACTTGTTGACGGAATCAGTGACTGTGGGAGAGGGCCGCGTTGATATCTATAATCTGGAAAAGGAGAACAAGCAGAACAATCCAAACATTGAGGAGGCGGTTCACTTTGAGGAGGAATATCAAAAGGGATACCTGTTAGATTGTGTCAATACGGTTGAGGGCGGTTATCTGATAGAGAAAGACACTGGCGAGTATTATGACGGGGAGAGCAATGGTTTTGAGACTTCCGCCGGGTTCTTGTTCAGTATCAAGGAGCCGGCTCATGCCTCCAGGGAACAGGTAGCATATATATCAGATTATGTGGATAAAATCGATCAGATGGTGCAGAATGGCGATCCGGCAGTATGGGATTATCTGGATCGGGACAGTTTGGTGAACGCTTTCCTGGTGGATGAGATCTCTCTGGATACGGACGTGGCTGTTACCAGCATGTATTTCTATAAGGATCTGGGAGACGACAAACTCTATACCGGACCGGTATGGGATTATGAGCATTCCTTTGGGGAGCGTAATGTGGAGGCCGTGGAAGGAAGGTTTGTCAATTATACGTATTCCGTGGTGGATCATACGAAATTATACAGTTCTATTTTGAACTGGTACATGCTCTTGTATGATACGCCTGCATTTCAGGAGCAGATGCTGGAGAAATATGAAGAACTTCTGCCCTGGTTTGAGGATCTTTTAAATACAGGGATTGACGAATATGTGGAAGAGATAGAAGATTCCGTAAAGATGGATCAGGTGATGTGGCAGGATAAAAATATCAGGGGCGAGTCTGCGGGCACTTATGAGGATTATTATGCCAATGTGAAATATACGAAGTTTTTTATTGCCAAGAGACTGAATTATCTGTGCGAGCGTTGGCATGTGCCGTATGAGGAATTTCCGGTGCCTTCCAACGGACAGATGCATCATCTTACCTATTCGGTCTACGAGGGCGTGGTGGGCACCATGGATGTGATGGACGGAGAAGAATTGAAGGAGCCTTTGGCGTATGATGCCTCAAAATATCAGGGCTGGATCTACCAATACAGCGGCGAGAAGTGGAGTCCCTATATTCCTGTTTATGAAGATATGGGATTATATAACGCCAAATGGGAATAGATTCCGAAGAGTTTGGGTTGCGCAGGTGCAATCGCGGCAGTTGACGATGAGAGGAAGACAGATGTATGAAGATTTTAATGGTCAATAAGTTTTTATATCAAAATGGCGGATCTGAGACTTACATCTTTAAATTGGGGGAAGAATTACAAAGAAAAGGTCATGAGGTGCAGTATTTTGGCATGGAACATGAAAACCGTATTGTCGGCAATCATGCCCAGTGCTATACCTCCAATATGGATTTCCATACTGGCAGGCTTAAGAAGCTTCTCTACCCCTTCCGTATCGTTTATTCTGTTGAGGCAAAGCGGAAGATGGGCGTGGTGCTGCGGGATATGGAGCCGGATGTGGTGCATTTGAACAATATTAATTTCCAGCTGACGCCTTCTGTGATTTATGCGGTCCGCGCTTATGAGAAAAAGACGGGCAGACGGGTAAAAATTGTGTATACGGCCCATGACTATCAGTGGGTGTGCCCCAATCACATGATGCGGGTTCCGGCCACGGGACAGATCTGTTTTGCCTGTCGGGATGGTCGTTTTGGAAATTGCAGTAAGAACCGCTGTATCCATAATTCCAGGATTAAGAGCCTGCTTGGCACGATAGAGGCAAAGTTCTATGAAAGGCGTCGTACTTACGGGCTGGTGGATACGATCATCTGTCCCAGCGAATTTATGAAAAAGCAGCTGGATACCAATCCGCTTCTGGCGGAGAAGACCGTGATGATGCGCAATTTTATTGATGAAGATGCAAAAGAAGTGAACAGGGGAGATAGCGGGGGGGATTACGTGCTCTACTTTGGACGTTATGCCCAGGAAAAAGGAACCCAGACGCTGCTGGAGGCCTGCAGGGCGCTGCCGCAGATTCCCTTTGTGTTTGCCGGGAAAGGTCCTCTGGAGGAACAGGTGGAACAGGCTTCTAATGTGGAAAATAGAGGGTTTGTGACCGGGGATGCACTCAAAAAACTGATTGCAGAAGCGCGGTTCAGCGTCTATCCATCAGAATGGTATGAAAACGGTCCTTTTTCCGTGATGGAGTCTCTAGTGTACGGAACGCCGGTGCTGGTCTCCGACCTGGGCGGCGCGCCGGAACTGGTGCAGGCAGGCAGGACCGGGGAGATTTTCCGCGGGGGTGACGCGGAGGAACTGACTGAGCATATCAAGGATCTATGGGAACATCCCGAAGTGTGCCGGAAGTACAGCGAAAATTGCCGGGAGATAAATTTTGACACAGTGGGAGAGTATTGTGATAAAATAGTGAGGAAAGTGTATACATAGATCATGCTTGCATGAATCTATGTATACACTTGACGAACATCCAACATGAGCAAGTAGCATGAAATGCGGATTGCGAATGACGGACGGATGTGAAGCAGCCGGATTTTATTAGGTAGTGAGAAAAATGTATGGAAAGATCATGCTTGCATGAATCTATGTATACACTTGACGAACACCCAACATGAGCAAGTAGCATGAAATGCGGATTGCGAATGACGGACGGATGCGAAGCAGCCGGATTTTATTAGGTAAGGAGTACCAAAATGGCAAAAAGAACATTATACGGGACTGTCATTGTGACATACAGGTGTAACGCGAGATGTAATATGTGCGATTGTTTCAGGGATCCTACCAGGCCGGAAGAGGAGATTACCCTGGAAGATATTAAGAAGCTGCCGGAGATGGCGTTTACCAATATCACCGGTGGGGAACCCTTTATCAGGCAGGATATTCCGGAGATTGTGCGGGAACTGTACAAGAAATCTGACAGGATTGTCATTTCTACGAACGGTTATTTTACGGACCGCATCATTGCGCTCTGTAAGGAGTTTCCCAAGGTGGGGATCCGTATCAGTATCGAGGGACTGCAGGAGACCAATGACAAGATCAGGGGAATCCCAGACGGATTCAATAGGGGATATCAGACATTAAAGACGCTGGTAGAGATGAAGCATCCGGATGTGGGCTTTGGGATGACAGTGCAGGATATGAACTGCGAGGACTTGGTGCCCCTCTACAATATCGCCAACGAGATGAATATGGAATTTGCCACGGCTACCCTGCATAATTCCTTTTATTTCCGCAAGACGGACAACAAAATAAATGATAAGTATAAAGTGGCTCAGAATTTTGAGAAATTAATCAATGAACTGTTAAAAAGCAAGTCTCCCAAGAAGTGGTTCCGGGCTTATTTCAATCATGGACTGATCAATTATATCTACGGCAATAAGCGGCTTCTGCCCTGCGATATGTCCAGGAATGCTTTCTTTATCGATCCTTTCTGTGATGTGATTCCTTGTAACGGTATGGAGAAAAAGGCCGTCATGGGCAATCTTCGCAGGCAGAGTTGGGAGGAATTGTGGAACTCCCCGCAGGCGGAGGAAGTGCGCAGGTGTACGAGAAACTGCGACAGGAATTGCTGGATGATCGGCAGCGCGTCCCCGGCCATGCATAAATATATCTGGGTGCCGGGCTGGTGGGTGATCAAGCATAAATTCTTAAAAGGCGGAAAGTACAGCCTGCGGGAGAATAAGTATATTGACAGGAAATAGGCAGTGGCGGGCCGCTGTCACATGGAAGGTTAGTGTGAATGGAAGAGATAAATGACATGAATGTCATAAATGTTACCTGCGGCCTGTCTTGGAGGAGATTATGAGGTTTCTGTATGTGGCGCCCCGTTATCATACCAATCAAATGGATATTATGAAGGGGCTTGTGGAGTGTGGGGATGAAGTGCGTTTTATCAGCCATTATGCGGCGCTCATCGAGGATTATTCTTATGTGACGCCGATCGTACTGGGGTATTCGCGGCTTTATCAGATCCTGGATTTCCTGTATGTCAAGGTGATACGCAGGAAAGATCCGACAGCGATTGTCTTTAAGATTCAGCACGGATTTCCGCCGATGGGCAGACTGCGCAGGCTGATTTGTGAATTTGCCCCGGATGTGGTGATCCTGCGGGAACGTTCCCTGTATTCCATGGCGGCTTACCATATCTGTAAGAAAAAGAGTTACCCCTGTATTCTTTACAACCAGAATCCGTTATGGTCTGCGCCCGCCAAGAGCGATCTGCTGCATCGCCTGGTGGACAGGTTCTCTCCGAAGATACGCATGACGCCGGTAATGGGGATGAAGAAACCGGGGACAGCCATCAAACCGGAGGATTATTTCGTCCCCTTTGTGACGAGGCCGCAGTGCGCGCCGGACCAGAGGAAATATTTTGCAGATGACAGGATACATATTCTCTGCATTGGCAAGTATGAGATCAGGAAGCATCATCTGATGCTGCTTCGTGTGGCAAAGCGGCTGAAAGGAAAATACCGTCTGCATCTGACGCTGGTGGGCGAGGCCACCAACCGTTTCCAAAAAGAGTACTGTGAACAAGTGAGACAGTTTGTCAGAGAACATCACATGGAAGAGATGGTGGTGGTGAAAACCAACGTTCCCAGACGCGATATGGAAAAGGAGTATCTGGCGGCGGATTTGTATGTGATTCCCAGCACCCTGGAAATGGCGTCAGTCTCCCAGCTTGAAGCTATGAGTTATTCCCTGCCGGTCATTGTCAGCAATACCAACGGTACGGCCTGTTATGTGGAGGAAGGTGTTACCGGACTTTGGTTTCAGGATTGTGATGAGGAGGATCTGCTTCAGAAGCTGGACGAGATGCTTAGCGACCGGGTGCATATGTGTGAGATGGGCGCGGCAGGTTACCGTGCGGTGGTGGAGAAATATAATTTTGAGACTTATTATGAGACCGTCATGGCGATGCGGGAGAAGATTTTGCAGGAGCATCTATATTAATGAAAGCCAGAAAAGAAAAAGAGAGCCGTGTGGACAAGGAAGACGTGGAAAGTAAGAGTAATCAGACATTATTATGAAAAGAAAAATAAAAGATATACTGGCGGCGATCGCTTATTTCCTGTATGAAAAAGGCATCCTGCACAACAGCATAAAAGTGCATACGATTGATGAGACCATTGATGAACTGCTTCGCACGAATAAGAGTATGGTGCGGTTTGGGGATGGCGAGATTCTGATGATCAAGGGCGGAGACCTGATGTTGCAGAAGGCTTCCCCGGAGATTGCGAGAGGGCTTGCCGAGATACTTTCTTATCCCTATGATGATTTGATGGTGACCATACCGGGGATATTTGAGACGCTTTCCGATCACCATAAAGCCAGCAGGCAGTTTTGGAAAGATCACCTGTTATTTTGTAGAAAAGTTTATGAGACCTATTGTAATCCCAACCGGATTTACTACACGACCTTTGTTTCCCGCTGCTATTATTATGCCTCAGACCGCAGCAACTGTGACAGATGGTTTGCTAAAATCAGGAAAATATGGGAGAATAAGGATGTCGTGGTGGTAGAGGGCGCGAAGACGCATAACGGCGTGGGCAACGATCTGCTGGACACGGCAGCCAGTGTGGAGAGAATCATCTGTCCGCCGAGGGACGCATACGCGGCGATTCCGCAGATTCTGGGTGCCTGCGAAACCTATGGTAAGGACAAGCTGTTCTTACTTTCGGTGGGGGTGGCGGCCAAATTTCTGGCCTTGGCGTTATTCCAGAAGGGATACCGGGTATTGGATATCGGCAATATGGATCTGGAATATGAGTGGTATGTGAGACAGACGCCGGATAAGTGCAGACTTGAAAAGCACGAGATAGAAGGGGAAGCAGCCAACAGGGAGGCCGGATATACGGAATACCTCTCCCAGGTAAAAGTGTGGCTGTAACAGGTACAAGCGACAGGCAAGGCAACAATGAAATTATCGGGAAACAATTTGATAAGCGGCATGTATGGTATATTGAACAGATACAGCAACTAATGAAACTATCAGGAAGTGACCTGATAAAAGGTATTGTATTATGATTAGTAGTAAAGAAACGTATTATGAATATTTAAGACAGGATCAACTTGCCTTAGGAAGACAAAATGACGCAAAGCCGCGTCTTTTTGGAGATGAGATCTGGAAATTGGAAAGGCTTCTGCGCAGGGTGGAGTACGATAAGAACTGTAAAAAAGGACCATTGGGAGCCATGATTGCGAAATACCACAGCTACAGGTTCCATCGTCTGAGTGTGCGATTGGGAATGACTCTTCCGGTCAATGTTTTTGGACCGGGGCTTTCCATCCCCCATTATGGCACGATTGTGGTGCATGCCAATGCTAAGATCGGCAAAAACTGCCGCCTGCAGGAGGGCGTGACGATCGGTGCCACCGGCGGAAGTCATGAGGCGGCCACAATCGGTAACAACTGTTATTTTGGGAGCGGCGCCAAGGTGATCGGCGCTGTCAGGATAGCGGATGATGTGGCGGTGGGGGCGAATGCAGTGGTGACGAAGGATATTCTGGAGGCGGGGACCACCTGGGCGGGGGCCCCGGCGAGAAAGATTAGCGATAAGGATTCCCATAGCAGTCTCTGTCAGAGCCTGTTTGGAGAATAAGGATAGAAGGGGCAAGGCCTATTATGAACAGAGAGAAAAAAGAAAAGCGAGAGTCTATATTTTCCAAGCTTGCCTATATCTTTGACAAAAGAGATAAGATAAAGATTGGAATCCTGATGGGAGCCATTTTGGTGGGAAGTTTTCTGGAACTGGCGGCAGTGGTGATTTTTATGCCTTTTATCAATATTCTTGCGAATGAGAATCAGATTGAGAAGACTTGGTATCTGCGGGCGGTTTATGAGGGATTGCATTTTAAATCGCACAGGGATTTTATGATAGTGCTGACGGCGGTGATTATCTTTATCTATGTGATCAAAAATGCATATCTGATCCTGGAGAAAAAATATATTTTCAAATTTTCTTATAATACGCAGATGAAACTGTCCACAAGACTGTTGGGGGCTTATATGAAAGAGCCGTACACCTTTCATCTGAACAGCAACATTGCCACTCTGCAGCGAAGTCTCCATGAGGATACTTCCCGCTTTATGCAGGTTGTCATGTACACTCTGGAACTGCTGGCGGAACTTGTGGTCTGTACGGTGCTGGTGCTGTATCTGTTGGTCCAAAGTAAATCTATCACGATCATTGTGCTGTCTTTTCTGATCGCTTTTGTGGGCATTTTTTTGATGACAACCAGGAAATACAGCCGGAAGCTGGGATTGGAAAACCAGGGCTATCAAGGGAAGATTTTTCAGTGGATGAATCAGGCGCTGGGCGGAATCAAGGAGATTAAGATTCTGGAGCGGGAGTCTTACTTTACAGATCAATTTCAGGGATATTTTACGAAATATGCAAAAGGACTGCAGATTGCGAGGACCATTTCCATCATGCCCAAATATATGGTGGAGGCGGTGGCTATGACCGGGCTTCTGGTGGCGATTATCGTGAAACTGCTTTTTGGCGAGGCGGATATGTTTTATTATATTTCTCAGCTTGCCGCTTTTGCGGTGGCTGCCATGCGTCTGCTGCCAAGCGTTGGCAAGATAAACGAACATGCCACCAATATGCTCTATGCGTTTCCCTCTGTGGAACTGGTCTATCATGACTTGAAGAGTATTGAGGAGTATGTGGGCAGGCAGGATCTTGAGATTAGAGAAGAATGGGACCTGCAGGATGCTATAGAGGTGAAGGATGTCACTTACTACTATCCGAACACGGAAGAACCGGTAATTGACGGGGCTAACTTAAAGATTAAAAAGGGAACCACGGTGGCTTTCATAGGGGCTACCGGTTCCGGGAAGACTACCATGGTGGATATTATTCTGGGACTCCTTGCGCCGCAGAAAGGAACGGTCATGGCGGATCGGATCAATGTTCATGAAAAGCCTAAAACGTTCCATGCCCAGGTGGGATATATTCCCCAGGTCATCTACTTATCGGACGATACAATCCGCAATAATATAGCTTTCGGTATACGGGAAGCAGAAATTGACGAGGAAGCGGTGATTGCCGCCATGCAGAAAGCTCAGTTGGCGGATTTCATAGACAGTCTGCCGCTGGGACTGGATACGATTGTTGGTGACAGAGGTGTCAGATTGTCGGGCGGACAAAGACAAAGGATTGGTATCGCCAGAGCGCTTTACCACGATCCGGAGATATTGGTGCTTGACGAGGCCACGTCTGCCCTGGATAATGAGACGGAATCGGCGGTCATGGAGGCAATCGAGCATCTGCAGGGGATGAAGACCATGATCATCATTGCCCACAGACTGACTACGATTCGCAATGTGGACGCCATTTACGAGGTGGAGAATGGTAAGATTGTGGAACGAAGTAAGGAAGAAGTGTTCGCGGACTTATAGATGAGATGGCAGGATACGAGGATCAGGGAAGAAAGTTTCTATGAGCAAGGGAAGAAGATTCTTAACTAAATATGGTTTTCGACTGGCCTTGTTTGCAGGTTTAATGGCTTTTTTCCTGTTGGCAGGTCATGATGGTCCGGTGTTGTTTGATGATAGCGGTAGTTATATCCGAATCCACTGGCGTGAAGGCGTCATGCCGGTCTATCCGTTGTTTTTGCTGGGCAGCCAGTATCTGTTTGGGGATGCCGTCTATCTGTGGGTGGTTACGATCGAGCAGGCTGTTTTGGCGGCGTGTTCGATAATTCTTTTGGAAGAGACGCTCAGGAAGCAGTTTGAACTGCATCCCTTGGAGGGCGTGATGTTTTGCATTCTGGCGTTGTATCCTTATACGATCGAGATGCCGGGGGCAGTAATGACACAGGCTTTATTGACGGAAGGGATTGCCTACTCCCTTTTTTATATTTATCTGACCATCCTGTTAAAAGCGATTTGGAAGAAAAGTTATGCCTGGCTTACAGGTGCGTTTGCCATGACTTTGTTTCTCGCAGGAGTTCGTTCCCAGCTGCAGATATTCTTTGGTGTATGCGGGATAGTTTTTCTCTATCTGGTGTGTATGCGCAGGCGGGGCAAAGGAGGCATCCAAAGAGTGGTTCGGTTTCTGATAGGACTTGCAGGCTGTGTGATAGTCAGTCTGACAGGGATTCTTCTGGTTATGGGAATGATCAGGGGATATCGTACCGCGATGAAGGCGGATTATGGTCTGTATCTGATTGGCCTCAAAGTGCAGCAACCCGAGGTGTATGAGATCGTTATGGAGGAAGTGCAGCGGAAAACTCAGGAAGAGGTGGAAGAGGCGGAAGAGCAGGAATGTCCGCCAGTAGAAGAACAGAAGGAAGAAGAGAATCTGGTCGATAGAAGTTTCAGTACCAGTCAATATCTGACGTTGATCTTTTCACGTGGCATGTATGAAGCTGACTATGAGGATGCAGAACTCTTTTCGGATCCGGTATTAAAAGGCTTGTACCTGCAATTATACGAGACGGTGGATGCGGAGCAGGAACGCTATGCCTATGCGCAGGAAGGTTTATGGATGTGGAAGGACATTGTGGGCGGAATCGGTAAGATTGGAATTACCTGCATGAGGACGCCTTCTGAGTACTATGTAGAACATGCCCCTGATATTATAGCATCGGAACAGTTCAGCGATATCCGGGCAGGACATCTACAGACCATAGGCCTGACATTGATCAAGACGCATTTGGGGAGATTCTTATATCATGCGTTGAAGCTTTTGCCGCAGGCTTTTATCAGTACCGTGTTCTTTCAGTATGCCCCGTTGTATTTGTTCTGCCATCTGGTGACGGCCTTCTTATATCTTGCAGCGTTTGCGCTGATGATATGGGGATATGCAGATCAAAGGGCGAGGAAAGAAGGAGCCGAGATGATGGCGCTGATTCTGGGGAGTAATGTGGTCACGGTGCTTATCATGTCTCTGGTTTTCTTTGGACAGCAGCGGTATCTGGTGTATACATTCGGGCCCTTTTATATGGCCGGTTATCTTCTTTTAAGACAGCTGTGGAGAGTGCGCGTGCGGGAATTTATCAGGCGGAAGTTCCTGAAACGGAATGAGGAAATGTGATGATGGAAGATAGAAAGAAAAAAATCTTGGTGATCATACCGGCCTATAATGAGGCGGAAAATATCGTACATGTGGTCAGTCATATGATGGAAACGGCGCCGCAGTACGACTATCTGGTAGTCAATGACGGTTCCACGGATAATACGCTGGAACTTTGTAAACGGGAAAAATTCCACTACCTGGACTTACCCATCAATATGGGGATTGGCGGCGCTGTACAGGCCGGGTATATATATGCATACAAGAATGATTACGATATTGCAGTGCAGATGGACGGGGATGGACAGCATGACATTGCTTACCTGGATCAGCTTTTGCAGCCCCTTTTCAAGAAGGAGGCTGATGTAGTCATCGGCTCCCGGTTCCTGGAAAAGGAAGGCTTCCAGTCCTCTGCCAGCCGGCGGATGGGCATCAATATCTTAAGTCTGCTGATTCGGCTGACCACTGGAAAGAGGATCATGGATGTGACCAGCGGCTACCGGGCGGTAAACCGTATGTTTATTGACATTTACAGCAAAGATTATCCTACGGATTATCCGGAGCCGGAAGCCATCGTGGAGGCCATCATGCATCTGGGCGTTGTGAAAGAGGTGCCGGTGCAGATGCGCGCCAGGGAGGGCGGAATCAGTTCTATCACCTTTAAAAAATCCATTTATTATATGATCAAAGTAACCCTGGCTATCTTGGTCTGCCGGCTGAGTTATGGCGTGAGAAGAGGTAAGAGGACACAGGAGTAGGAAAGGAAAGTAAGAGATGATACCCAGTAATCTGCGAGTGGTGCTGATCGTCCTGGTGATCAGTTATTTTATAGTGATATTGTATTTTTTGAAGGAAAAGGCGCTGAATCTGAAATATACGCTGCTGTGGCTGGTGGCAGGTCTTGTCATGGGGATTTTGGTGGTGGTGCCGGAACTACTGACCAAGATTATCCGGATTTTTGGCATCCAGGATAATATGAACGGCCTGTTTATTTTTTCTATCGGATTTATCATATTGATTCTATTGTCGTTGACGTCCATTGCTTCCAGACAGAATCGTAAGCTGCGGACGCTGACGCAGGAACTTGCCATTCTCGATAAACGCGTGCGGGAACTGGAACAGGATGAAAAGCGGTGACGGCAGGCAGTGATCATGACGAAGGCTGAATGAGGACAGGGAGGTTCAGATAGGGGATATATGCTTGAGATAGCGGTAGATTTATTGTGGCTTCGGCCGAGGAAGGTCGGGGGAACAGAATTTTATATCAGAAATCTTTTGGACGGCTTCTTGCAATTGGAGGAGCCTTTTCGTCTTTTTTTGCTGGTATCGAAGGATAACAGGGAGTCCCTCGTCCACTATGCCGAAGATGAACGGATAGAACTTCTTCAGACCAACGTGGTGTCCGCCAATATTGCGGGCAGAATTTTGTGGCAGTTTTTTTGCCAGAATCGGTTTTTACGGCGAAAGGGGATCCGCAAGTGCTTTATTCCGGTGTATTGCAGACCGTTGTTTAACGGCGGCATTGCATATGTGAATGTGATCCATGACCTGCAGGCCGCTCATTATCCGCAATACCATCCCTTCCATGAGATTGCCTACTCAAAACTGTGCTGGTGGCTGGACACTCATTTTTCCAGACATCTGGTGGCCATATCCGACTGGGTGCGGGAGGATATCATCAGCCGGTATGGAATAAAGCCGGAGAAGATTACCACCATCTATAATCCCATTACCGTGAAGGCACAGGAGACGGTGCCATTTGCCGAGCTTGCCGGGAGGTACCATATTGAGGAGAACGAGTATTATTACACCATAGCCCAGTTGATTCCCCATAAGAATCTTGACACCATCATCGAGGTGATGGCGCAGATCAAGGAAAGAGCGGTGAATTTGCCGAAAAAGTTATTGATTTCCGGCGTGGGCGGTAAGAATCAGGAGAAGCTGCAGACGCAGATTATAGAAAGAGGACTGCAGGAGGAGGTGATCCTGACCGGATTCGTGGAGAACGATGAGAGAAATTCACTGTATAAGTACAGCAGGGCCTTCCTATTTCCCAGTGTCTTTGAGGGATTTGGGATGCCGCCCGTGGAGGCCATGCTTTTTGGGACGGTGGTGATCGCTGCGGACAGAACCTGTATTCCGGAAGTGACGCAGGGCAAGGCCAATTACGTGAAGGATCCCTATGATGTGGAAGAATGGATCCGAGTGATGGAAAATCCTGTGAACAGGGTGGATGAGGTGGACTTTAGCGCCTATGACCAGATATTGCTGACGAGGAAGTATTATGAGTTGTTGTTGGGAGGCGCATGATGGGATACATCTGTTTTGTAATACTGCATTACAACGGAATAGACGACACGGAAAAGTGCATACAGTCCATAAAACAGCTTGACGGGCGGCAGGACATCCGCATTGTCATTGTGGACAATGCCTCCCCCAATGGCACCGGCCGGCAGCTGGCCGAGCGATATGCGGAGGATGAAGTAACGGATGTTATTTTAAGAAGAGAAAACGATGGCTTTTCCAGAGGAAACAATGCCGGCTGTGCCTATGCCATGAAGAAGTGGAAGCCCGACTTTTTAGTAGTGGCCAATAATGATGTTATTTTTGCACAACAAGAATTTGCCATGCTGATTCGGGAAACCTATAGGAAAGAGCCTTTTGCCGTTTTGGGACCGGATATCTATGATCCTGACAGGAAGATTCACCAGAGTCCGATTTCGGATCTTTTGCCCGATGGAAAACAGGTGGGCAGGACAATATGCTTGAATAGTCTGGTATTGCGGCTGTATCCACTGTGTTATCCGCTTATGAAGCGCTACTTTCGGAATCTGGAGGTAAAGGCCGGTCTGCCCTATGACAGGGACTGGAATGATGTCTGTGTGATGGGCGCCTGTCTGGTTTTCTCAAGAGATTATTTTCAGGAAAGAGAGCAGGTCTTTGCCCCGGAGACCAGATTTTACTATGAAGAAAATATCATGCTTCTCTGGTGCAGACAGCGCCAAAAGACTGTGATATACCGCCCTGCCCTGCAGGTTCTGCATATGGAAGGACGGGCCACCGAGACGGTGGATGAGGACGAGAGGAATAAGATAAAGTTTCGGATGCAGAATATTGTGGATTCTGCTAAAATATACCGGGATTACAAAAGGCAGATGGATAGTTGGTAGCACTGCTTGGACGCACAAGAACGTTTGCATTGATATGGCAAGTGTGATATGATTACAATATTATGAAAAAAGGTTATTATATCCATTTTGAAGGCCGTGAATCCATCGGCGTCAGTAAGAAAATAGACATGCAGATGGAGGAACTGAATAAAAAATATGACATGCGGGAATTGGAGGTCATAACACCGGACAGATCTCTGCTTGAAAGGGTTATAGGACTTTTTCCCACGATGTCTATCAGAAGAAATTACGAACAGGCTTTGGAGCAGTTGGAGCAGCCTGACTTTTTGTATGTCAGGAGGTCGGTTGCGGACAGGGCCTATCTGCATTTTTGGAAGAAGATTAAGGAAAGGTATCCACATTGTAAGATTATCATTGAAATTTTTACTTATCCCTACGATAAATGTGACTTTGGCAAATGGAACGCCTGGCCTTTTTATCTGAAAGAGCTTATCTATAGGCCGCGATTGAAACGTTATGTGGACCGCTTTGTGACTTATACGGAGGATCGGGAGATCTTCGGGATTCCCACACTTCGCACCACCAATGGCATTCATGTGGAGAGTGTCAGGCAGGTGGCGGGGCAGTTTACAGAGAAGAGACTGCGGATGATAGCGGTTGCGTTTATGCAGAGACAGCACGGATACGAGCGTATCATAGAAGGATTGCGTCAATATTATGATACGGACGCGTCCAGGGATTATCAGGTGGAACTGAATCTGGTGGGCGACGGACCAGAGAAGCCCCTGTATCAGAAATTGGTGCGCAAGTACCATCTGGAAGAACAGGTACATTTTTATCCAACACTTACCGGACAGGAACTGGATGACCTGTATGATGAAAATGACTTGGGACTGGTGGGCTTTGGCATGTATAAGGTGGGATATTTCGGTAAGATGATGTCGTTAAAGTCCAGAGAATATCTGGCCAAAGGCATGCCGCTTCTCACAGGCAGCGCCATTGATGTGCTAGACGACGATTATCCTTACGCGAAGGTTTTTCCCAATGATGGAAGCACTGTCGATATGATGGAGGTTATCCGTTTCTTTGAACAGACTAAAGGCATGGCAGGAGATAAGGGCAGGATGTCTGATCAAATCAGAGAGTTTGCGTTTACACATGTGAGTATGGAGGCAGTGATGCGCCCTGTGACTGCATTTATAGAGAAGGATACTACCGTACTCTGATGTTAAGGAAGAATGGGGGATTATTATGAAGTATGCGCTGATTGGATGCGGCAGGATTTCACCGAATCATATTGTGGCGGCCCAGAAGAACGGTCTGGAAATTGTGGCAATCTGTGATCTGGAACCTCACAATATGCAGGATAAGATCATAAAATTTAAACTGCCGGATACGGTAAATTGTTATACAGATTACAAAGAAATGATTGAGAAAGAGAGACCGCAGCTGGTGGCGATTGCCACGGAGAGCGGTAAGCATGCGCAGATCGCTGTGGACTGTATGACCGGGTGTCATGCCAATCTGATTATCGAAAAGCCGATTGCCTTGTCCCTTGCTGATGCGGACAGGATTATTGAGACGGCCAAGAGGGAGGGCGTAAAGGTCTGCGCCTGCCACCAGAACCGCTTTAATAAGTCCATCCAAAAAATCCGTGAGGCAGTGGAGATGGATCGTTTCGGCAGGATGTTTCACGGCACAGCCCATATTCGCTGGGCCAGGGATTACGAATATTATTCCAGGGCAAAGTGGCGCGGCACCTGGGAGCAGGATGGCGGTGCGCTGATGAATCAGTGTATTCACAACATTGATCTTCTGCGCTGGATGATGGGTGATGAGATAGAATGTGTTGTAGGCATGACGGACAAGCTGAAGCATGATTATATCGAAGCGGAAGATTTGGGGATTGCCCTGATCCGCTTCAAGAATGGCGCTTACGGTATTGTCGAGGGAACGACTAATGTATATCCATCTAATTTGGAAGAGACATTGTATCTGTTCGGGGAGAAAGGAACAGTCAAAGCCGGAGGAAGTTCTGTCAATATCATAGAGGAATGGCGTTTTTCGGATGCATTGGATAATGCGGAGGAGGTGAAAGCCCAGTTCCATGAGAACCCGCCGAATGTATACGGTTACGGACATACACCGTTGTATGAGGATGTGATAGATGCCATTACCCATGACAGGGAGCCCTATGTGGGCGCAGAGGCGGGCAGAAGAGCGCTGGAACTGGTACTTGCGATTTATCAGTCTGCGGCAACCGGAGAGATTGTGAGATTCCCGATGGAACAGTGCGCCACCATTGATTTTAAGGGGAGATTTGACTGATGGGTTATTATGTGCATGAGAGCAGTTATATCGATGACAATGTCAGTATTGGTGAGGGGACCAAAATATGGCACTTCTGTCATATTCAGTCCGGCGCCGTGATAGGAGAGAAATGTTCTCTGGGCCAGAATGTCAATATATCCAATAATGTTACCATTGGCAATGAAGTCAAGATTCAGAATAATGTTTCCGTCTATGAGGGCGTGGAGATTCATGACGGCGTATTTTTGGGACCGTCCTGTGTTTTTACCAACGATCTGACGCCGCGGGCGCGTTATCCCAAAGGGAGAGAAGGCTATCTGCGTACAGTAGTGGAGGAGGGCGCCAGCATAGGCGCCAACGCGACGATTGTGTGCGGTCACAGAATCGGGAAATATGCGATGGTGGCTGCAGGTGCTGTGGTGACCAGTGATATACCTGATTATGCTTTGTGCAGGGGCGTACCAGCCAGAGTGTGCGGCAGAGTGGATGAGCAGGGGAATATCGTATAAAGGTTCACAGCATGGGAAAGCACAAATTTTTGTGTGTGGCGGAAAGGGTATTGAAGATATGGAATTTCGGGATTTGAAGAAACAATATCAAACGCATCAGAAAGAAATAGACGCCGCGGTGAGCGCGGTGATACAAGAGGCTCATTTTATCAGCGGTCCGCAGGTTGCGCAGCTGGAAGCAAAACTGGCGGCGTATGTGGGTGTGAAACATTGTATTGCTTGTGCCAATGGGACAGACGCTTTGCAGCTGGCGCTCATGGCTTGGGGCATCGGGGCAGGAGACGCCGTGTTTGTGCCGGACTTTACGTTCTTTTCCAGCGGGGAGGTGGTGCCTCTTTTGGGAGCGACTCCTGTGTTTGTAGACATTGATGCGGATACCTATAACATCAGCCCGGAAAGTCTTGAGAGCGCAATAGAATATGTGATACATTACACGGACTTAAGGCCCCGTGTGGTGGTGGCGGTGGATCTGTTTGGACAGCCAGCTGAATATGAGAAGATTCGTGAGATGGCGGACCGCTATCATTTGCTGGTCTTGGAAGATGCGGCGCAGGCTTTTGGCGGTCGCATAGGTGAGCGCAGGACATGCAGCTTCGGTGATATTTCCACCACATCCTTTTTCCCGGCCAAGCCCCTTGGCTGCTACGGGGACGGCGGCGCGGTCTTTACAGATAACGACGCCTGGGCGGATATACTGCGTTCCCTGCATGTGCACGGCAAGGGCGGGGACAAATATGACAATATCCGCATCGGCCTAAATTCCAGGCTGGATACCCTGCAGGCGGCTGTTCTGCTTGCTAAGATGGATTTTCTGGATGAGGAACTTAAGCGCTGCGATCAGGCTGCCATGGAATATACAAGACGGCTTCATGATGTCGTAAAGACGCCCTTTATCATGGAAAACATGACTTCTGCCTGGGCGCAGTATACCGTTTGTTTTGAAGATACCAAAATAAGGGAACAGGCGATGGCAATATTGAAAGAGGCTGGAATCCCTACGGCAGTTTATTATAAAAAACCGATGCATTTACAGCAGGCTTTTGCAAAGAATCTGGTGGAAGCCGTATCCTGTACAACGACAGAAGATATCTGTGGGAAGTGCCTTTCCCTACCCATGCATCCATACCTGGAAGAAGCACAGATTGAAAAGGTGTGCGAGTGCTTGATCAACTTGTTGCAATAATTGGTGGACTATATGGACGAGAAAATGAAATTGCGCGGATGGCTTGCCGCGAAAAACCTGAATATTAGTTGTCTGGGGAAATATAGTAATCTGGAATTTTGTTCGCAGTATAGGGATTCACTCAACAAATTCCCGCAGGATCAGATTTTTTCCCAGAGTGGGGATTATATTTGTTTTCTCGATGGATACGTGTATAATAGGAACGATTTCATATGTGCGGAAGGATTTCATGACTGGCAGCAGTCTTTTATTCTTTCCATGAAAAAGGATATCAATGGCCATTTGCAAAAATTGCGCGGAGCATATTGTGGCTATCTCTACGAAAAAGAGACAGATCGTGTTGTTATATATACGGACCATGTGTCAAATAAGGCGTTGTATTACTATGTAGAAGGCGATAAATGGATCGTTTCTAATTATGTCGAATTGATTGTACGTGTTCTTCAGTCTAACCGGATTTCCTATCACTTTAATCAGACAGCGGCAAAATATATGCTGACCTATGGCTATATGCTGGATGAGAGTACTTTTGTACAGGAGATTAAGCGGCTTTTACCGGGACGCTATGCAAGTATTCTGCGTGGGGATGTCCAGACCGAATGCTATTATAAAATACCACATAAAGAAGAGAAAATGTCTAAGGAGGAGGCGGTAGAATTCATTGATACCGCTTTTCGACAGGCAGTTGATAGAGAGTTTGGTAAAGACAGGGAATATGGGTACAAGCATCTGGTGGATCTGAGCGGAGGCTTGGACAGCCGTATGGTGAGTTGGGTTGCCCATGATCTGGGATACACGGAGCAGGTCAATATATCCTACAGTAAAGCCGGATATCTTGACAATGTCATATCTTATAAGGTCGCTGGCAGTCTTGGGCATGAATATCTGTTTAAACCCTTGGACGATGCGCTCTGGATGTACGATATGGACGAGATGGTGTTAAAAAATAATGGCGCGGCGCTGGGGCTTGGCATTACCGGCGGCAACCGGTTATTGAGGACACTGAATAGGGATCTGTACGGTATAGAGCATACGGGTATGCTGGGTGACGTTGTGCTCTCCTCTTATTATAAAGATGAGGCGTTCAGTAAGGGTAAGCCGCAATATGGGTATAATCAGTATTCCAATCAGGTGCGGTACGAGTTCGATTCCCATCTGCTTGCACAATATGATTCCCAGGAAGAATTTGTAATAGCTACCAGGGGTATCTTGGGAATGCAGACCTCCTATATGATAAGACAACATTATGTGGAGGCAGGCTCTCCGTTCATGGATGTGGACTTCTTGCAGACAGCCTTTTCGATTCCCTTTGCTTATCGAAAGGAACATGACATTTATTTGAAATGGATCGCGGAGAAATATCCTGGAGCGGCGGAGTTTGGATGGGAAAAATGGGGCGGCGTAAAGCCGAAGGAAAACCATATTCCGATCAGAATGGCTAAGACAGCGCAGAGATTGGCATACGGGTATTTATGCAGGCTGTTCCATAAGGAGAATCGGGATTCCATGAATCCGGTTGATTATTGGTATTCTTCCAATCAGCAGATTCAAGCATGTTTGGGACAACAGTTTGAAGAGCGGATTACGAGCAATGTGCTCGGAGACGATTTAAGAAAGGATATGTTACGCCTTTATCGTCAGGGCGGTTTCACGGAAAAGGAGCAGGTGCTGACGGTGCTTGCCGCGATACACTTATATTTTGATTAGGAAAAGGAAGATTATATGAAAAAACAGGTACAGGAGATTGATTTTCTCATTATCTACGAGCATAAGGTCAGGGAACTGGAGAATATGTGCCTTATCAAGTATGAATTGGAGAGAAGAGGCTATAAGGTTCTGATCAAGCATATTGAGGATGAAGAAGCATTGGAGGCAGTCAAGCCCATCTATCACGCCAAAGTAGTCCTGACCATGGCCTGTTATCAGAACGCCTCCCTGGAATGGCATACCAAAGATTTCGTATCCTTTGACAAGGTCATTGATATGCAGTGGGAGAATATTGTTTACCCCAAGGATGAGAAGGCAGGCGTGTTCAAGAATTATACGGGCATTGGCAAAGAAGTCGTCAGGGTGTCCTGGGGAGAGGCCAACCGTAAACGGCTCTTAGAAGCAGCCCATATGGATCCCCGCAACATTAAAGTGGTCGGTCATGTGGGCATGGATTTTCTGCGGGATGAACTGAAAGGCTATTACAGGAGTAAGGAGGATCTGTTTGCTGAATATGGTCTGCCCATGGATAAGAAGGTCCTGCTTTTCGCATCGCCGTTCTACGCAGACAATCTGCCGGAGGAATATATTGCCGGTATGTGTGTAAAACATGGGGATGACTGGCGCGACTATTATGATTTTATGATGAGATCTGAACGTACCATACTGGAATGGATGGAGAAGCTGTGTAAAAGCAGGGAGGATATCCTTCTTATTTACAGGCCGCATCCGGGGCACATCGGTGAACATATGGCGGAAGTGGCCAAGCGTTGTGATAATTTTAAGGTGATCAGCGAACTTTCCGTGAAGCAGTGGATCATTGCCAGCGATATCATTTATACGGGGAACAGTTCCACCATTGTGGAAGCGTTCTTTGCAGGAAGGATGTGTTATCTGCTGTTTCCTTATGAAGTCACGGAGGGGTATGAGCATCATTTGATTAGTAACGGCAAGAAGATTACCACTTATGAGGATTTTGCCCAGACGATAGAAGAAGAAAAGCCGGAGTTCCCCATTGGTCGTGATGTTATCAATGAGATTTACTTGGTAGATGATGAGCCGAGTTATATCAAGTTTGCGGATATGGCGGAAGAAGTCTTAAAAGATCCGTCCTATGCGCTTACCAAAGAGCAACTCGCCTCCTACAGGACCAAACAGCCCTTCCCCATACAGGTGCAGAAAAAGCTGCAGCGATGGGACTGGTTTTATGACAAATACAGGCAGATTCTTGCGGATGAGCATTATCATAACAGATGGCTTGAAAAGCAGAGAACTCTGCGTGAGAAAAGGGCGGAATGTAATAAAAGGTTTGCGATCGAACGTACAAGCGAAGAGGAGATTGCAGAGATTATCCGCAGGATAGCGGCACAATTAGAGAAGAATAAGGGAGGAAAATGAGATGAGTGACAAGATTACAGCAGTGGTACCGGTAAAAGGGAGCAGTTCCAGGCTGCCCAACAAGAATATCTTACCTTTTGGGGATTCTAATTTGTTACAGCACAAGATTGAGCAGTTAAAGCAGGTAAAAGGACTTCACGAGATTATCGTATCATCGGATTCGGACGAGATGCTTGCGATAGGTGAAAAGTGTGGCGTCAAAGCTGTGAAACGTCCCATTCAATATGCCAATGAGTCTGTGCCGTTCGGTATGTTCTTAGAGTATGTATGCGATATTATCGAGGGAGATCATCTGATGTGGGCCTGTGCCACATCGCCCTGTGTGGAACCTTATCTGTATGAAAAGGCTATGAAGACATATCTTGAAAAACTGAAAGAAGGTTATGATTCCCTGATTACCTGTTCGCCCTATCAGACCTATCTGATGGATGAGAACGGGCCTCTGAACTTTAAGATGGGACTGGAACACAAAAATTCCGAACAGCTTCCGATGTTGTATCATTTTACCAACGGCATTGATCTTGCGCCGAAGGATAAAGTCAGGGAATGGCATTATAATTATGGACCGAAAGCCTACAGGCTGTTAGTGAATAAGCGTGAGGCGGCGGATATTGACGACGTCTATGATTATGAGATGGCAAAGGTGCTGTATGCCATGAAGGATCCGAACCCTACCGTGTAATCAAGAAGAAGGTAACTATGACAAAGTTATTATTGGCAACAGAGAATTTTCCCTATGGCAGCGGCGAGAAAAGCTTTGTTATGCCGGAATTAAGACGGCTTGCAAAGGAATATGACATTACCATTATTTCTCATGCCGGAAAGGAACAGCTGGCGGAGGGGATGGAGGAAAATCTTCCTGAGGGGATTCAGGTAGTATGCCATCCAAGGCCGGTCCTTACGGGGATGGATAAGATTAAAGCATTGCTGCGATTCTGTCTTGACCGGGACGGAAGGCAGGAGGTGCAGGAGATCCTGCGCTTGGGAATACATGTCAGGGAACGGCTTTATCAGTCCCTTGCGTTCTTTGCGCAATCACTGGCGGACCAGAAGCTGTTACGTGGGAGCGGACTGCTTGCAAAGAGAGAAGATATCTTATATTATGCTTTCTGGTACGATTACTTTTGTTACAGCATGGTTCGGGAGAAAAGCAGACATCCGAGAGTGCGGGTGGTGACAAGGACACATGGACATGATCTGTATCATGAAAGGATACCAGGTGTCAGACAGCCTTTTAAGCATCAGATGGAGAAAGGGCTGGACGGCATCGCCTTCGCCTGTGCGTATGGGAGACAGTACTATATCGATCATGTCAAAAGTGCTGTATTAGAGACGGACAGGCTGCATGTGTGCAGGCTTGGGACAGAACCGGCTTCCCGCTATATGCCGGTTGGAACAGGAGCGGAATGGCAGCTGCTCAGCTGTTCCAATGCAATTGCCTTAAAAAGGATAGAGAAGATCGTAGACGGTCTGGCGCTTTTGGATGACAGACAGATTCATTGGACGCATGTAGGGGGCGGGGAAAGCCTGGAGAAAATCAAAAAGTATGCGGGCGACAGACTGGACGCCAAGGATAATATCAGATATACTTTTACAGGAGCCATGGACTCGGTGGATCCCTATTATAGGGATAATCAAGTGGATTGCTTTATCACGACTTCTTCCACGGAGGGAGGGTGTCCCGTATCTATTCAGGAGGCAATGTCTTATGGCGTGCCTGTTATTGGCACGGATGTGGGAGGCATCACGGAGATGATATCGGACAATGGCGTTTTGTTAAGCAAGGATCCGGACGCGCAGGAGACTGCGCAGGCAATCCGGTCTATCTATGAACTGGATGGAGAAGCCCAGCAGAGGATGAAACAGAATAGTCTGGACACATGGCGGGATATGTTTGACATTGAGAAATGTTACCGGAAGATGGCGGACGTATTACGGCAATGATTAGAAAGAGGGAAGCTATGGGAAGAAAAATGTTTACTGGAGCAATCTGGAAGAAGGAAAGGTGTATATGCGTTCATGTATACAGTGGAATTACAAGCCGCTGTATTTCTTTGTCACAGGCATATTATCTGGCAAAGAAATATAATATCTCAAATGTAATCGTTATATGGCAGCTTGAAAAATGGTGCAACATTAAATATGACGACGTTTTTGACAAGGAGCAGTTCAAAGATGTCAACTTGATTGTCATGAACTACAAGTTTTTCCCGCCAAATTGGGGAGAGGGCGTCAAGGCTTATGTGCGGAAAGGACAAATAGGAAAAGTGCTATCCTGCCTGAGAGAATGGGTATTATACCTTGCAAGAAAACTTTACAACTGCAGAGCACAGCGCCTGATGGATTATTTTAGAGAGAAGGATACTTATGTGAGATACGATCCTCCGGCGGAGATTGGATGGGACGGTAAGGCATATGGGGAATGGATAATAGGCTGCTGGAAGAGGATTAAGCAGTATCTTGAAAAGAAAGTTAATTTCTGCGCGGGGATATATTGTGGATTGATTAAAGATGAAGAGATGGAGGAGTCCGTAGATATATCTGTGCTTATTTTTCGCGATAAATTTTACAAAATTGCAAACGCCCTAGTACCTA
Source organism: uncultured Lachnospiraceae bacterium (assembly GCA_946554445.1). Lineage (GTDB taxonomy): Bacteria > Bacillota > Clostridia > Lachnospirales > Lachnospiraceae > UBA3282. The sequence continues at coordinate 24,601 of CAMNSD010000007.1, read as the reverse complement.
AGGGGGGGGGGTACATGGATTGGCGTACATGTTAGGAGAACAGATCACAGGGCTAGTATAGAAGAAAGTACTCTGGATAGTTTTATTTGTAAAATGAAGGAAATAATGGCAGATCATGAGGCGGTCCGCTTTTTCTTAGCCACAGACGATCGTGATGTGGAAAAAGAACTTAGTCGGGTATTTCCGGGCCGTATCTATACCTATTCTAACAAAACATGGGGAAGAAACAGCAGGCTGGGGATGGAGTCGGCCATTGTTGACTGCTTGTGTTTGTCGAGATGCGATTGTATATTGGGATCTTATCAAAGCGTATTTTCTAAGTTTTCTACGATGTATGGTAATATAGAATTGATTGTATGCAGAAAATAAAATTAGACTGCGTGCAAAGGAGAAAGGATAGCTTGCCTGTATGTTAGGGTCGGTGATATAATGGACGCAGCAGTCTGCGTCCTAAGAATTGCTATGCAATTCTTGTTGTCATTGCCAGGGATTACAGCATCTGAGAATATGATATAGTGGACGCTAGAGAAGATTCTCAGTTTTGGGAGATTGGAGTGAGTGTCAATGTCGCTGATAAAGTTATTGGATTGCACGCTGCGCGACGGCGGATATATTAACGACTGGGATTTTGGATATCATACCATTAAAAGCATTATCAAGAAGCTGGTAGATTCCCAGGTCGATTATGTAGAGGTGGGGTTTTTAAGGGACTGCGAATATGACAGGAATAAAAGCCTGTATAATAACTGCGCCCAGATACAGCCGGTGCTGCCGCAGAAGAAGGGAAACACTATTTTTACCGCGATGGCGCTTCATAATAAATATTCTGTGGAGAAGCTGGAACCCTACGATGGAAAGACCATTGACGCAGTCCGGGTGACGTTTCATGATTATGATATCGACGAGGGGCTTGCCTTTGTCAAGAAAGTGAAGGAGAAAGGCTATAAGGTGTTCTGTAATCCCATTAATATTATGGGATATTCGGACGAGATGATTTTAAATCTCTTAGAAAAGGTCAACCAGATTCAGCCGTATGCTTTCTCCGTTGTGGACACCTTCGGTTCCATGATGAAGTCCGATCTGCTCAGAATATATTCTCTGGTCGAACATAACCTGGACAAATCCATTGTTATCGGCCTGCATCTGCATGAGAATCTGGCCTTATCCTATTCGTTGGCGCAGGAATTTATTTCCATGAAGGCCAGCGAGAGAAAGAGTGTGATCGATGCTTCCATGCTGGGAATGGGCAGGACGCCGGGGAACCTGTGTATGGAATTGATCATGGATTATATGAATAAAACACAGGGGGCCGTCTATGATGTGAATCCTGTGCTGGATGGGATAGACGATCATATTATCCAGTTAAAACAGATTGAACCCTGGGGCTATAGTACGCCCTACGCATTGTCAGCCAAGTTTAATCTGCACAGGAATTATGCGGAGTATCTGATCGGAAAGGGACGGCTGCGGGCGAAGCAGATTAATCAGATTCTGGCAGGGATAGAAGAACATAAGAAAACTGCATATGATGAGAAATATATCGAAGAGTTGTATTGTAAATTTCAGAATCACGAGGTGGATGATGCAAGGCTGATTGCTGCACTTCAGGAGGAATTGAGAGGAAAGCAGGTGCTGATACTTGCGCCTGGGGCAAGTATTTTAAAGCAGATGGACAAGATTGAATCCTTTATTCGAGAAGAAAAGCCAGTGGTAATCGCAGCGAACTTTATACCGGTGGATTATCAGGCGGATTATATCTTCTGCTCCAATGCCATGCGCTATGATGCGTTGAAAGAAAAGAAGCAGGATAGTACGGTCCTGGTGACATCTAATCTCATGGATGTGTGCGAGGAACGTGATATGCTGAATTATGCCGATCTTTCTTTTGACGAGAAAGGCGTTTGTGACAACTGTGTCATTATGTTGATGAAACTTTTGATGAAGCTGAAAGTGGAAAGGATTTGTGTGGCAGGTTTTGACGGTTATCAGAAAGATGGAGATAATTATGTAACATCTTATATGGCCAGCCAGCATACCAAGGGGATGGAAGAAAACATCAGAAACCGTGCATATGTGGAGAAGATCCGCAAACAGATAGAGGTTGTGTTTTTGACCGAATCTTTATATAATGGGTAAGGAGATGTGATACTATATGGAACAGGTTTCGAATAATGGAATTAAAAAATATGTGAGGTTCCTGCCCTGGATTTTTTTGATTGGCCTGATTTGTTTTCTTTCTGTTTTTATGTGGGTTTGTGGGGATAGATTGACTGATTCGGATCTTTCCAGTGAAATGGTTATGGCAAAGCTTCTTCATGAGGAACATGCTTTCCTTTCTAAAAACTGGTTTTATTCAACAGAAATAAAAGTATTGAATATGCAGATATTCTACTCCTTATTTTTTAATTTCTTTCAGGACTGGACAATGGTCAGAACTGCAACTTGTATTACGACTTATCTGTTGATGCTCGTGAGTTATTATTATCTGCTTCATCAGATGGGTTATGATAGGGTTTTTGCAGTATCTGCAGTTTTTTTGTTTTTACCCCTTTCGGATAATTATTTTGAATTTGTCCTGCTGTGGCTTGTATATGCAGCGTTTATTATTATATCCTTTTTTGCAGTAGGAATGGTGTTTCATTACGGAAAGGCGTCTGCAAGAATGAAAAAGATCTTGCTGGCGCTTACTGTTTTGTTGGCGGTTATGGCGGGAATGAGCGGTGTCAGACAAGTTGTGGTGCTGTATTCACCGTTGTTAGGGGCTGCTATATTACATGCACTCATCCAGAGGAAATTCACGGATTATCTGATATGTGCGGTAACAGCATTTGTCTCTTCCTGTGCAGGTTGTCTGATTAATGTAATAGTCTTGGCGACTGCTTATCATTTTGCAACGTGGTCCGGAATGACCTTTCAAGTATCCATGAGGGGCTTTTATGACCTTTTCTTTGGAACACTCCGGTATTTTGGGTATTCTTATGGCGGTTCTCCCAGAACGCCGCTGTCAAGTGCATTTAGTTGTGTGTTGGCGCTAGTTATGGTGGTATGTGTACTTTGGACGCTTGTCAGAAAAATTAGGAAGCCTGATGAAATGTGGCTGTTGACACTATATTTTACATGTGTGTATATAGTTTTCTTGGGAATCTATACGTTTACCAGTATGAATTATTCCGATCGGTATATCATGCAGGCCATGATGTTTGCCATTCCGATTATCGTGAGTACTTTGTATGATATGGAATGGAATAAGCATTGGAAACTGTGTTTTTTGATAGGGGGGGGGGTAATCGTTGGTGGTATATTGATCAGCAGTGCGTTCAGGTATGCTCGTTATGGCAGTGTGGATAAGACGGAGGAATTTAGATTGATTGTGGAATATCTGGCAGAAGACCAGGGGATATCGGAAGGGTATGCTACTTTTTGGAATGGGAATGTATTGACGGAATTGTCAGATGGCGAGATTGAAGTGTGGGTGTGGAGCAGTCTGCCCGACAAGTATAATGTAGAAGAGATAAAACCGTGGCTGCAGGAAGCAGTGCATCAGATTGTGAAACCGGAAGGAAGGATGTTCTTTCTCTTTACAAATGAGGAATATGAGGCGTGTCCATTGAAAGCAGCATTGGATAGTCGAGAAGCCGATTACCAGACAGATAATTATCGGGTATTTATCTTCGACAGCCGGGAGGAGATGCTGCGGTGTGTACAGTGAGGAACAAGATTATGTTTGATAAGCAGAGTGTACAGGAAATCAGGTATCTGGTGATAGACGTGGATGGTACGATGACGGATGCCGGAATATATTATGACGAAAACGGTAATGAACTAAAAAAATTTTGTACGAAAGATGCGGCAGGATATTTTGCGGCACATCAAAAGGGGATTCGGCTGATGGCGTTGACGGGCCGTGAGTGTCAGGCGACCATGCGTAGGCTTCAGGAGATGAAGTTTGATTATATTGTGCAGAATTGTAAGGATAAAGTTTCCTATTTGAAGGAGTTTATGGAGTCAAACAATATAGCTAAACAGGAAATCGGCTATATCGGGGACGACATAAACGATTGGGCGCCTATGAAGTTATGTGGTTTTGTGGGATGTCCGGCGGATGCCTGTGAGGAAGTCAAAGCGCAGGCGGACTATATTTCCGGAGTAAAAGGCGGATATGGAGCCGTTCGGGATGTGATTTGTGCCATGCTTAAAATGCGTGGTGAGTGGGAGCAGATCATCGAGGATCTTTATGGGGCAGGAATATAAAACTCCAGACCGATAGAGAGGGTTTATAGCGCGAAGGTTAGGTTGCTGATAGAAAGGATGGCATACGTTTATGATATATGCTCCGGTTATGATAACTACATGCAACAGATATGAACATTTAAAAAGATGCATTGAGTCTTTACAGAAAAACACATATGCTGATCGGACAGAAATATATATTAGTGTTGATTATCCGCCCAATGAGAAATATATTGAGGGGTGGGAAAAAGTATGTAAGATGTTGAATGGTCCATTAAAAGTCTTTTTAAAAACGCATATTTTTTTCCAAAAAGTTAATTTGGGAGCAGAAAACAATTATAGTTATTTGGAAAAGCTGATTTTTAAAAAGTATGATAGGTTGATTTTTACGGAAGATGATAATGAGTTTTCCACTAATTTTTTAATATATATGAATAAAGGTCTGGAATTATATGAGAATCATCCCAGAATTTATGGAGTATGCGGTTATGCGGATGACTGTAAATTTAGAAGTGGAGAAGACAATGTTATTCCGCTGACTAATTTTTGTGCTTGGGGGATGGGAATTTGGAAAAAGAAAGAAAAGATAATTCAGGAGCAGTTGACAATACAAAACTGGATTGGTGCAGCACAGAATATTCGGCTGATGATGAGTATTTATCGTGCAAGACCACGGCTCTTTTCTAGGATGGTTGGAGAAATTATAAGTAGCCAAGACGAGCGTAAGTTATTAAATACAGATATTAATAGAGGCATTTTTTTGGCAATTAATGGATTTTGCACAATTAATCCAGTGAAGTCAAAAGTAAGAAATTGGGGTTGGGACGGAAGCGGTCAAAATATTACAGGTAATTTAGAGGGTTATAGAAAACATAGCAGTTTGCAACTGGATATGGATAAGGATTTTGAGTATAGACTTAGTCAAGTTGAGCAGAGCTTTTTTAATGACAGCCTTTTAGATGATAACTGTGAATGGAATAGTAAACGGGCAAAATGGTATAATGATCCATTACTCTATTTTATGTATAGAATATTGGGACGAGAAAGATTTTTAAAATTTACTCACAGGAAATAGATATTAGATACGCGGAGTAATCTGTTATAATGGGATGAATCATATTATGAATAGAACAGGGGAACAAAGATTGTGATGCAGAAAAAAGAAAATATTGATTATTGGACAGAGGAAAATAATCTTGAATGGTATACAAGACAATTCAAGGAACCCTACAGGATTACAGTTGCTTTCGATGAGTTTTTGTCATTGCATACAAATCTTGATAATAAGGATATCTTGGATATTGGATGTGGGCCGGGGGCAGGGACATCCTATCTGGCTCAAAAACATTTGAGTAGTAGATTTACGGGGATAGATATCAATACTAAATTATTTGGCTTGTATCAGGGGGCAGATGATAATATCCGATTTGAATATGGAGATATTTTCAGGCTAGATGAGACGTTAAAAGATAAATTTGACGGTATTATCAGTCTACAAACGCTTTCTTGGCTGCCAGAGTATAGGACACCGATTAAGGAGATGTGCAAATTGAATCCGAAATGGATTGCATTTTCCTCCTTATTTTATGAAGGCGCAATTAATTATACGATTAGTCTTGAAAACTATGAAAAACCAACGAAGGAATCTGATTTTTCACAAGTATATTATAATATATATTCTATTCCCAAAATTGCAGAATTATTTAGAGATTATGGATATGAAAATTTTCAATATGCACCGTTTGAGATAGATATGGATATCAATAGACCAGACCATAAAGGGCTTGGATATTACACCGTGAATACTGTTGATGGTAAAAGGCTGGCATTTAACACTTGTCTATATCAGCCGGAAGGATTTGTTTTTGTATCGAAATAATAGATTATAGGGTTAAAAAAGATGGCCCGTGTTTGTCGAGGTACTAACAAAATGATTATTGTCAGAATCAAAGGCGGACTTGGCAATCAGATGTTTGAGTACGCTATGGCAAGAAAATTGCAGCTTGAATATGGAATTGATACAATAGGATTAGATTTGTCTGTTATCAATAGGGATAAGTTACGTAGTTTTGCTTTGTGCCATTTTGAGTTTTTTGATAAAGTTGAGGTGGTGGAAAATAAGGGTAAAACAGCAAGGTTGCAAGAAATGCTGGATAAGAAGCTGGTTTCTTATTTTATTGCGGGACGGCAGGAAGGAATAGCTGGAAAACGGGAGGATTTTTGGTCGAGTTTTTTTGCTTTTTTTGGAGTTGTACAGAGAGATCATAGTCTCATAAAGGAGAAATTATGGTTGAAATTTCATAAAAATATTTATATGAACGGATGGTTTCAGGAAGCAGAACCGTTACAACCGATTCGTGAACTTTTGCTAGAAGATTTTAGATGGAAGCCGACCGATATCTCCAATACATTTGCCTGTCAACAGATTCTTTCCACGAACGCGGTCTGTGTCCATATACGAAGAGGTGATTATGTCAATAACCCAATTTTCGATGTATGTGGGGATTCCTATTATTTTAATGCCATGAAATATATGCAGGAAATAATGCCGGATGCAGTTTTTTATATATTTTCAGACACGGTTGATGAGGTTGAAAATAACATGAAATTTCCATGTCCGGTAGTGTATATTAAAGATCATCATGAAGATTATGAGGATTTGTATCTGATGAAAAATTGTCGCCATTTTATCATGTCGAATAGTACTTACAGTTGGTGGGCGCAGTTTTTGGGCGAGGCCAAAGATAAGGTGGTGATCGCCCCTAAGAAGTGGTGTCTTACGGAAGATATGAGTGTGGGTATCTATATGAAAGAATGGATATTGATGGATGTATAGTCTTGGATATTGTGAAAAGGAACGATTTGCATGAACGAATTTAGAAAAGCAAAGGATGTTATAAAGAAGCTGTGGTTTATTCTAAGCAGTAAACAGAAAAGATATGCCGTTCTTGTCCTTGTTATGAGCCTTATGGCGGCATTGCTGGAGACTATGGGCGTTGCTGTCATTATGCCAGTACTGGATATGATGCTTGATGTTAAGGGAATACGGGGCCGGTGGTATATGGTTCCTTTCGTAGAGGCATTTCGTCTGGATACGGATATGAAGGTTATCTGGTTTGTATGTCTGGCTGTGATAGGCGTATATCTGGTGAAGACTCTGTACTTTGTATTCTATAGCTGGGTGTCCGCCAAATATTCTTATATGGTGCAGCGGGAATTGGCAGTGAGGGTACTTGCGGCCTATATGAGACAGGGCTATATGTTTTTTGTACAGAATAATACGGCAAGCCTTATCAATGGAATATCCGGTGATGCGGCCAGTATATATGGCATCTTAAAAACCATTTTTACCAGTGTGATGAAATTATTGACGATTATGTGTATCGGCGCTTATATTATGATACAGTCGGTGCAGATGGCACTTCTTTTGATGCTGTTGGCTATTTTCTGTTTGATCGTGATTCAGCTTTTGTATCGTAAATCCATGAGCAGGAACGGAATCAAAAGAAGAGAGTTGATGGTCGATATGAACAAGGTGGCCATGGAGGCGATTCAGGGACATAAAGAAGTGCTGGTCATGCATAAGCAGGAACAGTTTGTGAAGGCTTATGGGGATGTTAAGGCGAAATATAGCAGGGTATCCGTTAAAGTGGATATGGGTACCACGGTGCCAGCCTACCTGATTGAGATGATCTGTATTGTTGGAGTAATGGTAACTCTTGCGGTACAGATGGGAAATACCAGTAATGTGGATGCCTTGATTACGCAGTTGTCGGCGGTGGCGGCGGGCGCATTTCGCATTCTACCGGCATTGGGCACGATTACCAGTGGTATCAATACGATTACTATGAGTACATCGCAGCTTAAAGCCTGCCACGAGACTATACAACGGGTAAAGAAACTGGAAAAAGAAGATGAGAAAAAAGAAGAACGGAAAGAAAAGTATAATAATGCACAATTTAATCAACAGATAGAATTGAAAAATGTGAGTTTCCAATATCCGGAGACAGAGGAAAAAGTGCTTGAAAATGTAAATCTTACCATCAAGAAAGGGGAATCCATCGCTTTTATTGGTCCATCCGGTGCTGGTAAGACGACCGTCTCGGATATCATTTTGGCGCTCTTAAAGCCAACGGAAGGCCATATATTCATGGATGGTATTGATATAGAAGATTTAGGAGGACAATGGAATAAGATTATAGGATATGTGCCACAGGCGACTTTTATTATAGACGATACAATCCGTTATAATATTGCATTTGGAGAGAGTAAGAGGGCTATTGATGACGATAAAGTATGGCAGGCCCTCAAGATAGCGCAACTGGATGAGTTTGTGAGAAATCTTCCAAAAGGATTAGACACCAGGGTAGGCGAGCGAGGGGTACGGTTTTCAGGTGGCCAGAGACAGAGAGTAGCAATTGCCAGGGCATTGTATCGTAATCCGGAAGTGTTGGTGCTTGATGAGGCTACGGCTGCGCTGGATAATGAAACAGAATCGGAAGTTATGAAAGCAATCGAAGCGCTGCAAGGGTATAAGACATTGATTATTGTGGCCCACAGACTTACAACAGTAAAGAAGTGTGATACGATATACGAGGTGAAAGATAAGAAGATATCCGCCAGAAGTAAAGAGGAGATATTTGGAGACGAATGAAAGGGTAAGGCAGTGATATGTCAGATAGGATAAACGTAACAAGGTCGTCGATGCCTGAACTGGACGAATATGTGGAAGAAATTAAAGATTTATGGCAGACACGTTGGTTGACTAATATGGGAACTAAACATGTACAATTACAGCAGAAACTACAGGAGTATCTTGAGGTTGCTTCGGTAGAGCTGTTTACCAACGGACATATGGCCTTGGAACTTACACTTCAGGCGATGGACTTGCAAGGGGAGGTTATCACGACACCTTTTACCTTTGCGTCCACAACACATGCCATTATCAGAAATGGACTGGAACCGGTATTTTGTGATATTAATGATAAAGATTATACCATAGATGTTTCTAAAATAGAGGATTTGATTACGGAAAGGACTTGCGCTATCCTGCCGGTACATGTCTATGGGAATGTATGTGATGTGGAAGAAATAGAACGGATTGCAGGCCAATATCATTTAAAAGTGCTCTATGATGCGGCACATGCCTTTGGCGTTCGATACAAGGGCAAAACGGTGGGACAGTTTGGGGATGCTTCCTGTTTCAGTTTTCATGCGACCAAAGTGTTTCATACCATAGAGGGAGGGGCATGCTGTTATCAGGATCCGGTATTAGGAAAGATATTGTATCAATTGAAGAACTTTGGAATTCGTGACGAAGATACGGTGGAAGGCGTAGGCGCTAATGCGAAGATGAATGAATTTTGCGCAGCGATGGGGATTTGTAATTTAAAACATGCTGATGAGAACCGTGAAAAAAGACGGAAGGTGGTCGAACGATACCGGGAACAGCTAGAAGGCGTAGAAGGTCTACAGCTAAATAGAAATAGAAAAGAAGTGTATTCTAACTATGCATACTTTCCTGTCATCATAGATGAGACAAAGTTTGGCGCTGACCGCAATGAGGTGAAAGAAGCGCTTGCACGTCAAAATATTGGTGTTCGGAAATATTTTTACCCGCTCACGAATACATTTGAATGTTTTCATGGAAAATTTAACGTGGATGATACGCCAACGGCAAAAAAAATCAGTCAGAGAGTGTTGACGCTGCCCTTATATGCAGATCTTGATTTTCATGATGTGGATCGGATTTGCAAAGCAGTGATACAATGCAGACGATAGAAGAGGTGCCATGTGAAAATAGGTATTATGCAGCCATACTTTGTTCCCTATATAGGGTATTGGCAGTTGATGAATCTTGTGGATCGGTATGTTATATATGATGACGTAAACTTTATCAAAGGCGGTTGGATTAACAGAAACCGAATTTTAGTAAACGGCGGGCCCAAGTATATTAATGTGCCGATGTTAGGCGCTTCGCCCAATGTTCTGATCAATGAGGTTAAGGTAGATCATAACGAAGCCGTCATCCGTAAAAGCTTAAGAAGTATAGAGGGGGCATATAGGAAAGCGCCTTATTATGGAGTTATATATCCAATGTTAGAAGATATTTTGTGGTGTGAGGAGGAGAATATCGCCAAGTATATTGAATATTCTTTTCATGTGATAGGTAAATATCTGGGGATACAGACAGAACTTCTTGTTTCCTCTGATTTAGAGAAAGATAATACCCTGAAAGGGCAGGACAAGGTTTTAGCGATATGCCGGCAGCTTAACGCCACGGAATATTTCAATGCCATAGGGGGACAGGAATTATACTCTTTTGAGGCATTTAGAAAGCAGGGCATACAGCTGCATTTTGTCAAGACGCAGGATATCGTGTATGATCAGTTTGGAAATGAATTCCAACCGAATCTTTCGATTATAGATGTGATGATGTTTAATCCGCAAAGCAAGGTAAAAGAGTATTTAGCGGCATATACGCTCATCAGTGAACAGGAGTGATGGATGAAAGAATATGGTGGTTATTTGGAGTTTGAAAAATTTGACGGTAGAGAGTATCATACAGATTGTCTTGCCTTGAATACCGGAAGGAATTGTCTTCGCTATTTAATAAGACAAAGAGGGATAAAACGACTGGCGGTTCCTTATTATGTATGCGATTCTGTGACAGACGTATGTCAGGCGGAGGGCGTTAAAATCGTCTATTATTCTATTGATTCAGCTTTTCAGCCCATTTTTCCAGCAGACATGGAAGAAGAATATGTGTATGTGGTAAACTACTATGGGCAGTTGGATAATGCCTTTCTGGGAGAATTATGTAAGAAGCATCCGAAGGCGATTATTGATAATGCACAGGCTTTTTTTCAACAACCCATCAGTGATGTAGATACTATTTATACCTGCAGAAAATTTTTTGGAGTGCCTGATGGGGCCTATTTATATACGCATATCGAGGAAGAAGACAGTCTGTCTAGGCAATATAGTTATGACCGCCTGTTTTTTTTGGCGGGAAGACATGAGAAAACGGCCTCAGAATTTTATGATTGTTTTATAAAGAATGAAGAGTATCTGGGACAGCAGGAGATTAGACAGATGTCTTGGATGGCAAAGAATATTCTATGCGCGGTAGATTATGACAAAATAAAGCGGATTAGGGAAGAGAATTATCAGGTTTTAGAGAGTGGATTATCCAGTTTGAATGAATTAAAAATACAGATGGGAACCGGTCCGTATATGTATCCTTTGCTGCTTAACAACGGAGGGAAAGTCCGGAAAAAATTACAGGAGCACAAATTGTATATTCCATGTTTGTGGCCTAATGTGACGGAGAGTGATATTTATCAGCTGGAGACGTATTATGCACAGAATATCTTACCTATTCCGTGCGATCAGCGTTACCAGCCAGGGGATATGGAGGATGTTGTAGCTATTATTAAGAAAGTGTTGGAGGTAGACAAGGGGAAGGGGTTTCAGTGAATTTGAAGGAGAAAGAACATGAACAGACAAGATAACTGGGTTGTAATGATATATAGAAGTATTGTGCCCGAAAATATTAGGAAAAGATATTCAGAGAAGATATATGAACGGAAAATGAACAAAAAGACATTGGCAGAACTAGAGAGAAAGTCGTTTGGGGATTTAAATAAAGATAAGACATTTTATGTGGTTCGTACAGATAATACGCAGCGATGGGGTGTTTTTTCCACGTATTTATTTGTGCTGTCAAATGTAAAATATGCTGTTGAACGTGGTTGGATTCCTATAGTTGATTATAAGAATTATTTTTTGGTCGGTTTGCAGGATGATGAAAGCAGAGGAAAAGAAAATGCATGGAATTACTATTTTGAGGATTTGGTTCCAGGATTTCCTTTGGAAGATGTATATCAGAGTAAGAATGTTATATTAGGACCTCTTCGCGGACAACCTTATGGGAGTATTTCCTGGAATGATAAGTTAGATATCTATGATGACAAGTATTGGGGATATCGACAGCTGGCGCATAAATATCTTAGAGTGAAGCCAGTCATTCTGAAGGAAGTGGAGGTATCATATCGAAAACTGTTCCCAGAAGGAGAAAGAGTGTTGGGTGTAGGTATTCGTGCAGGAGCGCATTGGGGAGGCGTTACAGGTGATCAGTCCTGGAAAAACCATCCGAAAGGAAAATCTGTTGAACAATGCATAGAAAATATAAGAAAATATATGAAACAGTATCATTACAATTTCTTTTTTCTTTCCTGCGAGGATACTTATTATGTCAAGACCATAAAAAAAGAGATGGGAGACAGGTGTTTATGTATTGATCGCCCACGAGTAAATTTTTTTGATGATGCAGGTGGGCCTAATTCGGTTGATGATTTATATATCTGTAATGAAGATTATGGTGTACGGCAGAAAAATAATGATTATATAAAAGAGATATTGTTGTTGACGAAATGCCATAGTCTGGTTCTTACAGTAGGCGGAGGAAATACGGCGACTTTTTTCCTGAAAGAGGGGAAGTTCGAAAATGTATGGAAGTTGCTGTAAAGCGTTGGGATGTATGATATAATAGATGCGGGTATGTATTGCAGAAAATATATAATATGTGTGAAGGTAATGCTATGAAAATATTGTTGACTGGTGGTTCCGGATTTGTGGGCAGGAATGTAAAAGAGTATCTTCTGGCAAAAGGCTATGATGTTTATGCCCCGACAAGCAGGGAATTAGATTGTATTAATGAAGAAAAAGTGGCGAAGTATTTACAAAAAGAGCATTATGATGTGGTTCTGCATTTTGCGGTCTATGGAGACAAAATTGGTTCAAATAACGATGGGAACAAAATTTTAGAATATAATCTGAAAATTTTTCAAAATTTTTACAGATATTCGGATTTATATGGCAAGATGATTTATACTGGATCAGGCGCCGAATATGATAAGCGTTCTCCAATCCAATCGGTGACGGAGGAAGAGATTAGTAAGCATCGGATACCGGTGGACCAATATGGATTGATGAAATATATCGCCAACCAGCTAATAGAAAGAAGCGATAATATTTATAATTTGAGATTGTTTGGTATCTTCGGGCGGTATGAAGATTGGAGGACAAAGTATATTTCAAATCTTTGTTGTAAAGCATTAAAGGGATTGCCGCTGTCTTTGCGGCGAGACTGTTACTTTGATTATCTATGGATAGATGATTTCTGTCGGATGTTGGAGATGTTTTTGCAGTTAGATCATCCCCAATATCATGTATACAATGCAGTGAGTGGTGTTAGGGTAAGTTTGTATGAATTGGCAAGGCTTGTTAATGAAGTGGCGAACGAGCAGAGAGATATAATCGTTTGTAATGAAGGATGGGCGAATGAGTATACGGCAAACAATGACAGAATATGCAGGGAGTTGCCGGAGTGGGAACTGACGGATATGCGTGCGGCTGTGGCGGAATTGTATGGCTGGTATAAGGAGCATATAGATATTGTAGATATTTATTCTTTAATATATGGGTGAGACTATGCAGATAGAAGATTTATTAATAGAAAAAGATGCCATTATTAAGGAAGCGGTGGAACAGCTGGAAAAAGTGCGTTGTAAGGTTGTTTATGTTGTTGACAATAGTAAGTTGATTGCTTCTATTTCAGATGGAGATGTGCGTAGATATGCACTTGGGGATGGGGACACAGGAGTCACAGTTAAACATATTGCAAATTTTTGTCCAACGTTTTTGCTACGCTATGATAGAAATAAAATTGATGAATTGTTTCAAGCTACAGAAGTATACTCTATTCCGATTGTTAATTATAATGGTGAAGTAGTAGAGGTTGTATTTAGAAACGGTAGAAGAATTCGGAAAAATTTTGAGTTAAATTGTCCTGTCGTCATGATGGCGGGTGGAAAAGGAACCAGATTATATCCCTATACTAAGATTTTACCAAAGGCATTGATTCCTATTGGTGAAATTCCGATTTCAGAAAGAATTTTTAATAACTTTGTGGATTATGGATGTCGCCATTTTTACATGATTGTTAATCATAAAAAAAAGATGATACAATCATACTTTGAAGGGTTGGACAAGTCGTATGAGATTGAATATGTGGAAGAGGAGACTTATCTAGGGACGGGCGGTGGCTTATATCTTTTGCGGGACAGAATAGAGGAGGATTTTTTTTTAGTAAACTGCGATATTATTATTGATGCGGATTATAGTGAAATCTTTAATTATCATAAAAAGAATCACAATTATATCACGATTGTTGCGGCCAAATATAAACATGTTGTTCCTTATGGTGTTCTTTCGCTTGACGAAGGGGGAAACTGTGTGGAATTAACAGAGAAACCAGAGAACAATTATCTGATTAATACAGGTATGTATATAGTACAGTCTCATTTGATTAGTACGATGCCACAGAATGAGTTGATTTCGTTTCCGGAGATTATAGAAAGATGTAAAGCGGAAGGAAAGAGAATTGGTGCATATGTCATAGAGGAATCTGCCTATATGGATATGGGACAGTTGGAAGAGCTGGATAGGATGAAGGATAAGTTACGGGTGTAAAAAGTTCCTAATACAGGGGAAAGTATAAAAATACGCTGAGGAAAGGAACCCTTTTAGAAATGATAAAAAGATTGGCAGACATTATCATGGAAACGTTAATCGAATATGGCATTACGGATTGTTTTGCGGTTGTAGGTGGTGGAGCCATGCATTTGGACAATGCGTTGCTTGTATGTGAAGAAATGCATAAATACTTTAATCATCACGAACAGGCATGTGCCATGGCAGCTGAGGCCTACGCCAGATATAGTGGTAAACCGGCGGTAGTATGTGTCACCTCTGGGCCAGGTGCGACGAATACACTGACGGGTGTCATGGGGGCATGGCAGGACAGTCTTCCGATGATTGTGTTGTCAGGGCAGGTCAGATATGAAATATCCGTTCCTAAATCAGGGCTCAAACTGCGTTATCGGGGGATTCAAGAGTTTGAGATTATTCCTACGGTAAGAAACATGACAAAGTATGCCGTGATGCTTACAGATCCGTTATCTGTCAAGAGGGAACTTGTTAAGGCGATTCATATTGCGATGGACGGCAGACGTGGGCCTGTCTGGTTGGATATCCCTCAGGATATACAAAATGCGAGAGTAGAGGAAACCGATTTGTATCCGGAGGAGGTGTTTGTTAGTGAGGTGCCGGAGGTAGATGTAACAGAAGTTAGGGATGTGTTACAGATGCTTCGGAGTGCAAAAAGGCCTTGTATTTTGGCTGGATCAGGAATTATCAGCAGTGCCTGCCGGAATGAATTTGAGCAGTTTATAAATCAGATGGGGATTCCTGTGATTGGCGGCTCATGGGTTGCGGATAATTTATATGCAGAACATCCGCTTTACTATGGTAATTCTGGCAATGTTGGGCCTAGAACCGGCAATTTTATTTTACAGAATTCAGATATGATCCTTGCGATGGGAAACAGTCTTGGATTTAGACAGACGGGATTTAATCTGGAAGGTTTTGCGCCGGATGCTGATATCATTATGGTGGATGCAGACATTGAGGAGAGCAAAAAATCAGGACTTCATATCATGAAATTTATTCATGCAGATTTAAAGGATTTTATCAGAAAGACGGTTAAAGAAGAATATAGTATATATGTGTCTCAGGAGTGGCTTGCTTATTGTAATATGCTTAAGGATCGATTTACACCATTTGAAGGGGCTGATGATATTGCATTGGGGGATCGGGTAAATTCTTATTATTTTTGGAAAATATTCGGGCAATATGAAGAAAGAGACAGTATTCTGGCACTTGGCAATAATACAGCAAATACAGCGAAACTTCAGATTGGTGTGAAGTATGTTGGGCAGAGGGTTTTAACAAATTATACATGCGGTTCAATGGGATATGATATCCCGGCGGCAATTGGCGCAGCAGTCGCATCGGGCAGAAAGGTGTACTGTATTACCGGGGATGGCAGTATTATGATGAATCTGCAGGAGTTGCAGACAATTGTGCAGAATGATCTTCTGGTGCATGTTGTGGTGTTTGCTAATGAGGGTTATGGTGCCATCAGACAGACGAGTAAGAACTTCTTTCAAGGGGCATATATAGGCTGTACGCCGGATACGGGCGTGAGTTTTCCAAGTTTTGCCAAGGTAGCGGATTTATTTGGATTTGCATATCGCAAATGTATATCTAATGCAGAGGTGGAAGAAGCAGTCCAATGGCTAGTGAGTAGTAGTAGTAGGTGTCTGCTTGAAGTAGAGCAGAGATTTGATGATCCAGTGATACCGAAGGTGATGTCACGACTGGACAAGAACGGTAGGATGATTACACCGGCATTACAGGATATGTATCCATTCCTTGATAAGGATGAATATGAGAAACTTATGATTCAGATAAAGGAGAAAAATGTAGATGAAAAATTATGAGAAAATTGTAATGGATCATTACACAGAGGTGGCTTTATGTGAGAAAGAAAGCGAAACTTCTACAATGAAAAATTTGTATGTCCGTAACAGAGAAACACAATCCATCATAGATGTGATTTTTAATATGAAAAAGAATAATTTGTTTGGGAAAAAACAAATGATAATAATGGATGTGGGTTGTGGCAATGGATATACTTTATCAGAATTGAAAAAGGTGTGGCCGCAAGATTTATTTATTGGAATTGAAAAAAACGACGATTTGCGTGAGATAGCCAATCATAGATTGAACCCTCAGGGAATAGATGTTATCGCTGGGGATGTGAGACAGTTAGATGAATTAAATATACTGGTTCCAGATGTTATTATTTCACAGAGAGTGATCATTAATTTATTAGATAAGAGTGATCAGGACAGGGCACTGGATCAGCTTAAAAGAAAAGTGGGTGATAATGGGGTTATTATATTAATAGAGTGTTTTAACGAACCGCTGCGTATTCTTAATGAGGCGAGGACAGAATTTGGATTGACAGAGATAACTCCCAGTTTTCATAATTTGTATTTAGAAGAAACGGATTTGTGTGATAAATTTCAGGATAAATTTCATTCATATCAGGAAGCAGGGGTAAATGCAAATTTCTTGTCAGGGCATTATTATGTCAGCAGAGTCTTGCACGATGTCATGTTACAGGGGAAACCATTTGTGAGAAATTCCCATTTTGTAAAAGTAATGTCAGAAGTGATACCTGATGAGATAGGAGATTATTCACCTATCAAAATGCATGTATTTCAAAAGACCGATAAAAAAGTGGGGGGGGGGCAAATAGGGATAGTCTATATGGATGCCGTGTGGAACAGGAGGGCATCTGCATGAGAATAGGATATTTTGCAGATGGTCCATGGGCGCATAAGGCATTTGAGAAGATAATTGCAGATGAATCTCTGGAGATTATATTTGTGACTGTTAGATATGATAAAAGAGACGTTGAATTGATAAGAATGGCAGAGAATTATAGTATACCTGTGGAATTAAGCCCAAATATAAATGCACCATTATTTATTGATAAAATGAAATCATATGATATTGATTTATTTGTATCAATGTCTTTTAATCAAATATTTAAAACAGACATGATAAATCTGCCCAAATTTAAATCCATTAATTGCCATGCGGGGAAACTTCCGTTTTATAGAGGAAGGAATATTTTAAATTGGGCATTGATTAATGATGAAAAAGAGTTTGGAATAACTGTTCATTATTTTGACGAAGGCATTGATACGGGGGATATCATACTGCAAGAAGTTTATCCAATTACAGATGAGGATACATACGCAACATTGCTCGACAGAGCGTATGATGGTTGTGCAGATGTATTGTATCGAGCTATCAAAATGATTCAGGAAAATAGGGTAAAGCGTATTGTGCAAAGAGATATTGATCCGGTAGGTAGTTATTGTGGAATACGAGAACCAGGAGATGAAATTATTGACTGGACACAGACCAGCCGTGAGATTTTTAATTTCATACGGGCGCTGTGTATACCGGGACCGCAGGCAGTATCATGGATCAAAGGAAAGAAGATTAATATAAACAAGGCAAGAATGATAATGGGTGCGCATGTATATAAAAATACGGTCGGCCAGATTGTAGGAAAAACAGAGGATGGATTTATTGTCAAAACAGGGGATACTGTATTGGAGATTATAGAGTATACTTATGATGGCAAAATTAAAATGGGAGACAGATTAAAGAGCTATGAATAGTATATTTATTATTGCTGAGGCGGGCGTGAATCATAATGGAGATATTGAAATTGCCAAAAGGTTGGTGGATGAGGCTGTTTTAGCTGGTGCGGATGCCGTAAAGTTTCAGACATTTAGGGCAGAAGCGGTAGTATGTAAGAATGCAAAAAAAGCTGATTATCAGATGATGACAACAGAGCAGTCGGAATCACAGTTCGATATGTTGAGGAAGCTTGAATTAACGCCGGACATGCATGAGCAATTGATTGACTATTGCATGGATAAGAATATTATGTTTTTGTCAACCCCATTTGATATAGATAGCATACATTACCTTGTAAAGTGTGGTATTAATATTCTGAAAGTTCCGTCCGGAGAGATTACTAACTACCCCTATTTGAGAGAAATTGCTAAAACAGGGAAAAAAGTCATATTGTCATCTGGGATGAGTACGTTAGAAGAAGTTCGGGAAGCAGTGAGAGTCTTAAAGGATCATGGCAGCGGGGATATCACAGTCCTTCATTGTAATACAGAATACCCCACCCCATACAAAGATGTGAATTTACAGGCGATGGTGACGATTAGAGATGAACTGGGCGTTGCGGTTGGATATTCTGACCATACGCAGGGAATTGAGGTTCCTATAGCAGCAGCGGCCCTGGGTGCAACTGTGATAGAAAAACACTTTACTCTGGATAGAAACATGGATGGGCCAGATCATAAGGCGAGTCTTGAACCGCAGGAATTACAGGCAATGGTCATGACAGTCAGAAATATTGAACAGGCATTGGGGAATGGATGTAAAGAACCCTCTGCATCGGAGAAAAAGAATGTGGATGTAGTGAGAAGGAGTATTGTTGCACGATGTGATATAAAAACGGGCGAAAGGTTTACAGAAGATAATCTCACCACAAAAAGACCGGGAACTGGGATAAATCCGATGTGTTGGGAGCAGATTATCGGAAAAAAGGCACGGAGAGACTTTAGAGAGGACGAGCTGATAGAGGTTTGAGCGATGAATAAGAAAAACATTGCTGTATTGACGGCCACAAGAGCGGAATATGGACTTTTAAAACCATTAATGGAACGTATTGAGCAAGATCAGGAGTTGGAACTGGCTATTTTGGTTACGGGGATGCATTTATCAGAGGAGTTTGGATATACCTATGAGGAAATCATAGAAGATGGTTTTTCGATTACTGCTAAAATTCCGATTTTGGATCAGAAGCATGATGCGGCTGCAACAAGCAGAGCTATGGCAGTGGCACTATTGGAGTTTGGGAAATACTTTCAGATAAATAAGCCTGACTTATTAGTAGTTCTTGGAGATCGCTATGAGACAGTTGCAGTATGTTTGGCAGCAGTGAACATGAGGATTCCAATTGCACATATTCATGGAGGAGAAATTACAGAGGGAGCAGTGGATGATGTGTTTCGTCATGCTATTACTAAGTTTAGTTATCTGCATTTTCCTTCTACGGAAAGATATGCGAAAAGAATTGTGCAGTTGGGCGAATCTCCGGACAGAGTATTTACAGTAGGCTCTTTAGGGGTAGAAAATATAAAAAATGTAAGACTACTCACACAGGAGGAACTGGAAGCTTCAGTTGGTATGGACTTGAAAGGGCAGTATGCAGTGGTGACTTTTCACCCCGTTACTTTGGAGGAAGGAAGTGTTGAGGATCAGTTTAGAGAAGTATTGTATGCGCTGGATGCATTTCAAATGAAATATATTATTACGAAGGCAAATGCGGATACCGGAGGATATATTATCAATCAGTTGATTGATGAATATGCGGCAGAACATGATAACGTGTTGGCAGTTACGTCGTTGGGAATGAAACGATATCTAAGTGCTTTAAAATATTGTACTATGGTTATTGGAAATTCATCCAGCGGCATTTTGGAAGCACCATCATTTGGGGTACCAACGGTTGATATAGGAGACAGACAAAGGGGAAGGGTGGCAGCAGAAACGGTGATTCATTGTAAAACAAAAAAAGAAGAGATAAAGGAAGCAATCTATAAAGCCTTAGAAATGACAATTTATAGTGGGGGGGGGGTATCTGCGCGTAATCCGTATGACATGGATGGCACAAGCATGAAGATTCTGTCCGTCTGCAAAAAGTTTCTATTAGAAGATCAGATAGACTTAAAGAAAAAGTTTTATGATTTTCCTTTACGGGAATAGACAGAATCAGACATTTTGTGTATGAGCAGAGTGTATGATGAAAATATCAATTATTACTGCTACTAGAGCAGAATACGGGTTATTAAGACCTGTGATCAAAAGATTAAGAGCGTCAGGATATTTCCAGGTAGAGTTGACCGTGACAGGGATGCATTTATCAACGGAGTTCGGTTCTACCTATAAGGAGATAGAGCAGGACGGAGAGCACATTGATAACAAAATAGAGATTTTATTAAGTTCAGATACAGCCGTGTCGATGTCTAAGGCAATGGGACTTGCCATGATTAGTTTTTCGGAATATTTTGAGGCCAGTAAGCCGGATGCTATTCTTATACTGGGAGATCGATACGAGATTCTGGCAGTTGCCTGTGCGGCTATGAATGCGCAAATTCCGATTATACATATGCATGGTGGAGAAGCTACTGAAGGATTGATAGATGAGGCAATAAGGCATGCGATTACTAAAATGAGTTATTTACATCTGACCAGTACGGAACAGTATCGGAGACGTGTGATTCAGATGGGAGAACAGCCCAATCGCGTATTTAACGTAGGTGCTACGGGAGTTGAAAATGCATTACATGTAGATACTATGTCCAGAGAAGAATTGCAAGATTCACTAAAATGTAGTTTGGATAGACCGTATGCAGTTGTTACTTTTCATCCGGTAACATTGGAAACGAATACTGCAAAATTACAGATGCAGGAGCTGCTGACAGCGATGATGGAGCATCCAGAATATTTATATTTGTGTACCAAGGCTAATGCAGATAGTGGAGGCCGCGAAATTAATCATTTGCTAGATGAGAGTGCAAAAGAAGCAGACAATATAATCGTTTATGAGTCTCTAGGAATGCGCAGGTATTTAAGTGCGTTGAGGTATGCGGATGTCGTCATTGGAAATTCATCCAGCGGTATCATTGAAGTTCCTTCTTTTGGTATACCGACAATTAATATTGGAGACAGGCAAAAGGGAAGAATACAGGCGGAGAGCGTTATTAATTGCAGACCGGATAGGCTGTCAATATCAAAAAGTATAGAGAAGGCTCAAGACATTTCTTTTCGTGAAAAAATAAAAAAAGCAGAAAACCCGTATGGTGACGGAAACACATCTAAAGCGATTGTAGATATTTTATATGAACATCTTTTTATGAGACCGATTGATTTGAAAAAGAGATTTTATGATTTGGATATTGGAGAGGTGTGATTATGAAAATATGCTACATTGGTTGTGTCTATTCTTCAGTGGTACTATTAAAAGCGCTTGTTAATAATGGAAAAGATGTTGTAGGCGTGATAACTCAGAACAACTCAAACTATAATTCGGATTTTGAATCACTGATTCCCATATGCAGAGAATGGAATATTCCATATATATGTGCAGAACAGATATCGAAAGAAGAATTGGAAAAATTTATTAGAAAATGTATGCCGGACGTCATTTATTGCTTTGGATGGTCCAGACTCATCGAGGAACAAATACTAAAGATTCCAGCTTTAGGAGGTATTGGTTTTCATCCGGCGCAGCTTCCATGTAATCGTGGCAGACATCCGTTGATATGGGCATTGGCATTGGGATTAAAAGAGACAGCCTCTACATTCTTTCAAATGACAGCAGAACCAGATGCAGGAGATATTATTAGTCAGGAGCCTATTGAAATATTATATGAAGATGATGCCCAGACTCTTTATAAGAAAGTTTTAGATGTTGCACCAAAGCAGGTGTTGGAATTTACGGAATATGCGGAACGGCATGGAAAATTTTCTGTTGTCAGGATTAATGAAGGCGGTAATATATGGCGAAAACGTGATAAGTTAGATGGAAAAATTGATTGGAGGATGAGTTCCGAAAGTATCTATAATCTTGTTCGTGCCATAACGCATCCTTATGTTGGTGCGCATTTTTGCGATAAAGAAAAGGAATATAAAGTTTGGAGGACACAGGTTTGTCAGGAATCTATCCCGGATAATTTAGAGCCGGGAAAAATACTCCGGGTAAATTCTAAGCACGACTTTGTAGTGAAGACGGGAAATGGGGCAATACATATCCTTGATTGTGATGAAGTTGTCTTAAAGGAAGGGGAGTATCTGAGATGAATATATTAGTGGTTTCTCCACATCCGGATGACGAGACATTAGGGGCCGGCGGGAGCATATTAAAGCTAAGAAAAGAACACAGAATTTTTTGGTTGAATGTAACGGATATGCTGCTTGAACTGGGTTATACTGAAGAACAGAGAGTTGTTCGTGCGATGCAAATAAAGCAGATTAATGATTTTTATGAATTTGATGATATGAAAAATCTTATGCTTCCAACAACGAAGCTGGGAAAAGTATCAGATGATGAGGCCATTGGGCAAATAGGGGCATATATTGACCAGATTGATGCAAATTGGGTTATTCTTCCCGATTATAATGACGCGCATTCCGATCATAAGCATGTATTTGACTGGTGCTTTGCATGTACTAAGACGTTCCGACATCCCAACATAAAAGCAATTTTAACAATGGAGATTTTATCAGAAACAAATTTTGGTCATCCGATGTCTCCATTCAGTCCTAATTTTTATATTGATATTTCGGATACGTTAGAACAAAAACTTCAAGCGGCTATGATATATAATACGGAGATGGGGGAACATCCTTTTCCAAGAAATTTAGATGATATTAAGGCGCTGGCAATGCTGCGTGGAAGTGAGGCTGGAGTCAAATTTGCAGAGGCGTTTAAAGTGATAAAAATGATTCAATAAAGGCAGGGTGAATATGAAGAGAGTATTAGTAACGGGTGCGGACGGTTTTATTGGAAGCCATCTTACAGAACTGCTTGTAGAAAAAGGGTATCAGGTAAGGGCATTTACCTATTATAATTCTTTTAGTACATGGGGATGGCTCGATACGTTGTCGCCGGATATAATGAGGGAAATTGAAATTTTTTCGGGAGATATCAGGGATCCTAATGGGGTACGAGAAGCAATGAGGAGTATTGACGGCGTCTTTCATCTTGCGGCTCTGATAGCGATTCCTTTCAGCTATCATTCTCCGGATTCCTATGTGGATACCAATATTAAAGGAACATTGAATGTATTACAGGCGGCGCGGGATTTGGAGACAGAGCGTGTCATGATTACATCGACTTCAGAGGTGTACGGCACGGCGCAGTATGTGCCAATTGATGAGAAGCATCCTTTTCAGGGCCAGTCTCCTTATTCAGCGACAAAGATTGGTGCGGACCGTCTGGCAGAGAGTTTTTATCGAAGCTTTAGTCTGCCAGTTTCCATTGTGAGACCGTTTAATACATACGGGCCAAGGCAGTCGGCGAGGGCGGTGATTCCGACAATTATCTCCCAGCTTTTGTCGGGGAGAGAGGAGATTAAACTGGGTTCTTTGACGCCAACCAGGGATTTTAATTATGTGAAGGATACGGCGGCGGGATTTGTGGCGATTGCGGAATCTGATAAAACTATCGGGGAGGAGATTAATATTGCAACACAAAAGGAAATTTCTATTGGCGATTTGGCATGTGAGATTATCAGACAGATTAATCCAAATGCGAAAATTGTCTGTGATGAACAGAGACTCCGTCCCCTCAAAAGTGAGGTAAACAGACTTTTGGGAGCAAACGGGAAAATCAAGAGACTCACAGCATGGGAGCCACAGTATACTTTTGAGCAAGGGATTAGCGAGACGATAGAATGGTTGAGAGATAATTTAAACCGATATAAAGTGGATATTTATAATGTTTAGCATAGAACAAAAGATGCAGATTTGAGAGAAAAATATTTGGAGAGAATGACATGAATATAACAGAAATTAGTAAAATGAAAAATTTATTTGAAGAGTTTATGAAAGTATATACTCAAAATCCGAGGGCAATTATTTTATATGGTGCTGGACAAGGTGCGGATTGGATAATTAATTTGTTGCGAACAAAGGATATAGATCCGACAGCTATTGTGGATAGAGTGCCGGGGGGGGGGTAAAAAACAATATATCAATTATATCATATGAGGACTTCCTAAAAGAATATAGGGAT